>JBEIDH010000033.1:0-27869 GCA_040383535.1 Chthonomonas sp.
CCGACCGACACAACCATTCGTAACACCAGCGGAAGAACGGTTTACTCCCCACCACGCAAGTCCTCCAGCAGCTGTGGTGGCTGTGGAAGCGGGCGGAGCGGTGGTTCCTTCGGCGGCTAATGCTCAGATATTCCCTTCCCCCAAGGCTTGATTGGGTCGAAAAGGTCGAAAAGCTCGGGTTCCTCTACCACACCCACAACGGCGTTCCGTATTGGAACGAATCCGCCTACTACGCTTTCACTTCCGCTGAAATCCTAGATATCGAAAAGGCGTCCAAGGACCTTCACGAGATGTGCCTAGAGGCGATTGACGTGATCATCGCCAAAGATTGGTTCTCCAAAATGGGGATCAGGCCAGAAGTCGCCGCCGTCATCAAACAAGTTTGGGACGAAGATCCACCCGCAATCTACGGCAGGTTTGACCTAGTCTATGACGGCGTCCATCCGCCGAAGATGCTCGAATACAATGCCGACACTCCGACTTCCCTTTTAGAAGCCGCCGTGATCCAGTGGCATTGGTTGGAGGAACGATTCCCCGATTACGACCAATTCAACCGGATTTGGGAAGCTCTCGTCGAAAAATGGCAAGCCCTAAAGGCGGAAGGCGTGCTCAAGGGGAAGGTCATTCACTTCACCGCCGAAGATTCTCCCGAAGACGCACTGACGATCACCATGCTTCGCGACACCGCCAGTGAAGCCGGCCTTCGTACTGCCCCCCTTGGCCTTGGGCAAATAGGATGGAATGCCGAAGATCAGCACTTCCGCGACCATCAAGAAGGCCCGATCAAGACGATCTTCAAGCTGTACCCTTGGGAATTGATGATGGAGGACAAATTCGGCGAATATGCCCTAAAAAGCATGGACAAAACCCAGTGGATTGAACCCATTTGGAAAATGCTCCTAAGCAACAAGGCGATTCTTGCGATCCTTTGGGAGCTGAATCCTGGCCATCCGAATCTTTTGGCGTCCTCACTTTCGGCGCCGGTGGATCCGCAGAATTATGTTCAAAAGCCATTCCTCAGCCGTGAAGGCGCAAATGTGAAGATTGTGTCCGGCGGCGCGACGATTGCCGAAAGCGGCGGCGAATATGGCGCATCGGGGCATGTTTATCAAGAATTCATCCATCCGCCTGACTTCGGCGGGGTATTCCCTGTGCTCGGATCGTGGATCGTTGATGGCGAGTCGGTCGGCATGGGGATCCGGGAATCAAACGCTCTGATTACCGACGACCTCGCCAAATTCGTCCCGCACATGATCGCTGATTCAGAGCCAAACTAACTTCAGAATTGAGCTTGTCCGCTCCAGGGTGTTTTGATTCTCTTGCCCCGTTCCAAAAGCGCGAGGTAATCGGCCTCAGGAATCTCGTACGCTCCTAGACTTTGGGTGTGCTCATTGATGAATTGCGCGTCAAATGCAATAAATCCCAACGACCGGACCTGATTCACCAGGTGAAAGAGCCCAAATTTGCTGGCATTGCTCACCCGGCTGAACATGGATTCTCCGCAGAAAATTCCCCCGATGGCGACGCCATAAATTCCCCCAATCAAATCCTCTCCAGACCAAACCTCGCACGAATGTGCCCATCCTTCGCGATGCACTTCGATGTACGCCTGAACCATTTCTTCTGAAATCCAGGTGTCGCGGTTCTCCTTGCAACCGCGCATGACGGCCTCGAAGTCGCGGTCGTAAGAAACGCGGAAGTCTGTTTGGTTCAAAAACCGCCGGAAGGACTTGCTGACATGGATTCCTTCGATCGGAACCAACGCCCTTAACCTCGAAGAAAACCATGCGATTTCCCCATCGTCCTCCGCCATTGGGAATAGTCCCTGCTCGTATCCATAACGCAAAATCCAGGGGGTTAATTGTTCCATGACGAAGATGTTGCGATTAGGATACACTCCCAAGCATGAATTCGCGCGACCTGATTTTAAGTGGATTGGCTAAGGTAAACGTCCAAGTAGAACGAGTTTTTGAGGCAATGCCTCCTGAAATTTGGAATGCAAGACTTTCCGACGAAGCAATGTCTCCGCTGGAAACTCTGGAACACTTATGCCACGTGATTTTTGCATTTTCAACCGAAGTTGCAACCGGCGAGCCTTTTGATTGGGACACAGAATTTGCGACCGGAATGAAGGATCCCGTCGAACTTTGGGATAGATTTGTTGCGGATAGAGCTAGAGCGGTTACGATGGTTTCCGGATCGAGTGATGATGAAGTTTTTGCCCGTGCGTTTGATTATTTAATCCTCCACGAAGCATATCACGTCGGTCAAATGGCTCAACTTCGGATTACGATGGAACCGGATTGGAATCCATATTCCCTCTACGAATAAAATTTCTTTTGGGAGCAAAAGTGGCTGAATCCTGATTTGGGATTCAGCTACTTTTCTTTTTTTCTTAGGGTTTGTTTTAGTTGCTTCGTCTTGTCACGACGATTCTGGCGGATGCCGTGGTTGGGAGATATCCGTTATTTGTGCCGATTGTGATGGTGTAGGGCACGATTCCGGGTGCTTGTGCAGCGGGAACTGGAACCAGGATTGTGGCTAGACCATTGGCATTTGTTGTTCCGAGGATCGGAGACGCCGGAAGGCCACATGTCAAAGTAATCGCTGCTCCAGGGGCAGGATCGCCATTTGGTAAAGTTACGCGAATGGGCACCGCGGCTTGGGTTCCGGGTGAGGCATTTGCGCTAAATGCCACCGCCGTCACCGGGCTGACCCTTGTAAAGGTGCTACTTCCTGTCGCGGGGCCTTGCGTGGTGTCGCCGCTGAAGCTTACGGATAACGGACTTGAGCCCAGGGATCCTGCGCTGACAGTCCAGTTCACACTCGCGATTCCGTTTGTATCCGTCGTCGCGCTTCCGATCACAACGCCACCAACCGAGAAACCTAGAGACTTGCCAGGGGAAGCAACGCCCGCTTTAGAGAGTGTTGCCGAGATCGGAATACTTGCTCCAACTTGCCCTTGGGCTGCATTTGCGGTGATGGTGGACGCCGGAATCACGACTAAACTTGTCCCAGTCCCGCTTGCGATCTGAAAATCTCCAGTGTTGAAACTATTGGAATTATCTCGATCAAAGTTGAGGAACGCCGCAACCGTGTATGTTCCAACTGGTGCAGAGCTGAGGAGCGATACGCTCGCACTTGGATTGCTCATCCCTCCAAGAACGTTGCTCCGGGTGTTTGTTCTGCTAAAAACGTTTGTTCCGTTCGTCAGCGTGGCCCTGAAGAAAGTGTTCGTGATCGCATCAGTCGCGGTGAGAGTTACTCCGACAGCGACCGCACTTCCCGGGGTAGGGTTACTGGGTGTGCGATTGACGCCTGTGAGTGTCGCCGTTGTTCCCAGAACTAAGGCGTTGTTTGGATAGTAATGACTGAGTATCTGAACCCAATCCTTTGTACCAAAAGCATGATTCGGCGCTGCCGTAGTGCAGGCCTGTGCGCTCGTTAAGTTCTTACCAGTTGCCCAACGGGCTGATCCCCACTGACAAAGTCCGCGCCCATGCCCAAAAAGTGTTTGACCCGTACATACAGGGTCCGAAATACAAGGAGCGCCGGTTGTCCCGGTGCCAGCAGAACCATTTCCGCATCCCGCATTGTTATTTTCCGCGCTATATTCGCTACGGTAAACCCCGTTGGTTGACGTGCTTAGAACGTAGTTGGCGGTTTCACTGGTGGCAGTGTCGACATTGGAACTTGTTGAAGTTCCGTAGACTTGGCATGATGTCGTGTTGCAAAGATCGTAAGTTGTTGTCCTCGGGGAATAGGCATAGCTGATCGCATAACTTCTTACTGCGACAGTGCCCGCTTTGAGGCTATTCAATCCTCCCGGCACATTCCCCCAGCAGGCGTACCACTCGCTCGTTACTACTCTTCGCACGTAGTTGAACATACTCACGACCTCAACGGTTGTGCATGTTGTCGCACTTGGGCAATTGGTGCCAACGCGGATCACTTCAGGCAAAAGTGGTCCCGGAGTTCCCCCTCGTGGGGTTGGGGTGTCAGTCTTGATCGCTGGATCTCCACAGGAGTCGCAATCGCTTGTATCCATCACCTCATGGTTTCGCCTTTCCTCCAATAAGTCCCGATAGACGGGAGTTTCGCTGAGGGCGATACGAAATGTGCTGTCTCCACCGGGCCAGATTTGGGCACTTTTGAGCTGATAGAACCCAAGGTTTTCGGATTTGATTGCTAAGTCTGCGTAGCCACTGGAATTTTTCACCGGGATTTGGAGGCTAAAGAATCCATCTGCATCCGTGATGACCTGAACATTTCCGCTGGAGATCATTGCTCCCTGTTCAGGTTCACCAGTGTGGTCATTGATCACGTAACCTTGGGCGAGAAAATTCTGTTCGTTTAGCTTCTTATGAATGGTCTCTGTCCGGAGGGGTTCGGGCATCTCGTTTGGCTGAAGCTGGAAACGAAAGTCGGCTGGAGAACCCTTCTTGATCTGGAAATCTGTACTCATTGGGCCGTAACCGGGCTCGATGACAGTCATTCTATACTGCCCTTCCGGCAACCGGACGTTTAAGCGACCGTCCTTGGCGATCATAGATTCGGTGAAGGCAGATGATCCTCCCTTGGTATTAACCGGCTCGATGATGAAGGAGTCAGGCTGAATCGCCACGAGCCGTTCCGAGTCTTGAAATCTCACCTGGACCGGGTGCTTCTCCCCTTCCAAGATGGCATAAGCCCCAAGGGAAACCAGGCATCCTAACCCAGTTCCGATCATGTATCTGATAGCCGACATTGCCCTACATCTTACGACATTTCTTAACGATCCGAAAATTCAGACCAATAATCCGGCATAATTCTAGCCTAGATGCTTAAGGTTGAGTCAATCAATGTGTTCTACGGCGCGATTCAGGCCCTCCGCGATGTTAGCCTGAGCGTGGATCAGGGGGAAATTGTCTCGATCATCGGATCCAATGGTGCCGGGAAGTCAACGTTGATGCGCACTTTAAGCGGATTGATTCGATCACGGACAGGTTCTATTGCGTTTTTGGGCGAAGAAATACGTGAAACGAGTCCCGACGAGATCGTTAGAAAAGGTCTTTCCCAGTCCCCAGAAGGACGGAAGATCTTCACCAACATGACGGTTTACGAAAACCTTCTTCTCGGTGCGACAATCCGCAACGATGACAAGGTCAGTGCAGATATTGATCACGTTTTTGAACTTTTCCCCAGGCTCTTGGAACGAAAAACTCAGAATTCAGGAACCCTCAGCGGAGGTGAGCAACAAATGCTTGCTATTGGAAGAGCATTAATGGCTCGCCCGAAGTTACTTTTGCTCGACGAGCCTAGTATGGGACTGGCGCCGAATCTTGTCGCGGAAATTTTTGTGATCATCGAAAGGCTCAAGGGTGAAGGCGTGACGATTTTGCTCGTCGAACAGAATGCGCACAAAGCCCTGCAAATCGCAGATAGAGCTTATGTATTGGAGACTGGAAAGATTGTTTTGGAAGGGCCTGGACAAGAACTTTTAACCAGCCCTAAGGTTCGCGAGGCATATCTAGGTGGAGAGTAATTTGGGCTCTTGAAGGTCAGCTTTGAACACCTTAACCTTCTGGATATCCCGGAGTTGATCACCATTGAGAAGGCTTCCCAGGGCGCGCCTTGGTCGGAGAAAGCATTTGAAAACGAACTTGTGAATCCACACTCGATCTTTCGGGTGGCAAGACAAGGAGGCAAGATCGTTGCTTATGGCGGGGCATGGGCTATTGTGGATGAAAGCCACATCACCACCGTCTGTGTGCATCCTGACCACCGCCGGAAAGGGCTTGGGAAGCAGATGATGCTCGATATCTTGCGGGAATCCGTGGAGCGTGGTTTGCGATGCTCGACCCTGGAAGTTCGGGTCAGCAACGAAAGCGCAATCGCACTTTATCATCACCTCGGATACCAGAGCGTCAGCGTTCGGAAAAAGTATTATCCCGATAATGGCGAAGACGCTTTGATTATGTGGCTCTACGGCTTCAAGGACCTTCGCCCATGATCCCGAATCTTACGATCCTTGGTATTGAATCCAGTTGCGATGAAACCAGCGCGGCGGTGATCACCGGCTTACAAGTTCGCAGTAACATCGTCGCGAGTCAGGAGCTCGTCCATCAGAAATGGGGTGGGGTTGTTCCGGAAGTCGCAAGCCGCGCCCATGTTGAAGCAATCATTCCCGTGATTGAGGAAGCCCTTTCAGCGGCTGGTGTCTCGATTCAGGAACTTGACGGCATTTGCGTCACGAATCGACCTGGACTCGCCGGGGCCTTGAGTGTTGGAGTTGCTGCGGCAAAGGCATTGTCTTACGGTTCTGGGAAGCCGTTGCTCGGAGTACATCATCTTGAGGGCCATCTTTTGAGTCCCCTAGCAAATCTGGACGCTCTGCCAGAGTTTCCAATGCTCTCCTTGGTGGTGAGCGGAGGTCACACTGAACTGGTGCGCTTGGAGGGTATTGGTCGGTACCAGATTCTGGCCGAGACGGTTGATGATGCGGCGGGTGAAGCGTTTGACAAAGGGGCTCGTCTCTTGGGTCTTGGGTATCCAGGAGGAAAGGCAATCCAAGTTGCTGCGATTGGCGGCGATCCAAAGAAGTATCAGCTCCCCGTCGGACTTCGGCATGAAGATGATAAGTTCAGTTTTAGCGGTCTGAAGACCGCTGTTCTGCGACTCACGGAGAGCGAACAAAATCTGGATATCCCGAGTGCGGCGGCTAGTCTACAGAGGGCAATCGTTAAAGCCCTGTTGATGAAGGTCGAGCACTCTTTGGATTATCAGGACTATCCGAGCTTTTCCCTTGTCGGTGGCGTCGCGGCAAATCTTGCTCTGCGAGAATCAATGGCTTTGCTTTGCGCCTCCCGCGGGATCCAATTCCTGGTGCCAGAGATGTCTCACTGCACCGACAATGCTGCTATGATCGGCATTGCCGGGCTTTTCCGAATCGCGAATGGCGAAACCAGCGCATTCGATCTACGCGTTTTCCCAAACTCTGCAATCCCCGGGCTAACTTAAACCGTATAAACCTTCATGCCTCTTGATCCCACGCCCGTGCGACGATGCGTTTGTTCGGACTTGACATTTCTTGAAATGAAGGAGTCGGGATGCGAGAGTCTGAACGAACTGCAGAAAATTTACGGAGTTTGCAACGGTTGCCAAACCTGCTTGCCCTATATCGAAAAGATGCTCGAAACCGGGGAAACTGCATTCGCAGTTGAGCCTTTGCCCTTGAAACCTTGGGAATAATCTATTGTCTCGGATGGGCCTTTTGATGAGCAGAAATCACCTGTTCGAGCTCAAGTTGTGTATAAACCTGGGTTGTTCCAATGCTTTCGTGCCCCAAAAGTTCTTGAACCGCACGAAGATCTGCCCCTCCGCGCAAAAGATGCACCGCGTAACTATGCCGCAAGATGTGGGGTGTGACATCTGCCCCGATTCCCGCCAGCTTTTGGTACTTTTCAAGGTTTAAAAACGCGACGCTCCGGTTCATCTGATTTCCCCGATTACTTACAATGATGTAAGGCGAGGTTCGCTTCGAAAGCAAGGGACGCGATTCTGCAAGGTAGAGGTTGATCCAGACTAGGGTCTGCTCGGGCAAAGGAATCCACCGCGTCTTCCCGCGCTTTCCGGTGACCACTATGGCTTCCCTCTCGCGGTCAATTTGCTCGGCCCGCAACGAGATCGCCTCCGTTATGCGAAGTCCAGCCCCGTATATCAGTTCAAAGAGAGCCCGATCGCGGAGTCCTTGTGGGGTTGTACAGTCCATGGACTCGAGCAACTTTGTCAGTTCGACCTCGGACAAGGCTTTTGGCAAAGCGCGCTCCCGACGATAACCACCAGTCTCAGGGAGATTTCCGATCTTGCCTTGCCTGGTCTTCTGAAGAAATTTTATGAGGGACCTAAGGCTACTCATCTTTCTCCTTGCCGTTGATGTCGCCATAGGCGGACCGAGAGTTGCCTGATAACCAAAAATGACCGAATCAGTAAGATCTAACCATTTGGTAAAATCCTTTGATTCAAAATATTCAACCGCCTGAAGGAGGTCGGAACGGTAGGCGGAGACAGTATGATCGCTCCCACCACGATTTGCGGAGAGATTGTCCAAGAAGTCTTCGAGATCAGCGATCAGTTCGCTTTGCGTTGCCACAGTTGTAGATAAGGACGTGTGTACATCATGTCGTGCACCTCTTCCGTGCTTGGCCCAAAGACTTTGACGATCCCGTAATCATTGCTTAAGAGTTTCAAAAAATCCAGATAGTTTTTAACTTCCGGTGAATCCGATTTTTGGTTTGCCAACCGGAGATAACCCTCGGCTTCAAATGAACTGAAGATGACGAAATCAGGTTTAACTTCGGTTAGGAGTCGAATATCCCAATCTTGTCGGGCATTTGGATCCTCTGGAACGTAACGTAAGACTTTTGGATCAGAGGAGTTAAGGCGTGCTTCTTCTCGAGCGACAAATCCAACGGATCGAGGAGCTTGGGCGAGAGGATAAAGTGTTGGGCTGTAAAACCATGGATCGCTAACTAGTCCCACGGACTTTCCTTTTCCGTTGGTAACCAAAAACTCAGCCGCGACATCGCGCGGATCAGGATTCACCATTTGGTTAGTCGCAATCGCGGAGCTGGAAATCCCACCGCCGAAGAACCCAGCCAATGAAAATGCAGCGATCGCAACACCAATTTTCCACTTCTTGTCCTCATTCTCATGCATTCGCCCGATGATCCAACCAAATCCGACCGCCAGCACGGGAATCAATGGGAAAACATACCGTGCGAATTTGATTTCAGCGGTCCCAAGGACGAGATAATAAGCAACCGCAAAGAGCACCAACGCAATCGCCCAGCGATGCTTACGATAGCTAGCCCGACCAAGACCTACAAACCCGATGAGCACAGAAACGAAGCCAACCGTTGCCGCCAAGTTCCCGAGATGGTAAAGGATTGCAGGCGAAGTTCCAGCGAAGACGAGGCCATGCCCAGCCTTAGAGTGCCAAACCTCGTATCCGAATCCATCCGCAAAAGCCTTTGGATTCAGAAACACTCCTGGAGTACTGATCAAGAACCCAACGATCGTGCTTCCGATGACCGCAAGTGCGAGGCGAAATCGTTGAGCCTTTTCGACTTGCATGAGAAATGGAGTCACCGCTAGCGTCGCAAGGAATCCGGTGTACTTAGTCCCCATGGCAAGCCCAGCAACCAAACCAACGTAAGCGTATGACTTCCAATCTGACTTCCCTTCAAGTTCCGAGGCAAGATAGAGCGCCAAAAAAATGAGGAAGGTACTGAGAATGTCTGGACTATAGAATCTAGAATGAACAACTAGGCCCGGCGCAAAGCACACAAGACCAGCGCCAAAAAGCGCACCGACCAAATGCGTTCGTTTAAACAGAAAAGCAAAAACCAGCCAAACGATTCCTGCCCCAAACAGCGCATTTACACCGCGACCCAGCAGCAAATCTGCTCTCATGCTTGAGATCACATCACCACTTGCGGGGACAAGCGATGCAAAGAACTTCTGAACGAAGAAGAACAGAGAGCCGTAATTGTAGAACCCAGTGTCAAGGTTTGTCAGCGAAACCCGCTGAGTCACCATCCAGTTGATCGGTTCGTCTGGGTGCAGACTGCCAATCCGGTTTGGCCCGGGAAGCCCCCAAGCTAATCCCGGAACTCTGACCAAAAAAGCCAGCAAAAACAAACCGAGACCAAGGCTAACGGACGGAGAAATGGATGGCTTCTTTTGACTCACGGGATTCACTTAAAACTTCAAAGAGTGCGGTCGCTACAACAGGATCAAACAAGTTTCCAATCTCCTCAAAAATGTATTGGCGTGCGAGAAGGCTACCTTGGAACCGTTCACGACTCACGTATTCATCCACAACGTGAAGCACACGGCTTTCAATTGTGGTAACCGTTTCTCTGGAAAACGGAGAGTGATGCTGCCGAACGGTTTCAGCGAGGTGCTGTAACGATGGGATCATTTCGACCATCGCTGAACTAATTTCGGCGTGTCGACCCACGATATGTTGTTCTGATTCATCCCAGTCAGCTGGAGACTTCTGATTTAGAAGACGCCATGGAATAGCGCAAAGTCCAATATCTCGGAGTCTCGCCGAGTCAGTTAGGTTCTCTAGCTGATCGGTGCGGAGATTGAGCAATTTCCCAATCTGCAAGCTAAGATCAACAACACGTTCGGATAATCCGGCATAACCCTGAACTCTTAGCTCAACGGAAGTACTGAATATTTCAAGGCTAGAATCTATCGCCTGTCTTCTTTGTTTCGGCACGACTACTAAAGCGTAGATGCCTAACCAAATGGTTAAAATCCCGGTTAGGGCAAGAACGAGTTGAACAGGTGTTGTCAACGGGTTGCCTCCTGACCAAGAGCATCCACGAAGGCGTCAACAACTACCGCATCAAACTGTGATCCCGAACAACGTCGCAATTCTGCTACGGCTTCTTTTGGCGAGATCGGCTTGCGATACGACCGCTTTTCAGAGTCCGTGACTCCACCGACCATTGCGTCATAGGCGTCAGCAACTGCGATAACTTTGCTCTCGATGGGAATCATTGGGTCAGCCATCTGGTGTGGATATCCACGACCGTCGGGCCGCTCATGATGGTGGCGAATCCACGGCACGATCTCAGCAAATCTCGCACTCCGTTCGAGCATTTTTGCGCCGAAATCGCTGTGTTGCTTGACGTGCTCGTATTCCTCGTTGGTGAGTTTAGCGGGCTTATCTAGAACCATCTCGTCAATCGCAATCTTACCAATGTCGTGCAATACGGCCGCTTCCCGTAAAAGCCTTGCTCGTGCGGGGGGAAGATTTAGACGATGTCCAACATCCTCTGCGATGCGCCCTACACGCTCAAGATGGCCGTGGGTATACGGATGAGCCCTTTGGAGCATAATCGTCAGCGCAACGATGGTCTCGTAGGATTGATCATCCAGGACCTTTTGAGCATGCAGAATTCCTCGTAGAAGAAATATGGGCGCAAGCAACAAAGAGGCGAGATACGCGACCCGTTCCTGGACTAGAATCGCAACCGCTATCGCAAGCGCACCATAGGTCGCGAGTCCGATCGTGAGCAACCATTGACTCTGAACAACGCGCCCTGTGAGCCTTTGGGCTCCAACCATTCCTGCGACCCATTTCACGAGGAGCAAGTTTAACGGCACGTGGATCAACACGAATCCAATGACGCCCCAAATCGGCGGAAAACCAAGGTGCTGAGCCAAGATCCACCCAACAGAGCTAACTCCAGCGGTGAAGAGGGTGATGGGTAGGTTGAGATCGGTCCACTTTGGAAGCAGACCCCGGGATTTTGGTTGCGTTACGAGTCCGGCCAAAAAGACAACCAGCCCTTCTCCAATGACGGCGGCGGTTGGACCACCAACAATGAGCAGAGCGGCGACAAAAGGCAAACTGAGAGAAACAAATACCCCTTCACGCTGGAAGTGAACTGGATAAAGCTCCGCAATAAGTGCAAGCGCAATCAGATTTACTCCGACAACCAACGCGAATTGCGACATGGGGATTTCTCTCCATGTCGCAACGCTCGCGCCAAGTGCCGCAAGCCAAAACGCTATCGCTATTCCGCGGGTTGGCGAACTACTCACAGGTTAGTTTAGTTCTTCGGCTTCTTTGCAGGCTTAGCCTTTGTCTTGACGGGGGCGATTATTTTAGCGCTTCGATTGGCGATTTTGGCCTCCCCAGTGAATCGGTCTTCCGAAGTTGTTCTCATTCCTTGGAAATCAAAGTCGGTGCTCAGATTACCGTTTGATCGTACTTCTGCATAAACCGTTCTTAAAGACTTCGGATCGAGATTAAAAACCGAGTTCATTTGGAACTTTACATTCACCGATTTAAATGGACTTTGAGCTTTTGGAATTCCGTAGGCGCCGTCAATATAATCCTTCAGATTTGCATCCATCGTGACCGATCCCTTGATCTGTTCAAACGGTTTTCCGTTCACTTTCACTAGTCCAACATAGGTGTAGGTCATATCAAGCCGTTGGACTGTGGTGGACTTCGTTCCACGTGCTCGTTGGGGTTGGTAACTCACGGTTTCTTCCCAAGTGTCACCGGGAACGACCTCCTCATCCGGTAGTTTTGGAGCGAAATCCATACTCGAATCCAGTGAGCCAATCATAAGAGACATTCGTTGAAGCTCTTGGAAGAATTGACCAACGACTTGCTGAGTCAGCGCTTGACCGGAGACCACACCTCCATCTTGAAGCCGGCGAAGCCACATCGCATTTTCATCCTTGACCTTCTTCTCAGGCTTTTTAGGAGAAATATCCACCAAGTCAAGGACCGCATTCGTTGGCGAAAGCGTGATCTTAAAATTCAGATTTCCGCCGTCCATGGGAATGTACTGTTCGCCTTCTGCGCCTCCTTCAACCGCAACCTTAAATCCTGTTCGCAGGTAATCCAGCACGACAATATCGTCCGCCTTCTTTTCCTTTACGTTAAGCTTGAACTGATACATCAGCCTTTGGGTTTCGGGAAGGTAGGTGTCCAGATTCATCCGGGGATCACGACGCTCGGATGTCAACAACGCACTATATCCGTAGGTTTCTTCGAGACCAATTGGGAGTTGCCGACGAAGTTGCTTAGGCGCGACCTTTGCGGCATCAGCATTCGGTTCGACTTGCGGGGTTTGGACAAAAACGAGCCCGGTTACGATAGCAAGGGTAAACATATTCTTAAAACCATGCTACCCCGTTAAGACGGGGTAGCTCATGTATTTCATTTGACGTTCTGGTGCGGAAGTTCGGTTCACTTCCGGGACATTTTATCTCAGCGACTGCTTTGCGATGACCATGCGCTGGATTTCGCTACATCCTTCACCGATTTCGGTGAGCTTTGCATCTCTCCAGAGCTTCTCGACAAGAAACTCAAAGGTCATTCCTCGACCACCGTGAATTTGGATCGCGTTGTTGGTCACCCGATTGGAGACTTCGCTGGCAAAAAGTTTCGCCATCGAAGACGCCTTTACAACATTCATACCTTGGTCAAACATCTCGGCCCCTTTGTGAAGGAGCAACCGGGCTGCTTCGAGGTCCACTTCGTTGTCCGCCAACATGTTTTGAACACTCTGCATGTCGCAAAGCCTTCGGTTGAACTGTTCTCTGCCTTTCGAATATTCAAGTGCAAGTTCTTGAGCCTTTTCTGCGATACCCACTGCCATCGCCGCGATGCCAAGGCGACCGCGATAGAGCAATCCGGTTGCCTGCTCAAATGTGCATGGCGTGTGCCATCCCTTGGCGTCGGTCATCTTAAAGTGGACGGTGTTACTGGCTCGAACCCCAATCGTGTGAATCCTTTGCACAAGCTCCCAGCCTGGTTGCGCGGTTTCCATAAGGAATGCGCTCAGCTCGGCCTCTCCGGTTCGGGCAATGGTGATAATCAGATCAGCCTTGCCACCATTCGTGATGAACATTTTCTCCCCGTTGAGGTTTGCCCAACCTGGGTTTGACTCATCGAAGGTTGCAACGGTCTTGACTCGACGAGCATCGGAACCAGCATCTGGCTCGGTAAGCCCCCACGCGAGTTTGATGTCTCCCTTAATAATGCCTGGAAGGTATTTCTCTTTCTGCTCCTCAGTGCCAAAGGCAGCGATATGAGCAACGCAAAGAGCGTTGATAGCGGCGACATTCATGCTTAGCGCAGGATCGCCGTGGGCTAAAATTCGGCAAGCTTCAACGTAGGCTTTGCAACTAAGACCAAGCCCCCCTTGGTTTTTTGGCAAAACCATCGAAAGAATGCCCAACTCCCCAAGGCGTGGCCAAATCGCGTCTGGAAACGCGGTGTTTTCTTCCCATTTTCTAGTTTCCGGAAGGACTTCGGTATTTACAAAGTTTTTGACCTTATCTATAAAGGCCTGCTCAGCGGTATCAAGTGCAAAAATCATGGTCGTCTATTATCTCTTCGTTGAGACGGAATGAAATGATTCCGGATTTATACCATTGTACTTGGCTGGCAAAGAAAAATTCATGTCAGCTAACGCTGATATTATGCCGATGATTTGTGATAGATGTAGTAATATAAAGTAAGCATCCCGGTATGCAGAGACAAACTCAGCGCCAAAGGCTGGAACCAAAAATGATTGCGATCCTTAAAGAAATGTCCGAGAAGTCGAAGCGACAACTCCTCTTGGAGTTACGTGGTGAACCGAAGAGCGTCAACGAACTTGTTGAAACGACGGGGATGAAGCAACCCAACGTGAGCAATCACCTCGCTAAGTTTCGAGCAAAGGGGATGGTCAAAGCTACTAAGATTGGCAGGCAAGTCTTTTACTCCTTGGCCGACCCGACCGTTGAAGCTGCGATTGCTCAACTTTTAAGCCAAGAAACCCAGTCCGAAAACGTCATCCTGAACCTAGAGGAGATGTCGAAGCAATATGCTCGCCTAGCTGTGGCAGGCGACGAAACGGCATGTGCGAAGATCGTGGACTATCTGATTCAGCAACGCATATCATTGGTTCGCATTTACCAGCAAGTACTCGCGGAATCAATGGAATACATTGGGAAATGGTATGCCGTCGAAGCGATTGACATCGGCCAAGAGCATCTAGCTAGCGCAATTACCGAGCGCATGATGTCCCGCGTTGTGCATTACGCACCACCAATTAGAACAAGCGCTCACGTCGCCGTTCTAGGATGCGTTCCTGGAAATTGGCATTCGATCGGAATCCGAATGATTAGCGACTTTATGAGGCTAAATGGTTGGAAAACCGTTTACTTAGGCGCAAACGTGCCGGAAGAGTCGTTTCACAGCTCAATCAAAGAGCATAATCCGGACCTAGTCCTCATGACCTGCGGAGTCCAGGAACAACGTGAGAAAACGCTGAGCCTCATTCGCTCGGTTCGTGCTAACGCATCCGCTGGGAAATCAATCACGATCGGACTAGGTGGAAAGCAGGCTCAGGTGAATAGCGATGAATTTATTCAGGCTGGACTTGACTTCATCGCTCCTAACCTGATGGTTTATGCCGAAGACATTTTCCCACGGATTGAAGCTGGCAAGGCTCGGAATCTAGGAGCATTGACAAGCCAGCGGTAATCGGCTCTAGGCTCAATGGACGTGGAACGCGGGGGCAACTTTGAGAAGTTTGAAAGCTTCCCAGAGTTGCCCAAAGAACCAGCCATCGTTTCCTGACTTGCACGGTTCGTAACCGCCGTGCGAATTCAGGTGATTTATGAGGGCTTGCTTTGCCTGATCGTCCAACTTGACATCAAAGAAAATTTGAAGCGCAAGTGCGATGCCCTCAACGTTCTGCGGACCCATCGCTTTGATCGCCGAAACGAAGGCGTCGCCCCCCGAAGCGGGCCCCCACTTCTTTCGCTCTTTATCTTTGGGCTCCCACGTATAGATGCCCTCAAACTTGGCTCGCCATAACATCGAATTGCTATTGATCCAGGTCTCACCCCAATCCCATCCAGCGACTGTTGGTGCAGCCAGTAGGTTCATGCCAGATTGGGCGAAGTGATACGCTAAACCTCCAATTTGGTCTTGGACTTCCCTCGGGATGGGCTCGTTCCAAGGCTTATTTATTCCGACTTTGGCTGGTAGCCATGAAACCGAGTCCATTGCCCGAACGATGCCGACATGGTGCTCAATCGGATTCTTGATCTTTGCCCGAATCACTTCTTGGCTGTAGAATCCGGGGTGCCTTGCAATCATCATGAGGACAGCCCGGATGTCCCCTTTTGTCTTGAGGTACTCCGATGCGAGCGTGGCTAGAACTTTTGGATCGGGAGTCGTGCCAGCGAAGTACTCCCAGAGCTTTCCGGTCAGGTGCTCTGCTGTCTTAAGATGTAAGGCAGTTTTTGCGAGTACGTCCTCTCCCTTAAACGCCTTGGCCTCTCCTAAAATTGTTTTTGATCCCGCATCAAAGTACGACTCGAAGAACCCGTAACTCGCTAGCGGCATTCCAGAGTCAGAGGTTGCTTTGAGCCGTTCCATGTCGTTCCAGCGACTTCGATAGTAAAGCGACTCATAGCTCCAGCCGGTGAAGGCCCGAGCAGCTTCCTGTACATCCTTCTCGGTGTAATGCCCAATCCCTAGCGTGTAGAGCTCTAAAAGTTCACGGGCAAAATTTTCGTTTGGGGCACCCTTGAAGCTACCGCGCATGGTGAGCATTTCCATGAACGCTGGACTTTTCGGAACCTTTTGGAGCAACGCTGGAAAAAGACCGAGAGGATCACTCCTGAGGACCTGGAGGTACTCCAAAACCATGAGTGGATCACCCGCGTCATCCTCGTGAATCGCAAAATGATCGTGCCAGAACAATGCCATCTTTTCCCGCAATGGCGTTCTGGTCGTAACCATGATGTAAGCCCACCACATCTTGAGGCGGTATGTTCCGATTTCGGTCTCGCCTGCTTTGGTCTGGAACCAACGGAACGGATGCACCGAGTCTGGTTCCGGTTTGTAATCTACAATGCGCCGAAGTGTCGCATCAAAACCTAGAGTTGCGTAGGATTCAAGCTCCTGGACAGATGCCCCGAAGCCAAACCGGCGCAAAAGGTGGGCAATCTTTTCGCGCTCGGTCATATGGCTTCCTTATTTGGGTCAGTCTTTACGGTACGTTTTGCGGACCGGGCGATCTCCGCCAGACGGACCTCTATCGGCACCGGGTCGGCGGTCGCGGTCTCCTGCGGGTCGTGCAGAACGATCGTATCCTGGTCGTTCGTCGCGGCGACCTTGGTATCCGCTCCGTTCTCGGCCTGGTACGGCTGGCGTTCGGGAGCTTGTTGTTCTCTCCCAGTATGGTCTTTCCCCTTGCGTCCGACCATATCCGCCGCGCTCAGATGAACCGCGTTCGCGGTTGTCGCCCCGATTATCCTGATCCCGTCGCGGTCGCTCATCTCGTTGATCCCCGTCTTTATTATAGGACGAATTTCGGCGATATTCGGGTTCTTTTTGTTTCGCAACGTAACTTCGCTCAACTTCTGGTCCGCTCATGGCGTAAAGTTGATCGAGTTCGGTTTGCGAAATCTTTCGTGCTTGTCCTGCCTGAAGACCTCTACCGTTAAGAGGTCCGATGCGAACGCGTTCAAGAGCGTCTACTGGATGTCCAACCGCGTCGCACATTAAGCGAATCTGACGATTACGTCCTTCGTGGATCACCATGACCAGCCTTGAGGTGTCCGATCTCTTTTCATAGCCCGTCTTTTCGACAAATGCGGGTTCGGTGTAGCGACCAAGAATGTTCACTCCCTTTCGCAAGCGTTCAACGGCTTTATCCGAAACATCGCCTCGGACGATGACGTGATATTCCTTCTCGACCCCAAACTTAGGATGAGTGAGGCGATCAGTGAGGTTGCCGTCATTTGTACAAATGATGATCCCCTCGGTTTCTTTGTCGAGGCGTCCCACTGGTCTCAACATTACGCCGAGATCGGGCAGAAGGTCAACGATCGTGCGACGACCTTGCGGGTCGTTTAGGGTCGTAATCACGCCCTTTGGCTTGTTGAGAAGAATGTAGTGCGGTTTCTCTGGACGCACGATGTTCATGTCAAGCTTGACTTCATCACCGGGCAGGATCTTGTGACCCATTTCCATGATGAGTTCGCCATTCACTTCGACACGGCCTTCGCTGATCAGGATTTCGGCGGCTCTTCGACTACCTACGCCGCAACGGGCGAGATACTTATGGAGTCGTTCGGCTTCCTCGTGAAGCTCTGGTCTTTCGCCAGATTCTCGATCTCGTGATGACCTTTGCGGACGATCTCCGTTTCGGTTCTCTCGATCTTGATAGGGTCGCTGTGGTCGATCTCCGCCGCGACTGTCTCTGTCTTGATACGGTCGTTGTGGTCTATCCCCTCCCCTATTATCTCGATCTTGGTAGGGACGAGCTGGACGATCACCTAAGGAATTACCTTGATCTTGATACGGTCTTTGAGGTCTGCCGCCGCCACGATTGTCGCGATCCTGATATGGACGCTGGGGGCGATCTCCACCGCGATTATCACGATCTTGGTAGGGTCGCTGAGGTCTATCGCCGCCGTCTCGGTTGTAAGGACGATCTCCGCCTTCACGGTTTTGAGGACGATCGTTAGGACCTCGCTGGTAAGGCTTTGATCCTTGATTCCAATCTCGGCGAGGTTGCTCGGAACGCTCTCCGCTTGGTTTTTCGGAATTTAAAACATCGCGCAGAAGGTTCTTTGCGCTGTTGTTGGAAGGGCGAGAATCGCGCTTCTGGTAGGGCTTGTCTTGACCGTAAGGTGGTCGGGTGGTGGAAGAAGACTTAGCCGAAGAATCCCATTTCTTGGGACCTCTGTTGGCGTCGCCAGCTCCCGCCGGGGACGAATAGGACCGCTGTGGCTTACCATAATTCCCGCCTGATGACTGAGGATTTCCGTAAGACTTGGGGCCCCTTTTTTCAAAGTTGCTCAATAGTGCCTCGTACGGCGTCGCATGATCCAAGCTGCGCCCAGCATGCCGCCGACAATAGCGTACCACGCAGGGTGGGCCCCAAGTCTATCCTTTAAGATATTTTGGGCCTTAGGAACTGTCTGAGCCGCAATTAGTGGCACCTTTACGCGGAAGCCGTCTGCATCCCGGATGAGAACCGTTCCAACGGTTTCGCCCTTTTTGACCGGAGCATTCAACTTTAAATCTCTTGGCCAATCAAAGGCGTACCCTTGCGTATCCGTCACTCGTTGTAATAGCTGTACGGGGACTTTTGCGGCAACTGGAATTTCCTGGGTCACTCCGCCTTTGACAGGGATCTGACTTAAGACTTCACCCTTACTTTTTTTCATCCCAATTTGGTAATTCTTGAACGCCCATTCCAGCATTGTCTTGTGATCGTCTTGCCACGATTCTGAGTTCAAGATGACCGTGATCACGCGAAAATTCTTCCTAACCGCGCTACCAACATAGCAGTGGCCTGCATCGTTTGTGTAACCCGTTTTAATTCCGTCGGCGGTTGCGTCTTTAAGCAACCATTTGTTTCTGGTTTTGATTAAGAGGTCTGTCTGATTCACTGACCGCGAAATAATTCTCGATTTCGTTGCAGCGATCGTTCGGAAAGTTTCGTTCCGCATCGCTTCCCTAGCTATGAGCGCCAAGTCATAAGCCGTTGTTTTGTGCGAAGGATCGGGAAGCCCGTTTGGATTACGGAAGTTAGAATTTTGGCACCCAATTTCGAGGGCTCTTTGATTCATCAAGTTTGAAAATTCCACGACTGAACCCGACACGGTTTGTGCGACAGCCACACAAGCATCGTTGGCACTACGTAGCATCATCGCATAGGCAGCATCTTCCGCTGAAATCGTCTCACCCGGCTTCAGATGAAGGCTGCTTCCGGTCACTTGTTCCGTGTTTGGACCGGCGGTGATTCTTGACTGGAGGTCCTTAACGTTTTCCAAAAGTAGCAACGTGGTGAGGATCTTCGTGGTACTTGCGGGGTACCGAGGGGTGTAGCTGGCGCGTTCCCAGAGGATCTTGCCCGAAACGGCATCCATGATCACAGCGCTCTTGGCATTCACGACTGGTTCTTGACCAAAAGCAATGCTCGACAGAATCGAGCATAAACTTAGAGCAAGTATGAGTCTTAAAACGCGCATTACGATGGGACTTCGGTTGATTCTACCAAGGCAGATCGCGACTCTGGGAGATTAATCGGCGGCAATTCCCCAAGATCGGCGAGCGCGAACTGGTGCATAAAGTGATCCGAGGTTCCGTAAAGGAGAGGTCGTCCCGGGGTTGGTTTGCGGCCAAGCTCATGTACTAATCTTCGGTCGAGAAGTGCACGAAGAGAATGGTCACTTTGCACTCCTCGAACGGCGTCAATTTCTGCCATCGTCACTGGCTGCTGATATGCGACCACGGCAAGCACCTCTAATTGCGACCGGGTGAGCTTATTTTTTCGGGGCTTTGTGAACTGAGCAATGATGAGTGCGAGTTCGGGTTTCGTACAAAGTTGGAACCCGCCGGCGATTTTGACGAGTTGAATTCCCCGAGACTCCTGACACTGCTTCATCAAGTCGTCTAAAGCCTCATCCACGTCACCGATTGGCACGTCGAGAGACTTAGCAAACTCCTCCGCAGATATAGGCTCATCAGCTACGAACAGCAGCGCCTCCAAAATATGAATAAGCTTCAACCTTCGATGACCTCCCTAGCAAAACGAATTTCTCCGTTTTCTGCAATCTCGACGTTGACCTCATGGAGACGAATCATCTCCAGCAAAGCCAGGAACGTCCAAAGGGCCTCTTGACGGCTGTACGGTTCAGGGATGATCTCCAAAATGGTTCGAAGTTCATACGTTAATAAGCCGAGAACGTACTTCATCTGATCCGCGAGCGATCGCCGCGGGCGACTTAAAACGACATCTTCTGTCGTCACTGCGCGACTGAGGAGCATTTCCAAAGTGCGAGCGAGATCCGAAACCGTGACATTGCCGACCTCAAAAGGCAACTCGTAAATTGGCGCACCTTTTGTCCAGAAGAAGAGGTTCTCACGATCTTCGAATCGCTGTTCGAGCCCTCTTAATGCGGCCTGAAAATCAATGATTTCAGGTCCATCGTAGATGTCTTCTTCGAAATCCTCTTCCGGCTCAGGAACTGGAAGAAGTCGTTCAGCCTTTCGCTCCAGGAGGTACGCCATCGCCACGAGAGCACTTGAAGCCCCATCAAGATCGCTTCCATGAGATTCCCGGAGATAACCCAGGTAAGCCTGGCAAATCGGAAACATCGGAATATCCCACAAGTCAACCTTGTGTTGCATTACGCATTTGACCAAAGTCCCTAGGGTGCCGGTGAATGCATCGCACTCAATGGCAATCTCTGGTGGCGCAATGAGACCCAAAGGCCCCTGCAAATTGGATAACGGAGAATGAACAACGGCGACTGCCACGAAAAACTTGACGATTCACCAGCAAATTTTGGAGCGAGAAAACGTCTTTACGGGTATTGTTATGGAAATGCAACGGAGGTTTTTCAAGTTAATTTTTTGTCTTAGCTCCGTTGCAATCTGTTCGTTAGCATTCGGATCGGCACGGGTTTTTGGTGACGGATCGGTTCCCCGCTCAATGATGCTCATCCCTGTAGACGACCGTCCTGCGACAGGTCAATTTGCCCAGATGATCGCTGGTCTCGCAGAAACGAAAATTGAGACCCCACCCACATATCTCCTTGGCCAGTACACCCTTCCTGGTGATCCGGACGGAATTTTGAGCTGGATGGAACGGCAAGATTTGCGTAAATTTGACGCTGTGATTGTCAGTACGGACATGATCGGATTCGGTGGCTTGATTGCCTCAAGGGTTCCGTTAATTGATCTCGCCACGGCGACCAGCCGAATTGATCGCTTGGCCCGGTTGAAGTCGCTTTATCCAGAAGTTCCCTTCTATGGATTCAGTGCCCTGATGCGACTCTATCCGACTTCTACGCTCGAAAGTAAACCCTGGCGTGAGGTGTTGGTGCGGAATGTCATCGCGCGATCCGAGTGTGCTAAGCTCCCTAGCTTCCGGAATATCCTTGAAGTTGCTCGGCTTTCGCTAGTCGCGAATCAAGATCTTCTAAGCGCATACTACGAAACACGAGACCGTAATTTCGAGTTTCAAAAGCATCTGATCACGCAAACTGCGGGCAAGACTTTTGATTTTTTGATTCTAGGGCAAGACGACGCAAGAACAGTCGGGCCCCAACTCGCGGAGACGGCGGAATTACAAAAATTTGTTGAAGTTGTGGGCGTTCCGAGTCGAACATATTTTTGCGAAGGAATTGATCAGCACGCCAATGTCCTCGTCAGCAGAGCGATTTTGAGGCAGGTTGGCTGGGAACCAAAGGTTCGCATCGTCTATGCCGATCCACAAGGGGTGACTTCAATTCCAGCGTACGAAACTCAACCGGTTGCCAAAAGCACTCAAGATCAAATCATAGCCAGCGGCGGTGTTTTGACTGACAAGGTTGAAGACGCTGATTACTCGCTCTATTTAAACACTCCCGAACCTAGGGTTGAGCAGTTTGCCGATTTCATTGATAACCTCAGTAACGAGATCACGATGGGCTTCCCGGTTGCGGTCGCCGATATTAATCTTGGCAAAACTGGAACTGGGGACCCAAAGCTCTTTCAAGCACTCAACACGGGTGACCGAGCATCTAAGCTCTTGGCATATGCTGGCTGGAACACGGCCGGAAATACTCTTGGAACCGCTGTGCCTGCAGCGAATGTTTATCTCGGAGCTAGGCGGGCATCTGGAGTTGATCCTTTCCAGCGCGAGCTAAACCAAAGGGCATTCTTGCTTCATCGACTTGTGAACGACTTCGAATTTCACCGATTCACCCGCCCGCTCGCCTACGAATTCATAGACAACAATCCTCCCGCAACGCGAGAAGAAACCTACGGCGAGAAGTTCGATCAAGTTAACCAATTGGTTAAACGTGATGTGAGTCAGCGATTGGAGAACACCTTTGAAAAACAGTTTCGAGGTAACCGATTTTTCGCAGGGACAAAGCAATTCGAAATTCGCGATCTTCAAAATGTTCAAATCGAACTCCCTTGGCCTCGGGCTTATGAGGTTCGGATCGGCTTCAGCATGAACGCCCGCGAGGTCCGATGATCTCACGAATCTCTGGTCTTTTGTTGGAGGGAAATCTTAATCGCGTCGTCGTTGACTGTCACGGTGTCGGGTACGAAGTTCTTGTACCGGAGTCAATCTACTCCAGTTTGCCGGATATCGGAGGCCCAGTTTCGTTTTATACACGCCAGATTTTTCGGGAGGACACGCAGTTCCTGGTCGGCTTCATCGAGGATCAAGATCGGCAATTGTTCGACTTGCTGACCGAAGTGAAGGGATGTGGGCCAAAGATCGCCTTGGCCGTAATTGGTGACCTTGGCTCCGGAACTACTCTGAACGCGATCGCTACTGAAGATCCAAAGACTTTATCAAAAGCTTCCGGTGTCGGTCCTCGGCTAGCAGAAAGGATCATCCTGGAGCTCAAAGAAAAGGTCCGAAATCTTTCGCTCTCGATCAAGGTGGCCGGGGTCAACAAGACGACTGCGGTTGTGTCAATCACCGATGATCTGGTTGAAGCGCTCCTTGCTTTGGGTTACAAACGTCAAGAAGCTGAGGCTAGCGCGCTTGAGTTTCCAGAGGGGGACCTCAATGAACGACTTCGTCAGGCACTGAGGAAATCTACTTTATGATCGACCGAGAAGTTGACCCATTTGAACACCCAGGTGAGGAAGGTTTGGAGCTTTCGCTTCGACCTCGGCGATTGGGTGAGTTTATTGGTCAGGAAAC
The DNA here is from genome assembly GCA_040383535.1 of Chthonomonas sp. Classification (GTDB taxonomy): domain Bacteria; phylum Armatimonadota; class Fimbriimonadia; order Fimbriimonadales; family Fimbriimonadaceae; genus JAFLBD01. Next base: position 23,250 of record JBEIDH010000033.1, read on the forward strand.
GATCAAATCAAATTTGAGTGTGTTCCTAAAAGCGGCGCAAATGCGGTCTGAGTCTCTGGACCATTTGCTGCTCTACGGGCCTCCAGGGCTTGGCAAAACGACTCTTGCGCACATTGTAGGGCAAGAGATGGGAGTCCCCGTCCACGTCACCAGCGGTCCCGCGATTGAGCGAGCTGGCGATTTGGTCGGCGTGCTGACAAACCTAGACCCCGGATCCATTCTGTTTATTGATGAAATCCACCGTCTTGCCCGCCCCGTTGAGGAAATTCTTTACCCAGCGATGGAGGACTATAAGGTCGACATCATGATCGGGAAGGGTCCGGCGGCACGTTCGATTCGGCTTGATTTACCACAAATCACGGTCATCGGCGCCACCACCCGCCAAGGTCTTTTGACTGGTCCACTGCGCGATCGCTTTGGCATCGTAATGCACTTCGATTTTTACGACGAAGAAGCTCTTTACCAAATCATTTCAAGGTCATCACACATTCTTGGGTTCAAGATTGATAATGACGGAGCCAAGGAACTTGCAAAGCGTTCCCGTGGAACACCCCGAATTGCGAACCGACTTCTCCGCCGAGTTCGTGACTTCGCTCAGGTCTCTGGGCTAGATACGATCACGAAGGAATCAGCTGATCAAGCACTGATCTCTTTGGAAGTTGACCACAAGGGCCTTGACCGAATTGACCGCACGATCTTACTCGCGATTATTCAGAAGTACAACGGTGGGCCGGTTGGATTGGAAACTATTGCGGCGAGTGTCGGCGAGGACAGCGGTACGATTGAAGATGTCTACGAACCCTTCCTCATGCAACGTGGTCTTATCCAGCGAACGCCACGCGGTCGCGTCGTGACCCCGCTGGGATATCAGCATCTTGGAATTTCTCAACCAAACAAACAGAGTGAACAGACAGACTTGTTTGAAGCCTGACAAAATTTAAACTAAATAATAACCGCAGGGACTACAGTAACATGCCGACCAAACAGAAGACTTGGACAGAGAAATTAGGTCACCCGGAAAAGCCACATCTCACTACACTTCCAAAGAGTATTTGGGGTGCCCAGGCGGGAGATGTATTGCTCATTTCGACTCCGAATGACATCAAATCTTACATCGAAAAAATTCGTCCAGGAGAGACCACTTCAGTACAAGCGATGCGGGCCGACCTCGCAGGCGAGAAGGAAGCTGCGACAACTTGCCCACTGACTACGGGAATTTTTTTGAGGATCGTTGCCGAAGCTGCTCTTGAACGCTTGGAGTTGGGGGAAGAACCCACACCGTTTTGGCGTGTAGTTGATCCAAAGAGTCCACTTGCGAAAAAACTAAGTTGCGGACCGGATTGGATTGCGTCAAAGCGCTTAACTGAAAGCCGTTAATCGAATGATTTGTGCCTACATCCCCGTCGTCTTAGCCGCATCACAATCGTGGACCCTTGTGGCGGGTGGGGACATCATGCTCTATGCGATGAACCCGAAGTCCAAGGCGTTTGCGAAGGTCGCTCCCGTTTTTCGAAACGCGGATGTTGCCTATGCAAACCTTGAGATTCCTTTGACGGACTCAAAGAAGCCGACCCCATTTAAGTCCGCAGAACAAATAAAGGCCCGATCGCAATTCGTATTGAAGGCTCACCCAAATCATATCTATCAACTCGCAGGATGTGGATTTGATCTACTGAGTTTGGCGAATAATCATGGGATGGATTACGGTTGGCCCGGATTAAAGCAAACAATGGGTTTGCTTGACAAGTTTGGCATCGCCCATTCCGGTGGGGGCGAGAACAAAGCCACCGCCGAGAATGTTGCCGTTAAGACCTTGCCAAACGGATTCCGAGTCGGCATGATCAGCGCTCTTGCCTTTGTCGGGAGTGGGGCAATGCAGAAGTGTGGACCTGCGACGAGCAAGTCACCCGGAGTCGCTGTCTTTAGGTTTGAGGGAACTCTGGGGGACAAAGCACGCGCCGAAATCAAGCGCAGAATTGATCTTGCCAAGACAAAATGTGACTTCCTGATCGTCGCCCCGCACTGGGGAACGGAACGCGAGTCTAAACCCAGAGCCTGGCAGGTGCAGCTCGGCAGAGCGCTGATTGACGGCGGAGCCGATGCGGTCTTGGGTGCTCATCCACACACACTTCAAGGTCGTGAGAAGTTCAAGGGCAAACCCATATTGTATTCATTGGGAAACCTGATCTCCCCATTACCAGCCGCAAGTGCTATCCATACCCTCAAGTTCACCGGTAAGGAACTCATAAGTTGGGATTTGCGACCCATGCGTAATCGGAAAGGGATTGCCGAGTGGTATCCAGCGAAGGACGAACCCAAAGTGAAGAAAGCGATCCTAAAACTTGACTCTTTGATCCCGCGAGTTAAGCGGCAATAGAGAGTTGCGCTCGATAGGCTAAAAATTCTTCGACAACCCGGGGATCAAACGAAGTTCCAGATTCACTCTGAATCTGGGCAAGTGCTTTGCTCTCTGGCCAACCGATCTTATATGGTCTTGTGCTTACCAGAGCATCAAATACATCGACAACACTAAAAATCCTGGCTGAGAACGGGATTTCTTCCCCAGCGATCCCATTTGGATAACCCAATCCGTCCCATCGTTCGTGGTGAGCGTAAGGAATTTCTAAAGCTGGCTTCAGGAACGAAATGGATTTCAGCATGTCATAGGCGTATTGGGGATGCTTCTGCATGATCGCTCGTTCATCTTCTGTAAGTGATCCATTTTTATGTAAGATTCCGTCAGGAACTCCGATCTTGCCCAGATCATGCAACAGCGCGCCGCGCCAAACATGCGTGAGTTCTTCGCCCTCGATGCCAAACCGTTTTGCCATTGCGAGCGTCATGGACGCAACGCGCTGCGAGTGACCTTCTGTTTCATTGTCCCGGATGTCTAATGCGCGCACCCATCCAAGAATCGTCTCTTCGTAAGCTGCTTGCATTTGCATTAGCGCATCAGCGAGTTCTTGGGATTGCGCGGCAAATCTCTTTGCCCGATTCAGTCGAGCAAGGTTACGCACAATCGCCCGGACTTCTGGGTGGTTGAATGGTTTTTCCAGAATGCCGTCCGCTCCCAGTTCAAATGCTTTCAACCGTACTGCAGGATCGCGAAGACTCGTCAGGATGTAGATTGGCAAATCTTGGTTGCTCGGATTCCTTCTAAGGATCTCTAAAACCTCCAATCCATTTGGAGAGGGCATCACAACGTCCAGCAGAAGAACGTCAAACAAGTCTGTTGTTAAAGTCTCAAGCGCACTTTGACCATCGTGTGCAACCGTGATTTCAAATTCATCACTCTGAAGGAGACTCGTGAGCACAGTCGTTTCCAACTTGCTATCATCTACTACTAAAATCTTTGTCTTTGTGTACATTCGCAATCCCGTCAGATGTTATTTTCGGCAGGTTTTACGAGTCTCTTCGGTCATTTAATCGCAAGGAATAGAAATTTCTTTGCCAACCGTGCCATAATATGAGGCTGAGTCTTGGGATGAACCCGTTTTGTAGGTCATCCCGAAGGCGCAAGAGAGATTTTCATGAAGAAGGGCACACATCCTAATAGCTACCCAGTTCTGTACGTTGATGGCGATCATCAATGGACTGGCGTTTCGACCATCAAAACAAACGAAACCCGCGTTGTAGACGGCATTGAGTGCTATGTCGTAAACGTTGAAATTTCCGCGTTCAGCCACCCGTTCTTCACCGGAAACAAGAAGATCATTGACTCCGCTGGTCGCGTTGAGAAGTTCATGCGCCGCTACGGTAACCAAGAAAAGAAGAGCTAAGGCACTTCTTCCAAAAGAAAAAGACCCCGAGCGATTCGCTCGGGGTCTTTCTTTTTTACTTGGTCAATTGATCTCTCATATGACTCATGATCAGCTTTTGAACGTGAAGCCTTGTCTCGTCTTTGCCGATGCTGTGATCGTCACGAGGATAGTAGAACTGGCTGAACGATTTCCCAGCATCAATTAACTTCATGCTGAGTCGCGCGGAGTCTTGGAACAAGACGTTGTCGTCGAGCATCCCGTGGACGAGCAATAAGTCCCCTTGAAGTTTGTCGGCATAAGTGATCGGAGATGTCTTCTCGAACACCTCTTTGTCTTTGCTCACCAAACCAAGTCGTTGACGTGTGTACCAGTGGTTGTAACTCTTCCAGTCGGTTACGCTTGCAACCGCGACTCCGGTCTTAAATTGTCCGGGCTGGGTCATCTGAATCATGCAAGTAAGGAACCCGCCGTAGCTCCAACCCCAAACTCCCATGCGATCCTTGTCCGAAATTCCTTTCTCAACCAAGTAGTTCTTGCAAGCCACGGCTTCTTCGGAGTCGATCAGGCCCATCTTTTGGTAGTAACCGCTGTTGAATTCTCCACCGTAGCCCCAACTCGAACGGAAGTCCAGTTTCACAACGACCATGCCTAGAACCATCGCCGCATAATTGTCAGTGTAACCAGCCCATTCGGCTTTTGCGCTGTTGGCATACATGTTCGAGATGTAGGTTGGGTATCTCTTGTTCGGATCGTAGTTCTTTGGGTAGATGATCGTGCCCGAGATCATTGCACCATCGGCAGCTTTGAATTGGAAGGTGTCCCACTTTGCCCATTCAAGTTTCTTGAAGTCGGCAAGAGG
>JBEIDH010000034.1:0-27438 GCA_040383535.1 Chthonomonas sp.
AATCCAAGCGAATCGAGGAATACACCCCCACCAAATCCGACCGACACGGCGGAGGACGCGCTAAAGATTACGCCGAATTCATGCACAAAGAACTCATGCCCTGGCTGAATGATAAGTACAATATTGCACCCGGCGCCATGAATACCGGTATCGCGGGTTCGAGCTTAGGCGGCCTGATGACGGCCTATATGGGATTCAATTATCCAAAAATCTATGGAAAACTCGGCATCGTATCCCCCAGCGTTTGGTGGGATAACAAATTTTTGCTCACCATCGCAAAAAAGACAAATGCCAAGATCTGGCTGGACATGGGAACAAAAGAAGGCGACGAAGCTCTTAAAGACGCGCGGACTTTTAATGACAAATTAAAGCAGCTTGGATGGAAACCAGGCAAGGATTTGGCATACGTCGAAATGCCCGGAGCCGAGCACAACGAGCCATCATGGGCCAACCGCGCCGGTGAAATGCTCACCTGGCTCTTCCCTCCCAAGGGCTAAATAATTCTAACTTTAGAAGCGTGAGAAACAAAAAGCACCAGCGCAAAAGGTTTGCGCTGGTGCATTCATTTGAAAAAGGCTTAAGCCGCGAGTTGGATCGCGCTTTCCCCACCATTCGGATAAACAACAACCGGCATACAAGCATTGGAAGTTGAACCCCCTCGGTTGCTCTTAATGCGATAATATTGTTGCTCACCAGGAGTCTGGTCTTTATGCTCAAAACTCACCTTAGTTGTTACGGCAACGAGCTCCCAATTGGATGCACCATTTGGACTACTTTCGATGATAAACTGCGTTCCCTGACTATTACCGTTGCGATTCCATGACAAGGTGTTAAATCCATCACTGCACCCGGAAACGACTAAGTTTGTCACTGTGACCACCGGCCCCGCTGTTGCCGTTGCAACAATCCCTAATGAATTAAGAATCGTCGGAGAAAGAGCTGTTATCCCTTTAAATCGTCGAGCCAGGGCACGCACATCGGCGGCGATATCGTTTCTGTCGGCATTCTTTCCTGCAACCAAGCCCTTGAGGGTCTCTTTTGCAGCATCCAATTCATCAAGGTCCGTCCCAAAGACAGTCACAAAGGACTGAATGGCAAGCAAATCGTCTGCGGTCAAGTCCAATTCGGATTCGTAAAGCGCGCACTTTGTCGCGAAGTTTTGTAGCCAGGCTTCAAAAGCCTTGTCCTGCGCTGGCAGGAAGTCTGGAGTATTTCCCATAGTTTTATGCTTGGATTGTGGTAAAAAATTCTTTAGACTAGCCCATAAAAAAAGTAACTTTTTTTGCGTCCAAGCCCAAAATAGAGCCTAGCAACGCGCCGTAAGTCCACTCGGAAGTGATCTTGTGTCCTCGGGACAAGTCCATGAAATATTGGGTCTTTAGTGGATTAAGCTACCCCCTGCCCATGGCGCCTTAGAAGGAATTTTTGGCACCTTTATTTTGCTCCATGGCGCACTCAGCCAAATTTTTGGCGCACTTTTTTTGCTCTATGGCGCACTAGAAGGAATTTTTGGCGCCAATATTTTGCTCTATGGCGCACTCAGCCGAATTTTTGGCGCACTTTTTTTGCTCCATGGCGCACTCAGCAGATTTATTGGCGCACTTTTTTTGATCCGTGGCTTTCAGGGTCGCCTTTTGCAAACCCAACGTGCGAGGGGGGACTCAATTCCGATTCCCCTCTCTTTCGCACTGGAAAATCGAGAGATCACCCGCTTTCGTTGCGAAGGAGAGGGGTTAGGGGTGAGGTCGAATGACGAAAGAACCTTGATCTTTTGCCCCGGCAGAAGCTTGCAAAAGACCGCCCCCTAAATCCCCCTCCTTGACCACGAAATCCGGTTGATCAGCAAGAGAATACAGGTCAAAGAGGGGGACTGCTCATTTCCTGCTCTGGTTCCCTTTCGCCTTTAGGAAGAAAGGGCTAGGGAAAGAAGGTCTCGTCCTGACGCAAAATTTTGGGTTGAGAAAGCGAAACAAGCCAAAGCAGTGCGAATGCGCCCCCTTCGCCCCCTAACCCCCTCTTCCCGCCGGGCGAGGGGGGACTTTTCTTTGCCCAATTCCTTTCCTTTCCTGCAAACCTGTCCCCTCCGTCCGGATTGTTCCGACACAAAATCGACAAAAGAATTGAAACCAATTTTTCCGCTTGAGCGTTCTATACTCATGTACTTGAGTCCCGGAGCATAATATGGCGAACGATTTTTATCAGATTTTGGGCTTAGACCGTAGCGCGGACGAGAAGGCGATCAAAAGTGCCTATCGCAAGCTCGCGCGTAAATATCACCCCGACGTGAACCCTGGGGACAAAGCCGCCGAGGCCAAGTTTAAAGAGATTAGTAATGCTTATGAGGTCCTGAGTGACCCAGACAAACGCAAAGCCTATGACAAATATGGCGACCGTTGGGAACAGGCTTCGCAGATGCAAGATCATGGCGAATCTGTGGACTTTGGGGGCGGTTTTGGTTCGATCTTTGACCACTTGTTTGGTGGTGGGGGCGGATTTAGTGGTGGAGGATCGGCTTATGAGCAAGATCGCCCCGAACCCGCGCGCCCGAAGGACCTTACGATTGATGTGGAATTGAGCCTAGAGGAAATAGATTCCGGCACCACGCGCACCCTTTCTTATCAAGTGGGCGATGCCTGCAAATCCTGTGATGGAACCGGCGCTGTTCGGCTTCGCGCGGCTCGGCAATGTGGTGCTTGCGGCGGCTCGGGAATCATGAAGGGGATTTTTGGGATGCAGCAACAATGCGCTACGTGTAATGGCGCCGGTCGGATCAGCTTCGAAAAATGCCCGACTTGTGCAGGAACCGCCGCTGTTCGTACACAGAAGCGGGTTGAGGTGAAGATTCCGGCTGGGATTGCTGAAGGGCGAAAGTTGCGTGTTCCTGGTCGCGGCTCGGTGGGTGCAAATGGCCGGGCGGGGGACTTATATGTTCAGGTTCGGGAAGCAAAACATGGCTCCCTTAAGCGGCTGGGCGATGATTTGGAGACCGAAGTTCACGTGCATTACACAACCGCGATCTTGGGTGGAGAGATTCGGGTGAACGCTCTTAGAGGGCCGGTGACCATGAAGATTCCGGAATGCAGCCAGCCAGGACAGAAATTCCGCCTGACCAACCAGGGCATGACCAAGTTTGGCACGACCAATCGCGGGAACCTCATTGTCGTTTTGAAGGTGGATCTGCCGAAGACGTTGAGCGACCGGGAACGGGAAATGCTGAAATCGCTGAGCGAGGTTAAGGCATGAAGGGCGACCGCGAGCCACTCTATATGATCGGAGTTGCCAGCCGACTGTGCAATGTTCACCCCCAAACCTTGCGTCAATACGAACGGTTGGGGCTTGTGCAACCTACTCGGGTCGGGCAAAAGAATAGGCTTTACAGCGAAGTCGATATCCGCCGCGTGCAAAGGATTCAGCGGCTCACGCAAGAAGTTGGCGTGAATTTGGCTGGGGTGGAAGTGATCTTGCGACTCCTGGAAGACATGGAAAAGATGCGCGAAGAGATGGAATCGCAATTTGAGGATTACCGGAAGGAAGCTGAAGCGCGGATTCAGAACCTGCTCTCGCATTCGAACTTGCCCATCCGGAAGGATGAGCAACTTCTGCCCGCGCCTAAGTTCGTGATCCGCGATCCTGAGATCTAAGCAACGATCGGTGGGAGCGCTGACTTTTGGTTCTTCCAAGGGAGCTTCCTCTTTGCGACCATGCTGCGCCAAACCCATTCAAACGGGCCGATGTCGTACAACTTCAGCCAGATCATTGAGAACAAGATATTGAACGCCCAGACCCCCAGGATGACCTGCATCAACTGATTCTGGTTCAGCTTGCCGTACTGGGCGAATCCCCAGGAGTAAAAGATCGTTGTGCAGAGCAGCGATTGGATGATGTAGTTGCTCAGTCCCATCCGGCCAACCGCTACCAGAGGCGTCCAGATCTTTCCTTTGAACTTTTCAACCAGGATCGCGATGATCGCCATGTATCCGAGGGATAGGATCACGCTAAAGCAAAGCTCTATGGGCAATGTGTAGGTCTGAGCGAAGTCGGACCCCTTCGGGATAAACAGAACGATGGCATTCAAAGGAAGCCCGACGCCAAAGCCAAGCAAAAGCATCTTGCGGATCGTCTTTGGGTGCTGCGAGGGTTGAGCCAACACGCCTTTCCTGGAAAGGTATATCCCGATGAGCATGTTGAACGCGAACACTGGACCAAGCATGGTGACCGAGAGCATCATTGCCAGGCTCATCCCTGCACGGAAACCGAGCTGAGGGAGATATCCGCCCTTGGTATGCGCCCAGAGCTCGAAATCTGTAACCGCTTTGAGGATCTGGGTGACCTCGTCTGGCTCGGGGGCTTTGGTGACGACGGGTTTCAGGGAATCGGGACTTACCAGAGCGTACAAGATGCAGAAGAGACTCGTCAGGGCGATCATGATCCAGCCCACCCAGACAAGCAGCTTTTTCAGCTTTGCGTCCTCCATTTTGATGCACGCGATCGCGAGCATCGCCGCAAGGCCATACGAAAACAGAATGTCGCCCCACCAAATGAAAATGCCGTGGATCGCACCCAACAACATCAAGAGTCCGTATCTTCGCATGAGGGCGGAGGAAGGATCGCCGGGCTTCTCACGAAGGCTTTTGTACTGAATCCAGAGGCCGACGCCGAGCATGATGGAAAGCATGCCACGGAACTTCCCGCTCGCAAAGGCATGGAGGTGCGGCTCGAAGAACGAAAACCCTCGACCGAGCGAAAGAGCTTCAAGAAATGCGGGATGAGCAAATGCAGAAATGTTTGCAAGAAGAATCCCCAGAATCGCGATGCCGCGCAAAACATCCAAAGTCTGTATTCGGGCTGGGCTTGACAGTGACATGTAGAATGACATTACGCTCAGAGTCAAAATAAAGATTCAGGGGACTCGCAAGAAAACGGGGAAAGGCGTTAGAATAGAAGCATGTTGATGTCCCTTGCTCTATCCTGCGTCCTATTTGCCGCTGATCCCGTAGTCACGACGCCAGACGCCAAGCCGACCTCCTTTGACGTGGAGTGTAAGATGTTCAGCTACTCCCCCGGAAAACGGCCAAAGCACTTCCAGGCTACTCGTTTGATTGGTCGTCCGAATTTTCAAGCCTACACACTCCAGCCAACCGATTGGGACACTTATACGAAGCGTCTTGAAGAGCTCTCTGGTACGGCTTCGCGGGCTTTTCGCCTAGCGGTTCCAAATGGCGAAACTGTGACGGCGCAGGTCGGTAAGGCTCAACAAAGCGAATTTTACGAATCCAAAGTCACCACTACGACGAAGAACGGAGCCTGGCTCTACCTTCGGGCCTTCAAGCCAGTGATGATGGAGAGCATTGAGGTGGGTCGCGAGACTCTCTGGGAATTAACTTTGCCGATCACAATTGGTGACCTGATGGTAATCCTGCCAACAGACACGAAGAACGGGGAAAAACTTTACGCTGTTAGGACGAACTTGCCGATCAAGCCATCAGTTGATCCCATTGACGCCCCAACAGGGGGCGAAACGAAACCAGAAGAAACAGCACCATGATGGTTCAGTTTTCTAGCAACGGTGATCAGTTTGATGGCTATTTAGCCGTGGGACCATCCGGTGGTCCAGGGGTCATTCTGTTGCAGGAATGGTGGGGACTAGTTGGACACATTAAAGAGGTCGCTGATCGCCTGGCCGCAGTTGGATTTACAGTTTTAGCGCCAGACTTGTACCGAGGCAAATCCACCGAAGAGCCAGACGAAGCTGGAAGTTTGATGATGGCTTTGAATATCGCAGAGACTGGAAAGATTCTTGATTCGGCGGTTTCATATTTACTAAGCCTCGAATCTTGCACGAGCAAGAAAATCGGCGTTGTTGGTTTTTGCATGGGCGGGCAATTGGCGATGTTTGCCGCTTGCGAAAATCCTGAGATTGGCGTTTGCGTTAATTACTACGGCGTCCACCCGAATGTCCAACCTCAATTCGCAAATCTCAATGCTCCTATCTTCGGATTCTTCGCCGAGCATGATGATTATGCCTCTGCGGCTGCGGTCGAAAATCTCACCAAACAATTGGAGGAGGCGGGTAAGAGTTTTGCATTCATGACATACCCTGGTACTCACCACGCGTTCTTCAACGACGTTCGTCCAGAGGTCTACAATGCCGAAGCTGCCGGTGATTCTTGGAAGCGAATGATCAATGCGTTTGACACGCATTTAAAATAAGATTTTCATAAAATCTTATAAATATCATCGCGTCTCGCGGCTGAACAATTCTTCCCAAGTTTCACGCTTTTGGATTACCTTTTTGCTCCCATCCTTGCACAAAAGTAGCGTTGGTGGGCGGAGGAACCTATTATAATTGCTAGCCATACAAGCGTTGTAAGCGCCAGTACACAAAACCTGAAGATAGTCCCCGGCCTGTGTGCTTTCGGGAAGGTACACGTCAGCAAAGAGTTCATCGGTCTCGCAGTGTTTGCCAGAAATAGTAACAAGCTGCTCACCAATGCCCTCTCTTGCCGTTTTAGATGTGTGTAAAACATCGTACTTTGCGCCGTACATGACCGGTCTAGGATTATCGCTTAATCCTCCATCTACACTTACATAAGTCTTTAATCCAGACTCGATATGAATATGTTTTACGACCAAAACTTCATAGATTGTCACACCCGCTTCTGCGATGAGTGAACGTCCAGGTTCTTGCCCGATTCTTGGTGAAAGCCCCACTTCAGCGAGAATGGGCGACTTCGCGTCAACAACCAATTTGCAATAGTCTTCGACTGCCATCGGATTCAGGTCACTCTGGTATCGAACCCCAAGCCCGCCCCCTACGTTGATTTCTTGGGTCACAAAACCATGCTTCCTGAACATCAATGCCGCGAATCTGGCGAGTTCTTCCCCACCTTGTCTCTGAGCCTCGGCATCAAGAAGTTGCGATCCTACGTGGCAATGAAACCCGATCACACTTAATCCTGCCGCAAGTGAAGCGAGCAGTGCCTTTTCAGCAGATCCATCGGGGATGTTGAACCCAAATTTGGTATCCGACTGCCCGGTGGAGATTTTTTCGTGAGTCTTCGGGTCAACCCCCGGAGCTAGGCGGAGCATGATCTCGCACTTCGCGCCAAGTTCTCGCAGATGTTCAATCTCCTCAAAGTTGTCCACCATGATCTGACCGATACCCTGCTCAACCGCGAATTTAAGCTCGCGGCGGGTTTTCGCGTTTCCATGAAAGTGGCAATGCTTGGCAGGAACTCCCGCTAAAAGTGCGGCGCGAAGTTCCCCTTCGCTCGCGACATCAATCGCGCACCCTTCTTCGTGGGCGATTGCCAATAGAGCTAGAATACTGTTGCTCTTACTCGCAAAGCTGATCTCTGAATTTTGCCAAGCGTCTCTAAAGGCGTTTTGATATCGCTGGATCCGAGACCGGAAAGCTTCCTCACATAGGACGTAGACCGGAGTTCCGAACTCCTGCGCAATCGTGCGCACCTCGTCATCAGTCAGCCTAAACCTGGAATCATCCACGCTCTCTATGGTAGCAAGTTCTTTGCCACGCTCGCGCTACAATAGGAAGATGAATCTGCATGTTGGTGCCTGCTTATGATCCGGATCGCGCTTCTTGGCGCAACCGGAAGCATCGGGGCCCAAACTCTGGACATTATTCGGCAGCATCCCGAAAGGCTAAAACTCACCGCACTCGCCGCAAATACGAACGCCTCTGAGCTCAAAAGAATTGCAAGTGAATGGGGTGTGCAGCATATCGCTCTTGCCGGTCAACACCTCACCAGCGGTGCCAGGCCCGAAGATTTGGACAAAGAGTGGATGACCGAGGGCATTCCGACCGGAATCGGAGCCCTGACCAAGCTCGTCATCAGCGATGAAGTAGACCTCGTCGTAGTCGCCTTGTCCGGAGCGGCCGCACTCGTTCCGACCATCAACGCCATCAAGGCAAACAAACAAATCGCCTTAGCCACAAAAGAGGTTCTGGTGAGCGCCGGCGAAATCGTGATGCCCCTGGCGAACGAACGAAAAATCCCAATGCGGCCGATTGATAGCGAACATTCTGCTATCTGGCAATGCATCCAGGGTTTCCAGTCCAGCCAGATCAAAAGCATCATTCTCACCGCCAGCGGCGGTCCATTCCGAGGCTGGAGCAAGGAACAACTTTCCAAAGTCACCCTGGAACAAGCGCTGAATCACCCAACTTGGAAAATGGGAGGCAAGATCACGATTGATAGCTCAACCATGATGAACAAGGCCCTCGAGATGATAGAGGCGAAATGGCTCTTTGGTCTCGAAATGGATCAGGTTCAGGTCGTGGTTCATCCTCAAAGCGTGTTGCATAGCCTCGTTGAGTTTCACGACACCAGCACGCTCGGGCAACTTGGTTGGCCCGATATGCGTATCCCGATTCAGTACGCTCTGCTTTACCCCGAGCGAATCGAAAACGAAATGCCACGTTGGAATCCGGCCCAGACTCCGAGCCTTACGTTTGAAGCGCTAGATGAGACGGTTTTCACCGGACTCAGCCTGGCAAGAACAGCCGTGAAAATCGGCGGAGTCGCCCCCTGTGTCATGAATGCGGCCAACGAAGCGGCGGTTTCTCTCTTTTTGAACGGAAAAATCCGTTATTTGGGAATCACCCAGATCGTAGAAAACGTTGTAACAGAAGCAAAGCGGATGGAAGTCAATCTCCCGAACTTGATTGAAGCCGACCGTCTTGCACGCGCCGAGGTCCTGCGCATAGCGCCGGAGTTCGCCCCCTTATAATCATGGATAGTATTCGAGAAATTGCAAGTTATTTCGGCACCGCCGCCAACTTTCTGATCATCATCACGGTTTTGGTGTTTGTGCACGAACTCGGACACTATTGGTTCGCGAAGATGTGCGGGATGGACGTCGAAGCCTTCGCCGTGATGATGGGCGGAATTCGAGAGACGGATCTAGAACAGCACCTACCAAGAAAACTCATTCCTTCTCGAATCGTCTGGACCATTTATGTCCTGAGCTTCTTGGCGATGCTCTTCGGAAGCGCGGAAAAGTCGTACCCACTCACCTTAATCGGGCTCTTTATGGTCGGGACGGTTGTGCCCATTTGGGCGACTACTCGCATAGCAACCTTGTACCAGATGTCTCTTGGCGAAGCGGCAAGACAAATCGCAATTCCGGTACTGGGCGCGCTAGTACTCCTCCTGGTCTCCTCCCGAGGAGTTGGGGCACTCGTTCCACACGCGGTCTTGATTGCAATTTTAGGCGGATCACACCTTGGGCTACTCCTGCTTTACTATAAGCCCGTTCTGGGTAAGCCAGAAGGAAGCAAGATGGGCGAAGGCTTACTGAAACCCAACGGAGTTGATCTTCCCGTCAAGTTCAAGCCAGTCTGGGCGAAAACGAACAAAGAAGGCACCGAATTTTCTCTGCTGGCTTTGCCATTGGGAGGATTTGCCGCGATCAAAGGAATGCACCCGAAGGAAGATGGAAGTGAAATTCATATTGACCGTGGTTTCTATTCCCGACCACCCTTCCAGAGATTTCTGGTTCTTTTCGCTGGTCCTGCGTTTAGCATTTTGCTCGGAGTCGTGCTGTTCTTCATCAGCTTTGCGGTTTATGGAGATCGTGAGCTTTCGACTGATCCTGTGATCGGCAGGATGTCGGAAGACGGAGCCGCCGCAAAAGCTTTGCTCAAGGTAAACGACCGCATTACGGGAATCAACGGTAAGCCAGTATCAACTTTTTTTGACGTGGTGAGCACGGTCCGGAGTTCCGAAGGAAAACCCGTTGAAATCACGGTCAATCGGAACGGAAAGAGTATCGATTTCACTTTAGTCCCGACTTTGGACAAGGAAGCGTCTCCGGTTTTGGGCGCGGACATGAAGCCCACCAATGATCCAGATCGCAGACAATACAAACTCGGGATTGCGCCAACAACGAAAATGGTTCCCCTCCCTATTGGTGAGGCATTCAACCGCGCGATGTCTGTGCCTGGACTCGCTGGTGCGCAGTTCCTAAAACTGCTCACCAGCCCGCAGACAGCCGGTGGAAGCGTAAGTGGTCCTGGTGGCATTGCCCAAGCAACCCACGAAGCCGGTGCCCAAGGGATGCAAAGTCTCTTGCAACTCGCGGCAGGGCTAAGTATTTCCCTTGGATTTCTGAACCTTCTGCCGATTCCACCGCTTGACGGAGGTCAGATGGTGGTTGCGGTTGCAGAGATGTTCAGACGGGGCAGACGTCTCAGCATTCAAGTTCAGCACACATTGAGTTCGATCGGGTTCTTCCTCATCATTGCCCTCATGCTATTCGCATGGACCAGCGATGCAAGCCGGATGTTCAACCGCTAACTCTACCGATCACGCCGGGTTGAACCATCGACTCGGCGAACCGAATGTACGCAGGAATTTGGGTTTCCGGATTGAAGAGCCTCGCAACCAGTTCCTGTTGACTTTGGACTAGAGCGTTTCTCGCACTCTGATCCTGAATCAGCCGAGTAGCCTCCGAAACCCATGCGTCAACCCATTCCTCTCTCGACTTTGGTTGCACCTTTGACACGACAACTTCAGGAGTCATGAGCGGTACTCCAACTCGCGAGAAAGATTCCATCCAACACTGGCGAACGTGGGGACTCTGAAGCAGAATCCCTAGGCCAGTGGTTAGGGGTTGCTCGCTCGTTGGGTGAAGATCTGTCATCACTTCGGAGCTACTGCATACTTTTACGGGGGCAATCACACTGAGCCTTTCCTGCAAGTCAACATAAAAGGCGTCTTGATCTGGATCGAGGATGGTGATTTCGCTTGAAGCGAGCACATCGGGAGCGGTTCCACTCGGAGCGGGAAAACCAGCAGACCGCATTCCAAGCGATGACGTGTAAAAGGTCGCGAGTTCGGGGGAAAGGCAGAGCACTCTAGAAAGATGTTGAAACAGACTTTTTTGATCGTACTTGGTCGAGTCCACTACTCCCAGCACAGGACAACCTGCCTGCCGAACAAGTCGCAATGGACCTTGCATTTTCTCCGAAAAATCGAAGGAGATCGTCAGGTGAGGACGCACATCTCTGAGAACGCGCTGGACGTGAGATTCGTACGCCCGGAGATCAACCGTCGTCACTTTGCCTTGGACAGCGGTACAAAGAACCTGTGCCCGCCACCCACCGACGGGAAACATCGCGACCATGAGTGACTGGGGTAAGAATCGCCCTCCACCAATCACGCCGTTTTTCTTAATCAGGTCGGGAAGCGAGTATCCGTGATAACCAGCTGCGTAGGCGGAGGTAAGAGCGGTGACCTCATGCCCAGCCTCAGTCAACCAGTTGCTGAAGACACGTGCCGCACGCACCGCGAAATTCCCCTCATCGAGAAGCGAATTCCATCCCAGCACAAGCACGCGCATGATCCTATTTTAGAACGAATTCGCACATGTACCGGCGGTTTGCTCGAAATGTTAAGAAGATTTTACGATCCATCCTTAGGCTGTCAGGTCACACCAGGAGCTTATGCAGCGGTACCGACAAAAAAAGATTGCCCGCTTTTAAGAGCGTGCAATCTCTTTTCCGGGGCAGAAACTGAATTAAAGTCCCAAAAAGCCCGCGCCCGATGCTGGAACGGTTTCAATCGCCGGTGCGGGTTGTGGAATCCGACCGTTAAAAAGGTACTTTCGCTTCACTTCCATCCGCATGATCGTGCCGTTCCGACTGATCACGAGCTGAACCTTCGAGTCAAGATCTCCTTCCATCATGTCGGCAACCTTTCGGGCACCAACATTCAACAGCTCCTCTCCGTTGACGGATAGCAAAGCGTCTCCGCGCTTTACTCCGGCGGCCTCGGCTGGGCCATTTGGTGCTACTCGCCAGATGAGGAACTTCTTGGACTCTTCGTCATAGAAGGCATTGATCCCAACCTCAGCCTTTGGTGCATCGGAAACCTTTCCGGCAAAGTTGTCCAGCCAAACCCGTCGGCGCTCCATGTCGATTAAAATATTGAAGTTCTTAAGGAACCCAAAACCTACGGTGCCATCGTGGTCAGCTGAACTGGAAGGAGCATCAATAATGGACCAAATACTGCTCTTCACCGGAACTCCGTAAATGCTCATGTCTTCCATATGCATGTACCAGGAGTCCACCGGACCAGAGGCAACTTGAGCAGACGACATGAACTTTACCGGCTGACCAGGCTTCCAGATTCCCACACGTTCAAGCACGTCCTTGTGCGTGGTGGCGTAGAACGCGTTCCCAGTATCAAGGGCGAGCACAAGTTTCTTACCATTCGCAGTCTTGCAGACCAATTCAACTGACGACCCACCCTTGAGCAACAGGCTGGGCATAAATGTCTTCTTATTATCTGGCTTCCATCCCGTGAAGTCAAAGGATTTCGGGTGGAAAACGAACTTGCTCTTCTCGAAGTTAATTTCGAGAACGTAGTCTCGCATGACCTCGAGCCCCATGATCCCGACGGTGTGGGTGTTGTAGCTTTGCGACATTCCTCGGTTCGGCTGTTGGACAACCTGCATGCCGTCAGGGCGGACTTTCGCTCCGCCCATTGTTAGAGATTTAATTTTTACCGTTGGTGCTTCGAACTGACCGACGAAGTCGCGCAACATCATCGAGCCGGTCGGTGCACCCACGTTAACAGCGGTATCGAGCACAAATGACCCCGAAAATCCGGTGTCAAACATACAGCTCACATTTCGACCGTTGACAACAGCATCGGCAATGATTGCGTTCTCGACAAGACGGAACGGGACATCAACGGACTTTTGTACTGGAAAAAGTGCGGTTACGGCAAGGAGGGCATTTAACATATCTTAGATTCCTATTTTATACTGATGTACGACGAAGCGTGATCGTTTCTCACAATTGTCACAATTTTTTCAAGGGACTTGGTCGCGCGATGAGGTAAATCGGGATCAAAAACCATCCCGGACCGAACGGCATTCCTATGCAACATAGCACGTGGGTGGCGATTGCTGCGATTTTCCATCCGTTTGGAGTTGGTTTTTGGTAGAAGTCAAAAATGAACCACGCTAGGCTAGCCCCCCAGAGTGCAAGCGAGATCAAGACGTATTGTTGAATCTCAGGAGTCATAAACTTTGTCATCTCCTCAAGGCTCATCATCTTATTGGGGTTTTTTTGCTGTTCGTCAAACATTGGGCGCATCGCGCGCGTGTAATTCCCGAGCACCATAAAGCTGGAGATGGAGATCATCAATCCCATGATTCTCCATCTGAACTCCTTCATCAGCGACTTCTTCTCGTCGTCGGTCAATGGCGTAAATTCGGGAATTTTAGAGGCAGCGATGGCCTGTTCGGATTCTTCCAAACGAGCTAAGTTCTCTGCACGCGTGGCATACCCCACCGCCTCTTCGGTGCGACCGATCGCGCGAAGCAGGTGCGCGGCGGCTTCATTTGCGCTGGCTTCATGCGGATGTTGAGAGACAAGACTCTCGATTGCATCGGCTGCGTCTTCAGGACGACCCATGACCAATAGCGCCTCGGCCCGGACGATCCCGGCCGTCACTGAATCAGGGTTTCCGGCGAGAACTTGTTCCGCAATCGCAAAAGCTTGCTCCCCTTGTGCATCCTTAAGATGCCTCCGAGCCGTCTGGATTAGTTGATCATCGTTCATTCTTGTTGTATGAGGGGATACCCGATGATCGCAATGCCGCGTATAATACCGGCAGTTTTAAGGCGAAATCGTAGAAAAAACTCAGTCCGGGCTCCCCGCGAGCTCTTTCTACGGTGTAGGATGGACATTAGCATGAAGCAATTTGCATTACTTTCAACATCGGCTCTTTTGGCAGCATTGGTGGTTGGTTGCAATTCGGCACCAACCGAAACAAAACCAACGACAGAGACCACAACTGGCGAAAAGCCAGCCGAAACCACTGCCGCGCGACCAGCATCACCTGGGGAGGGAAACAAGCAAGAGGGCGAAACCTACAAAATTGGTATCGTCGCCAGCTTGAACGGCGAACTTAAGCCATGGGGCGATGACTCTCTTGCAGGAGCGAAGCTCGCTGTGATCGAAGCCAACAAAGCCGGCGGCATCAATGGCAAGAAGGTCGAACTTCTGATCGAAGATAGCGCAAGCAAGGCCGAGCAAGGCAAGACCGCCGCTGACCGACTGATCTCCAAGGGTGCGATCGCAATTGTTGGTGAAGTCGCCAGCGGAATCACCGCTCAAATCGGTAACTCGGCGTTTGATGCTGGAATTCCGGTTGTTGCAATTGGAGCCACTCGAACGGACATCACCGACAAGGGTAACAATATCTTCCGCGTCTGCTACACGGATGACTTCCAAGGTCCTGTGATGGCGAAGTTTGCTTACGAAGAACTCAACAACCGCAAGGTCGCGATTTTCACCGATAACAAGCAAACCTATTCGGTCGGTCTCTCCGAAAGCTTCAAGAAGGAATTCATCAAGCTTGGTGGCGAAATCGTTGCTGAGGAATTCTACAATTCCGGTGACCAGCAGTTTAATGGTCAGCTCACCAATATCAAGGGCAAGAATCCAGACTCCATGTTCTTAAGCGGCTACTTCACCGAAGTCGGTCTCATTGCTCGGCAGTCAAAGGACGCTGGTCTCAAGGTCAGCCTTCTTGGTGGCGATGGTTGGGATAGCGAAGACCTCGTCGCCGGTGGCGGCGAAGCCATCCTTGGTGGTTACTTCTGCAACCACTACAGCAGCACCGAAGCTCGACCCGAGGTTGGTCAATTCCTTGAGATGTGGAAGGCTGCCTACAACGGCAAGGCTCCTGGCACGACAATGGGGGCACTGGGCTACGACGCTGTGATGCTCACAGTGGACGCCGCGAAGCGATCCAAGTCCGCAGACTCGAAGGGTCTGATTACCGCGCTCGAAGAAACTGAGAAGTTCCCTGCGATCTCCGGTGAAATCACCCTGAAGGGAATGAACGGTAACCCTCCAAAGCGCGCTTTGGTTGTCGAAGTGACAAAGACCGGACAAGTCTTCCGAAAGGCATACGACTTCTTCAAATAAACTTTGGACGCATCGCTCTTCCTCCCGATTGTGGGAGCGCTGGACTTCACAGCACTCCCACAGCAACTCATCAATGGCCTCAATAATGGGGCCATTTATGCCCTTATTGCCTTGGGTTACACCATGGTTTACGGGGTGCTTAGGCTCATCAACTTTGCCCATGGTGAAGTGTTCATGGTCGGCTCGTTTGTTGCCTTGTTTGTGTCTTGGCAGATGGGTTTTTACCAGGGCAATCCAAATCTTCAATGGGCTACCGGACCGATGGTCCTCATTTTGATGTTGGCCGCTTCAATGACCGTTTGCGCGGTCCTCGGCGTCGTAATTGAGCGATTTGCTTATCGCCCCTTGCGCAATCAACCTCGCACCACGAGCTTAATCACCGCCATTGGGATTTCCCTCTTCCTCCAATATGCCGGAGCTCTCGTCCTCCCCGTCGCGCCTCCGAAGTCAATCCTTAGCGAAGTCAATCCCTTCAAAGGCAATGTCGAGATTCCGCTAAAGCCAAAAGATGCGGGGCTTCTCTCGGAACTCAAGCTCGCCCGGACTGCGGCGGAAGAAGCAGAAGCGAAAGTCACTGCCGAAGTCAAAAGGCTTGGAGTTAATAGCAAATTCGACCTCACGAATCCGGAAGGCCAGGCAATCCGAAAGGCTCAATTCGATGCCGACGATAAGGCACGAAAGCTCGAAGATGGCTATGCCGACAGCGGCGTTTCCGTAAAAATTCCCGAAGGTCAACTGATCATGGTGCTGACCACTTTGTTCATGATGTTGATCCTTCGCCACTTGATCCTTTTCACCCCAATGGGTCGGCAAATGCGCGCGGTTTCACATGATTTCGATTCGGCTAGCCTAATGGGGATTAATGTCAATAAAGTCGTCACCGTGACTTTTGTCATTGGATCCGCCCTCGCTGGAGCAGGCGCGATGATGTGCGCAACATTCCTCGGTACTCCACTTCAGACCTACGTCGGAGTCACCTGGGGCGTAAAGGCATTCGTTGCCGCAGTTCTGGGTGGTATCGGAAACATTCCTGGTGCTGTTCTTGGTGGGTTGCTGATCGGGATTGCTGAAGTTCTTGCCGTTTGGGCAGGCGCATCCGCATGGCGAGATGCAATCGCATTTGTGATTCTGATCGCCGTTTTGCTCTTTAAGCCAAGTGGACTGCTGGGTTCGGCGAAGGTGGAGAAGGTTTGATGAATTCTCTCCTTGGTCGCATTGGTGGAGTTGCCGGAGCTGCCGTTTTGGCGATGATTATCGGGGCGGTCGCGGGACAAACCGGCGACACCGTTGAGCGACTCATTGCTCTTGCCGGACTTTATGTCACCTTGGCAGTCAGCTTAAACTTGATCAACGGGATCACGGGTCAGTTCAGTATTGGTCATGCGGCTTTTTATCAGGTCGGGGCTTACGCCTCTGGTTACCTTGCGGTGAACTTCCTGAAAATTGATAAACTAAGCCTCAATGGCCTCAACCTTCCGATGCTCGTGGGTTTGATGCTTGTTTCGGCTGTAATCGCTGGGATTGCTGGGTTCTTTATTGGATTGCCCTCCCTTCGTTTGCGGGGCGATTACCTTGCCATTGTAACATTGGGATTTGGCGAAATCTTGCGGATCGTCGTCCAAAATATCCCTGAAATCGGGGGATCGTACGGCATGAACGTGCCACGCCACGAATCCGTCGCATTGATCTGGTTCCTTGCGATTGCTTGCATCGGGCTTTGCCGAAATCTGTTGCAAACCTCGCGTGGACTGACCTTCCTCTCCGTCCGGGAAGATGAAGTTGCGAGTGGAGCTATGGGCGTCGACGTCACTAAGGTCAAGGTCACCGCATTCGTGATCGGCTCAATGTTCGCGGGAGCTGCCGGTGCCTTACTTGGTCACTATGAGGCGTTTATCACGCCGAACAGTTTCTCGATGGACGTTTCCTTCATCGTGCTGACGATGGTTGTTCTTGGGGGAACAGGATCGATCACCGGTTCGGCAATCGCCGCAGTGTTGCTATTTGCCTTGCCAGAACTTCTGCGTGATGCACCGCCAGCTTCCCTGCCCCTCGTGATCGGTTCTCTTTGTGCAACTGGGGTTCTGATTGCGGGACTAAAAAAGCTTCAGGACGTCGCTCACGAATCGCGAGAAATCAGGACAAAAACTCTTGTCATGACAGTTGGAGGAACGATCCTCACACTGGCGATCGGAACGTTCCTAGCCCGACTTTTGCCGACGCTCGGAAACCAAACCGTCCCAGCCGCAAACCTTCGCATGGTGATCTTCCCTGTCGTGCTGATTGCGATGATGTTGCTACGCCCTCAAGGCATTTTTGGTCACCGCGAGATCGGATGGGCGACCCTTGGATTTGGCAAAAAGAAACCCGAAGGAGCAAGTGCATGAGCAAGATCTTGTCCTTACAGAACGCTACGATCAAGTTTGGTGGCCTCACTGCTGTCAACGACGTCTCTTTCGACATCAATGAGGGGGAGCTATTCGGGCTGATTGGGCCCAACGGTGCTGGGAAAACGACCTGCTTCAACTTGGTAACCGGGGTTTATACGCCTACCAGCGGAGATGTTCTGTTCAACAATGAGCGTATCAATGGCCTGCCGCCTTTTAAGATTGCAAGAAAAGGGATCGCAAGAACTTTCCAGAACATCCGTCTCTTTGGAGCTTTGAGCGCGATTGAGAACGTGATGATCGCCGGGTCATCGCGACAGAAGTCGGGTGCTGTTTCTGCCCTATTTCGAAACCCAGCGAGCGTCGCCGAAACCCGAAAACTTCGAGAGGAGGGTATGTATTTCCTCGAAGTGATGAACCTCGCCAATGAGGCAAATTCCAGGTCCTGCGATTTACCGTACGGAAAACAACGCCGTCTCGAAATCGCCCGAGCTTTGGCGACAAAACCGGATTTACTGCTCCTGGACGAACCTGCCGCAGGAATGAACCCGCAAGAAAGCGACGACCTCGGTCAACGCGTACGGATGCTCAGAGACGAACTCGGGAAGACCGTCTTGCTCATTGAGCACGACATGAAGTTCGTGATGAACCTGTGCGAGAGAATCGTGGTTTTAGATCGAGGAATCCAAATCGCCCATGGTGTCCCTGCGGAGATTCGAAGCCACCCTGAGGTCATCAAGGCCTATCTCGGCGAAGCTGTGTAGAGCCTGCTTACCTCATCTCAGTGCCGAATTCTTGGACCCAGTAGTATCCGTACTTCGACTTTGGATCGTAGTGAATTCCGACGCCGATATTGGTGCACTTTTCGCAGAGAATGCTGGCCTTGTGACCGGGCGATTTCATCCATGCATCCACGGCTTCCTTTGGAGACGAGAAGCCACCGGCGAGATTTTCGCGGAGGATCGCGTAATTCTCGTACCCAAATGTTGGCACCCGTTGTCCTACCGAGCGCCCAAAGGAATCCGTATGCGAGAAATAGCCTTTGTTCGCCATGTCCTCGGCCATCCATTGCGCGGCCTTTTCTAATCGCTTGTCGTAGGTTAGCGGAGGCAAACCGAGCTTAGCTCGCTCGTTGTTGGTGAGGTCAACCACGCTTCGGATGATCGTTTCACGCTCACTCGATGGGCGATCCGCAACAGAATTCGCCGGGACAACCAAGATGGCGCAAAAAAGCAATAGTCCGGAGAAGCGTAGCGATTTCATAGTAAGTTCCTTCCACAAAAGTTGGAACTCAACCTATGCAATCATGCTAGGGCGGTTCCAGACTTTAAAAGGGCAATGAAATCGGTGATCCCTGACAGATCTGAGCCTGTATTTTTTACTAGATCAACCAAAACCGAACCTACGATCACACCATCGGCTTGTTTGGCAGCCTCTCGGACGTCTTCTGCGGTGCGAATTCCAAACCCTAGGGCAACAGGGAGATCGGTCATCGCACGGATCTTCTCGACAAGACCATCCTGTATTTTTGCCGTAGCTTCCCCGGTTCCAGTGACCCCAGTACGGCTGACCGCATAAATAAATCCGGTCGTCGAGTCAATCGCCCGTTGGATCCGGGCATCGGTGCTGGTCGGCGTGGCGAGGAAGATCGTCTCAATCCCTTGAGCCTTTGACTTTTCGCACCACTCGATGGCTTCTTCTGGGGTCGTGTCGGTGATCAAAATTCCGCTTGCACCAGCTGCTTTTGCTTCTCGCAAGAACACATCCTCACCCATCCTCAGAACCGGATTGATGTAGGTCATGAGCAAGAACGGCACGCCTTTGGGATTTTGCCAAGTCTTCAGGACCTCTAAAATTGCTTTCGGAGTCACGCCTCGATCCAGTGCCCTTTGGCTACTTGCTTGAATAATCGGTCCGTCTGCGATTGGGTCGCTGAAAGGAATACCGATTTCGATTGCATCAGCCCCGCCCTCAACAAGCGCATCCAAAATTTTGGGGAGTACTTCCAGGGAAGGGTCTCCTGCGGTAATGAATGGGATCAAAGCAGCCTCCCCCCGAGCATTTGCTTGTCGGATTGCTTCGTGAAGGGTGCTGGGCATTGGGTTATTTTGGCATGAGAATTTGAACTTAGGTTGAAGTAATCCGGATAACCAATCCAGGGTAATGAATCCGGTTACTCCTGTGACCAAATTTCGCCTAGGACTAAAGTCCCAGTGGTACAATGATTGTCGTGACTCAGGCCTTTGAATCTGTCCTCCTAGATGCCGTCCACCTCGCGACTCGTAAGCTCGGTTCAAGCCGAAAGCTGGATGACGTTTTGCCCGAAGTTTTGAGTATCTGCATCGAGGCCGTTGGAGCCGAAGGCGGAACAATTTACCTTCACAATCGCGACAAAAAAGCCTTGGAATTTCGCCACGTACTACCTGCAGCTTCAGCGGAAGTGCTCAAATTCACCGACATGCCAGACGACCAAGGCGTTGCTGGGAAGGTCTTCCATACGCGTGTTCCAGAGATTTCTTCGTTCGAAAGCGTTCCTGAATCTTCGGATCAAATGGCTAAAAAAGCTGGAATGAGCGTCCGGACCATGATTACTGTGCCGCTGATGCTTGACGATACCGAGCCAATCGGGATCGTGCAGCTCATCAATAAGCACGATGGTGTTTTTGGTCCCGACGATAAGACCGTTCTGGAAACCATCAGCTCAGTTTCAACCCTCGCTTACCTTAACTGGCAACTCTTGGATGAGTCCACCCGAGCTTCGCAACTTCTGGGAATGGGGCAGGTTGCCCACGACATCAAAAACATGGCGTTCGCTCTGGAAGCGAATATGAGCTACAGCAATGAGACCGTCAACCTCGCAAAGGTCCACGCCGAAAAGCATGTTGACGATCCAGAGATGCTCACTTACATCGAAACAATCCAAATGATGATCGAGGATCTTGGCGGTTCCATCGAGCGAGTGAAGCGTTACTCAACCCTCATGAGCGACCTTTCTGCTGGGAAGGCTCTGGAACCGGAATACAAAATTGCTCCGCTCGGATCGACAATCGAACGAGCAGCATCCTTCCTGGAATCCGAAGGTCGGAAGCACAACATCCAAATTAAGTACGAAATTCAAGCAGATGCGCCGCCGATGAAGCATGACGACATGTACATTTTCCGCATCGTCCAGAACCTGGTTTCCAACGCACTCAAGGCGGTCGCAGAAACCGCTCACGAGGACGTGGATGAACTAGAACAGGTCACAGTCCACTACCGATTTGAAGATGGCTCGCACGTCCTCGAGGTCGAAGATACCGGACCGGGTATGACTGAAGAAACCGCCAACAAGATTCTTAAGGGCTCGGCTCGGAGCGTTTGGGCAAAATCCAGCGGCTCGGGTTGGGGAACGAAGATTGTGCTGGAACTCGCGGCGACGCATCAGGGCATCGTGTCGATCTCATCTGAACTTGGCAAGGGTTCTATTTTCAGAATCAAGTTCCCTGGCTAATTTTCGGAATCCCCCCGTCAAGTGAATTCCTTTAGTCTGGGCGAAACGTCTGTCATAGTGAGTTCCCCATGAAAATCTTGGTTCATTTGATTGCATGTTTATGCCTGATGCTCGTAACGAGCGTTGGAGTTTTTGCGCAGAACCGGGTTCTGCAACCGAATGACAAGGTTCGAGTGGTTTGCGAAGAAGAACCCAGTCTGAATCAAGACTATTCTCTCACCCGCGACGGTCTGATCGTGATGAACTTTATTGGCGCGGTTAAAGTCTCTGGATTGACTGAATCTAAAGCCGCAGATCGAATCGAGGAAGAGCTAGTTAAGCAACGCATCGTCCGCCGAGCAACCGTGACTGTAACGCTTCTCGCAAGTGAGAATCTACCAGTGCGATACAGCGGCGCGGTCAAGAAGCCCGGTGAAACAATATGGCGCGATGATCTGAGGCTCGCCGACATCGCGAGACTCGCCGAACCTGAACGCACCGCGGACATGGAACGCGTACGCATTGAGTCGCGTCTGGGGGTTATCTCAATTGTCAATTTCAAAAAATACGACGGAAAGGACAACACCTTCAATCCACTGATCAAGCCCGGTGACTTTGTGTTCTTCCAGATCGCCTTGCGCCAGACCGAAGTCGTCGTCATTGGATCGGTGAAGAAGCCAGGAGCCATTGAGCTAAAGCCAAATATGACCGCAGCGATGGCGATTGAACAGGCAGGCGGTTTGCTCACGAACGCAAATCCCGACCGAATTCGCCTGGAACGCGCCAATCAGCCAGATCAAATTTTAAGTATCCGAAATGAAAGCGCCCTCACCTTACTGAAGTCAGGCGACAGGATCATGGTCGAGCAAGTCGCAAAAACGGATGTCGTACTCATCCTCGGAGGCGTGAAGAACCCTGGAACCATTGGCTGGTATTCGGGAATGACAGTCACGCAGGCAATTCGTGGAACCGGCGGGTTGATGGATGGAATCAAGCCCCAAAAGATCAAACTGATTCGAAGAACTGGAGAAAAGGTCAAAACTATCACCGTTGACTATCCAAAAATTTTAGGCGGCTTTATCGGAGATACTTCCCTTGAAGCCGGAGATCGACTCGAAGTTCCAGGTCCAAAACGCCGATCTGCTGGCGAGGACCTCTTACCGTTGGCTGGAATCCTGATCTTCCTTTTTGTTCGAGGGTGAGAAGTAAGTGGGATCGGACCAAGGGTAGGCCAGAGCCGATCCAGGCGCTTAACCGTATCGAAGAACTTGATAACGGTGAGCCATTGGCACCGCTAGCCGAAGCCGCTCCAAGCCTAATTATGCTTCGCGAGCAGGTCATTCCGTTCTTGCGGCAGACCGTTGCGGAGATGGCTGAGCAAGCCGCTCAGTCGCTCCCAGACGGTTATTGCCTTGGCGTGATTGATGCGTGGCGACCGTTCCAGAGACAGAAGCGAATCTATGAGTTCATGACGAACTGCGCGCTCGAAGTCTGGCCGGATATGGATTACGCTCAGCTTCGGAGGAGGGTCAATAAGTGGGTCGCGCCGCCTGATCAAAAAGCCCCACCTGGGCACTGTACAGGTGCGGCGGTGGATGTTTTCCTTTGCCAACCGTCGGGTGAGATTTTAGATGTATGGTCGCCATTCACGCGATTCTCCGCCGCCCCAACATACAGTCTTGGGTTAAACCAAGATGCGCAGTACCACCGGAACTTATTGGTGGGGGCGATGCTTGGGGCAGGGTTCAGCAATTGCCGCGACGAGTGGTGGCATTACAGCTTTGGAGACGCGGGCTATGCGGTGCGGATGGGGGAAACGAGCTGTAGATACGGGTTGGTTGAATTGCCTGAAGGCCTATACACGCGCCAAGAGGAACTTTGGCTGGAGCATATTAAGAATCACTCCAACCCATTCCGCGATGGACTTCCAAATTCTTCATAAGCATAGACTCAAAACGTCCTGCATTTTAGGTCCTATTGAACCGAGAATTTACTGAATTTGCACATTCCGCGCGAATTTTTGAGTCTTATAAGTAGAAGTAAGGATAAGTATGCAAGCGATTAAATCTTTCTATGCCCGCGCGGGAACACCGGTCACTTTCTTTGTGCTGGCTTCACTCATCGCATCGTTTTTGCTATCTTGGTTGGGCTTGCAAGCATTCTTTATGAGCCTCGCACTTCGGAGTGGGTCTGGGTTTAATCCCATCACAATTTTCACCTACCCATGGGCATCATCGGGGAACGGAAGCGGTCTCATCTTCCTGCTTCTTGGTTGGCTATTCTTTTGGCAGGTTGGTCAGCAGGTTGAGCGTGACTTAGGGGTTCAGAAGTTTGCGGCCGTTTTCGCGGGACTGATCCTCATGGGCGGTCTAGCCGTTTGGGCAGGTTCGTTTGTTTCTCCGGTTGGAACAATCCTGTTTGGGTCCTTTGTTCCAGTAGCCGCGCTTGCGGTGATCTGGGCGACGCGACACGCCGAACAGCAAGTGCAGTTCTTCATGTTTCCGATTCAAGCTAAGTGGATTGGATGGCTTTCCGCTGCGATGGTTTTGTTCTCGCTTGGTCCGATCATCGGCGCCTTCGCGGTTTTGCCTTGCGTCTTTGGTTACTTCTTTGCCGCTAACAAGATTCCGGGACTCGCGTACGCTGGTCGTGTAGCGGGCAAATCGCGCAAAGAAAAAGTCCAGGAAGCGAAAAAATTTAATGCCTTCATGGACTCTGTAAAGAAGAAAGAACAAGAGCGCGAAGAGAAAGAAAAATTGAGACAGCTGTTTGAAAGGAGTCTGATTGAGGACCCAGACGAAGGTAAACGAGATACTTTATAAACTAAAGTAAATTTCTTCGTCGACATTACGAACTAATGATGTATTATTATCAGTGATGATGGAACGAAGTGTTGAAGCGCATAGTCTCGTACTTGCCGAGCATTTAGAGATCCTTGTCAAAGCGTGCGACCGTTCCTGTGCAGCTTTTCCAAGTCTAGTCTCAATGACGAAAATGGAGCGAGCAGCGCTGAATATTCTGGGTGAATCCGGCGGAATAACGGTTAGCAATCTTTCAGAAAGCCTTCACGCACCAATGAGTTCCACGAGTGTACTGATTGACGGATTGGAGTCGGCTGGTAAGGTCCAGCGCACTCGAGGTATCGAAGATCGCCGGTCTGTTGTGGTTCAGCTTACAAAATCCGGAATATCAGCTTATCAAGATATCGTGCAATCCCGCCTTGATTTTGCCAGAGAACTCTTGGCCCCAATGATTCCTGAAGAGCAAGTCCAATTTCTCGCCCTTATTCAGGTTGCTAGAGAAGCGATTGAAGCGAATGAGCTAACTCAGAAGCCTGCAACACTGGTCTAAAGCCTAAGTGCCGTCAGTAACTGGTACGTGCCGACTGCACATGCCCACGCCAAGAAAGTCATGTAGAAGAAGACAAATACAGGCCATCGCCACGTGTTTGTCTCGCGCTTGATTGCGGCGAGAGTCGCCCCGCATTGGCAGCAAAGCGCAAAGAAGATCATTAGTGCGATGGCACTTGCCGTCGTCAATAGCGGCTTTCCGTCGGGCCAAGTCGCCCGCTTTAAACTCTCACGCAAGTCCACCGAAGACTCATCCTGGTCAGCCCCAAGATCAAAAATGATACCGAGCGAAGAAACGAGGACTTCTCGGGCTGGGAAGGCGCACAAGATCGCGGTGCTAATTCTCCAGTCAAATCCAGCGGGCTTAAAAATGGGCTCAATTCCCTTTCCAAACTTCCCGAGATACGAATTCTCAAGTTGCCTCGCATCAACATGCCGCTCAATTTGGTCCTCTGTCGCGGTTGGATTTGCTTGCGTGTACTCTTGTTCATACCCTTTCAACGCGGAGTCTGAGCGTGGGAAGTAAAGCAACGCCCAGATCAGAACCGACATAACGATGATCACCGTACCGGCTGTTTTGACAAAAATTTTCGCCCGTCCGTACATCGCACCCCAAACATCACGCCACTTCGGCACTTGGTAGGGTGGTAACTCCATGACGAATGGGAGCTTGGTTCCCCGAAGTATTTTCCGGTTAAGGATAAGGATCATGGGGATGGCGATAACTAAACCAACCGTGTGCATCAAGAACAGTGACAAACCTGCCGCTGCTGCACCGAATCTTGGTTCAATGACGACACCAATGAGCAACACATAAACCGGAAGTCTGGCCGAACACGACATCAACGGAGCAACCAAAATTGTGGTCAGACGGCTCCGGGGATCTGGCATGATCCGCGCCGCCATGATTCCTGGAATTGCACAAGCGAAGGAGCTAAGAAGGGGAATGAACGCTTTACCATTTAGTCCGCACCAGCCGAGTAGCCTATCCATCAGGAAACTTGCGCGCGATAGATATCCGGTGCCCTCTAATGCGGCGATGAAGAAGAACAAAATGAGAATTTGCGGAAGAAACACGGCAACAGACCCGATCCCCGAAATGATCCCATCAACAATCAGGCTTTGCACCCAATCCGGTGCGCCTGCCAGAGGCTTACTCGCCTGGTCGCCGATCCAGCCAAATGCCATCTCAACCCATCCCATAACCGGCTGCGCGAAGGTGTAAACCGATTGGAACAACACGTACATCACTCCGACGAAGATCAGGAGCCCGAACACACGGTGAGTGAGCCAGTAATCAATCTTGTCGGTCTTCGCTCGAAGTTTCTTTGCCGGATTCTCTTTGATAACGGCCTGATCAATCTCGGCAGACCAAGCATAGCGCGCTTCCAGTGTCGGATGATCAAAGTTCGGCATTTCCTGCCCGTTCGCGAGGACCTTTTGAATCTCTTGCTTTAGCAGAGAAATGCCCCGCATACGGTGACTAATGACGGGGACAACCGGAACTCCCAATCTCGCCCGTAATGCCTCAACGTCAAGATCAAATCCTTTCCTATCTAAAACATCGGTCATTGTCAGCACAACGATGAGAGGGATTCCAACCTCAACGAGCTGAGAAAAGAAGAAGAGATTTCGCTCAATGCTCGTGGCATCTACTGCGCAGATCATGAGGTCAGCGCGGCGCTCACCAGCCGCGACGCCCCGAATTGCGTCAGTTGCAATGGTTTCATCCATGGACATCGGGTTCATGGAGTAAAGCCCGGGGATATCCACGATTTCACACGTGACACCGTTCTCTAAGTTAAAGGACCCGGAATGCTTCTCAACAGTAACGCCGGCATAATTCCCGACTTTTTGGTTTGAACCGGTGAGAACATTAAAAAGTGAAGTTTTACCGACGTTGGGGTTTCCAACTAGACCGATCAAGAAAGTTTGGGTTGCTACTTTTTCAGTAGCCATTTATTTCTCTTCGACCTCGACCTCGATTTGGCTAATTTCGTCCTTGCGTAAGCACAGACGACATCGGCGGAACTCGACTTCGACAGGGTCCCCTAAGGGGGCGACCTTCATGATTTCGAATTCAGTTCCCACGCAAAGCCCCATCTCTTGGAGTCGCAAAGCGCAAGCATCCTCGCAGACGTAACGAACAACTTTCCCTTTCTCGCCGGGCTTCAAATTAGAAAATTTTTCGGTGTTGCTCACTAGTTTCGCCTTCGTCTTCATGAATCTTACCCAATTTTGTATGGATTCATGCCACTATTATGAATACAAGGATCATCGTGCCATTTAACACTTACCATTTAGGTTCAAAAAAGCTCAAAAATCGCCTCGTCCTCGCACCAATGACGACGTACTCATCCAGCGATGAAGGCATCATCACTCCCGAGGAAATCCGGTTTCTCGCGCGACGCGCCGAATCCGGATTCGGAACAATCATGACGGCGGCATGTTACGTCCACAAGTCGGGGCATGCCTTTCCCGGTCAATGGCGCTGTGATTCCGATGACGTGATCGAAAGTAGCTTGAAGCCCACCGCAGACGCAATTCGGGCCGCAGGAGCTACGGGCATCCTCCAAATCCATCACGGCGGAAGAATGTGCCCGGCAAACTTGTGCGGCGAAGTTCTCTCCGCATCGGCGGTTCGGGTTGAGCGAGAAGGTTTTGATCCCCCGAGAGCAATGACGCTCAAAGAAATCGAAACCGTCATTACGGCCTTTGGAGATGCCGCCCGGCGAGCGGAACAAGCTGGATTTGACGGAGTGGAAATCCACGGCGCCAACACCTATTTGCTTCAACAATTCGTGAGCCCTCTCACTAACCAACGCTTAGATGCCTTCGGTCAAGATCGCTATCTATTTTCCTGCCGGATCGTCGAAGACGTGCTGAGCAAGGTCAGCAAGGATTTTCTGGTCGGCTACCGATTCTCTCCAGAAGAAATCGAGACCCCTGGCATTCGCCTTGAAGATACATTCACCCTCCTCAATCGATTGTGTGTCTATCCTTTACACTTCCTACACGTGAGCCTAGGGTCCTATCGTCAACCAAGCCTCCACGATCCAGAATCCGAGCCCGTTCTCGCCCTCCTCGCACGGCAAATCGACCACCGAATACCATTGATCGGGGTCGGGAGTGTCAACACTTACATGGATGTTTCAGCCGCAAGCAAGATTGGGGCAGATCTTGTGGCCGTAGGTAGGGCAGCGATCACGGAACCAGACTGGGCTGATGTGGCAACCCAAAAAGGTCAACCACGGCTGGAACTTCCAA
>JBEIDH010000035.1:0-26919 GCA_040383535.1 Chthonomonas sp.
ACTGGATCTTCGATGGTGATGATGTTGTTGGCACCGTCGCTGACCTTGATCAAAATCGCATAAAGAGTGGTGGACTTACCCGAGCCCGTCGGCCCAGTGACTAGAATAATCCCGTACGACCGGCTTGCCATGTCGGTGATCCGGTTAAGGTTTTCGGGCAAGAATCCGAGCTTTTCCAGACCGACGTTGATCCCACCCTTGTCCAAAATCCGCATCACGATCTTTTCGCCGTATACAGTCGGGAGGGTGCTTACGCGGAAGTCGTAGGGCTTGCCGTTGACGATCGAGCTAATGCGGTTATCCTGCGGCGCGCGTTTTTCGGCGATGTCCATGTTGGACATAATCTTCATCCGGCTTGTAAGTGCTGGAACGACCTTTTTTGGAAGCCGCATGATCTCGAGCATCACGCCATCGGTTCGGTAGCGGACGACCATGCCATCCTTTCGCGGCTCCATGTGGATGTCGCTGGCTTTATCGGCTACGGCCTGATTGATGATCAGGTTTGCAAGGCGGACGATCGGAGCGCCGTCTTCGTCAATGTCGTCATCATCTTCATCCTCGGCGGCAACCGGGGTCTTGTTACTCCCCTGTTGGTCCATTGAGAAGTCGCGCAGTGCCGAACCCAGAGCCTCGGTGACGTGCGAATCAAGCTGATAATGCTTAATGACAGCGTCTTTCAGGTCCAACTCGACCGCGATCATCGGCTCAATATCGAGCCCGACCGCGCCACGGATTTCGTCAATGACGAAGATGTCCAGCGGCTTTGCCATCGCCAGGATCAACTTATCTTGACGTACTTCGAGCGGCAGGACGTTAAATTTTTTGGCAAGCTGTGGATTCAGCCGGTCCATCGCGTCTTTGTGCGGTTGGACGGTTTGAACGTCTACAAAAGGCACGCCCCAAAGCTTCCCGGTGACGCGGACTTTGTCGCGTTCTTCGATGTATCCGAGTGTGACGAGGACGGATGCGATGGGCGTAGAAGACCCCATCTCGCGTTGCTTTTCGAGCGCAAGATGCATTTGTTCCGGGGTGACCAAACCCTCATGGATGAACAATTCGCCGGTGAGCATGTAATTCCTACTAGGTCTTGTTCCGCACTCATACCTGGAACCCACACACGTTTTTTTACTAGGTCGCGTGATTTGGAGCGATAAAGCGCACGGAGCAACCTTCCCTGGTATCGGGAATTTCCTAACTGGAATGATCGGTTTGGACTTGCCTACTCAATAGCGATCAAAACAGAAAGCCCCAGTTGCATGAATGCAACTGGGGCTTTGCGAGGTGCGGTCAGATTACGAGCGCTTGCGACGTCGAGCAAGAATCCCCGCCAACCCCGCACTGAGGGCGAGGATGGTGGCAGGTTCTGGGACTGGGTCGAGCCTCACGACCCAGTTCTGACCCTGAGCGTTTCTGGCTTTGCCAACGATCTGCAGATTATCGTTCATATCGTCGTACCACGTCATTTCCCATCCGGCTGCACCTGGCTCAATTAAATTTGCCAAAACTGCACTTTCACCACTTATGGGATTCCAAAGCGACATCGGACCCCATTCGTCTACGGTGACTCTGCTGTCAAGGCCCATCATGACGCCCGAATCCGATATTGCCCGAACCTGCATCGGATCATAGCCAAGCCGGCTGAAAGAGTGCAAGCGCTGACCTGTGGAGGAGAATATCTCTAGGTAATAGATATCGTTCGCAGGACCAGGCACATTGCGAAAACTCGCGCCGTAGCTAATTCCATTTTCGGATACATGAAAAATGTTTCGAAAAGTTGGATCACCCGAAAACTGTCGACGTACGGGCGGTCCACCAATGTGCCCAATTTCCTCACAATGTCCGCCAAAGCCAGAATAGACCCAGTTGCTGTCCGTAATCTGCATCCGGGACCCAGACATTTCCAATGGTGTGATCACAAAAGAAGTAGTGTTCCCTGGTGTCCAGTAAGCTAGTGCCCCTGTCTGAGAAGTCGCAAAAACATCTACTCCGCCTCCTACTGCATAACCTTGAGAGTTGATATCATGAACGGCAAAGCGATTTCCATTTGTCCCGGTGTAATAGGTGTACCCATTTGTGGCATCATAAATGAATCCAACCTTTGGATCATTTGGACCACCGCCTATGGAAATAGTACCGCATGCGATTCCAGCGTCTGACAGATTTAGGATGTAACCTGCCTCCCCGTAAATGGATGGTGGGAGATAGTGGGCTCCAACCGAATCGTTCCATAAAATCCCTGCTGTCGAAGCAATGGATCCTGAGTTGCTTATGTAGAGCCCCGAATCGCTGTTGGACTGATACAGGGGAGTGACCTTATACCGACTGTATCCATGAGCACCGGATATCGAAACAGCAAAAGTAACGAGAATGATAAAGTGTTTCATGGTCTTGGTCCTTGGATGAGAGCGGCGTTGAACCCAGGAGCGAAGGTTCCTGGCGATGGAGTGGCAGCGAGGGTTGGATCATTTCCTGCGAACATGCGCTCTATTACGGCACCAAACTGAGACGAAAAATCGAAATACGTCCAACCGTAGTTGTTAGCCTCAGCCAACGTCCGAATATCCCAAGTCCACCTCGCACGTTCGGTATCGTACGGAAACGCATTTTGATAAGCAGGAGTGTCTCTCGGTGCCCAAACTAAGCCATCCTCTACCGGATTCACGTCAATTAGTCCCGAGGCAGGTATGCGCTTCGCCCCAAACTCCGTGATCATTAGTGCTGGGGCAAACGTTGATTCGTCTTCCGAATCTGCGTTTGGCCAGTGAATTGCCTTCCACTGGTGCATCAGGTTCATGTACCCCTTCGCCCTTCGCCTCTTAAATGCATCGGTTGCTGGTAACACCACGTGGGGTGAAAATGTACTAAGTCCGTTACGTGCAGCGTTGCTATAGTCGTCCCGTTGTGGCTCCGCGGGAATGAGGTCCGTTGAGAATTGCGCATAGTGCATGAGCGGATTTGTCTGCGGATCGCCGCTACTCGGATGGGTAAACGCAATCGGGGCATACATGTGGAATGTGTAAATCAGCTTATTAAGTTCAGTGATCCCGTCGTTTGCATTGTACGGAGTGAACAGACTTCCTGTAGCGACTCCGTAAGTGTTTTGATTTAAGTATGTATGAGGGAAAGACTCATTTGAGCTGACGAGGATATGAAACTCTTTTGCAATATCTTGAATATCCTTAATAGTTGCTAACTGGATGGCACGCCATCGAGCCCTTCGGACGGCTCCATTGACTCCCGCACCGACAACAGCATTTTCGGCGGCAGTGAAAAACTTTGGATTTGTGTAATCCACTTGCGCCTCGCTTATCGGCTGAAAATAGAGCCAACCTTCTGCCTCCGGAAATGCTGTCGTAAAAATTGAGGCAAGATATCTCCAATCTACTCTCAACGGGTGGTTGACCGAAACCACTTCATCAACTAGCCCCCAATGCATAGAATAGTCCTTTCTCCACGGTCCCGGATAAAGAAACGGGTCATTATAATGGGGGTTCAGGCTAGATTGCCTTTTCCAAGCGTTCGGATTGTCGAGATTATTGATGTCATCCGATGGTAACGGTGGGTTCGGTACTGGACCAATGACTGTCCACTCTTGGTGCTTCGGTGAGATCCACTTTGGGAAGAAATTAATCACGACCGAAAGGCCCGCATCATGGGCATCTTGCATATCGTCGAGTAGGGCCTGCATTCCGGATGAAACTCCTCCATTGGAGGGGAGTTCCCATTGGCCAGTGGATGTGTTTTTAACCCGGATCATCAGGGGGTCGATGAAGAACCTTACATGACCAAAGCCCATGTTCTTTATCCTCTTAGCAATAGTGTAGTTAAAGATTGGCGCAATACCGGTATTGGTATAGATGTTAGGGAATCTCTGCTTCACAACCCCGTTTTCGACATAACCTTGCGTGTACCAGAATTCCATTCCTCCCCAGATGTGGGCGACATTAATTCCCTTTCTTAAATCATTGGGAATAGCCCTGGATGGGATATAGAGGCTGCTGGATTCCTGTGCAAGTAACTCCTGTGGCGTTGGAGGTACTTCCGGTGGGATTTGTCCCACGGCGTTAGTTGGCAGTAAAGCGCCCCCCCCCTATGCAGAGAGTAGCCAAAGAGACAAAGAGCGCGGAGCGCGCGGATTTGAGATTATTTTTGACAAGCATCATAGAAGCACTTGAATCCTCGTTGGGATACTTGTATATATACAACACTTTTCGCGCCAAATGACAGTGTTAAGGATAAATTCCCCAAAGTTAACACAAAGAACCCGTTCAACCCTGCGAGCGGAAGAGTTCGTGGAGCATGACCATCTGTCCGCCGTGGTACGAATCGTGACCGACGATGTGGGCGAGCATCCAGGGGAAGGTGTAGCTGGTGCCCTTGTACGCCCGGACGATGTCGGGTTTACCGTGGGAGCGGATCGCCTCGATGCACCGCTCGCGCATGCGGTCTTGATGCTCGAAATACCACTTGAGCGGCTGGTCGAACGGCACCGGATATTGATCTTCAACAAGTTGCCGAAGTTCAATCCAGTCCTTTTCTTCCTGGTCGAGCGGCAGTTCCAGACCGAATTCTTTAATCCACCAAAGCTCCGATGCGATCATGTGGATCAGGATTCCGCCGATGCTGACTTCTTGCCGCCCGACCTCCCAAGTCATTGCCCGAACCGGGACTTTGCCAAGATGCTCGCGCCACTCGCGGGTGCTATCGCGAAGAGTTTCTAAAAGCGTCGCGATTGAAGGATCAAGCTCAGGGTCGAGGTCAAGTTTGTGTTCCATTTGGATGGAAATGTACCCGTATCCGTCTATTCGCACCCCATCAGGACCAAATTCCCAGAATATCCAGAAAATTCAGAACAGCGTTGACAAGCCAAAGATTCCTCCGGTATCATCCCCGAGTCCGATCAATAGGACAGAGGAAGAACCAAGTGAAACGCCAACCAAGAGACAATCGGGAGAACGCATTCGGCACTATGCCGGCGCGCTATTTCGTGAGTCAAGATACGGCGCAGCGCAAGGATCTTCTGTAGAACAGAACGATAAGGTTTTAACCACCTCATCCGGTCCGAGCGCAATTTCCGCACTCGGGCCGGTTTTCTTTTTGCCCCTACATTCAGGCAAAATCGAGACACGAATTCCATCCCCCGGTGCCAAAAGGACCACATTCATCACCCCGTCTCCAACGACCCAAATCATACAAAAACAATGAACAAGATAGACAATATTCCTATTTGGGGCGATCCGATTTTAAAAGACGCCGTCACCCAAATCAAAATGGTCGCCGATCATGGAGCCGAAAAGGTTGCCTTGATGGCGGATCACCACGTTGGATATTCGATGCCAATCGGGGGAGTCGCGGCTTACCGTGAACATCTCTCTCCAAGCGGCGTCGGGTACGACATCGCATGCGGAAACAAGGCCGTTCGGCTAGATATTCCCGCGCGTGAAGTCCGAACCCACATCAAGCGGATCATGGATGACATCGTGTCTAAGATTTCGTTCGGGGTCGGGCGCAACAATCAAGAAGAGGTTGACCATGAGCTCTTCGACGATGACGCCTGGAAACTCCATCCCGCCAAAAACAAAAAGCAGATGGCGCAAAACCAGTTGGGAACCGTCGGGAGTGGCAACCACTACGTGGACCTTTTCTTTGACGAGCTCGATAGGGTTTGGATCGGCGTCCACTTTGGTTCGCGCGGGCTTGGGCACACCATCGCCAGTCACTTTATTGAGGCGGGCGGCGGCAATGGAGGAATGCACGTTCCTCCCGTGATCTTGCACGAAAAGAGCGCATTGGGCGAAGACTATCTGCAACTCATGAATCTGGCGGGGCGTTATGCTTACGCCGGCAGGGATTGGGTTTGCGGGAAGGTTGCACGCATTCTGAAGGCGAAGATTGTGGAAGAGATTCATAATCACCACAATTTCAGCTGGCGAGAAAACCACGGCGGAACCGATTATTGGGTGGTCCGAAAAGGGGCAACCCCGGCTTTTCCTGGTCAAAAAGGATTCGTCGGCGGATCAATGGGAGAAATCTCGGTGATCATCGAGGGCGTGCAATCGGAACTCTCCAGCGAGAGCCTCTACAGCACAATCCACGGCGCGGGAAGGGTAATGAGCCGGACGCAAGCTGCTGGAAAGAAGCGTGGAAAGAAGCGCGAAGGCGGGCAAATCACCGAGCGCATGATGGATGCATGGCTTCGAGACGCAAAGGTCGAGCTTCGCGGCGGAGGGGTAGACGAATCGCCCCACTGTTACAAGAGGTTGCCGGAAGTCTTAGAGCACCACGCCGGAACAATCCGAGTTCTGCACACGCTCACCCCAATCGGCGTCGCCATGGCCGGCGCGGATGTTTACGATCCTTTTAAGGATTAAGCCCAAGTGCCCCGGTTCGCCGGGGCACGAATTTAGTCTGCGAGATTTCAGTACAAGCTTCTTAGCGTTTACCTCACTGTCGATCAATACGACAACCAATCTTCAAACCCTGCCGTAGAGCCACCTAATAAAATTGTAATCGGCCTAGATTGGAACTTGAGTTACCTCGGGGACCAGTTGAAGTGGATTATGTAATGTGGTCATGTTAGCTCTTGTAACCCGGAAAATCAAGCGAATGATTATTCTCCCAAAAGCTTTTCAGGTAGCCTTGGAAAATCATGCTAAAAGTGGTTTCGGTTTTTATCTGGACGGTTTGCGTTACTCATAACGCTGGGGCAATCTTTTTGATTGACGACTTTAGTGATGCGCCTTCCACAGTTACACATGGGATTGCGATAGGAAGTTCTTCAAACGTGGCATTTTTAGGTAACCGGGTTCACTACGGAGCTTATGGGAACGGCGGTCAATCGGTTATCTCAAACGGCTGGACTTCGACAAGCGTTTTACCAGACACATATGGTGATTACTTTAGTTCAATGGTGGAATATGGAGCAATTGTGGCTAATGGGAGCATCTTAGTCTATACCACCGGCCGGTATAATTTGTCTGGGATAACCTCTATTACAGTTCATTTTGAGGAAGCAACGGTTGGCTACTTAATGACAAAAATTGCAAGTGTTCCGAATGGCTTGCCGTATAGTAACAACACTTCCACTTACAGAAACTATTTCAATTCTCCACTTTCCACGCCGACAACCGTGACGGTCGACTTGACCCAGATGCCAGTAAACTCTCAGATTCGACCAAATATGAGCAGAGTCAACTACGTGCAGATTGGTTTTATGTCTGGTGGCCCTGGAACCACCAGGATCTCTCGAATTGTAGCAGTGCCTGAACCAACAACAGTAAGCCTATTAGCGCTGGGCATACTCGCTTTTTTCCGAAAGCGTGAGACCGCCTGAAATCCTAAATAGAAACAGGTTCGTACTTTCAAACCGGTTACTGTCATCCGAGTTTGCACCTTCAGGACTTTGGCTAACAGATATCTTCAGAAAACTCAGTAAGTATCTCGAAGTCTTAGAGCATCACGCCGGAACAATCCGAGTTCTGCACACGCTCACCCCGATCGGCGTCGCCATGGCCGGCGCGGATGTTTACGATCCTTTTAAGGATTAAGCCCAAGTGCCCCGGTTCGCCGGGGCAGACTTACCTTTTGATCAGTTGTTGATTGGCGCGAGTGCGATACTCTCCGAACTTCATTCCGATCCAAAAGATCAGTCCGATGAACAACAAGTTCAAAAACACGGGTTGCGAATCTATGTTGGTCTGGGCATTCACAAATCCCTGGCCCACGAGCGACGGGCTTTTTGGCTCACTACCTTCCTTAATCTTGACGGAAGTCTCGTCCGCATTCTTGATGGGTTGCCGTTGCAATTCGCTGCCCGAAACCGGGATCTCCGTCGAGCTTCCCGATCCAACCGCCGAATCCTGTGCAAACACACCGACCTGCCCCACCAACACCAGCGCCACGACCGCGGACAAAAACTTCTTCCCGAACATTACAAACCCAAGTACGCCAGAAACCGCCGGAAGGTTCAGGTTTCCCAAAACCTTCGGCAACTTAAACCAATCAGCACACAAACCTCCTAGGATCAGTCCCAATGACGCAGCCTCCAGCCCCAAGAGGAAATGTTAAGAACAGATTAAGATTAGTCCCAGGACCATGTTAAGATGGGCGCAAGGCTTGCTATCATTGAAATTGAAGAGTAACGAAAGGGCCGCGATAGAACAAAAACAGCCGACATGACTCCAGAGCAAAATCAGCTCCACACACAACTGAAGAAGTTTCAATTGGATGATCCGCAATCGGATTTTCCCTTCTCCGCAAGACTCGCCTTCGAAAATCATTGGGATCTTGCTTATTCCATAAGAGTGATTGACGAATATAAGCGATTCGCTTTTCTCGCCGTCTTTGCCGGACATCCGGTTACACCAAGCATGGAGGTGGATGAGGCTTGGCATCTTCATCTCCTCTATACCGATAACTACTGGAATCTCTTTTGCGGAGAGATTTTGAAAAAGCAATTCCACCACGGCCCCACCAGGGGAGGAACCCAAGAACAAGAAAAGTTCGACGATTGGTACACAAAAACACTCGAAAGCTATACACATTTCTTCGGCGAGCAACCACCCGAAGACATTTGGCCCAAGCCCGAAGCCCGGGCAAAGGCAAAACTGAAACGCAAGATCGATACCAAAGATTTTTGGGTCATTCGCAAGCCACGATTTTTAAGAAAGTAAAACAATGAATACATTCACGTTGATTCAAATCCTTATTCACTCTTCCCTATTTGGCCAGATTCAGAATCCGTTAGAATTCCACGGGGAAAAATCCATCGCCTTTGTGGCAATCTTCACTCTAATCTGCACCGCTTATGCCTATTTCGTCCGCAACAAGAAGCTGAACGAAGACTCGGGAGTTATCCCCAGCCGCAGCTACTCTCCTTACGAAATCGCGATTCTTTCTTCCGGAAAAGATCGTGCCGCGCTCACCGCGCTGATGACTTTGGTGCATAAAGGGGCAATTGATTATTCGGTTTCGGGCAAGCAGATTGAGCTGAAGAACCCTGGAATCGCGCCGGAACATGAGCTGGAAGAAGCCGTACTCAATTCGCTTCAAGCCAAGCCTGGTGAGGTCAAAAATGTGAGACTCGCCATGGAGCCGACGCTTGACCGGATGCAGAGAAAACTAGAATCAGAAGGGCTATATTGGACCCGCGACGAGCTTCAGAGCAAGCTGATTCCTGGATTGATCATCCAGACCATTCCACTGATCTATACAATCTACAAAGCTTATCTTGGATCTAGCCAAGGCTATCCCATTGGCTTCCTGGTGGTGGCGATGATCCTGCAACTGACCTTCATGGGGTTGCACTTGGTGAGTGGGAACCGGAATCGGAGGCACGCGGGCCGCGAAGTTTTGAAGCGCGAATCGCACAAGATGTACCAATCTCGCCCCGCAAATACCCCGACCGACGCTCTGGATCCTTTACTCTTCGCCGGGGTTTTGGCGATCTCAGGACCGATCGTCCTGACCGGAACTCCGTACTTTGATTACCAAAATCACTTTAGACCCCAACACACCGATTCAAGCTCCGGCATGGTTGGGGGTGGCTGCGGAACTTCTTATTCTTCTGGATCCGGCGATGGGGGAAGTAGCGGCGGATGCAGCGGTGGTGGATGCGGAGGCGGGGGTTGCGGGGGATGATCTTTGGTCTCCCGGATAGAGATTTGAACCTCGAAACCTAATTCTCTGGTGAACTTTCGCCGAGAATTGAGATTAGGGAAAAAGTGCTAGCGATGTTGCTGGCCTTTTTTCTGCCAGAGAGGAACAAGATTTTGATGCTAAACACTGCCCTGAGAACAACAATTTTCGCCAGCTTGCTCGCGGTAGCGAGCTTTGCTTACTCCGCCCAGCTCGTGTATAACGGCGACTTTGAACTGGTACCGTCGGGCTGGTCCGAGATTTCCGCGCTTCCTTTGGTGGACGAGCATTTCATCGGCTCGCTTGGGCTGACCGGAAACCGCTATGCCTGGCTTGCGGGTTATTCTAACGCGAACGACGTTTTGTCACAATCGGTGGATTTTGGCAGCATTACAGGATCCGGGATTTTGACGTTTAAGTACGAAAAGCTGGTCGTCGAGTCGAATTCCTTTGACTTTTTGACCGTGAAAGTTGGCTCGGACGTAGTGGATGTGATCAATCTTGGCGGGGTTGGGTTCGGATTTTCTGGCGTGTTGCTCCGCACTGTGGACTTGTCTTCTTATGTCGGTTCTGGTGCGAAGTTGCTTTCATTCGAGGCGACCACAGACTCTTCCCTTGCTTCCTCAATCTTTTTGGATAATGTCGCGATCAACACGATTCCGATCCCCGAGCCCTCCACGCTGATGGCGATCATCACAGGTGCGATCATTGTCCGGCTACGAAGAATCAAAAAGAGCTGACGGGGTTCACTCCACCGCGTTTCAGTTCAAAATTGTGCCTCAGACGGCTGGTTGTCCGACGGTTTTGAGGTCTTTTTGGGTATGATTATGTTCCACCTGCCCAGGTGGCGAAATTGGTAGACGCGCTGGCTTCAGGTGCCAGTTCTCGCAAGGGAGTGAAAGTTCGAGTCTTTTCCTGGGCACCACATAAGTTTTTGGCGGAGCTTCTCGGAGATTTTAATCAAATCTTCTTAGCCTTAAGGAATTCAACACGACGCTCACGCTCGAAACCGCCATCGCCCCCGCCGCGAGCATTGGGCTAAGCATCCCCGAAGCAGCAAGGGGGATCATCACGATATTGTAAATGAACGCCCAAAACAGATTGCCTTTGATTGTGGTCAGGGTTGCTCGGGCGAGCCGAATTGCCTGTGGAACTCCCCGCAAATCTGACCTCAAGAGCGTGACGCCCGCAGTTTCCATCGCCACATCTGTTCCGGATCCCATCGCGATTCCCAAATCTGCTTGGGCTAATGCGGGAGCATCGTTGATTCCATCCCCAACCATCGCCGTTTTATGCTTCTGCTGAAATTCTTGAACAAAGCCTGCCTTTTCCGAAGGTAAAACCTGCGCTCTGATCTCTCGAATTCCGACCTGGTATGCAATGGATTCGGCAGCCTTTGGCTGATCTCCAGTAATCATCACCGGCAGGATGTTTAATGCCAAGAGTTGCTGGATGGCTTCTTTGCTGTGCTCGGATATTGCATCTGAAACTGCCAGCACCGCAGAGGTTTTTCCTCTAGTGGCAACGAATACCGTTTTCCCTTCCTTTTCCAGCTTTGAAATCGCCTCTTGAACCTCCGGACGGAGGTCAGTTCCCTGGCTGACGACCCAAGATAGCCGTCCTACCAACCCCGAAACTCCCGCGACTGTGCCAGAAATACCCTGTCCCCGGACCGATGTGAATGATTCCGGAACAACAATCCCGATTCCTCTTTCTGCTGCCTCGTTGGTGATGGCTCGGGCGATTGGATGTTCGCTCTGAGACTCTAGCGCCGCAACAAAACCGAGCGCATCCTTATCATCCCAGCCGCCAAAAACCTCCAAGTCGGTCAATTTGGGCTTCCCTAGCGTTAAGGTTCCCGTCTTATCCAGCACGACTATCCCAATATCTCCAGCCCGTTCCAGCGCAGCACCGTCTTTGATCAGAATTCCTAACTCTGCGCCTCGCCCCGTTCCGACCATTAGGGCTGTCGGCGTCGCCAAGCCAAGAGCGCACGGACATGCAATGACCAGAACCGCTACTCCAGCGAGAATTCCCGCGTCCAGACCACGTCCGAGCGCAATATTGGCTACCATTGCCAAGACCGCGATCACAATAACAACCGGAACAAAGACACCCGAGATCTTGTCCGCAAGGCCCTGCATCGGCGCCTTTGAACCTTGCGCCCTTTGAACCATTTTTGCGATATTCGCAAGCATGGTGCCCGAGCCTACTTTTTCGGCGCGGACAACAAATGATCCGCTCTCATTCACAGTTCCGCCCGTCACTTGGTCGCCAGACTTCTTGCTAACGGCCATCGGTTCTCCGGTCACCATGGATTCGTCGACATACGACTCGCCTTCGATCACGATCCCGTCGACCGCGATCTTCTCTCCCGGTCGCACCCTGATTTTGTCGCCCCTTTTGAGCGCAGAAAGCGCGACTTCGGTCTCATTTCCTGCAGCGTCAATGCGAGTCGCTATCTTCGGCGCGAGGTCCATGAGCTTCCTGATTGAATCCGACATCCTTGATTTCGCCCTAGACTCTAAGTACCTTCCGAGCAGGATCAAAGTGATAATCACCGCCCCGGTTTCAAAGTAAATATGCTCACTCTGGTGATGCCCTTGAAACGCAAACAAGCCATAAACGGAATAAATCCAAGCCGCCCCCGATCCCATTGCGACGAGCGTATCCATCGTCGTTGAGCCGTGGCGGATTGCCTTAAAAGCAACGACAAAAAACTGACGACCACACCAAAAGGTCACCGGTGTCGCGAGTACAAAAAGTAAAAAGTTTGCCCACTCTGGACGAGGATGCCAGCCCATTGAGAGAACAAATATCGGCACAGTGAGAGCAGCTGATACGGATAAGTTTTTCCGCAATTGATCTAGTTCGGCGGCTGACTCTTGCCTCAATTGGTCGGCTTGGTCACTTGGGCTCTCG
The DNA here is from genome assembly GCA_040383535.1 of Chthonomonas sp. Classification (GTDB taxonomy): domain Bacteria; phylum Armatimonadota; class Fimbriimonadia; order Fimbriimonadales; family Fimbriimonadaceae; genus JAFLBD01. The sequence goes on from JBEIDH010000035.1 coordinate 12,559, forward strand.
CCGGAAACAGATTCATTCGGCACCGGTTGAGAGGGATAACCGGCATCGTCCACCGCCTTGGCGAGTTGGTCAGGCAAAACTTCTTCACCGTGCAGCACTGTCGCCTGGTGGGTCGCAAAATTCACGTTCGCAGACAGAACACTTGGAATTTTCTTGAGCGTACGCTCCACCCTGCTCACGCAGGACGCGCACGTCATCCCCTGGACATTCAGAACGGTCTCCATGACCGGATTTGCGGATAATTCCTTCGGAGTTTCCGTCTGCTTCATGTTAAAATTGTCCACCCATCCCAACGTTCTACTCCCTTTAGCTAGAGGATACTCGGGTTCACTGCGGTCGCTTATTGCATCGAACAGATAACTTTGTCCATCGAAGATAAGTGCCGGTCGCCTTTTCCGGAAACCGTGATCCCTATTCGCCACCAGTGTTAGCCCCCGTGAAAAAGCTCAAAAGCCATCTATCTTGTCTCCAAGACCTCGAAAAAACTATGGTCCGGGTATTGTTTTCGATATGAGCAACAAATCTACCGCTGTTTCGGGGCTGGTCTCGGCGTGCAATATGTTTAAGCAAGATCTGGAAGCCTTGCCAGAAGAGGCATTTACCAAACGTTTCGGGCCAAAGGTTCGCACCGTTGCCGACATTGTTTACGAAGTGAACATGGTGAACGATATGCTTGGGATGATCATCCGAGGCGAAGAGCCTCCTGCTTGGCCTGAAGGTGGCTGGGTTACTGCGCCAGGGGACTTTAATACAAAAGACATCTTCCTTGCTGCCTTTTCAGAGTCTTCCGCCAAGATCATTGCAACCGCTGAAGCTCTTACACCCGAGGAACTCCTCGCTCCAATGCAATCCGAGCGCGGCGAAACTAACCGCGAAGAACGATGCCGTTTCCTTGCCCTACATCTTTGGTATCACAGCGGGCAATTGAACTATATCCAGACTCTCTTCGGAGACGATGAATGGCATTGGAAGTGAGAGAAGCCAAACTCCGTTCGGACCAACTCAATGAACGTGGATGTCGTGGTTTCCGATCAGAGACTTGGCTCGCAGGTGGTTGGGTGACGAGTTAAATCGAAGGGAAACTTCTTCGTCAAGCAATGTCATCGCAGACCAGCCAGGCCAGCCGGAGATCGGGCTTAAAAGATTTGTAGCATTTTCGTCATCCCAAATGATCAAGTCTGCAGCGAATCCCTGAACTTTCACGATAAGCTCTAACCCTTCTTGACTGACTGACACTTGAGGCTCCATCAGCATCATTTCCTTTGGAGGAGCAAGGAATTCCCATCTTGCTGATGATGGCAGATCCACAAATCTAGCGCAAAGGGCGGTCCTTTTGGGATCCTTTTCTGCGATCGAGAGACCCCTGATCTGGCGTTTTTCTCCTGGTTCTAAGATAATTGGGAGTCTTTCAGGCTCTCGGGTTCCTGAAAAAACGTCAACAATGTCTACTTCCACGATTCTAGAAACCTCTTTATCAGAATCATTGATCGCCCAAATCTGTGCCTGTCCAGCGACAACAAAGACCGATAGCATGATCGAGGCATAAGTCCTAGCAAGCTCATGACCGGCGGGTTTGAGTAAGCGCGAATGATCTTCGAGGGCCCAACTTTGCGCTGGCCAGCAGTCGTTGAATTGCCAAATGAGAGAACCTTGGCAAAGAGGAGAGCGGCGGAAGGATTCGACCCCAAAGCGCATCGCGTCACGCTGATTGAGTTGAGAATAATACACCCAATCTTCAAGGCTTTCAGCTTGAGGGTAGAACATTTCTACATACTCCTTAAACTTTTCACCCTTGCCAGTTTTGTCATGCCATCGGACGGTCGGATGATCTGGACCCGCTTCATTTTGTTCAAGAATAGTATTCCAAACTTCCATACTCGGCGAAGATGCGAACCCATATTCACTACAAAACCGAGTTTGCGACTCGGCGTAAACGTGCCAATCCCCGGTTCCGTGCCAAGCCGTCCAAACGTGACTATCTCCGAATCGATCTGGGTTGGTACTCACCTCCGGATCTTCGGCATGAAGCCCGATCGGGCTTGTTCGAATATAATCCGTAACCCCGTCGTGATCTTTGACCGCGTTTGCGAGGGTTTCTGAGTAGAGCTTTTCTCCAAAATATCGCGGAGGATTCGTGTCTCCACCCCAGTTCCCGATCCACATTTGCTCATTTTCGTTGTTCCCACACCATAGGGCGAGGCATGCGCGATCACGCAATCGCCGGACGTGAAAGCTCGCCTCCTCGTAAGCGGAATTTTGCGCGGCTTCATCGTCGGGATAATGCATACAGGCATAAGGAAAGTCCTGCCAAACCAATATTCCCGATCGGTCGCAGGCGTCGTAGAATTCTTCGGATTCGTATAATCCTCCGCCCCATACCCTCAACATATTAAAGCCAAGTTGCGGCATTCGTGAGATTCTTTCCGCGATGGATTGGTTATCGAACCTGGCAGGGAAAGAGTGATCAGGTATCCAGTTTGCACCCCGTGCAAAGATGGGACGACCATTGACCTCGAAACCAAAGGATTTTCCGAATTCGTCATTTTCCCGGATCAATCGGATGGTCCTCAAACCGAAGTTTTTCTGGACAGAATGCCCAGTGCTAAGCACAAAGTCCGCCAGAGAGAGGGTCTGAGCGCCCTCATTTGCAGGCCACCAGAGATCTGGAGCCAACTCGACTTCCCCACTTTCGCCAAGTTTTTCGTTGTTGATAAAGATCTGGAGCTGGGCATCTCCTTCGACCTCGGTTTCAGTCCAAACCCGGAAGTTTCCGTTGGCTAACTTTTCTTGTCGAACACTCGCCACACTCATTCTTGCCCGAAATTCGAGGAGGCTGACACTTCCAAAAATGCCGCACGAAACCAATCGCGGCCCCCAATCCCAACCAGACATGTATTGCGCTTTTCGGACGAAAGCGCGTTCGTCAAAGCAGTTCGTTCCCCAGTCTAAATTCTCCCGCTCAAAATACTTGCGGCGCCGGGCTAAACCAACCTCTAGAGCAGAATCAAATTCGATGCGAATCTGATTCTTCCCGCGTTCCAAGCGATCGGAGACACTAACCTCCAAAGGCAAAAACATATTATCGTGACTCGCGATCAGGGCATTGTTCAAGAAAACACGGCAAACCGTATCAAGACCTTCGAAGCGAAGAACCCGACGGGGATGATCTGCATCGGGCTTCCAATCAAATTCTGTTTGGTAAACCCACCTCGCATGATCCACCCACTGGCAACCAAGTTCGTGCATTCCGGTGAATGGATCAGAAATCACCCGGTTCGTAACGAGATCCAAATGGACATTCCCGGGAACCACAGCCGGAAGCCAAGGAGGCGCGGTGAGTTGCAAGCGGGGATAATCCGCAACATCCAAGCACCGGAAGTGCCAACCAAAATGAAGCTCACGTTTCTTCAAGAGTGAGCCTATTATGTGGGTTTTTCTCCCCGATCAGCTTGAGAATATCCCCAAAGGCTCTTCGGCAAATCCCGGGAACACGGGCGATAAAGAAGCCAATCCGAGCCGTTTTTGGAGAGCCTCGGCGAGCACATTCCGATAATCGGTCGTTACCCTAAGGTCGCCGGGGCCTTCGAGATTTTCTTTTTTTAGCCCCGGCCAATTTCCGTAGACTTTCCCGCCTTGAACTCCTCCGCCCATTGCAAACATGCACGATGCCCTACCATGATCCGTGCCTAGACCGCCATTTTCATAGACCCTGCGACCAAACTCGGTCATCACGATCACTGTCGTCCGGTTCATACGCGGTCCCATGTCATCGGAAAATGCTCGCAAGGATTGCGCAAGGTCGCTCAATAAATTGGCCAACCATCCGGTTCCAGCCCCTTGCACCACATGGGTGTCGTACCCGCCGTGGTCAAGAAACGCGACCTCCAGGCCAACCTCGGCTTTTTGCAAGAAGGCAACCTGCCGGAGACCTTGACCTAGTCCCGTGTCTGGATAATTTGTTTTCCCTTGCGCCTGATAACCTGAATAATCCAGTCTTTCGAGCGACTTTAGCAAGCGCATCGTCTCGCGGCCTGAACGGGTCATTGGGTCCTCGCCTTTGGCGTAAACCCTTTGGATGTGATGCCTGAACTCCTCCGATCCCCTCAGTTCATAGTCCTTGATCTGCGAGATATTTTGTGCTCCCGTGGCTCCGATCAAGGAGTCTGGCAATACTTCGGTTAGAGCTAAAGCCCGAATCGGAGAATCTTGATCACTTTGCGTTGCGTTGAGATATCGGGCGAGCCAACCATTAGTCCGCGACGCGCCTTCCCCACTATAGTACAGACCCCGTTCCATAGCCGACATTGCTTCGAAGTGCGAACGCGATCCATCACCACTCCCAATAGCGTGAACGACAGCCATCTGACCGTCCTTAAATATTGGTTCGATGGGGGCAAGGCTTGGGTGGAAGCCAAAGAATCCGTCAATGTCTAGGACTCGATCGCCGGATGGACCTTTCTTCGGACCACCCAGCGCAACGGATGGTCGCAATTTGTAGTACTCGTCTTCGCCGTAGGGGGTTACGACGTTAAGTCCATCCGCGCCGCCCCGTAAAAACACTATGACAAGAGTTTCCCGCTCAACTTGGGCTTGCTTTAAAGAAATTTGTGCCAAGGCGCTTGGGCCAAAGAGCATCGCTGCAGCCCCTGTTGCCGCACCTCTTAGCAGGGAGCGACGAGACCATTGTTGGTACGATTCACATGCTTGATCAGACTGATTCATGGTTCTTCATCTCCAGTTGAATTCAGGTGCGGAAAGCGCAAATGCGATATCGGCCAAAGTTTCTCCCCCGCCTCCGGTGACTCCCAAGGTAAAGTCACGGACCTTGCCCGCAACCGGATTCAAATCTAGTTCTGTCCCCTTGATTTCCCCTTGACTGAGCGCCCAAACAAAGTTCCATCTCGCCAAAATTGATCCCGTCCAAGCCGCCGTTCCATCTGGGTAACCGTCCGGCATCGCCCATCCGTAGAGCGGTTGTCCCATCGCGTCCAGGTGGGCGTGGATGGAGGGACCTCCGTCGGTTGTGAAGTTTAAGCAGCGAAGGGCAGAAACGGTGAAATCAAATGGCCTTTTTATCACTGGTTCTCCGGAAAGGATCGCGTCAGAGAGCAGGATCGGTCGAATCGTGGCCGCGATGTTGCCCTTGGTCCTCAAAAATTCAGTTGCGACTATTATTTCCATCTCAGAGTGCCCTGTCCCCAGAAAATATCGGCAAAGCTTTTTGGCGAGAAATGCGGCGCAGGACGGATGTGATGTCAGGATTTCAATCACTCTTTCGCCGTCGAGAACACCACCACCCTGTGGGATTGTTTTCCCAAGCACATTCTTTTGCCCGTCATCGTGCGCTTCTGGATCGAATCGGAACTGATCTTTCGGCTTAAGAAAGCGTTTCTCAATCGTCCAGCCGGTAAAGCAACGTGCGACTTCCTGCACGTCACGCTGAGAGTAGCCACCATTTACTCCTAGCGTGTGAAGCTCCAGGAGCTCACGGGCATAATTTTCATTCGGGACACCTTTGCGGTTGAGCCGATTGTCCAGGTACCCGAGCATCGCGGCTGACTTGGCGGACGCCTCGATCATTTTGGGGAAACTTCCCAGTGCGTTGGCCCGAATGACTTGCATGTCATCCATGCCTTTTCGGTAAGCGTTGTCGCCTCTCACGGCAAAGATGTTGAGGTGGTTCGTCCAAAAATCAATCATTCTCTCCCGGACCTGCCACTTGGAGTAAACCGCTCTCAAGATTGCGGCCTGCCGAAGTTGTCGCATGACTTCGCCCTCCGGTAACTCGCGAAGTTCAGCCGCATGGACCCGGTTGACGTCCAATCTGCTCATCTGAACCTGCAAGGCAAGCTCGTCTTCGTCAGTTGGGTTCAGCTGGGCTTCGACATAAGCTTCCCGACCAAGATTCAAATAGGCCTGATGATCTCCGGGCGATGCGCCAAAACCTGACCGATTAAGAAACCGATGCGCCTCGGATCCACCTCGCATTGGCACCATTGCATTTTGCGGAACCGTTCGCCCACCAACTCTCCTTACAAGGGGTCCGCATCCTGAACCGGCAACCCCTCCAAGTCCTAGTGCGGAAAGGCGAATGAGATCGCGACGTGAGATCTCCATTTTTGTTCAAACTCCCTGAGGCACAACTTTCGGCTTGTGGCGCAATACTCGGACGCCAATCCCAAGCGAAGTAATCAAGATCACCGGTGCGACAATGAACCATCCAATGAAGGGGAAAAACCAAGCAACAGCAACGAGCATCGTCGCCTTGACCATCGCCGAATAGGGGGTTATTCCGGGTTCGGCATCGCGGATTCTCTTTGCGATCAAGCCACAGAGCCCAGCTGAACCAATCACGGAAACCAGAAACGGAATCATGAACCCAACTACCCCGAGAATCTTCAAAAGCGGGTTGGGCATATTCGCCAAAACGATTGCCCCAGTTCCCCAAATGACCAGAACAACAAGCCCAAGCCCAAATCCCCTGGCTGGCCTCGTCAAATACTCCTGCATCGCAACCTCCGTCCGATGGCTAAACAAAAGAGCCGCCAGAAGCATCATCGCCCACGCTGTCAACCCTAACAAAAAAAGTACTGCCACAATCGCAAATGAGTCACCAATCGTCGTCATGGCATCATCTTACGACGGATCGCGAAAACAGAACAGGGTTTGGGTAGAAGTACCTAAAAATTCATCGCCTCTCGACGGCCTCGCTTTGGCTTGGCCCGTAAACTTTCTGGTAACCTGAGACTAACCTTAACCATTCCTTAACATTCTGTAAGTACATTTCGGTTGTCCCGAAAAGAGGTCAAATTGCCTATCATGAGGAACTCAAATCCGCGCACAAACCAACTCGCCATTTTCGTCTCGATTGCCTGTGTCCTCGGCTTAGCCGGATGCAACGGTGGCGGCTCCACCGAGGCAGCTCCAGGCACCGAAGCCAAGCCAGGCCAAACGGCAAATGCCGCTCCGCTCGAAGGCAAGATTGTTGGAGACGGTTCGAGCACGGTCTTCCCGATCACAGAAGCCGTTGCTGAGGAATTCCAGATTGCGAATCCAAACGTAAAGATCACCGTCGGTATCTCTGGAACCGGTGGAGGATTCAAGAAGTTTGTCGCTGGTGAAACCGATATTCAAAATGCGTCCCGCGCCATTGAAGATGAAGAAATTGCAAAGGCAAAAGAAGCCGGCATTGAATTCCTCGAGTTGCCAGTTGCCTTTGATGGCCTGTCCGTCGTAGTCAATCCAAATAACACTTGGGCAAATGATCTCACCGTTGCAGAACTCAAGAAAATTTGGGAACCAGGCAGCAAAGTAAACAACTGGAGCCAAGTTCGCAGTGGATTCCCAGATAAGCCCCTTAAGCTCTATGGAGCGGGTACAGATTCCGGCACATTTGACTACTTCACTAAGATGATCAACGGCAAAGAAAAGGCCAGCCGATCTGACTACCAATCTAGTGAAGACGATAACACTCTTGTAACTGGAGTGAAAGGTGATGAGGGTGCTCTAGGTTACTTCGGTTACGCTTATTACCTGAACAACAAGGAAAGCTTGAAGTTGCTTGGCATCGACAACGGAAATGGTCCGATCGTTCCATCCGCAGAAACGATCAATGACGGGACATATGCTCCACTCTCCCGACCTGAGTTCATCTACGTTTCGAAGAAGGCTGCAGAACGACCAGAGGTCAAGGCATTCGTTGAGTTCTACCTAAGCCCAGCGGGTCGAAAGCTCGTCAGCGAAGTCGGGTACATCCCACTCGCAGATGAAACCTACGAACTTGTAATAGCGAGATTCAAGGCACTAAAAACAGGTTCCACATTTGCAAATGGTATGAAGCCTGGTGTGAACATTAACGACCTGCTCAAGTAGTTCACCCATGTCGTCTCCCGTAGATGTCAATCCTCCTACTCAGCAGTTGTCTAATCGACAACTGCTGAGAAAGCAAACGACTCCTCAGACTGTATTTGAGTCCGTTAAAAAATGGTTTTGTCTGATCTGCGCTGCGTTCTCCGTACTCACGACTTTTGGCATCGTTTACGTCCTGATAAGCGAGAGCCTCGGATTCTTCAAAGTCGTCAGCCCAGTTACGTTTTTGACCGGAACCGAATGGGCTCCACTCTTTGAGCCAAAGAAGTTTGGCATCTTGCCTCTACTCACCGGAACCATGCTCGTCGCGGCAGGCGCGGCCCTATTTGCCTTGCCTCTAGGACTCGCATCCGCAGTTTATCTTAGCGAATACGCTTCCCCGAAAACGAGAAAGATCCTCAAACCTACCTTTGAGGTGCTAGCTGGCGTTCCGACTGTCGTTTATGGCTACTTCGGGTTAATGGTGATCACTCCGATCTTACGATCAATCTTCCCGAGCATCCAAGTATTCAATGCCGCTTCTGGTGCGATCGTTGTTGGCATCATGATTCTGCCGCTCGTGTCTTCCCTCTGTGAGGACGCACTCACTGCAGTACCAAAGGGATTGCGCGAAGCCGCCTATGGCCTGGGTTCCACCAAATTTGAAGTTTCGGTGAAGGTTTTAGTCCCGGCGGCCTTCTCTGGGATCATGGCTTCGTTCGTGCTTGCAATCTCGAGAGCGGTCGGCGAAACCATGGCCGTGAGCCTCGCCGCCGGTATGACGCCCAAGCTCACCCTCAACCCTGGCGAAAGTATTCAGACGATGACGAGCTACATCGTGCAGGTCAGTATGGGAGATACCCCGGCAGGATCAATTGTTTACAAGACGATTTTTGCGGTTGGTCTTACACTTTTCATTGTCACCCTATTTATGAATATGCTCTCCAGAAGACTGGTTGAGCAATTTGGGAGTGCAAATAAATGAGCGCGCCTGGTACTTCACTCGAATCCGCAAAGGCAGATCGCCGTGCCGTTGCTGCGGCGAGCCTTCGACATCGCAAATTCTGGGAGAAAACCTTTGGAATCGTGTGCCTCTCCGCCGCGATTATCGGGGTCCTTCTCTTAATCTTGCTCGTTTTTGGGGTAGCTCGCGATGGAATTGGTCGAGTTGGCTGGGACTTTATCAACTCCTTCCCTTCTCGGTTCGCCAGTAAAGCTGGAATCAAAGCTGCGATCTTTGGAACTCTATGGATCATTGGAATCACGACTTTGGTCGCTGTTCCAATCGGGATAATGGCTGGCATTTACCTTGAAGAGTTGGCGAAGCCCAACAAAATCAACCGATTCATCCAGCTGAATATTTCCAATCTTGCCGGCGTCCCCTCAATCATCTATGGCCTTCTCGGATTAGCAATTTTTGTGCGGCTCCTCGGGTTAGATCGAAGCGTAATTGCGGGCGCACTCACGATGAGTCTGCTGATTCTCCCGATGATCATCATCGTTACCCAAGAATCATTGCGAGCAGTACCGAGATCTTTGCGTGAAGGGTCACTAGCGCTAGGGGCAACCCAGTGGCAGACAGTCGCGAAGCAGGTGCTTCCGGCTGGAATTGCTGGAGTACTCACCGGCGTGATTTTGGCAATCTCCCGAGCAATTGGTGAAACCGCGCCATTGATCACGATCGGAGCACTGACCTTCGTCTCCTTCGTCCCATCTGGGCCATTTGACGGATTCACCGCCCTACCGATCCAGATCTACAACTGGTCATCTCGGCCTCAGCCTGAATTCCATACGGCCGCGTCCGCTGGGATTATAGTGTTGTTGGTGATTCTACTCAGCATCAACTCGGTAGCGATTTTCCTTCGGAACAAGTACTCCAAACGGTAATCGAGCACTGTCCGCTTAAAGTGTTCTGATTGCAAAGAGGGGTGTTGCAAGTTTAGCACTCCCCTTGTGGGTTGCAAATTTTTACAAACAGGTCCCGGTCTAAACAATTCAATCTAAATTTCATGTAGACTTATGTCACCATGTTGGTAAGTGAGGCACTTCAGAAATATTGGGGATTTGACGCCCTGCGGGGTAGACAGCAGGAGGCCCTAGATGCGACGATTTCCGGATGCGATTCCCTCGTTGTGATGCCAACAGGAGGCGGAAAGAGCTTGTGCTACCAGTTACCACCGCTCATGACTGGGGGCTTCACCCTCGTTGTCTCACCACTTATTGCCCTGATGAAGGATCAAGTAGACGCACTACAACTCATGGGTTACCCAGCGGCTGCACTCCACAGCAACCTATCCTCAGCAGAATTGGAAGACATTGAGGAACAGGTTAGGAGAGGCGCAATCCGCCTTCTCTACACCAGCCCCGAGCGAGTTGCCACCGAGCGCATGATGAAACTGCTTCAGCAAGCAGACGCCGGCCGTGGAATTAAGAGAATCGCCATTGACGAAGCCCACTGCATCAGCAATTGGGGACATGATTTCCGACCGGAATACAGGCAGATTGCCAAACTTCGGAAGGCTTTTCCTGAAGCGATTTTTCAGGCCTTAACCGCCACCGCAACGCCCCTGGTTCGCGACGATATCGTCAAGCAACTGGAACTCAGGGACCCGGAAATTTTGGTTGGCACCTTTGACCGTCCCAACCTTACCTACCGGATTGTCCAGAAAGTTGATCCTATCAAGCAAATTTTTGAAGCGGTGCCGCAATACCCCACCGAGGCTTGCATTGTTTACTGCGTCAGTCGCAAGGACACCGAACGCTATGCCGAATCTTTGCAGAAACTCAAGATCAATGCGGTTGCGTACCATGCTGGACTGGATGCGACGAGGCGGTCGAAAATTAGCGAAGATTTCGCCCAAGAAAGGATCAATGTGATCGTCGCAACGGTCGCTTTTGGAATGGGGATTGATCGCTCGGATGTTCGCTGCGTTGTTCACGAAAGTATCCCAAAAAGCATTGAGGCCTATCAACAGGAAACGGGACGCGCCGGGCGGGACGGTCTACCCAGCGAATGTCTCACGCTTTATTCCCCTGGTGATGCCGCTAAGTGGCGGCGATTCATCAATGATGAGATTGATCCAGCCCGAGTTAAGTTTGAGCTTGGATTACTGGACGAAGTTCGGAAGTTTGCGGCAGGGACACAGTGCCGACACGCTTTTTTGAGCGGCTACTTTGGCCAAGACTTGGAGCCGAAACCTGAGGGTTGCGGTGGATGTGATCTATGTCTGGAAGGCTGGAATCCAGTCCCGAATTCGACCAAGAAGGCACACATGATCTTGGCAATGGTCAATAATCTTGCCCTTAAACATGGAGATTTCGGATTCGGGGCGACCCATATCGCCCACATCCTCACCGGTGCGAATCGGGAGGAGATTCGAAAGCACTCTCACGATCAGTTGCGGGGTTATGGGGCGCTTAAGGAGTTTGGCTTGAACAAGATCTCCGACTGGATCGGGCAACTCGCGGATCAAGGATTTCTCTCACGCGACTCGAAATACGCGACGATCCGGATCGAAGAAAAAGGGATGGATGTCCTGCGGAACCGAAGCGAGGTTATGATGCGGGATGTTGAGGTTGCTGAGAAACGCCAGCGTGGGGCAAAGGTCGCAGCATTTGAATACGACGAAGCGCTATTCGAAAAGCTTCGGGTTTGGCGGAAGACTCAGGCCGAGGAGCAAAGCGTCCCGGCATTCGTCATTTTTGGCGATTCTGTCCTCATGGAAATCGCCGCACGGAAGCCGTCATCAGCCGCTTCTCTACTCAAGGTGCCTGGGATCGGTGAATCCAAAATGCAAAAATTTGGCACTGCGGTTTTAGCGGTCATTTCTGATCATCTTAGAACCACAGGAGGTCCGACCGACGTGGATGTGATCAAACCTGATCTGGTAACCCCGGTCAGAAACTCCGGAAAGTCCACCTCGACAAGACTTAATCTTGAACCACGATTTGCTAAAGGGCAGAGTATTGAAGCAATTCAGCAAGAGACTGGGCTGGCCGCAAGCACGATCTCGCAGTACCTCTCAGAATATGTGCGCGACCATCCTAACACAGACGTCACCCCCTGGGTGAGCTCCGGCGTCATCGAACGCGTTCAATCCGTGATCAACCTGAGCGAAGACGGGCGACTTAAACCGATCTATGAGGCTCTTAATGCTGAAGTCCCCTATGATCAAATTCGGCTTGCCATGAGCGCCATTGTGGTTCGAGAAAAGGTCAGCGCCCTAGACTAGGACCGGGTCCAAAACGCGGCGTCGGTAGCGATTCTGTTTTGGTCGTCCGCTGCGTCAATATCTTTTCCCTTTGCAAGAACGCCGAGGATCAAGCGGACGATTTCTTGAAGCGCATTACCGTTGTATTCGGCATAAACCGCATCCCTGAATTCGGCAGCTTCTGGGGCATCATAGCGTGGAGAAAGGTGATATTCAAGCTCGGCATTGGAGAGAGGATACGCTGTGATCGCCCTGATCCATGCCGGGAGCAAAACGGCAAATTCCGACCGCTTCATGATTGAAATCAGGTCATAGTCTTCGTCAATGATCTTTGCGGAAACCTCGGTCCAGTGCTTCCCACCGAAGACCAGGTTCGCTCGGTCACCCTCCGCATGATCCTCTCCCAACGAGCCGGAATAAACAACGTCAATTGTGCGCCGTAAGCTCCCGAATACGAGCTCAAATTCCGCGGTTAGATCGGCATAGTGCTGATCGTGCGTGCTCTCAATTTTTCCGTTAGAGTGGGTCATGTCTATAGTTTAGTCGGAATTGATCAATAAGTTGGGCAATTCACTTTAAGCCTGCGCCACGGGCTTCGGTCTTGTCTTCCCCAAGAGAAGAATCAGGGCGATCATTACCCCGACAAAGGCAAAGACGCCGCAAAGAATAAAGCCCACCCCCGCGCCAAGGCGTTGGTACACGAGTCCTACCAATCCATTTGCGAGCAGGGTTATGATTCCGGTCACAAAGTAATAGAAACCTAACGAAGAGCCTTTGAGATCACCTGGAGAATGCTCCAGGATCAGGGCAACCCCAGTTGCCTTTGTTGCCCCGATTGCAAGTCCATATGCCGCAAAAATCGCCCACAAATTCGTGCGAGTCATCGCACTAAAAGCTAAGTAAACAGCACCGTAGAGGAGCCAGCCAGGCAAGACGACTTTCCATCTTCCGACCTTATCGCTGAGCGAGCCGAGAGGCAGGCTGAAGAGCATGTACACAACGTTGTAGCACGCATATGCTCCAATCACCTCGACATCAGTCAGCCCGAGCTCCTTCGCGCGCATCAACAGAAAAGCATCACTCGTGTTCGCGGCCGCAAAGAACAATGATGCCGCCAATGCAATCCAGTATCCTCGCCCAACTGAATGAAAAAGACGCTTAAAAGCGATCTTCTCTCCTGACTTTAAGGGTGCATTTACATCGGTGACTTTCCGAAGAAACAGCACCGAAATGATTCCGGGTAGTCCGGCTAAAAAGAACATCAGTCGGTAGTCACCGGGAAGCAAAAATAGGAGTCCGAGTCCCGCCAAAACACCGACCAAAGCACCTGCGGTGTCCATTGAACGGTGAAACCCAAGTGCCTTCCCTAAGATTTCAGGAAGCACCGATTCCGATAGGAGGGTGTCACGAGGCGTTGTCCGAATTCCCTTTCCAAACCGGTCCAAAACCCGCGCGAAAAGTACCACTGGCCAACCAAAAGCAAGCCCAATTAATGGCTTGGAGATCGCGCTTAATCCGTATCCCCATCGCACCATCGTGAGACGACTTTTGCCCAGATCAATCCAATAACCCGATAGCCCTTTCATGATGCTGACGGTGGCTTCGGCACAACCTTCAATCACGCCGACCAAGGCCGGAGGAAGCCTCAGTGCTCCAACCAAAAACAGTGGCAGAATCGGATAAACCAGTTCGGAGCAAATATCTGCGAAAAAACTGACCCAACCTAGCTGAATGACTCGCTTTGGAAGCCTTTGCCTTTCGGTGGATCGCTGATTCATGCGAGATCACGTTACCCCTAAAAAGACCAGCGTCATTGACCAATAATCAGTACCGTAGTGCGAAAAAATCGAGGAGTCACTTTACTGGAAGTCACGGTTTCTGCAGGGCTGTTGTCGATGATCGGCATCGCAGCTACGACTGCTTTGCGCTTTTCCGCCGATAAAATTGAGCAAGCGCAAATTCGCAGGGAGATGGTCGCCGAGGCTGAAATTGAGCTTAACACGATCAAGGCTTTAGCGAATGCTGGCACCTTGGTTGCCGGAGTACGGCCAACCCGGACCATCTCGCTCGGCCCAGGCCGAACAGGAACAATTGCGGCATCTGTTTTCGCTCCTGCGGTCGGCTCAACCGTTTTCAGAAGTCAAATAACGGCGACATTTAACATGGGAACCCCGGGACAGACCGGGAGCTTTACGATCACTTCCGGGCATACCCCAGACCGTAGACCACGTGCGATAGGCGTCAAGTTTGCTCCAAACTCGATCTCGGCACCAGGAACGGGTCGATTTTTCGGAGACGTTCC
>JBEIDH010000036.1:0-26488 GCA_040383535.1 Chthonomonas sp.
GCCGAGATGGGAATTGAATCTCCCTGCGTGTGACAGACGATGTGAGTTTAGTTTGATTCAGCTTCTAAAATTTCTGGAATATCTAAGTTTCTATCTGTTATCTCTCGAACTGGATCGAAGAAAGAAAGAAGTAAGACAATTCCGTCTAACAAGTAGGTTAGAGCAGCGACCACCGCAAATATTCCACCTGACGATCCTGGGGGACTTAACAATAGGTAGAAGAGTTCGAGGACAACGCAGATCAACAACATTGATCTTCCTTGCTTCAGGAAGAATAAGAGGGCCAAATAGGATACAAATCGGTAAGCAAGTAACAAGTATACGATCGGATAAAGATTGACCAAGAGCCATCCTTGATTGGCGGTTTGACCGTATAGATCTGCTGTGGTTTGTGGAAGTTGAGGGCTGTAGGATACCGGGATGAAGAGATGCAGTGTCGCAATCGTCGTGAGAAAGACTTGGACCCCAACTAGAATTCTAAATCTTGCTTTGATCTCCCGAATACTCCAACTGTGAATATCCCAATTCATTTTGAAACGATACCTCTAAGATCATTCCGTTGATTCGCCGGTATTGCCCAGAACAAGGTTGCTTTCGCGCGGGTGAAAGGGTTAGGAAACCTGGGTTACCACCCAGGTCACCTGGCCCGTAGCAACAAGAAAATTTCCCAAGGCAACAACTTTTATTCCCAAATGGTAAATCTTCTGCCCCTACTCCGGAACTTTCTTCCTGCCTTGGGAAATTTTCTCCCTGAACCAAGAAAAAACCCCCACCAAAGCAACACCCCCTCCCGGTGCGAAGGGGGAGAACAAAAAGTCCGCACCGATTCAAGTTGCCACATCCTTCAATCGGCTACAGCCCATGCTGGCCTAACAGGCTATAGGTTAACCCGAGTCGACGTTTGGACATTTTCCTGCAGATGACGCCCTTCGTACGGCTAATCAAAATTGGAGTCACCCTGAATGCAACCCTGCAAACAGGCGCTCAAACCAGAACAAAAGTACGCCGGAAAAAACTTAAAATAGGGGCGACATTTAACACTCAGATTTAATTTCCTTGTTATAATGGGAACATGTTGTAATCACTTTCCGTGAACAGTGTTAATAAGGTTTCTGGAGTATCCGCCTTGAAGTTAGCGGTTTTGATGCTGTTCCTAATTTTGGTCAGCCAAAGTCCGGCGGGACATTACGAGGTGAGCTACTCAGGAGGAGGCACTATAAAGGTAAGCCACCTATTCCCGTTCCTTCCAGGATTTTACGGTCACGACACCTATGGTGGAGCAGACGCATACGGAGCTGGCGGTAATGCCATGCCTGCCCCATTACCTGACGGACCACCGGTTGCATCGTTTACCTGTTTTGGCACAATTACGGCGACATTGACCTGGATCCCTGGATTTGAAGGTGAAGAACCTCCTGCTTCATGCCTGGTTTATGAGAGATCTCGAGCAGATTGGACAGGGATCGCAGGCAATTGTGATAACGGCATTGGCGGTGACCTTAACATAATTTTTCACGGAATTGAACCCGTGGGTGCGGAGTCTGAAAGCGATAGAGCCTGGGTAAAAGAAAATCCGGGTGAAAGTTTCACAGTTACTGTTTCACCATTTGCAGCAGGAAGCAGTTTCATCGTAGAGGGGTTGCCACCAAAGGGTTGCACCGCTTCGGTTCGCTACGCCGTGGCTGCATGGGTTCCAACTATTTATCAGATCGGAAGTACTCACACTAAGTTCAGAACGGAAGGATATGGATACCATGCGATGACGGGCCAACGAATAGACTTCGACGTAAATATCTCTTGCAAATCCCCATGGGACGGATCGTATTTCACTGCAAACGATGCAAATTATGCTTGGAAGGCCAAAGGAGGAGTTCTGCTTGATGGCTACATCATGGACTCTAATTTCGATACGCGGCTCAATATTCCAACATTGGTTGAAGACGAAGAAACATTTAGATTTTACCAGTGCCACAATGAAGAGACTCAAACAGAGACAAGCGCTGATTTTGACCTTACTGTGAATCCGCTCGGCACGTTCGGGCTCAATGTCAAAACCGAAACGAATTTTTGGGTGCCTGAATTTGACTTTCAAACGGACGTGGTCGTACCGAATGGGAAAGTTACCTATTCTTGGGACTTGCTCACAATGAACGTGCTTTCCTATACGGACCTCGATACGGATCCAATATATTTCTTTGGATATTCTCAAACTCCTCAGGAATTGATGGAATTTCCCCTGCCCCCCCCGGAACGCCATTTGTCAGCTTCTCGGCTGGGATCTCATCATCAATGGAGTTTCACATCCTGGTAACGTGACTAGAGGCTTAGATAACGTTTACCCGTATAAATCTCGTTATTTTCCAGAATCACCTGAGTTAGAATTCTGGGAAGTCGATGCTCCAAGTTATAGTACACTAACTGCTGGATTCTCTCATTCAATTGATGCACAATTTTCGACTTACCACATGTACTATCCCCCTGCCTTTTCTGAAGAAAGACGTATGCCTGTACCCTTGTTGAGACAAAATTGGTGGTGGATGGGTGGCTTTACCCGAGAATCAACATTTGGACTATGGGAGGGCGACACAAACCTGAATAAATCATCTACTGGCACGCCGAGTATTGATGAAATACAATGGGCTGAGCGATTTATTAACGATTAAACAAACGGGAGGGAACAAAATCAAATGAAAAAATCAGCAATATTTATAACAGGGACTATCTTCCTGATAGGAACCGCAATGGTGCCTCAGATTCTGGTTAGCGTACAAAACTTGAACCAAATGAAAAATTCCGATAATTCTAAAAAAAATAGCTTTTCAGTGCTAAGACGGAGTGGTATGGGTGGTAACACCACTAGAGAAACTTTACGCCCGGACCTGCGACCTGCGAGAACGCAAGAAGATTATCAGCGCCTGGAAAATCTTTTGAGTACGGGTTCAATTAGCTCGTTCCAAGCTACAAATCTTGTTTTTCATTACAAAAAAACCGCCCAATTACAAAAACTAGAGGCATTATACGTCTCGCATGGTCATCTTTTGGCCCGGTCAAGGCATAAGTCGGCTGTATTGCTGGAAAAAAAATACACTGAGACAGGAACACTAAACGAGTCAGAACTCATTGAACTTCGGTTAGCCGCTTACGAATATGCTCGGAAATTTCATCTTGGTCGGTGGTTCGATACGGAAACCCCGGAGCAACTATTTGCGATCATTCACGCGATGCGATGGTATTACCATCATTCGAAATTTGGTCATAAAGCCGACGTTGCACCCCTCCAGTCCGCTCTTGATAAGGTAGCGCAATATGATCCCAGTTGTGGACTTCTCCTATTTTTCAAGTTTCTTTCTGCAGTACGAGGGGAGCAAGATCTCCGCGTCGCCCGGCATTATTCAGAGAGCAATCAGTCTAAACAGCGAGTGAAAACCATGTATGCGGAAATCATTACACTCGGTGAACAAAATTCTTTGTGGAAACATTTACGTGTTGATGCGAAAAGATCGGGTTCGTATCCCCTGAGAGGACCTTCTCGAGTCGCAACAGCATCAACACGGGCTGAAGACGACCGACTAGAAGCAGCAGAGAACCAAAGATACGAAGCGGCAGTAGCAAACAAAAGGCATCTTGACAAAGTAGCGTTTGAAATTGCGGCAGAAATCGGAAACCCACCCGAAGCGACTTCCACTTATGGAGACAATGACATTTATTGATATCCTCACTATCTGGTCTGGAAGGAATCGATTGGAAGTTATCGAATAGCCACTTTAACCAGATCCGCAGCGAACATTCCGCTTAGGGTGACCATGGGCATTCCTGCTCCTGGTTGGACTGATCCTCCGCAGTAGAACAGATTGGAAATTTGTTCATCGCGGCATCGGAGCGGCATGAATCCCCAGAGGCGATACTTTTCGTCGGGGCCATACAGCGAGCCTTTATTGTTTCCGTCTCGCTGGGCGAAGGTTGCCGGGGTCTGCACACGCGACAAAGCGATCTCGGGCTCGATGAATTCTAACCCGTAACCGCGCAATTCATTGAGCAGACGGATTCGCAGATCGTCTTGCATTGCTGGCCAATCGAGGTGCTTTTCCATGCTAGGACACGTGACCACGGCAAAGAAATTGGTACATCCTTCCGGCGCCGTCGTGGGGTCTATGGTGGAGGTTTCGTTGACGTAAATGATGGGGCGGGTCGGGAAAATGCGGTCTTTGTAGAGTTCTTCGAACCCGGATTCGAAGCTGGTGGGGATAAAAAGCGTGTGGTGCGAGAGCTGGGGGATTTTTCGCTTGATGCCCATGTGCAGCGTAAAGTAGCTATAGCTTGGTTTGAGGTCATGGGGATTTCCGATCATGGCCTGGAAGGTCAGCCGGTCGCAATTGCTGACCACGCCATCGGCGGCGATGACTTCCCCGCTCTCGGTTTTGAGTCCGGTGACTTTTTTATTCGTGACGATTGCCCCGGTGACTTTTGTGTTCAGTCGGAATTCGACTCCGAGTTCGGTTGCGAGTTTGTGCAGGGCTTTTGGGATGGCTCCGATTCCGCCGATGGGCCAAAAAACTCCGCGCCGGATCATGTAATAGGGGATCAGCAGCGATCCCGGCGATGGGACATTGTAGCTTTGCCCGCCGTAGCTGGGGAATCCATAGAAAAATGCCTTGAGGATGGGGCTGGTGAACATTGCGTCCACGGCTTGTTTGTATGGGGTGAAGACTCCCATTTTTCGCGCGAACCGGGCAAGCGGTGGTTTGACAAGGTGCCACGGTTGGTCGATTGGGTAGGCGAAAATCGAGTCGTCCATTTCTGGTGCGACTTGGTCTAGCTTTGCTAGGAGTTCGTCAAAAGCCTTTGCGTCTTGGGGTGCGATGTCTTTGAGGACTTGTTTGCAGTCTTCCCAGTTTGCGGGAAGGTCTATGGGGTTTGGTTGGCCTTCGAAATAGACTCGGGTGAACGGGTCGAGCCTTTGGAATTGGAGGTAGTCGGACATTTTTCGTCCGGCTTTGGCGAAGAGTTTTTCGTAGATCTCAGTGAGAATAACGATGCTAGGGCCTGGATCGAGGCGGTATCCCTCTTGTTCGATTTGGGCTGCCTTGCCACCGACTTGGTCTCTTTGGTCAAGGACCAGGACTTCGTAGCCGGCGAGTTTGAGGTGGATTGCCGCGCTTAGACCACCGATTCCGGCTCCGACGACAACGACTTGCTTTGGCATTCAGATTGATGCCTAGTTAAAAAGCGGCTGGGAGAAATCTTCTTCCAATGCCCCAAGCTTTTCTTCGAGAGAGTCTTCCAAATCGTCCAGACTGAGTTGATTCTCTTCGATCATTTTTTGAACTCCCAGTACGGCTACGGCGCCGACGAGAATTCCCAGAATAAACATTCCTGTGCGATCCATCACTGCTAGTTTTACCCCAGCTGGGATAAAGAAAACCGGACTTTCTGCCTAGAGAAAGTCCGGTTTTGCTCCTGATTTATCCTTTGTTTATGGCGCTGGATTGATTGTCAGGAGTGCGGTGAAGGTCTGGTTCCTAGCAACTGCTGTTGCCGAGATCCGTGCTCCGATTTGCCGCGTGACTGGGTTCGTCTTCACTTGGAAGGTTCCATCTCTTGAACCAGCTGGGATCGTTATCGTTCCAGACGTGGTGCCTGGTGTTCCGAAGTATACGAATGCTGGTTGGTTAGAGGTGTAGTTGATGACGATTCCTCCAGTTGGTGCTGGTTGGTCTAGTCTCACTGTCGCTGTTGATGTGCCGTTTGTCAAGCTTCCGCCTAGAACCAAGGTTGGACTTAGGCTGAAGCTTTGGATTGCTGGCGGCAGAATCGTCAGCGTCTTCGATTGTGTTTGTCCGAAGAGTTCAACTGTGATATTCGATGTGACCGTTGTTCCTGTGAGGGATGTGAGGACATCGAATTCGCGGAAGGTTGAACCCGCTGGGATTGTGATCGTGCTTACCGCTGGACTAGCAAACGCATTGTTTGACGTGATGTTGAACGTGAGGGCAATCGGCGATGCCGTTGCCAGCGTTACTCGGCCTCTACTGGTCGCGCCACCGGTTAGGGTTTGCGGGGTCAGCGTGAACGAGAAGCTTACGTTAACAGCCTGGATTGTCAGCAAAGCCGAAGCCACTGCATATCCTGGTTTGCTCGTCGAGATCAGCGCGGTTGCTCCACCCGAGACCGGATTGGTCACGATTTGGAAGGTCGCCGTTGTCGCTCCTGCTGGGACGACCACCACGTTTTGCAACGCGAGGTTATCTGGGTCTCCACCAGAGATCGTACATGCAGCTGGATTGCTGTTGATCAACGGAATCCGAAGACCCGTTTGACCAGTTGCCCGACTTAACGTGACTCGACCGACGCTGGTGTTTCCACCAACAACCGAAGACGGAGTCAAAGTCATGCCGATGATTTCTGTGGCTTCGATGAACAAGCTGTCTTGTGCAAAGTCACCATTGAGCAGAGCAGTAAGTACCACTGAGGAGTTGGACGAAACGAAGGAAGTTTGGATGTTAAACGTCTTTTCGTCTTGTCCCTGCGGCACTTGGACCTGAACTCCAGGAAGGAGTGGGTTTTCGTCCGCAATGGTCACGGTAGTTGAACCTGCTTGGCTGATGGTCACATACGTGCCCGGGCCCGCGACTCCAACGATCCGAACGGTTCCTTGGCTCGATTCACCGCCGCTGATCCGGTCTGGAGCGATGTCCAGGTTCTGGAGAAGTGGTGGAGTGAGCTTGAGAGTGTTCGTGATACCAACGCCTGCGACTGTCGCCGTGATGTTGACATCTTGATCTGCATCCACACCAGCGGTGAGAATTTGGAAGTTAGCCGAGGTTTCTCCTTGTGGAATGATGAAGTTGCTTCCACCAGCAAAGCTGATTGCAGGATCATCGGCAGAAAGGTTGACCGGCATACCACCGACTGGAGCAGGTTGGAAGAGCGAGACCGTACCGGTAACTTCTTCGCCGCCAGGGATTTCGCTAACACCAAGGATAAATCCATCCAACCATGGTCGGACGTTAAGCCTTGTTTGAACAAAGTCACCATCGAGCTCTGCACGGATGTCAACGAATGTTGGCGTCACCGTGAGTCGGGAGAAGACTTCGATTGTGCTTGTGTTGAACTGTTCTCCAGCAAGAATCGTGACACGCTTGCTAGAAAGTCCATTTTCACTATCGAACCTCGCAACGGATGGATTGCTAATCCGGAGCGTAAGGGTCGTGTTCGCAGTCGCAACGTTTCGCAGAGCTACGAAGAGTTCTGCCTTTGCGCCAAGTCCACCAGCGATGGACTCAGGGTCAGTGGCAACACCGAGCAAGATTGGCTGGATAAGTTTTAGCTTAACTAAGAAGCCATCAAGTCCGCCTTGGTCTGTCACGTTCTTATATGCAAACGTTGACAGGTACGAAGTGTTCAGACCGTATCCAGTCGTGCTAGGAGCAACTCGTGGAGTTGTTCCACCAACCAACAGGACACCGCCTGACTTATCAATGTCAATGCCGAACGCAGTTTCGCTTGAATCATCCCGACCAATGAAGCTACTGTAAAGCAGTCCAGTGGCGGTAGAGTTCATCACGATGATGGCTGCGTCCAAGTCACCCGGCGACATATCTCTGTCGAGGGCATTTACTTGTCCTGCGACTTGAGGTGTCGATGGGGTGGTGATCATCGGCAGTGGACCAGTTAGACCACGCGCTACGCTACCGAACGCGTACGCATTACCCTTAGAGTCAACTCCCAGTTTGAATGGGAACATCAAGTTGATCACGCGAACGTTTGCATCGGTCTCAGACGCTGGATCGCCAAAGGCGGTAACCAGAATCGGTTGACACGTCATTCCTGAGGAGTAACTTAGAGTTGTTCCACTCGAATTGAGCTTCGTGATTGCAAGCTTAGGATTCGTCGCCGTGTTTGAGAAGGCTTGATCGTAAGCATTGACCGTTCGGGGGAAGTTAAAGGAGTTTGTTCGGGAGAGAACGTACATATTCCCTGCGATGTCAGGCTTGATCGCATCAGCTCGGTCGGAGTTAGAACCACCGAGAGTTGCTGAGAAGATCAAAGTTCCAGTAGGACCGTACTTTCGTACAAAGCCATCTCGACCTCGCAAGAGATTACCGTTGGCATATGTTCCCGTCGTTGTTCGGAAAACACTACTTGTGTTACCAAGAATCGCATTCGTCACGTTGGCAGGATTCGCGGCTGGTAAGAAGATGTCTCCGCAAATATACAGCGAACCGTCCTGATCCATCGAAGCATCGTTGATTTGAGTACTTACCGTACCTCCAACGTAGCCAGATCTTGCGGTTAGTGTCGTAACGGTGCTTCCCGTTCCAGGATAGGATAGGGTCAGGTAGAAACCACGAACTGGATTCACCGGCGGAGTTGCTGTAACTTCGCTGATCGTTCCAGGAACCGTAGCCGTGGAACCAACTACAGCAAGTTCGACATTTCCAGTCGCACCTGCACCTGGCCGGATTGAGAATCCAGTAAGCCCGGTGTAGTCTTTGATCCCAGTCATCGGATCCTCAACATATGGTCGAAGTCCACTAACAATCTTGGATACAGGAGCACTGAGCGGATCAAGAATTCCAGGACCTACGCGCTGGAATCGAATGATGACTGCCTTACCACCCGTTCCACCAGCTGGAGGAGCGATTTGATAACTGCTTGAAGTAATCGCCGTAGCGTCTACGGTAAGCAGGTTTCGAGGTTCGGGTGCGCCCGCGGCCGTGGTGAAATCAATCCTGAGCCTTCCTTCAACCAAGGTATTGGTATTAGGAATAACGGGAGGAGGAATCGGAGTATCGATCGCAACAGCGACGCGAACCGGGGCAGTTCCGGCAAGTGCAGGGATCGCTCGAAGCGCGGATTGAGTTGTGATATTCCCAGCATTCCAGGCAATCGTATTACTGTTTGCTGGAGCTCCATCGTTTAGAGTGAGTCGGAACGTTCCGCCCGCCGGAGTGAAGCCAAATTGCTCGCGAGCAAGTCGCAAGAATTGACTAGAAACCGGAGCCGGCGTGTTCGATTCAATCACAAATGGCTTCATTCGTGAGTTGACCGTCACTGTGTCATATCCAAGATCATTTGGCGCAGTTACGACAATCGGGGTTGCTGGAAGTGGTCCACCCGTTACGGTAAAACCACCAACTGGCTGTAGAGGCATCCCGTCCAGGAGCGTTTTTACTTGAGCAGATGTTGCATTCCAAGGAGCATCAACCGTTTGACCACGGAATACGATCTGGAATGTTCCACCCGTTGGAGCAGTGGTAGCCGGTGTTTGCCGAATCGTCGCAGCTAGACCAGTTGGCGCACCTGTGGACTCGGAAGAAAGAGCAACCCAAAGGTTCCCGTACTGGTCAACTTCGATGAATCGACCCAAGTCTTGACCCGCACCCGTAATGAACGCGGAATAACTGAGGTCATATGCTTCGCCTTGAAGTGCAGAAACGAAGCCATCTTTTTGGGTGACTTCGATTCCATAAGGACCATCTGTGACTGGGAAGTCGTTTGCGGCGGTGTATCCAGTGAAGTAAACCGAACCAGAAGCGTCGCTGGTCGCATCAAGGATTTCATCATCCTCTGAGTTTCCGCCGAAGTGGGTGCCGTAGACAAGCGGGTCAATGATAAGCGGCTTGGAGCGATCATATTTTCCAACTTCGATGGTGAGGATAAAGTCGTCGCCATCTTGCTTCACCTTAAAAGCTGAATCTACTTCTTGGCGGCTTCGACCAGTTTCCTGGAACGTATAAAGGCCACGCTGGAAGAGGGATCGAATCGAGGTGTTTATGCGCAGAGAACCATCTGTATCAACAGATACGCTTTGCGCCCCGGTGATGCGGAACGAAATTGCGTTTGGATTCGCGCCAGGAGCAAGAATGAGGTCGTAGCGAGGGGTTTGCTCGTCTCGATAGAACCGAGTTGTTAAACCAGAGATTTGGTTCTGAACAAATGCTTCTCGATACGCCTTGACATCCTTAACTGAAGGAGTGTTTAGACCCAAGAAGTCAATCCGAGTTTGGATTGCATCTGTTCCCGAAGTCGAAACCCGCTTGTTTGCGTTTTCTAATCGGAAAGAGACAACGTGCCCAACACGCCGCTTAAGGTTCGGGGAAACAGGGACTTCGTTGCTTTGGACAGTGCTCAGGAACTCGTTTTTCTTAACATCCTGAAGCTCGTAAGCGTCCAACACAAACCCATCGCGGGTTACCCACGTGTTTAAGCCTTCGTCGCGGGTCATGAACAGCGCGCGGCTGTCCCACTGACCCTTGTTTTCCATGAAAGACGATTCCATCAAAGTCGTCCCGCTCTTTAAGCGGTCCTGCTTTGAAACGTCTCCAAGGAAACTTTGTGCAGATCCAGTCGTACTTAGCCCGACCGTGATGATCGACGCTGAAAGCAGACCTAATAATTTAGTCACTCGGTTCACTATATATCTTCTCCAAGCTTGCAATATGGCCACCGACACGAAATCGTGCCGCACCAACAAGATACCGCATCTTAGACGATTTGATCAGGGGTTTTGATCGGGTCATTTTTATTGGTTGTTTCATTCCAACAAAAAAAGCTGGGATACTGTGAAAAATACTGGCAAGGATTCCCCGGAAAGAACCAAGAATCTACTCGGTAGGTAATTACGATGAGCAGAGACGGATCAAGTGCAAATGGATTGAGGCATTTCGAAAACACCCGAGCAGTGATCACCAAAATCCAAGACAATCAAGAGCTTTTTGCTTGGGTGCATCCCTCCCCGGCTGGCACGCTCATTTTGGTCACCGCTCTCACAGATTCGGTGCTCAATGGGGATCCTTGCATCATTCACCTCAACTCAAATCAGGCGAGCACGACGTTTTCAGCCATATGTAGCGGGATTCTGGATGGAAAAGCCTACTTCCCGGTTCCTTCTTTGATTCGGATGGAACCCCCCAAAGCGCAGATCCGCAGACGTGCGCCCCTCATAAACGCGCGCATCCTAACTGGAACAGAGGAAGTACAATGCCCCGTCATTGATGTTGCCGAACGGGGACTCGGCTTAGAAACCCCGGCTTCGTACGAGACAGGCCAGCATCTTAAAATCATTCTCGAAACCAAGACCGGTGAGGTCCACGTTGAGGGGACCGTCGTTTACTGCCGATTGGATGACGAAACCCAGTTATTCCGGACGGGATTTAATATCACCCGTTTGAGTCGAATTGACGAACGTCGTTGGTCGCAACTGTTGGCTGCTTAAGCATTAGTTTCCATCAGTCTTGCCGTAAAGCAGTCGGATACCAAGTTCCTGTGAGAGGTCAGATAGCGAATCCCAAGGGTAATTCTTGGGATCGTTTTTTCGCCCTTGGGGCACCGCGATGTACTCGTGGCTAGCTATTTGCTTAATCTGACCTTTATAGCGGTAGTGGCACAGGTGACCTACGATGTTTCGTACTGCCGTGACCTGAGCTGACGGGTAGGGCTCAGAGCCAATATTCACAATCTCGATTCCGACGGAATAGTCGTTGACGTTGGTGCGTCCGTCGATGACGCTATTCCCGGCATGCCAAGCCCGATAAAAAGTGTTTACCATTTGAATAATCGAGCCATCCTTGCCGATCACATAATGCGCGCTGACCTTGCTTTCGGGATTTTCGAACCACCTCACGCAACTTGATGTGGTGCTGCTAGCCGTATGATGCAGGATAATCGTGTCTACGACGGTTCCTGCCGGGCGTGGATTAAAGTGCAACCCAGGAATGAAGCTGACTTTATTGAACCCGGGTCGGTAGCGTTCTTCTTCCATCTTCTGTGCTTGAACTGGGTTAACCATCCCCATGACACAAAAGCACATCAGGGATCGAATCAAAATTCCGCCTTTCATCCGCGTATGTTATCCGATTTTGAGTGCGTTTCCAAGTGCAGCAATTGCATCCGTAGCCGTAATCGTCGCGACAACGTCATCTGGGGCCGGGGTTAAGACCGTCAACTCATGCGCTGGAGGAGCCCATAGGCGGTGAATGCCATACCTAAACAAACCGACGATTGGAGTCTGAGTACCAGCAGCAAGGTGCATAACGCCATTATCAACGCTGAAAACCGCTTTTGACCTTTGAAGCGCACCGACAACCTCTGGTAGTGAAAAAACGCCGCGCAAGTCTTCGACCAATCCTTGGGCCACAAGATCGTCCTCCACCGAGTTCCCTTTCCAGAATTCCTGCTGACGCGCCGGAGGAGCCCCGATCAAACCTACCGAAATCCCTTTATCCTTCAGCCAGTTGAGGGTTTGAATCCAACTCTCGGGGGCCCAGAGCTTATCTGGCAGGCTGGCGGCGGTTGCGATGAGAACATCTGGGATGGATTGCGCTGGAATTTTAGAAGGTAGGCGATATCTCGGAACATCGCCTTCTAAGTAAGCCAAGCGGCAGAAAATTTCGCCGATGAACCCAGACCTCAAGTACGGATACTTCCTTGTGAGATCCTCGCTGATCCATTCTTGATCGCGCCACAAATCCCCCCGATCGTCCCCTGGCATCTCCAAATCTGCTCGACCCCCGCGGCCAAAGGAAGGTCCACAGATGAAGGTTTCATGATGAGAGAGCATTGCCGTACATGTCTTGGCGTATGCGGTCCATTCCAGGTTCACGATCAAATCATATGAACCGTCATCGGTCCGCTCTGCGATTGCCTTCGCTGTTTCGTTGGGAGGTGCCCCGTGAAGAGGATAGCCGTAGTCGATCAAGTCACTATTTTCGATCAGTTCCCAGGTTCGGGCTCCCCCATAGTAGTCTAGGGCAAATGGCTTAAATCGCTCCTTCAGCATTTGTAAAAGCGGAGTGCTGACCACAAAATTCCCTATTGCGTCGTTTGCCACGACCGCGATGCGCGGTGCTGCTCTTAAATCCTCTCCCTGATATCGCCTCAAATCTGTGTCCTCCGGTAATCGGGTCGTTTCCCAACCATGCCTATTGTAGCCAATTGGCACGAACACTGGATTCTGAGGCAAACTATCGGCATGAATGTGGCTGGGTTTGATTGCGGAGGAACTTCTTCGCGGCTCCAAGTTTGTGATCCGACCGGAAAGGTGATTTTTGAATCCAAAAGCGGGGCTGCGAACTGGGCTTCCACTCCCAGAGAAGTTCTTCACACACACCTCCGAACCCTTTGCTCCGATGCTCCAAAGATTTCGAAGGCCGCAGTTTGTATGGCCGGATTGCTGACGGATCAAGACAAACTTGATTTAAAGGAGCTTGTTTCCGAGCTTTTACCGGACGCAGAAGTTGTTCCCTACCCAGACTTTGCAGCAAGCCTCTCAGCCTGCGACGACCCCGATGCGATCTGCGTGATCTCCGGAACTGGCTCTCTAATTAGCTCATTCGGACCAAGTGGCCTTGTTAAGTCTGGAGGTGGTGGCCCTCTATTGGGCGATGTTGGGAGCGGATTTTGGGCTGGAAAAGTGCTTTTAACCGAATGGTTAATTCCCTCTCAGCGCGAACGCATAAGTCCCGCTGCACTTGAATGTGTAAGAAAAGTTTTGGGTGCCACAGACGAGCCAGGTGTCGTCGCCGCCGTTTACAGAAATCGCACTCCCGCCGGTCAGCTCCTTGCCAACTTGGGGGGCGAACTCGCCAGATCCGCCGATTCCGGCGATGAGTATTGTCAGGGAATTTTAGGTTCGGCGATGCAACCGCTTGCAGATTTGGTTCACGATCACATGAGGCATCAGGGATTCCCGGAGAGGAAATTCAAGGTCTACCGAACCGGGGGATTCTGGGATGCTTCCCCGATGGTGATCAAATTTTTTGAGAGCTGGTTACGCATGCAAACCTACGCTCCAAAGCTATCGCCCCTGGAAGGCGCGGTCCGTCTTGCGACACAATAGAAATACATGAGCACCGAAGGCCGCAATCCCCGTTCGTTTGGACTAGACAAAATGTCTGCCAAAGACATTGTCCGTCTGATGAACGAAGAAGAGATGAGCGTTTTTCGAGCTCTCCAGAGTGCCGAGGCACCTCTAGCATTGACGGCTGAAAAAGCGGCAGAAGCATTTCAAAATGGTCGCCGCATCATCTACTGCGGAGCCGGCACATCTGGTCGAATTGCTAGTATGGACGCCGCGGAAATGCCTCCAACGTTTGGGATTGAGGCGGATCGTTTTGTTGCGCTTCACGCGGGAGGACAGGCCGCCGTTGGTAAAGCGGTTGAGGACGCAGAAGATGATCCTCACGCCGCAATTGTTGATCTCAATGCGATTGATGCTCAAAAAGGCGATATCGTCATCGGTATCGCCGCAAGTGGTCGCACTCCTTATGTGATGGGAGCGATTCGCCACGCTAAGGCAAAAGGAATCTGGACCTGCGTGATCGTCAATAACAAAGCCGCCGAGCTGATCAATGAGGCAGACCTTGCAATCATTTTGGACACGGGTCCAGAAATCCTCACCGGATCAACTCGACTCAAGGCGGGTACTGCTCAAAAACTTGCTCTTAACCGAATTAGCACCATCGCGATGGTCCTTTCTGGAAAAGTTATTGAAAATCTTATGGTGGATGTGAAGGCCAAGAACCAAAAATTAAAGGAGAGATGCGTGCGCATCGTCCGGGATCTTTCCAACCTGACGGAAGAGGAAGCCTGGGAACAACTGGAATCTCATGAATGGAATGTTCGCTCCGTATTGGAAGTCGCCCGAAGCTAGACCGAAAGGACTGGCGATTTTTGCGATTCTTGCCCTAACATTAACTGGTTGCCAAAAGAAGGAGTCGGTGGAACAGCTAGCGATTGATCGAGAAGACGCAACCTGGGTTCTTTCGTCAACCGACAAGGCAGATCCAACTCCCGCCCTCCTTTGGAACGGCAGCGTCGGGATCAGAATTGGTCGAGACGGACGCCCAAATGATCTGAAGGGAAAGCCTCTACCAGCTTTCTCAATCGAGAGTTACGAGCAATCTGGTGAGGAGAAGATCATTCCCCTCAAGGATTGGCACAAAGACGAACTTGCCCCTCCCGCTTTCGACCTCCGGGAGGTTTCGGGATATCAACAAACGCTGAATCTCAAATCTGGGATCCTTGAAACATCTTGGGTTTCCACCGACAGGGGTCAGAAAATTCGCTACTTCCGGGAAGCAATCTTAGATCCAACCGGCTTACCAATATGGGCAGAGAGACTTACGGTGAAGCTTGCAACCACTGTCGAAGCGAAATCCCGATCGGACAAAAACCTTAGAGATCAGACCGATCAGTCTCAATATATTCCAAGGGAATTTGATGGCGGGGAACCTCCCAAGCAGAGGTTCACCGATCTTGAAAAGGCAGCCGAACTCTACTACAAGGAGTTTTGGAGTACGGATATTGAAATTGATGGTCCAGAGGAGGATCAGCGCGCAATTCGATCCTTCCTCTATTACCTGCGGAGCTCGATCGACCCGGAATCGAATCGCTCAATCAGCCCAATGGGCTTGAGCAGTAGCACGTACTTTGGTCATGTCTTTTGGGATGCCGACATCTGGGTCTTTCCTGCTCTTGCTCTACTTGATCCGGATCGAGCGAAAGTGATTACCGATTATAGGATTGCTATGGCGGATCAGGCACGAAAGAACTATCTTGAATGGGTCAAAGCTGGGCGTCCGACTGGCAAGCCCTCCGGAATTCCAAACCGCGCGCCAGCCGCCGGAGCGCTCAAATACCCTTGGGAGTCGAGTGTAACCGGACGAGAGACAGTGCCAGGTTCAAGCAAGTATCAGGACCACATCACAGGATCGGTCGCTTTTGCACTCCGCAAAGCTGGGGCGCTGGGTCTGGCCGAGATGAAGGATGTCAACCAGATTGGAAGAGGGGCAGCGGCGTTTTTCTTGGACCGGGCAACGGGCGATCCGACCAAGGAGCTCTCGATCAACGGAACAATGAGCCCCGATGAACACTTCATCGGGAACAACGACCTCTACACAAATCTTCTAGCTCAGTTTTGCGTGGATAACTACGCGCCTGGCAAGGGGTTGTTCATGCTCCCAAGGGATGAAAAGTCACTTCTCACCTACGATGGGGACAAAGTCAAAAGTTACAAGCAAGCCGCCGCTGTGCTGAGCATTTATCCTCTGCAGAATCCGGAAGCCGAAAAGAACGCAAAGGTCATGATGAGCCGATTTTCGGACAAAGTGATCAAAAACGGTCCTGCGATGACGGATTCGATTCATTCGATCATATATGCTCGGATGGGGCAGTCGGAAGAAGCATACAAGGCGTGGCACCGGAGCTGGAAGGATTTTGCTGACCATCCGTTGATGCTATTCAGCGAAAAAAGGAACAGCGAGCGAACCTACTTCACGACGGGAGCTGGCGGGTGCTTACAGGCTGTCCTATTTGGGTTTGCCGGTCTGCGCATTGACACCGAGATCCCGGCTGGATTTAAGAAAATTGCCGACCTGAAGTCTGGCTATGTCCTCTCTGCGAAGCCAAACCTGCCGAAGGCCTGGAAATCGATGCGGATTCGCGGCCTGACCGTGCTCGGCTCCAAGGGCGACCTCATCATCGAAGGGGATCAAGTCAGTTTTTCTAGCAAACTCACACCCTAAGCAAATGGTGATTTGTTAAGATTCACTCTTTGAACGATTCTTAACCTTCTCTTGACCATTCGTTAATCCGAACTTAATATTCTTGGGCAAACCTAGGGCTTGGGTGGAGGGTGTGTACTCCATCTCAATCAGATCGGAGAGAAACATGAAAAATTCCCTTATCGCCGCAATGCTGGTGCTCGGTGCATCAAGCGTCTTTGCACAAACAACCACCTTCTTTGCAGACTTCAATACTGCTCCAACTTGGAACGATGGCCGAGACGGCTGGCGCCACGGTGCGCCGCGCACTCAAGACAACGGTTTAATCCCTGGTGTTCCTTGTGACCTCTGGAGTTCCGCTGAGTGGAATCGCTTCATCGATCGTAACGTTCTCGTTTGCGCCGACATCGGCGGTGGAAATGGCGACTGGATCGTTGCCCCTTCCAAGTTCTTGGTCAACGGCGGAAACTTCCTTGGTTTAACCTCTGGAACCATGAGCATTGATTTTGCTCGAATTACTCCAGGCACGGCAACTTCCACAAGCGTAGACATTCGCTTCTACTCAGGTCCTACTTTTGTTCAGCGACGATATGTCATTCCAAGCAATGTGGTTAATTTCGTTAACGTTTGGTCTGGACCGATGACGTTGAACCTCAAGAATCCTGCAGAATTCACCCTTGGTGGCGGTGCCCTTAGTTTTGACACCGTCATGGCCGCAGTAGACAAGATTGCCCTTGACGTTGAAGTTGCTGGAACTGAGATCAACATGGTGGACGACATCATTATGAATTATGACGCTGGCACTGGGGTTCAAACAGTCTCTTCTGACTTCAACACCATTCCAAATGGTGACAGCGGGCGGATGGGATTCACTCACAACCGAGAGTCTGATGGATACGCTGGTTTCCCTCAGGGCGACGTTGCCAGCCACGTTCGATGGGAAACGATTGACGGCTTAAACGGCGTTGACGGTGCGATCCGAGTTTATGACATGGCAGCGGGTCAAGGTGAGATCGTGATGTTCCCCCCAACCTGGCTTCCAACTGGTGGACGCGGTGACCTTCTTGGTGCTGGTAGCCAACTCAAGTTCAAGTTCCGACGGGAGTTCCCTGCTTCTGTTACTCCTGCAAACGCTGGATCCCTTTATTTCCAAATGATGAGCGGTACGAGCTACCTTCGAAAGACTCTTAGTGTCGCGGAAATCGAGTCTCTGTATCCTGATTTCTATGTCACCTTCGGATCATCCAAGGAGTTCACGATTAATCTCGCTGACTTCTCTGGCTGGTCTGCTGGTGCCTACAATGGCGACCCAGTTAAGCCAGTTTCAGAGATCTTAGCGAATGTCGAGCGTTTGATGATGAATGGCGAGGCCGCAAGTGGTCGCGAAATCAACCTCATTGATGACATCGAACTCAAGCTGGTTCAAGCTGCGAAGGTGACCGGTCAAATCACATTCAGTGACCTCTCAGAAGCTGCTCGCCCAACGTCGGTGAACGTGGAATTCCGGACTCCTGGAACTCTTGACGTGATTGAAACGCTGACTGCATTAGTTGATGCCAGCGGAAACTTCGAGATTCGACAGCCGCTCGTCCCAGGAACTTACGACCTGAGCATCCAAACACGAACGTTCCTTCGAAAGACGATCACGAACGTTGTTTGCGACGGATCCGCGACTGCCACCGCTAACTTCGTTTTGATCAACGGAGACACCACGCCAAATGACAACGAAGTTGGACCATCTGACTTTGAAGCAGTTGTCAATGCTTTCGGTTTGACTTCAAGCGATGCTGGTTACGATGCCGGATTCGACGTTGACGGTGACGGCGAAATCGGACCAAGCGACTTCGAGATCGTTGTTTCTAACTTCGGTATCGGCGGCGACCAGTAAGAGGGTCGTTCAATAAAATTGGGCTGTCCTCTTAGGGGACAGCCCTTTTTCTTTGTGGTCGTAGATTTATCGTGCGTTTACGTCGCCGATACAGGTGCCGGGAACACCGTGAATGTCGCCCCAGTTTGGTGTGCTACCAGGGTGCCCAACACACTCATGTTGCTTTTCAGAGATTGGGTAATCCTTGATGCCGCACTGTTGCAACTTCGCTGCAGGCACGTGCTTTGTCCATGAGTAGTACGTTTCCAGCGTGCTGGTGGACGACCAACTCGGGCAACTATCAACCACCTTTCCTGCGGTTGGCAGGGCCTTGGCATTGAAGAACTTCGCATGTCCGTCTACAAAAGAAAGGATCACGCCGCCTCGGTGTCGTGGCCAGATCTCCCATTTGTACCACCAGTTCACCCAACCAGAAAGGGCTTCCGTTGTATTGTAACGCTTCGGGAAGTAACCGTCGGTGAAAGAAATCGTCTCGGCCGGCTTTTCCATGTCTGAGCTCGTAATCGGCATTGGTTGGGTTCCGTAAGGAACTCCAGCGCCAGCAGGGGCCAGAACGGTTCCCTTTGTAACCATGCCATAGACTCCAATGTTCCAAGTGTAAGCATTGTTTCGGAATGTCCGGAGCATTTGTACGTTCCCGACTCGATTTCGGATGGCTTCAAGCAGACTTCCGCCCATCGCTGTTGCCGAAGCTCCGGTGTAATCCTGTCCGCCTTGTCCGGTTGGATAGGACGGGCACTTGAGAACGTCAGCGGACTTTCGATATGGTGCGGTCAGGTCGTGAACGAAGACAAGGATGTTTCCCTGCATGCTCATTCCCATCGGGGCCATGTCATCGGAATCGCCCTGGTACATCAGCGTCGCGTAAGCATTTTGCTTGCTGTTTGAGATACAAACGGTCGTCTTCGCAGACTCGCGGGCCTGAGCAAATACAGGGAACAGGATCGCTGCGAGAATCGCGATAATCGCAATCACGACAAGCAACTCAATTAAAGTAAAGGCACGTTTCATAATGGCTTCTGTGTCTCAAATCATTGCGATCGAAACATATTAGTGTTATCTTAACCGAAATTTATTATTTTGTTGCAGACCCGAGTAACTTTTTTGAACTATTCTGGCATTGATCATCTCCATTTTCACTGAATCCGTGGCACTGACTTGCCTCCCATCAAGAAATCGCCTCGCCTCACCGGAAGCTGATTTGCCCGACCTCGTAATAGTACAGGGACGTAAGGAAAAACACGACTGGCCAAAAACGCCGGATGCCCACCGCGATCTTGGACTTCCCCAATCACCGTGACATAGGGTGCGGTCACGATTGCTTTCCCATCCACCTGATACTGCCGATCAAAACACGTTACATTAAGAAGCCCCGCTTCATCCTCCAAGTCGAAGAACACCACTCGCTTTCCGCTCGGAGTTGGTGGAAACCGTAGCCGGATCGGATTACCAACCACCACCGCTTTAGTGCCTGGCTTTAGCCGCTTAATCTCTTCGCTAGTGAGCGCGCGATCTTGAATCCGTTCTCGCTCAAAAGCCATCAGATGCTTTTCAACATCCATGTCAAGGATTGAGCGCTCATAGGCGGCTTTTTCTTCTAGACTCAGATCGGGCATATTGTTATCCAGCCTAGGTTCGGGCACCATCATCGGCAGCACGGCTTGACCTTTTTGGTCAATCTGCTTGGCATACTGCATCGCCTGGTTCACCGCCCAAAGCATCGCCCGGCGGTTGGGATGCAGATGATCAAACGC
The DNA here is from genome assembly GCA_040383535.1 of Chthonomonas sp. GTDB lineage: Bacteria > Armatimonadota > Fimbriimonadia > Fimbriimonadales > Fimbriimonadaceae > JAFLBD01. The sequence goes on from JBEIDH010000036.1 coordinate 20,148, forward strand.
CCCGCACAGGATCAACGCTTCCAGCTCATCGCGTTCTGGCTTAATCTTTTGCGCAAAGTCAAACATGCTTGTGAACGGAAGATTTTGACCATTTTGTAAATTGCTGGGTAGCGTCGCGGTGGCAACGCGCTTCTTCTTGGTTTGCCGCATCACGCTCTGCATCGGCTGAAGCTCGCGGGTCTCGACTTCTTGTTCAAGGCTTTCTGTATAGGCTAAAACACGTTTAACCATTTGGTGAGACACGCTCCGAATCTGCATCCACCCGGTACGAATCCCTCCATTTGGCATCATGATCCCCGTTGCCTTATCGCGGATATCTTCTACGGCGAATTCACGAACGCTTCTGTTCACGCAGGGAGGAAGCATGGTCACCCCTCTGCTTCGGGCTTCATTGGCGATGGTCACCGGGCCGTAGTAACCCGCCGGTTGCGAGCTGAGCAGAGCCGCGAAATACTCCGCTGGATAGTTCTGCATCAGGTGGACGCACCGGATCGAAGTCTCTGCAAAAGCCAGCGCGTGACCCTGCGCGAATCCATAACCTTTGAACCCGGTGATATACTCCAGAACCTTCTCAGCTAGGCTCAAAGAATGTCCTTTATTCACCATTTGGTTAATCAGTTGTTCTCGAATTGAGTTCCCAAAATCTTCCCTTCTGCGCTTGTGAATCCCGTCACGAATGTCTTCTGCCTCCCCCGCCGAGCATCCGCAGAAGGCTTGCAAAAGCTGATCCACCTGCTCCTGAAAAACGATGATCCCATAGGTGATTCCTAGGATTCTCTCTAGCTCGGGATGCTCAAAGAAATAGGGTTTATCGCCTCTTCGCCGGGCGATCAACTCATTCATCTTCACGGCTCCCCCGACGCCCGGACGAATTCCGGCTTGCACAAGGCTGGCATCCACCAGATTCTCGGTACCAATCCGCACGTGAGCCTGCCGCATCGCTGGCGATGCAGACTGAGGAACACCAATGAGTTCTCCCGAACGAAATGCCCGGAAAGTCTCAGGGTCTTCCGAGGTCACATGCTCAACCCGAAAATCCGGCGCATTCCCGATCACCTGATCCTGAATCCGAGACAGCACATCTTGGCTCCGCAAACACAAAATGTCGAACTTGTCAAAGTAGTGCTTACAACTTCGCTTGTCCCATTGGATGATCCGCAGATGCGGCTCGGTGATTTGCTCGGGATCGGTTTCCCCCGCCGCAAGCGCACTGGGGGCGGCACTCCACTGCACCGGGACCGTATCCGCAATCGGCTCCGTGCTGATGACCACCCCCGACGAGTGCGAGCGCATGTTGCGCGGTACGTCCATCAGCTTCTCCGCCAGGCGCAACACCCACCTAAATCTCTCCTTTGGGATATGGTGATCGCGCAGTTCGGGCCGCTTATCAAGAGCGGCTTCGATCTGGTCGGGCGGAGTGCCGCCGTGGACTTTTTTGGCTAAAAAACTAATCGTTGGATCCGGCAACCCAAACACCTTGCCGACCTCGCGGATGATCCCCCTGGTGCAATATGCTCCCACCGCCGCGACAGTCGCGACGCGTTCGATGCCGTACTTCCGGGTGAGATAACCCCTGATTTCGTCGCGCCTACGGGCTTCAAAGTCAATGTCAATGTCCGGTCTCTTGTTGCCGTCATCTGGCAAAAACCGGTCAAAGTGAAGCTGATGCTGAATCGCATCAATCCGCGAAAATCCGAGCACATACGACACCGCACTATCCACCACCGAGCCGCGCCCACTGGACTGGATTCCCTGCTCCCCCGCCCAGCGCACCATATCGAAAGCAACCAGAAAGTGACTGCTAAACCCAAGCCGGATAATCCGCTCGACTTCCATTTCCAGTCGTTTGCGAATCGCCGGAGTCACTTTTTTGTACCGCGCATGGCTATTCATCTCCACAATCTCGCGCAAGGCATGGGCGTCGTCTTCGAACACGCTTGGCATATTTGTTCTGGCGGGCAGAACATCGGCGTCACACATCTCGGCGACTTGCAAAGTCGCCTGCAACAGCTCGGGGCGATCGGAGTACAGCACCCGCATTTCTGAATCCGTATGGAAAAACCGCTCGGCATTCAAGGCTCGCACTGGGCTTTGGGGAATCTGGACCTGCTCCATCGCCCGGCGCTCCTTTCTGCCAATAACCTCCTCGATCAAACACAAAGTATCCGCGCAAACCAGCACATCTTGTGCCGGGAAATGCTCCCGCCGACCATGCGTCACCACCCCTCCCGCAACCTGACCAAGACCAAAGACCTCGGCAAGCTGAGAAAGTTGTTGTTCCACCAGGCGACCCCAAGGCAAGTAGCTCCGCTCAACCTCCAGCCACACTCTGGAACTACTAAAAATCTGAACTAACCTTTTGGTTAAATCAGCCGCACGATCAAAATCCCGCCGCGCCAGCAAGGGATCCAAAGGCCCGTCGTTACCCCCGGTCAGGCAGATCAGGTCGTCAGCATAGCGCGAGAGGCGTTCCCAATTCGCCAAAGGAAATCCACGCGGTTCGTGCAAATGGCACTCGGTGATGAGACGGCTGAGGTTACGATAACCTTTCTTGCTTTGAGCAATCAGAACAAGCGAGCCTCCTGATTCCAGTTCAATCCGCGCTCCGACCAAAGGCCGAACCCCGCTCAGACGGCAAGCCCGGACGAATTCGGAAGCCCCTGCCAGACTAAAGTGATCCGTAATCGCGGCGGCGGTGCATTCGCCGAGCGCGGCATGAGTTGCCATTTCTTCGGCCAAGAGAACCGAACGCCCGAACGAATATCCCGACATCACATGAAGCGGCGCGTACCCCGGCTGGGCTGCACGCGCACGGATGACTTTTTCTCCAATTCCGGCAGAGAGCCAATAGGTGCGAGCGGCTTCTTTGGCGCGTTCTCGCTCCACCGATTGCATGCCTTCGGCGACTTGTAATTTTTCGGCGGCCTGCCGCTCATAGTAACTCCGTGGCAGGGCCCCACACGCCGCGGAAACTTTTTCATCTCGGATTTTTCGCTGCCGGAGCGACCAATCTTCTTTGTGGTTTTCCTGGTGCGGTTTCGGAGTGGACCCAGTACCAGATTTACCAAGCTGACCCAGAGTCGGAGCTGATTTGGATTTCTCCCGAATGGTGCCATCCGCGCCAGCCACACGTCGAATTTCGTGATAAGGTTCAAATTCCCACCACTTGCCTGCTTCACGCCATTTTGCAATTTCATTATCTCCAGCCATACATTTGCGACCATGCCGCAAGAACTCTTTTGCGTCGTTCGACAGGGCGTTCGTTGGCCTTTTCGATGGCCTGATCACCGAACACCTGTCGGATATATTGGAAAGCCGAATCCGCAGATCGGACGCGCTCGGCGGTGGACTTCATGCCGTCCAAGCCAACCTGAACGTGCCGCGCTGGTTGGAGCTTTGTCGCTCGTAAACGCACCGAAACCACCGGTTGCTCGGGGAATTTCTGCATCAAGAGCCGCGCCGCGGCCTTCGCAGACTTCCCTTCCGAAATCGGCTTCATGAACCGGCGATGCATCAAACGCGCTCCGCCGTCTTCAAATTCCAGCAAGGCCTCCAGATCGTTCCCCATCCGCTGGGCGTCTTGGAGTGATTCACCGAGCTTGGTCGCCAGCCGCTCAATCCCTGCCATCAGAATCTGATGATCGTCGGGCGCACCATCGAACCGGATCCGAACCGTCTGCGCTCCTTGCGGATACAAGGGACGAACATGAGAATCGCCACTGCCTTGCGCGGCCAGATGAATCGCATGGGCGTCATCGCCAAACTGCCCACGCAAGGTTTCCAGCGGAACTTCCGCCACTTCCCCAATCCGCCGATAACCCAGGAAAACCAATCGCTCGCGATGCTCCCGCGAAACGGAAAGCAGCATCGCCGTCGGCTGATCGGCGATAAACATCTGCGGGCAAAACAGCGCGAGCCCCCGATCATCGCCAACCAGCGAAGCCAGCCGCGCCACCCATCGGCAACGCGCGGAATGGATTTCGACATCGAGCCCGGTGTTCTTCTTCACGCGGCGCAAGATGCGCCCTTGAATCTCATACGGACGCGGATGATCGCTCAGATCCACCCAGGCTTCGTGCGGCAATCCCGGCTCGATAACGTCGGTGAAAAAGGTCAGAACATCCAGCCATTTTTCCTGATCGTCGCGGTAATCCTGCTCGCGATACGGCCAAACCGTGCCGCGACCATCCATCACCGCCTGGGCTTCGGAGCGGCACATGCCCAGCTCCACGCCTAGGTCAAGGGCAGCATCGCAAGCATCCAAAACATGCTCATCTGCCATCACCACCAAAGGCCGCTCATCACACACACCCCGCGCCCGAAGCACGGAGATATAGAACTGCCGAATCTGAATTAGTCCAATGTAGTGCATCTATGTCTACTATTATAACAAATGTAGACGAATTTGTACACTTCTGGAGACTTTTTTTCAAAAATTCCGTCTTCGGTCGTGCCCTCAGGTTCAAATTTGGTTTCAGAGCCCGGAAAAACTAGTATCGGTTTCCCAAAACCGTCCACTAGTTTCGCCAAAATCCCAAGGAACTTCTCCCAAAGGATCAAAGCCCGTTCCGAAAAAAACGCAGAAAACCCCAAAATCCCCCCGAAACCCCGCACTTCCGGACCCACGAACCATTTTTGAACCTAAATCTGGAAAATTCAAGTTTGAAACAACAATTTCTGCTCGAGATGTAAGAGCATCTGTTCGAGATTTTATTCCTTCAGTTCGAGATACAAGAGCATCTTCTCGAGATTTAAGAGCTTCAGTTCGAGAAAAAGTCTTGTTTGCTCGAAAATTTAAGTCTTCAATTCGAGATTCAAGAGCTTCCTCTCGAGTTTCAAGAGCTACAGTTCGAGATTTAAGAGCAAAATCTCGAGAAGAAGGAGTTAAATCTCGAACAGATGCTCCAATATCTCGAGAGGAAGGAGTTACATCTCGAACGGAAGCTCTTAAATCTCGAACAAAAATCCCTGGTACCGCACCAGATGCATTAGTATCTCCGATAAATTTTGCAATTTCTCGAACGAACATTTGGGGGAAACGACAAAGTAAAGCGCCTAGTTGCCCGGTACTCTTTACTCGTAGGTCAAACGTTGTCCCAAATACTTTTTTTTGGCGTGAAACTGATAAAATACAGGCATCCATGAAACCGATCTAACTGATCCCGATCTTGTTACTTGCAGGATGCGCGAGGCATAACCCAAGCCCAAGCACTCCATATGTGGCGTCTACGGCAGAACAGAATCAAGTTGCAGCTGACCAGGCTCTCTCAGTCATGCTCGACGGCATTGCTTTAGCGCACGATCAGAAAATGAATTCTGGTCCAATCCCAAAGTACTTCCCAAAATCTGACGTACTTGCTCCTATCGTGGGCTACCTTGTAGACAATGTACAAGACTTTGCTGATATCAATCGTAAAATTGATGGATACCGAATCTTTCAATTTCCGGGAAGATGGATGCAGAACGTCAATTACCGCGAGAGGGCGAGGTATGGCATTTCTCAAGAGGTATCGGGCTATTTTATAGCTATGGCTGGCGGTGGTGTGCGCAAAATTCAAGAGGGAGAGTTTGACTCATTAGCAGAATCGTCCAAGATATCCGAGCGGGATAGACTTTCTGCGATCGAAGGGGCAAAGGCAACAATCAGAAAGAATTTTCCTGGCGCACGAATACGCTGAGATCCAGATCGACCGGCGTTCCCTCAAACCAAGCCCTGGGCGAGGATGGCGTCGGCTACTTTGATGAAGCCTCCGATGTTCGCACCGTTGACATAATCCACCTTGCCGTCCGATCCGGTCCCGAACTCCACACAGGTCGCGTGGATGCGGCTCATGATTCCCTTCAATCGTTCGTCAACTTCTTCCCGGCTCCAGCTTAACCGCAAGGAATTCTGCGACATCTCAAGCCCGCTAACGGAAACACCGCCCGCGTTTGCGGCTTTTCCGGGGGCGAACAACGTTTTGTGAGCTCGGAAGACTTCAATCGCGCCCGCCGTACTTGGCATGTTGGCACCTTCGGCCACTGCGAGGCAGCCGTTCTTCACAAGCGCCTGAGCATCCGATTCATTCAGCTCATTTTGAGTCGCGCTTGGAAATGCCAGATCGCATTTCACTTCCCAAGGCTTGACGCCAGCGTGGAATTCGAACCCAAACTGACCCGCCGCTTCCGAAATCCGGCCCTTGCGCTCGGTTTTCAGGGTCATGATCCATTCCAGCTGCTCCTGAGAAATCCCATCCTTCGCAAAAATCGTCCCGGCCGAATCGGAGAGCGTCAAAACCTTAGCCCCGAATTCGATCAGCTTCTCCGCAGTAAATTGCGCCACGTTGCCCGAGCCCGAAACC
>JBEIDH010000037.1:0-24517 GCA_040383535.1 Chthonomonas sp.
CGTCTCGGCTGTAACCGAAAGTCATCTGCGTGAGGTCGTTGGTTCCAAAGCTGAAGAACTGTGCTTGCTCGGCGATCTCACCGGAGGTCAAAGCAGCGCGTGGGATTTCGATCATCGTACCGAACATGTATGGAATCTCGACTCCTTCGCGCTCGACGATGAGTTTAGCTTCTGCTTCCAGCTGGCCTTGCACAACCTTCAACTCGTTTACGGTTGAAACGAGTGGGATCATGATTTCTGGCTGAACAGCCTTGCCAGCCTTGATGAGCTTGGCGGCGGCTTGGAGAATCGCACGGGTTTGCATGATGACCATTCCAGGAAGAATGATCGAAAGACGAACGCCACGCATTCCCATCATTGGGTTTGCTTCCTTCATGCTTTCGACTTCATGGAGAAGAGCTTGCTTCTCGACAAGAGTCTTTTTGTCGGCGTCGCTTGGCGATGCTTGGACAGAAAGCTGGGCTTCCAAGGTTGCGATTTCTCGGACCAAGGTTTCGTGGGAAGGAAGGAATTCGTGAAGCGGTGGGTCAATGAGACGAATGGTAACCGGCTTGCCGTCCATTGCTTCGAAGATGCCTTCAAAGTCGCCTTGTTGAACCACTTCGAGCTTGTCTAAACAAGCTTGTCGAACGGCTTCATCCTTGGTGAGAATGAGTTGCTGAACGATCGGCAAACGATCTTGCTCGAAGAACATGTGCTCTGTTCGGCAAAGACCGATGCCTTCTGCTCCGAATTCCATGGCTTGCTTTGCGTCGCGTGGATTGTCTGCATTTGCGCGGACTCCCATGCGGCGGAATTCGTCGCACCAAGTCATCAAGGTTCCAAAGGAACCGCTCACTTCTGGATCAATCAGCGGCAATGCGCCGAGATAAATGCAACCCGACGTTCCATCAAGGGTGATCGTGTCGCCTTCGTTGATCGTATGACCGCCAACCTTCATGACATGATTCTTATCGTCGACGTGCAGGGATTCAGCACCGGCAACGCAAGGGATTCCGAATCCTCGGGCAACCACAGCGGCGTGTGAAGTCTTTCCACCACGAGCAGTAAGAACCGCTTGAGCAGCGAGCATTCCGTGAACGTCGTCTGGATTGGTTTCTTCTCGGATCAAAATGACCTTTTGACCAGCTCCACCATGAACACCGAGTTCGGCAGCTTTGTCAGCTGTGAAGATCGCAGTTCCAACCGCAGCGCCTGGAGATGCTGGCAAACCAGTCGCAAGCAAAGTCGCGCCAGCTAGAGCAGCAGGGTCAATTCGTGGGTGAAGAAGCTGATCCAAATGGCTTCCGGTCACGCGGAGAATCGCGGTTTCCTTGTCAATCAGTCCTTCTGCAACCATTTCAACCGCTGTTCGCACAGCAGCAGGGCCAGTCCGCTTTCCGGTTCGGCACTGAAGCATGTAAAGCTTGTTGTTCTGGATCGTGAATTCGATGTCTTGCATCTCCTTGTAGTGCGCTTCCAGCTTGTCGCAGGTATCTGTGAACTGCTTATAGATCGCAGGATTCTGCTTTTCGAGTTCGGAGATAGGCACTGGAGTTCGCACACCAGCAACAACGTCTTCGCCTTGAGCGTTCATCAGGTATTCACCGAAGAGAAGCTTTTCGCCGTTCGAAGGGTCGCGGGTAAAGGCAACACCAGTTCCGCAATCGTCGCCCATGTTGCCATAGACCATCGCTTGAACAGTAACAGCAGTTCCGATTTCGTCAGGAATCTTTTCGGTGCGGCGATAAATAATCGCACGATCGTTGTTCCAGGAGCGGAAAACGGCTTCGATGGAGAGCTCAAGTTGCTCATAAACATCGGTTGGGAATTCTCGGCCGGCACCTTCTCGCACATGAGCAAGGAAGAGTTCACAAATTTCCTTAAGATTATCCGCAGTCAGATCAAGGTCATTCACAGCACCAACTTTCTTCTTGTAAACGCTGAAAATTTCGTTGTCAAAGTAACCCTTGCTCAGACCGAAAGCGACGTCGCTGAACATCATAATGAAGCGGCGGTAGCTATCGTAAACGAATCTTGGGTTGCCGGATTCAGCGATCATCGCTTCGACGGTTGTCGGATTCAAACCAAGGTTAAGGACGGTGTCCATCATGCCCGGCATTGAAAACTTGGAACCAGAACGGACTGAAAGCAAAAGAGGCTTGGAAGGTGCACCAAAGCCAAGTCCAGTAATCTTTTCGACTTCGGCAACAGCGACTTTAACATCAGCCATCAGGGTTGCCGGAAGTTTCTTCCCTTCCCGATAATATTCGGTGCAGACTTCGGTGGTAACGGTAAGGCCGGGAGGAACTGGCAATCCGATATTGGTCATTTCGGCAAGATTTGCGCCTTTGCCGCCGAGAAGGTCGCGCATAGTGGCATTCCCTTCGCTAAATAAATAAACGCGTTTTGTACTCATGAGTAACTATCCTGTTCTCTGTAAGGTTGCCCCGCAACAGATTCTTCGGGGCGGGAGGAAATCGCAGGATACGGAAGCGGCGCCAGTGACGCTTTATAAACGGCGACATCACTCCGGGTGTGTCTTAGTCATTTTACCTAGTCGAGCCTACGAATCGGAATACGTATTCACAAATCCTACACGCAAAAGTTACGTGGAGGCATACTTAATGACCTCTCCTACCCCTGAGAGCCTGGCTCATCCAATTTTGAGGCAAACAGGTGATTTTGAATCAAGTGTCGGTCAGAAGTACTCTCTGGGGATTTGGACTTTGAGATCTGCATTTTGGAAGTGAATGTGCCACAAACGCGGTATCCTTTCCTCACGATGAACGATGTTGTCATTCTCTCCGGTATGCGAACCCCGATTGGGGCTTTTCAAGGCTCTTTGAGCTCCCTTTCCTGCCCACAATTGGGTTCAGCGGCGATTAAAGCGGCGCTGGAGCACGCGGGAGTTTCGGGTGATCAAGTGGACGAAGTTTTGATGGGATGTGTGCTGAGCGGTGGGCTCGGGCAAGCTCCGGCTCGGCAAGCTTCTTTGGGCGCAGGAATCCCGATCGGAGTTCCTTGCACAACCGTGAACAAGGTTTGCGGCTCGGGAATGAAAACTGTGATGATGGCGGCACAGACCATCAAGGCCGGCGATGCTCAGGTCGTCGTTGCAGGTGGAATGGAAAGCATGTCGAACGCTCCCTATATCCTTCCCGGAGCACGGAATGGATATCGAATGGGCAATGGCTCCCTAGTCGACATGATGATCCACGACGGACTTTGGGATCCTTATAAGAATGTTCACATGGGGTCTTGCGGCGACGCTACAGCAGCAGAATTTGGATTCACTCGCGAGCAGCTTGACGAATTTGCAATTGAATCTTATCGCAGGGCTTTGGATGCTCAGAATACGTTAAAGCTCGGAGCGGAGATTGTGAACGTGGAAGTGCCTCAGAAGAAGGGGGATCCGATCATCGTGAGCGAAGACGAAGGCCCGAAGAAGGGCAACCCAATGAAAATCCCAACTCTTCGCGCTGCCTTCAGCAAGGACGGAGTCACAACAGCCGCAAACGCAAGCTCGATCAACGACGGCGCCGCCGCAATGGTCATTACGAGCGCCGAATGGGCCGAAGCGAATGGAAAAAAAGCTTTAGGCCGGATCGTTGCCCAAGCACAGTTTGCCCAGGAACCAGAATGGTTCACCACCGCTCCCGCTGGTGCGATTCAGAAACTCCTGTCAAGGGCGGGATTGACCGTCGCTGATATTGACTTGTTCGAGGTCAACGAGGCCTTTGCTGTTGTTTCGATGGTTGTGGCTCAGAAGGTTGGCATTCCAATGGAAAAGCTTAACGTCAATGGCGGGGCAATCGCGCTAGGTCACCCCATTGGAATGAGCGGCACCCGTTTGGTAATGACGGTGCTCCACGAATTGCGCCGAAGAGGCGGAAAGTACGCCATCGCAACTCCGTGTATCGGCGGTGGTGAGGCGACTGCGGTTTTGATTGAGGCGCTGTAGGAGCCTGGGGGGTTCGGGAATTGTCCTTGATGTGAGGTTCAGATGCTTTTCCAATGACAATGTAGTTTAGTGGCCTTTTGATCGACTCAGCCGAACCTCCGGACTTCCGAACCACCGACCCCAAATTCCTGGCAATTTTATGGAATAACTTCCCCAGCACTATGAAAATACTTTTTGTCTCTGTCGAAGTCGCTCCTTTTGCCAAGGTTGGAGGGCTTGCTGATGTTGCGGGTTCATTGCCCCAAGCCCTTGCCGCGCTCGGGCATGACGTTAGAATTCTGATGCCAGCCTACGGCATGGTCGTTGATGTCAAGCCAGACGGCGCAAAGCTCGCAGTGAAAATTCGCGACGACTGGAAGATCGACGCGAAAGTCTGGAACGACGATGTGGAAGGCGTTCCGGTGTGGATGGTTGGATCGAAGGAGTTCTTCTTGCCGACGGAGCGAAGCGAAGAAGTCTATGCCTATGGGCAGGACGCATATCTGTTCTTTGCCCAAGCCGCTTTGGGTCTTTGTGAAGACCAAAATTGGATCCCGGACATCGTTCATGCAAACGACTGGCACACAGGATTCCTACCTGTTTTCGTGCGCGAAAAGGGCGGTCCAAAGTGGAAGAACACAGCGAGCATTTTCACGATTCACAACCTACTTTATCAGGGGACATTTGGTCAGGAAGTATTGGCCAACGCTGGGCTCCCGACTTCCCTGTTTACCAGCGACAAGCTCGAAACCTGGGGTGGAGTGAATTTCATCAAGTCGGCCTGTGTGTTCAGTGACCAGGTCAACACCGTCAGCCCGACATACGCCAAAGAAATTTCGACCGAACAATATGGTGCCGGACTTTGGGGCTTAATGCGGGATCTAGATCGGCTTGGAAAACTGCGCGGGATTCTGAACGGGATTAACTACAACTTCTTTAATCCATCCACCGATACCGACATCGCGGCTACATTCTCTGCCGAAGACATGAGCGGGAAGGCGCAGTGCAAAGCCGCATTGCAAAAGGAGCTGGGGCTTCCGATTAACGCCGATGTGCCTGTTTTTGGCATCGTCAGCCGGCTGAGCGACCAGAAGGGATTTGACATCATCTTGCGGCAAGCATATGGGATGCTCGCAGAGGGGGCGCAATTCATCGCTCTTGGAACGGGTGATCCATGGGCGGCATCGGAACTGCAAAAACTACAAGACGAGTGGCCAGACCAAGTTTCGTTCACCGAGCGATACGATGGGCCTCTTGCTCAGCGGATTTATGCGGGATCGGATGTGTTCCTGATGCCTAGTGCGTTTGAACCTTGTGGTCTCGGGCAGATGATTGCTTGCCGGTATGGGACTCTCCCGATCGTCCGCAAAACGGGTGGACTTGCTGACTCGATCGTCGAAGGAGAAAATGGCTTCGTGATGTTCAACATATCGGCAAAGGAACTCTTTGACACCGTTTCCAGAGTGGGCACAGCGTTTAAGGATAAGGCGAGTTGGACGACGCACATGAAGTCGGCTATGACGACCGATTTTGGCTGGAAAATCAGTGCCGTGAAGTACGTCGAGATGTACGAAGACGCACTCAAAGCCCGCCTCGGGGCGGAACTGATCTCGAAGTAACTACTTCACATTCCGCCGGAAGCCTTCAAACTTCGCCCTGCGAATCGGGTTTCCGGCGGTGAATTGATCCCACTCTTGTTCATTCATGTTTCTGGCCTCTTCAAGAGTGGGCCAGGGAGATTTTGCGAGGAAATCTGAGTCTTTGATCGTCGTCGCACGGAGAGGCTGGGACTCCCGTTGTTGGTTAAAGGGGCAAACTTCTTGGCAAATATCACAACCAAAATGCCAACCCTCTCGCTCTGCGTCAATGGCAGGCGGAATCGGTCCTTTATGCTCAATCGTGTAATAGCTGATACACGATCTGGCATCAATCTGCCAACGCTCCTGGTCATGGATGATCGCACCCGTCGGACAGGCCTCGATGCAGGCCTTGCAGGTCCCACATCCACCCAGTGCTGGCTGATCTGGTTCAAGATCCAACGTGGTCAGAACGCTCGCGATCAAGAAATAGCTTCCCCGCTGGCTGTTGATGAGCATCGTGTTTTTGCCAAACCAACCAAGGCCAGCCATTTGGGCAAGCTCGCGCTCCATGACGGGCGCAGAATCCACACATATTCTTGCTTCCCCACCAAATTTGATCAACTCTGCCTCCACCGGTTCCAACCTCTTTTTGAGGACTTTGTGATAATCGCGGTTTAGAGCATATCGAGCGACCTTGAGACCTTCCGGTTGAGGCTGAGAATAAAACTTGCCGCACATAATCGCACTTTTCGCTCCGGGCAAGACCATGTTGATGTCTAGGCGCGCCGCCACATCCCGAGCCATGTACTCCATTCCGGCATGACGACCACTCTCCAGCCAATGCAAAAGAGTCTGGGTGCCTGCCAGAGGTTGATCACAACGCGTGACACCAACGAGCTCAAATCCTTGGGATACAGCAAGGGCTTTGATTTGATCGGTGTTCATGATGCTCTCTCTTGATTATGCCGTTAGCTGCTTTACGAGCGAGAACCACTGATCCAACGAAAGTTGGTGAGGACGAATTTGGATATCAATATTCATCGCATTCAGAACTTCACCGATCATCGGATAAGTCCCGCGCAGGTTGTTCACAATAGTTTTTCGAGGTTGAGAAAAGCCTTGCCTTACGACGCTTTCGTGCTTGGTTTCATTTTGGAATTCTGGTTTAGGGACAAACTGAAGGACGATGCTCTGGACCTTTGGAGGAGGGAGAAATGCTCCACTTGGGGCATCACAAACTTTTGTAATTTCCCAACGGGATTGCAAAAAGACTGAAATGGACCCCATCGCCCGGTCTCCCGGCTTCGAAAGAATCTTTTGCCCGACTTCAAGCTGCATCATCAATACAGCTCTGCTGACAAGAGGTCGCAATCTTGTAAATGAAGTCAGTAATGGCCCGGTGATGTTGTAGGGCATGTTGCTTACGATTGCAACATCTCGCGGCCACGCGGACATCTCCTCGTACAGATCCACGCTAAGAAAGTCTACACCTCTCACCTCGGCAAGCGGTGCGGACTCAGTAAGTGCTGAAACAGCGATCTCGTCAACTTCGTAAGCCACGAGCTTTGAAACAGCTTCAGATAGAGGGCGAGTCAGCACCCCTGGACCGGGACCGACCTCCAGAATGGAAGCAGGAACCGGATCGGCTAATGCCGCCGAGATGATTTTATCAACCACAGGCTGCGAAACCAAAAAGTGCTGCCCGAACTTCTTGGTCGGTGTAAGACCATGACGTTCGAGCAGCGCTTTCAGAATTTTAGTATCTGTAAGGTTCACTTTTTCCGACGTGTTGGCGGTGGTAGCTTTTCCTTAAAAATATGGACGGTCACCTTACGACGACCCCATTGATAAACCTTTCTTCGATCTGGGATGCAGACATCAATCTTATTTCCCTTAATTGCTCCACCGATATCAGCGGCAACGGCAAAACCGTAGCCTTCAACAAAGAGGAGCGTCCCAAGAGGAATCTTTCGAGGATCAACCGCAACGATGCCGTAGTCACATCGAAATCCATACTTGCTAATGTAGGGCGGTGACGGATCGCCGTCTTGAGGTTGATAAGCTGTCGATTCCATCACAACCTTGCGAGAACGAGTGAACGAACCCCGGGAAGTTTGGTGGCCAGAACGGCCCATGGCGTAGACTTCTGAAACTGGCTTAACAGTCTCGGTTCGAAGTAAAGTCTTAGAGATGACTTTGCCCGATGCGGAAGTAACGATTCGATAATACTGACGAATCTCTCCTTCTTTCCCAATGCGCGCCTTCTTAACTCGGCCTGCCGTCATTGTTCGGTCAAAGCGATATTCCGTGGTGTACGGAATATCCTTTACGACAGCTTTGGTCTCTACCTTGTCTGTCGTCTTCGATTCTTCTAGGCGGGCAAATGCGGTGCTGAACAGCATCGCAATTCCCACGAGAAGACCGGGAGCCTTGCTCTTTATCATAGGTCAGTTCTCCTGACAACCTTTCGGTTAATCGGAAAGGTACCCCAGCGACTCGCCCCATTGCAACCCTTTGCGCGAAAATAACCGCACAAACGTGTACCACTTCTTCATTATAGGGTGAATTCGGGTTCATCTTTAGGCTTCTCGCTTGAAGCCTATTTTTTCAAAAAAATGCGGTGAACTGGACAAGGAGTACCCTCACTTGTGGTCAGAATCGACTTCCCATCGCGCTCGTAGGCAATGGCTTCCGCCTGCTGAACCAGTGGTACTGGGATGGATTTTGGTTTGCTCGTAAACCAAGTCTTTAGGTCTCGGACCTCAAATTCCCATGCCCTTGTGTATCCGCGGATCGCTACAAACTTTCCGTCTGGCGAGAATGAACCACCAGTGGTTAGCTTCTCAGCGTCAAACATGGCCGGGAGCTGAAACTCTCCGAGCTTAGTCATTTTCAGCGGTTTGTCACTCTTCTTAAGTTCCAGGCGATAAACGCTACTACGTCCCTTGTCGGTCTTGGAAACAATCTGGATAAAACCGGTTTTGGGTTCGACCAGAAGCGACTCTGCGTTCCTGGGACCGTCTGGATAGACGACTTCAAACGCCTCGCAGCTTAAATCTTTGCTTGATCCGGTTGGTTCCAATACGCGATAGATCGTGATCGAATTCCGTTTGCTGGCGTTGTCTCCGATATCACCTAAGTAAAGGTAGGATTTACCATTAATCAAGGCAGAGTCCATATCTTCCCAGTCTAGGGCCTTCGCGTCTCTGAGTCGAAAGATGCCGGTGATCGAGCCGGTGCGATCGAATCGGAAGAATCTCGGTCCATCTCCGCTATCGTTGTGCGTAAAGTACACACCCTTTGTTAGCGTACTCACGGCGATGCCAGAGCTCTCGTTGACCTGCTTGTCCTGGATTTCGCACATTACGGCAGGTTCCGAATAGACCCTGCTCATTTGGGCGAAAACCGTCGTAGCGAATACGAAGAGCGTTACGGATGCGAATTTTTTCATGTAACTTGCTACCCGAAGACTAATCCGTGCTGATGCGGTGCCTCAGCGGCGTTACTGGTAGGCCCAAAGTATCCGAACCCGTCGCTGTTGTCACCCGCATCAGGCGATCCAGAATCACCTTGATTGCGCCACCAAGAGGAAACGCGAGGATCATCCCCAATACGCCGAAGAGCGAGGCCCCAGCGAATACGACGAACATACTGACCAACGGGCTCAGACCTACAGCATGTCCAACCAGATTAGGGTGAATTGCCTTGTCGTAAGATTCGCTCGTGAGGATCATCGCGAGCATACAAACCCCCGCAAATGCCCACGAACTCCCCGACTGAATGAACCAGTTTCCGGTCACACCGCTTAGTCCGGTTGAAATGAACAGTATCACGTACCCCGAGGGGGCACCAATGACTGGGATCAAGTACAAAACTCCAAACAGGAGAGCGAGCAAGACTCCATAAGGTGCTCCGACGATGGTTAGCACAACAGCGAGAATAGTCGTGTACAAGAGCAGAGAGATAGTCATCCCCCGCAAGTAATTCAGGAACACATCGCCGACGTCAGACACGGTGTCAATCACTTGTTTTCGGAAGGCGGGAGGGATCCAGTTGGGGAAATTTCGCCTCAAATTATCAAAGTCCAACAAGATAAACAAGGCAATGAACGGGGTGAGTGGAAGGATCAATAGTTGACCAGTCACCGAACTCAATATCCCAAGAACGGAGTTGAAGAAGCTCCTAACAAAAGTGGTGATCTCCTTTCGACGAGGCTCAATATATTGCTCAACGACCGCACTCTGGGTACTTGGCAGACCGAAGCGGTCAAGAGTCGGTTTTACCGTACCAAGGGCAGCATCAAGTGGATTTTCTTTCACGCTTTGCTCTGCGCGCTGCTTTGGATTCCAACGTAAAAAGTAGTTATTCGCGTAACTTTGTTGCATCAGATCGCGCGTGAGCTTGGTAGTGCTTCCAGTGAGAGTCGCGAGTTGGCGGGTCATCACCGGAATCGTGAGCAGGGTCACACCTATGAGGACAGCAAAGAACACGCTGAAGACGAGCATCACAGCTGGGCTTCGCTTCATTCCGCGCACTCGCAACCGCCGCACCATGGGCTCAAGCAGAATCGCGACAAGGAATCCAAGAATAAACGGCAACAAGATGAGCCTGACTTGGTACAAAAAGAAACAAGTCAGCGCGACAAGCCCGGTCCAGAGCGCAATTTTCCATCCCTGCATAATGAGTCCTCAGTTTAGCCCGAATCTGAAATCGCTGTCAAAATAAATGGATGCAATCGCCGCAACAAGAGATCGCAAAGTTGGTATCCGAGCTAAACGAACACAACCGTCGTTATCACCTGCTCGACAGTCCAACGATTAGCGATACGGAATACGACCTTCTTTTCCGGCGATTGGTCGAATTAGAGACGTTGCATCCCGAACTCGCGTTGCGAAATTCGCCTACGAAGCGGGTCGGGATGCCACCCTCTGCGGGATTCTCCCAGGCGAAACACGCAGCCCCGATGTTGTCGCTCGAAAATGCTTTTTCAATCGAAGATTTGGAAGCTTTTGATGCAAGAATCCGGAAGGAACTGGAGACTGTTGACGAGATTGAGTACCTGGTCGAGCTGAAGTTCGATGGGGCCTCCCTTGCGTTGACATACGAGAGCGGCGTACTTGTTCGAGCAACAACGCGCGGGGATGGTGAGACCGGAGAGGTCGTGACCCAGAATGCGATGACCATTCCAGACATTCCGTTGGAGCTCTCGGGTGGTTTTCCTGGGCTTTTGGAGGTCCGAGGCGAGGTCGTTATGAGCAATGCGACATTCGTGAAAGTCAACGAAGAGCGGCTTGCGCGTGGTGAGCAGGTGTTTGTTAATCCTCGGAATGCCGCCTCGGGTGGACTAAGGCAATTGGATTCCTCGGAAACGGCAAAGCGCAGACTTTCATTTTTTGCCTACGGAAATGGGACGGCGATACCTTGCGAAACCCAAAATGAGATTCTCAACCTCATCTCAACCATCGGGTTTTCCAGGCGCGAAGACCTGCGGAGATGCTCAGGAATCGAAGCGGTAGCTAAGGAGATTGATGAAGTTTCCCGATCACGGACGACCTTGGGATTTGGCATCGATGGAGTAGTGATCAAGGTGAACTCTCTTGCCCAACAACGGCAACTTGGATTCACGAGCCGGGGTCCTAAGTGGGCGATCGCATATAAGTTCGCCGCCGAGCAGGCAATCACGACACTCCAAAGCGTGGAGTGGCAGGTCGGCCGAACCGGGGTGGTGACTCCGGTTGCCTATCTTGAACCTGTCTTCGTGGGAGGAGTCACTGTTTCGCGAGCCACCTTGCACAACATCGAAGACATCCGTCGCAAGGACGTACGACCGGGCGACCGAGTGATCGTTCAACGAGCGGGGGACGTGATTCCGGAGGTTCTGGGACCGATTCTTGATCAGCGGCCACCAGATGCCGAGCCTATTCAGCCGCCATCTCATTGTCCAGATTGCAGTACAGAATTAGTTCAAACCGATGGGTACGTCGCTTGGCGATGTCCAAATCGAGCATGCCCGAGCCAGGTCATCAACAAGCTCGTTCATTTCGGGCATCGCGGGGCGATGGACATTGAGGGTTTTGCTGAAAAGCAGATCGCCCGACTCCTAGAACTCGGGTTACTCACGGACCTCCCCAGCATTTTCCTCTTGTCAGCAAAAAAGGAGCAGTTAGAAAAACTTGACCGAATGGGTGAGGCGAGCGTCGCGAACCTTTTAACCGCGATTGAAGGGAGCAAAACAAGACCACTTGACCGGTTCCTGTTTGGGCTTGGGATCCGGTTCGTAGGAGACCGCACAGCTAAGGACTTGGCGAAGCATTACCGAACTCTAGAGAATCTCCGTCATGCAAAATACGATGACTTGATTCAAATTCCAGACGTAGGGCCGCGCACGGCGAGTGAGATTGAAGAATGGTTTGGAATTCCTGAAAATCAGGAGATGATTCAGGCATTGCTGGAAGCTGGCGTCTCTCCGGTTGAGCCGACTGGTCCGGTAAGCGACCAATTTGCGGGTCAGGTTTGGGTGTTCACTGGCAAACTTGAGCAATTTACCAGAGAGCAAGCCGAGGAGCTTGTAATTTCAATGGGTGGAAAGGCGGCAGGATCGGTGAGCAAAAACACATCGGGGGTAGTCGCGGGACCCGGAGCGGGATCAAAATTAGAAAAGGCAAGAACTCTAAATGTTCCGACGTACACCGAAGACGAATTCATCGCACTTCTTGGAGATGCATGGCCGATTGCGTAACCGTTGATGCCTCGGAACTGGATTTAGCACTAACAATCGGTAGCGGGCAGTGCTTTCGTTGGACCAGAACCGGAGAGTCACGGTGGCACACGTTCGACGGAGGCCGTATGATCTCCGCAGAATGCACAGAGTCCGGATCACGCCTTTCTGGAGACTCTCGTCATGTAAACCGATATTTTCGACTAGAAGAAGGAGGCGTCGCGAGTAAGCTCCTCGAAATTGATTCAGCACTTGAGGATGTAGTGGATAGACAGAAAGGTCTAAGGTTGATCACCCCTGTTGGGCGGGCTGAAACTCTAATCTCATTTCTTTGCACTCCAAACAATAACCTGACCCGAATCAAGGCGATGGTTGATCACATGACCAACCTTGTTTCAGACGGTCACTTTCCGAGCTTGGAGTTTTTAGCCGATCTTCCCGAATCTTGGTATCGAGAAAGAGGATTTGGGTACCGTGGGGCAACGATTCCGAAAGCGGCACGAATCCTTGTGGATCGCGGCGGAGATGATTATCTTGATATTCTCGCTTCATGGTCGTACCAAGACGCTCACAAATCCTTGGTCGAACTCCCTGGTGTGGGTCGAAAGGTTGCCGATTGCATTGCACTCTATGCGTTGCACCACACGTGCGCGGTTCCGGTGGATACTCACCTTTGGCAGGCGGCGAGTCATCGGTATTTTCCGGATTGGGGTGATGGGAGCCTGACTGATCTGAGATACCAGAGAATTGGCGACTTCTTCCGTGACAAATTTGGGCATTTTGCTGGGCACGCTCAGCTATTTCTTTATCACGGAAATTTGTTGAGTAAACGAAAGTAAATCTTTACAGCTGTAATGAGTCTATGAAACGCAAAAAAGTCCACCCCGGTAATGAGGTGGACGAGAGGGTTTCTGGAGGTAGGGGAAAATTAGTTACCGCAGGAGCCGCAATCCTTCTTTGCTGCGGAAGCCTTCGGTGCTGGTGGCATCAATACTCCGTTCAGGACGTGGATCGTTCCGTTGGTAGTCTTGATGTCGGTGGTGACGACCTGAACGTTTCCGTTGAGGAAAACCTTACCGTTCTTTACAGTGATCTTGATCGACTCACCATTGACAGTCTCCACAGACTTTCCGTTGAGCTTAACAACGTCCTTAGCCAGAACGTTTCCAGCAACAACGTGATAAGTCAACACAGATCGGAGCAAATCTTGATCTTTACCAAGCTTGTCGAGAGTTGCCTTTGGAACCTTCTTGAATGCAGTATCGGATGGAGCGAAAACTGTGAAAGGTCCCTTGCCTTTTAGTGTCTCAACGAGTTCAGCAGCCTGAACGAGCTTGACCAAAGTCTTGAATGATCCTGCTCCAACCGCGGTGTCTACGATGTCCTTCTTTGGTGCGGAGGCAAAAGCTGTGAGGCTGAGTGCACCGACTACACCGGCGATGATGAATAGTTTCTTTGTCATTGTAATGTTTATCTCCGAGAGAATCGCAGCCCCGAAAGGATGCTCAGCTATACATACATCGTCAGTAATGCGAATAGTTCCAATCAATCAAAAAAAAATGATGAATACTTGATAACCGACTTTTTCTGCTGATTTCGTCCGGGTTGGGCAAATGAATTGACGAACGCATTCGATAAAATAAGGTTCTGTGAGTTCTCTTCACTCTGACGTGCTTGCCTGGTTCGATCAAAAAAAACGTGAAATGCCGTGGCGAACGAATCCTAACCCCTACTGGGTCTGGGTGAGCGAAATCATGCTCCAACAAACGCAGGTGTCGGTTGTGATCCCTTTCTTCGAGCGATGGATGCAACGATTCCCCGACGTTGAGACCCTCGCCTATTCGAACATTGACGAGGTTCTTGCCCACTGGTCCGGTCTTGGGTACTACCGAAGGGCCAGAAATCTTCACAGTGGAGCTGTTTGGATTTGCGAAAACGGCTTCCCAAGCACTGCAAAGGAATGGTTAAGCGTTCCTGGTGTTGGAAGATACACCGCCGGAGCCATTGCCTCCATAGCTCTGGATGAACGTACGGCTCTGGTTGATGGGAACGTCGAACGGGTTTTCGCACGACTGGAAAATTCTTTGCTGCAGAATCCGGCTTTGAACAGGAGAACATGGTCTTGGGCGGAAGCTAACCTCCCCGAGTCGAGAGTTGGAGATTGGAATCAGGCCCTCATGGAGCTAGGTGCAACGATTTGCACCCCGAAAAATCCTGATTGTTCTGCTTGCCCCCTACAGACAATGTGCAAGAGCTACGAGGAGGGGGTTGAGCGAGAACGTCCAGTGAAGTCAGCAAAACGTAGGTTCGTGGAATTGACCCGATACGCTTCCGTGATTGAGCGAAACGGAACCTTTGCCCTTATCAGGATTCCGAGGGGAGAATGGTGGGAAGGAATGTGGATGTTCCCGACCTCTAATAGTGCTCCTCAGGGAAGGCAGATTGCGACGATCAAGCACACGGTGACACACCATAAGTTAACGTTTGAACTTTGGCTAACCGAGGAGGAAGCAACCGAGGCGACCTACTTCAGCCCTGCAGAAATCGAAGACTTGCCGATCCCTGGTATTCAGCGCAAATTTCTCCGCGCTCTAGAGGGTGAAATCTCCAAACGGAATTCAAAAAATTTGTTTGATCCGTGAAACGATTCGAGAGCGGGAGGTGTCTGAATATACATGCACGTTCACTCCTGAGCGTGTAAATCTACAAAAACAAGGAGGTGGTGTCGTAAAATGAATTCTAAATGTACGAACCAGGGAGGTCGTGGGTTTTAGCGCCCTCGGCTGATCAAATCGAAAAGGGGTCAGTGATGAACTCACCTTCCCTGAAGAAAAAGCAAAAGAAGTCCTCCGGCTTGCCGGGGGATTTTCTTTTATTGCTTCCCAATCGGTGTTTCCGGGCCGATTTTCGTGAATCGCACTTCCCCTGCGGCACCGAGTTCGATCACCAAAGATTCTCCATCAAGCTTCCCTTCCTTTGGTTTGCCTAGCGACGCCATTGCTCCGGAGGTCTCCTCGATTGGACGATTGATAATCTTTCTAGGAGTAAGTGTGATCTTGCCGCCGGAGACGGTCACATCGCCATCGAGGCGAATTCCGTACTGTACCATCGTGAAAGTACGGTCAGAACGGATGACGATATTTACTCGCTCAAGGGTGGTCTTAGTATCCGGACTAACCTCGCCGAGATTTGCTAACCGGGCCTGCCAATTCCCGGTGAATGGCGCTACGCTTGATCCACACCCGAGTGTCATAATGACGAGCATGGCCACGGCGACGCTTGATCTTGCTGCAGAAATGGGACTCACCGCTTTTGAGTATGACTTAATCCTTGAAAAACTTGGAAGAACTCCAAATCTCACCGAACTGGGGATGTTTGCTGTCATGTGGAGCGAGCATTGTGGCTACAAATTTTCGCGACCTGTTTTGGCTTACTTCAGTCAATACAAGAAAGCAATGGAATCGGGTGGGCATGAGAACGCAGGCGTTATTCCCATCGGGAACGGTTTAGGCATTGCATTCAAAGTTGAAAGTCACAATCACCCTAGCGCGGTCGAACCATATCAAGGTGCCGCAACCGGAGTTGGTGGCATTCTGCGCGATATTTTCACGATGGGCGCAAGACCGATAGCCTGCTTGAACTCGCTTCGATTTGGGCCCTTGGAAGCTGGAAAGGACACCCCACCAGAAGTCGCGCAGCGAAACCGATACTTATTCGAACACGTCGTAGCGGGAATCGCAGGTTATGGAAACTGCGTGGGCGTCCCTACGGTTGCCGGAGAAGTGAGCTTCCACCCACGATATTCGGGCAATCCATTGGTCAACGCGATGGCTTTAGGGATCCTAAAGCTGGATGAGATAACCACCGCTGGTGCAGGCGGAATCGGGAACCCGGTCATCTACATGGGCTCGGCGACGGGTAAGGACGGAATTCATGGGGCTACGTTCGCGAGCGTAGAGCTTGATGAGGATTCCGAAGATAAGCGCCCGAACGTCCAGATCGGCGATCCATTTGCAGAAAAGCTTTTGATCGAAGCTACCTTGGAGGCCCTTCAGACGGGAGCAGTCCATAGTATTCAAGACATGGGAGCAGCAGGTCTGACTTGTTCGACCATTGAGATGTCGGCTAAGGGTGGGGTCGGAATGGAGATTGACCTCGACAAAGTTCCGATGCGCGAGTCAGACATGACGGCCTATGAGCTGATGCTAAGCGAGAGTCAGGAGCGAATGCTCTGCGTTGCGCACAAGGGTCGTGAGCAGGAAGTGATTGACGTTTTCCAAAAGTGGGGTGTCCACGCAGAAGTGATCGGACATGTAACGGATTCGGGCCGAGTCAGGGTGTATCGACATGGCATCTTGGAGGCTGATCTTGCCCCAGGGGCACTCGCGGACGAATGCCCGGTCTACTCCATGGAAATCGCCGAACCAAAATATGCAATTCGAGCAAGGAATTTTGATCTTAGCCAAGTTCCTGTCGCCAACTCAAACGACGCCCTCTTAAAACTCCTTGGATCACCAAACATCGCGAGCAAGCGATGGGTTTTCCAGCAATTTGATCAACAAGTTCAGACTCAAACCGCACTTCTCCCCGGGAGCGGAGACGCCGCCGTCATCGCACCGCGTGGCACCAATAAGGGCATCGCAATGAAGATTGACGGAAATAGCCTTTGGACGTACCTTGATCCTTACGTGGGGGGTCAACTCGCGGTCTGCGAATCGGCAAGGAACGTAGCATGCGTTGGTGCGATGCCGGCAGGAATGACCGATGGTCTCAACTTCGGCTCCCCACAACAGCCCCACGTTTTCTGGCAATTTGAGCGTTCCGTAAAAGCAATTGCCGATACCGCCGAAGCTTTGCAGACTCCGGTAGTTAGTGGAAATGTCAGCTTCTACAACCAAAGCGAGCTCGGTGAAGTCTTGCCAAGCCCGATGGTTGGGATGATCGGCATTATCGAAAACGCTGAGAATCGCATCGGATCGGTGCCGAGTGAGGGTGATGAACTATTCTTGATCTGGACTCCGGGATGCGAATTGCGCCAAGAAGGCCTTGGAGCGAGTTCCTATCTACAGGTTGTTCACGCAATTGAAGATGGAGTCCCTAGCATTCCCCATATTCCTGGAGAAAGCGCGATTCATCGCTTCCTTGTTGAAGGTGCTGCACAGAACATGCTCACTGCGGCGCATGATCTTAGTGAGGGGGGGCTTGCAGTCGCGATTGCCGAAATGTGTATCGGCGCGCAACTCGGGTGCAACATTCGGAGTCTAGGTGCTTATGCAAACCACTTCACTCGGGAAGACGCAACCTATTTTGGTGAATATCAAGGTGCAGTACTCGTTACCGCAAAGCCGCAAAACTCAGAACATTTGTTGAATAAAGCGAAGGCGAACGAACTTAACATTCAAAAGATAGGGATCATTCATGGCGAGACACTCGTCGTAAAACATGGCGAATTTTTGGAAATCAATTTGCAAATTTCACAATTGATTGAGGTTTTTGAGTCTACGATTTCAAAGAAACTGAGCCAATAATAAGGATGTATTTTCGGAATTGCGGTATTTTGCACCTAACTCCGAGGAGAACAAAGGAAAATAGATGATTGGAAACACTACATGGCTAATGCGAATGGCACTGGTTTTGACCACCAGTTTGGTACTCAGTGCCGCTGTTCTTGCTCAAGAAGAACCGAACAGCGTCCCGACGTCAAACACTCAAGTTCGCGCAGCGATTGACCTCTATAACAAAGGTTCGCTTGCGGAATCTGCCGCTCTTCTGGAGGAAACCGTTAAGACCGATCCGAATAATAGCGATGCGTTCTCCTGGCTAGGATTTGTTTACCTTCGCCAAGGTGCTCCCGATAAGGCGGTTAGCCCACTCGAATCGGCATCGAAGTTGAAGCCAAACGACCTCGAAGTTTGGATCAACCTTGGAAATGCCTATATGAACTCTGGCAATTCGGCCAAGGCGCTCTCGACCTATGAGATGGTCGTCAGCAAGAAGCCTGATTTCGCCGAAGGTTGGTACAACATCGGTAGCGTTTACCTCGCGAACGGCAATACTGATAAGGCGATTACAGCATTTTCCAAAGCAAATGCGATTAATCCAAAAGACGCCTTTACCTGGAACAATCTTGGAGCAGCCTACGATAAGGCAGGCCGGAACGATGAGGCAGCGGAAGCATTCGCAAACGCAAGTTCCCGAAAGACTGACAATGCAGCCTTCGCGTCCAATGCAGGATTTGCATTTTACAAGGCAAAAAAGCCTGCCAATGCCGTTACTTACCTTGAGCGAGCCCTTGCAAATGGAAATAACGATCTTAATTTGAAAGCGGCTCTGGCGGATACCTACCTCTCACTCGGGCGTCGATCTGAAGCTCTGAAGCTTTTCAACGAAGTCGAAAGTGTGATGGCAGATAACAAGGTCTTCTGGTACAACCGTGCGATTTTGAGTAGTGAGGCAGGAGACGTGGAAACAGCAATCTCCTCTTATGAAAAGGCTCTTGATATTGATCCAAACCACGCTGATTCTTTGAATAACCTTGGCTTGATTTACTTTAAGCAAAATCGCTTCAACGATGCGGCAGATCTTTTCAAGCGACTCTACGATCTGAACAAAAACAACCGTGTAGCGCAAATCAATCTTGCGGCATCCTATGCTCGCGGTGGAAAGACCGATCAGGCAGTTGCGATCTGGAGGCAGATTCTCCGCGCTGAACCAGGTCGAACTGACATCCGGGTTGACTTGGGTAGTGCACTCTGGAACAAGGGCGATCGCCAAGCGGCGAAGTTCCATTTCCAAGCTGCACTCAAGGCAGAGCCAAAC
The DNA here is from genome assembly GCA_040383535.1 of Chthonomonas sp. Taxonomy (GTDB): domain Bacteria; phylum Armatimonadota; class Fimbriimonadia; order Fimbriimonadales; family Fimbriimonadaceae; genus JAFLBD01. The sequence continues at coordinate 19,040 of JBEIDH010000037.1, forward strand.
AATGCTCGCGCATTGAACGGTATGGGAATCTGGTTCCTTAGTCAAGGCCGAAATCAGGAGGCAGAGATGTCCTTGCGAAAGGCCATCAAAAATAGCCCGAGCTTTGTGCCTCCACATGTCAATCTTGCAATTGCCCTAGAGCGACAAAACAAGCGAAAGGAAGCGATCAGCATCCTAGAGCGAGCCGCAAAGATGGATCCAAAATCGGAAGAAGTCAAGTCAAACTTGGCTCGAATGAAGAAAGCCTAGGGCTAAGACGATCTGGTCTCAAATCATTAACACCCTCCTACTCATTATAGTAGGAGGGATTTTCGTTTCTAAAATGGGTGCCAATTGGCAAATTCCTGGCAAGAATGGAGTCCTAGGTCTAAGTTCAAACGTACCGTAACTTGTGTACGCGTTAAACGTTTCTCAGGCAGGGAAAACAAAATGGCATCGTTTGCGCTCACAATATCAAAGAAGATGATCACGCCGGCGAATTCTCGCGCCCAGGAGAGTAACCTTGAGTCCGATGAGGCTCTTGTCGTGCGTGCCAAAGCTGGTGATCGAACTGCCTTTGAAAGTCTCTTCTTGCGCCACCGAGATCTTGTTTACAGATTTTCATTTAACATGGTGCGGAAGCGTGATGATGCCGAAGATATTGTACAGGACGTCTTCGTGAGAGCTTACAATAATTTGGATCGCTATCGGGATGAAGCCAAGTTCTCGACTTGGCTTCTTCGGATCGCATCCAACCTTTGTACCGACAAAGCTCGGATGCACAATCGTCGGAACACTCTTGAGCAACAAGAAGCTAAGGGCGCCCTGGGGTGGATGACTGAAAACGAAAACGAGGACCCAATTGAAAATTTAGAAGGTGATCGCAGAATTGAGTTGCTCAAAAAGGCACTCATGGCGTTGCCAGAACACCACCGATTGATGATCGTGATGCGAGACATTGAGGAAAAAGAGTATTCCGACATCGCAGAGATTTGTGGCACAACAGTAGGGGGAGCAAAACTCCGTGTATTGCGAGCAAGACGCGCTCTCCGTGACCGAATGGAACCACTCTTGAAGGAGGATGAAAATGTTTGACGACCGAGAAATTCGCTATATAGCCGGAGAAATGGACGATGCCGAAATGCGCGCTTATGAGAGTGCGCTTGATGCCGAATCCGCATCCTTGAAGCGTGATCTCCATTCTGCGTTCGCAAGTCTTCCCAAGCTTCGTGATGACGTCCCAGAGTGTCAATTTTCAACGGCTCATCTATGGAACGCGATTGAAGCAACCCCGAAAGTCAAAGCTCCTAGTTTCGGATTCAAACGGTGGTGGGTTGCTGCCCCGATCGCGGCTTCCCTGCTCGTGATGGCACTCATGTACAAGCCAACCGGCTCCAGTGTTCCAACTGTTGCAAGAACCGAAAGCAATCAAGCTTCGACGGGAATGGCGTTCGAAACAACGGCGCCGATTAAACCCGGTATCGCCAATTCCGGATCCGTTGCGACCGCGACGGTTCCAGAACCGAAGATTCCAAACGAAGTTCAGAACGCTGCGACTTCGTCCGTTCCGGTTGAAGTAGCGCCAAAGCGTCCGGATTCGCAAAAGTCAAAGATCAAAAAGAAGAGACGCACAAATCGTTTGCAAATTCCAGCAACTGGGATGCTTGTTGCGGACACTCGATTTGACCGCCTACCGGGCGGGCTTTCAGTTGGATCAACCTCCATGAAGCGAGCCCCGGAGCCAGCAAGTGTCTCTGAAGCTGATCAGTCCTTTGGCGCAATGGATTCTGCAGTTGCAGCACCATCGGCGAGTGGTAGAGGAACTTTGGGTTCAGACCCACGAAATCAAAAATCCTCCGAGCCAATCGTGATCGTTTCCGCTAGCGCGAACCTGGAGAGCGGTACTCAAACCGCAGTAGAAGTAAGACAAGATGATAACATCGTTATTGGTGGCTAACTTGATCCTCGCGGGATCGCAAGTACCGAGGGGTTCCGAAGCATTTTCGGTTCCCTCCTCCCTTGCGTTCATCGGATCAAAGGAACAGCCCACCGCGGTTGCTCTCGCCATTGGTGATCCTGGATTGTTCATAGTTCCAAGCTCGGCTGTGCCAAGCTCGACCGGATTTGGGTTTAGCCACAATGGAACTGCGATGACGTTCAAGGTGATTGCCCGGGATGACATTACTCAACTTGCATTGATCCAAGCGCCAGATGTCAAGCCGGGAGCAAGGATCAGTATGGCTCCATTCGATGTCGCGCCATCTTCGAAGCTCGTAGCATTCTTGCCTGGCGGCGAGGTTGTTTCCGGTCATCTCGCATCGACTAACCGAATAGGAATCCTGCAGGGCACTCGCCGGTTTATGAACCTTTGGGAGATCAAGCTCGAAACTCCCCAAAGTAGGTTGACCGGATCTCCGGTCTTCACGATGGACGGTAGGTTGGCGGCTTTGATTCATAGCACTCTTGAACCTATTTCCGAAGACGCTAACGAATCCCAGACTGAGATTAGAAAGATTAAGTCAAACGCACTCGCTCAGGATGCGATTCCGCACTTTGGACCACAAGGCCTGACGGTCAGCTACGCCTTCGGACCGAATGTGGTATGGAGAGTGATTCAAGGTTTCCTTCGCAACGACCGAACTCCCCAACATCCAACCATCGGGTTGTTCTTTAAGAACGCTGCTGGTTCCGGTGCGGAGGTGACAGCGGTAACACCGGGCGGATCATCTTCGGAATCTGGGATCCAAGTTGGAGATGTTGTCAAGTCCGTTGACGAACTGCCGGTAACCAGTGCAGTTGGATTTGCGGCGTTACTCTTTGAGACGACACCTGGCGACTTGCTTTCGATTGAAGTCCAGCGCAAGAAAGATGTTCTGAAAATTTCAGTCCCGGTGAAAGTGAATCAGGCTCGGATAGAGAATCAGCTTGATACCAAGATCAAGGTTGCACCGCAAGGTCTTTGATCGTCAGCTTCACGCTCTCATAGCCGCCATAGGTATCAATTTCAGCCGTGTATGCAGTTGAAATTGTGCTGCCTTCTTTGATTTGTGCGATGAATTGAGGCATTCCGAAGGCCATTGCCTTGACGCTCTCCCTCGTTTCGGGATCTCTCAGGACTAACCTGAAGTGGTCCGGATTGCTGGTCGGCATTATCTTTTCGACCGTGATCTCCTCGCTCATGAATACTGGCTCTGGATTCGCTTGTCCGAACGGTTCCATTCGAGTGAGGTGACCAAGAGACTTCACGGTCACCTCATTCAGTTTCACAATGGCGTCTATGTGGAGTCTCCTTATCAGTTGATCGGCAGAAATGGTTGCCCCGGCGTCGGCTTGCAAAGCTTCGCGAAACTCCGGAACCTTCTTCGGGTCCAACGCGAACCCTGCCGCCATTTCGTGTCCTCCGTGGGACTTCAAAAGTTTGGTGGTCCTGTTCAAAGCTTCTGCCAAATGATAGCCAGAGATTGAACGGGCCGAGCCCTTTCCGTGCTCCAGGCTAACGACAAATGCAGGTCGGTAGTAGCTTTCCACAAGCTTGCTCGCTACATTCCCAATGATCCCCGGATGCCAGTCTTCTCCACCGACAACGAGGACCGGATGATCGAGCATATTGTCTTTTTCGATCATAAGCTGGGCCTCGCGGATCATACGCTGGGTTTCGGCTTTGCGTTGTTCGTTGAAGAAGTCAAGCTGTTCCGCAATCGCGCGGGCTTCGTCCATGTCGTTGGTCAACAGCAATGCCAAGGAAATGCTAGCGTCATCAAGCCGACCAGCCGCGTTTAAACGAGGCCCAAGCTGGAATCCAATCGTACGCGCCGTGAACCGTGCCGACTTGCTCGTTTTCTCAACGAGCGCCTTGATTCCAGCTTTATTACTACTCGCGACATGCTGCAAGCCGAGCGCGACGATGATCCGGTTTTCGTTGACCAAGGGCATCACGTCGCTGACAGTTCCGAGCGTCGCGAGGTCAAGATAGGCGCGATAAAATTGATGGAGCTTAAACCCAGCTTCTTTTGCTATCCCCTCACAGAGCTTAAAAGCCACCCCGGCACCACAAAGCACCGCGAACGGATACTTCGAATCGGGACGATGAGGGTTCACGAAGGCGTCGGCTTCTGGCCATTCCTCCTTAAGCTCGTGGTGATCTGTCACGAGGACCTTCATCCCAAGAGCCTTGGCTTTTTTGATCTGATCAAGCGCACTACTACCACAATCGCAGGTCAAAAACAGCTTCGCGCCTAGCTCTTGCGCCGTATCCACGACACTCGTATGAATCCCGTAACCTTCCTTCATTCGGTGCGGAACGTGGGTGTGCACGTTACAACCAATCTTCCCCAGAAACCGGCTCAACAAAGCCGCCGAAGAAACACCATCCACGTCGTAATCCCCGTGAATAAAGATCAAATCCTTCGAATCCCGCGCGGCAAGGATCAAATCCACCGCAGCACGATAATCTGGCAGCAAAGCAGGGTCATTGAACTGATCTTCGCTGGGGTTTAGGAACTTCTCAACAATCCCAGGATCGGTCATCCCTCGTCCCACCAAAGTCCGAGCAAGTACCGGCGCGAGCCCAAGCTCGTCCATCAGCACTTGCTCCAATGCCAAATCTTGCGGAGCAATCTCCCAGCGCGCCCCGCTCAAGGGGGAAATCGTCACCAAGAAACCTCGCAAACCATGGTCCTAGTATACGGGAATCTAAAATTCCCCACAGCCCAAGAGACTAAAAGAACTCAGTGCAAAAAACTGCACGCGCAGGAACCGGGCAACCTTCCGGAGCAGACCCAGCCATCACATCGCGCAACACAGCACGCGTGAATTCCCCAATCTCCATCCCAGAATCCCCGCCAAGCAAAGGATCGCGAACCGCCACATCCCAATCAAACCCAGCCGCACCAAGCTTAGCCAAAACAGAACCCACGTCAATAACCCGGTGCATTGCCGGACGATGAATCTTAAAGTCCACACCCTGATCCATAAACCGCGAAGCAAACAAACCCGAAGAAGGCTCGTTCCAGACAACCGCCGTGCGGTTAATGGCAAAGTTCCGGAACAGCGCCATCAGTCCCAGATACCCTGCCTCAGTTGTCCAAGCCATTTCCCCAATGCTCAGATCCTCCCAAAATGCCCCTTCCATCGAAGTCCAAGCATATGCCTCGATCGGATCCCCGATCGCGTACAAAACAGGTTCCCGCAGACCCATTCGGTTCTCCCAATGCGCGGCCGAGCGCAGATTCGCACCGTTCAAACCAAAAGCAAATGCCCGGTAGCAAGCATCCAAATCCGATAAATCCGAACGGTGCACCCGCCGAATCGGTAGCTCAGACGAAACCTTAGGCATTCGCTCCGATGGGCAACGAATCTGCCACCGAAAACCTGTCGAAGCAAACCCAAATTTACGATAAAAAGCCTCCCGAAAAGGATACAAAGCCGCAACTTCAAACCCCCGTTCCCGTAAATCCGAGATACAAAACTCCATCATGGAAGACCCAAAGCCCGAGCCTC
>JBEIDH010000038.1:0-23774 GCA_040383535.1 Chthonomonas sp.
GATATCCGATCTTGTTTTCCGGGCCATAGCTGGCAAAGAAGAAGCTGATAAAGTTTTCTGGATCTAGATAATCCGCCGCCCATCGAATATGGAAGAACGGAATTTCTTCCTTATTTCTGGCTTCGAGCAAGAACTTCCATTCCTTCAAAGCGATCTTGGTTTCGATGCCCAAATTCTCCTGAAGCTGGCTAGCAACAGCCTCAGAAACGATCTTGGCGTCCGGTCTTCCGTTACGGAACCAGATTTCCAGTGGAGGCATTCCCTTTCCGTCTGGGAAACCAGCGTCGGCGAGTAGCTTTTTGGCGGCGGCAACGTCGTAAGGAAACACAGCGGCTTTCTCACGGTAGCCAGCAACTCCCGGAGGAAGCACGCCATCGGCGGGTTGATTCACGCCTCCGAGCAACTTATTCACGATCCGATCCTTATCAATCGCCATCGCGACGGCTTGTCGGACTCTCTTATCCTTGAAAGGCGCGTAAAGCGAAGTGTGCAAGCCCATGTACCAAACCGCAGGCCGAGGGAAGAACTTAATTTGGTCCTTATACTTCTCATTTGCCTGCAGAGGAGCCACATCTTGCCGCTCCAGAGCAACCAAATCAAGGTCACCGGACTTATACATGTTCAAGCGTGAAATCGCGTCCAAAACAATCGGTCTTTCAATGCCTTTGACTTTCGGAGCCCCGCCATGATAATCAGCAAATGCGGCGAGCTTGACCAGCTTTTGTGGTTCAAACGACTCAACCTTAAAAGGCCCGGTGCCGATCATTTCTTCGGCTTTCGTAATTTCCCGATCCGCAGGAACATCGCCCTTTGGCATAATCGCGGAACACAGATAAGTGAACTTGCCGAGGAAATATGGGCGAGGCTTATCAATCTTCAGGATGACGGTATTGGCGTCGGGAGTTTCAATGCCCTTGATTTCAGTTGCCTTTCCGTCAACAACGTCCTTAAGACCCACAATGTCGCCCATATATGCCCCCGCGACGGGGGACTGAACGCCCGGATTGCAAGCGCGTTCCAACGACCATTTGACATCTTCGCTGGTCATGGTCTTGCCGTTGTGGAATTTCACATCTTTTCTCAGCGTGAAGACGATCGTTGTGCCGCCGTCTTTTATTTCCCACTTCTCGGCGAGCTTAGGAACGACGGTATTGGTTTCGTCCCAGGCTACAAGTCCTTCATAAACCTGTTGCAAAAAGTCAATCGTGTCGCCATCTTCGACCTTGCTGGGATCGAGTGTGGTTGGATTGGTGGGCATGGCGTAGCGGAAGATTCCTTCGCGCTTGGCAACCGCGCTTTCGCGCTTGCTATATCCGCCGCCTTGTCCGCATCCGGCGAGTACGCCGATCGCAACCAAAAGAGTCAATCCAAATCGTAATTTTGACGTGATCATGATGTTTCGTAACCTAAAATGCCCCGACCCCTTTGACGGCGCCGGAATCTCTCAAGTATAATCTATCTTGTACCGCGGGGTGGAGCAGTCTGGTAGCTCGTCGGGCTCATAACCCGGAGGTCATTGGTTCAAATCCGATCCCCGCACCCAACTTCAGAACTTCCAAGCTTTTCCAGCTGGAGGTTCTTTTTTTTTGGCTGAACCAGATCTAATGGATTCCTCCAGGAGAGGCTAGAACCATGGGATTGAGCCCCATAAGTTCAGTTATACTCCTACTGTCTCCTATGAAATTCTATATCGGGATAACAGACGAAGGGTGGTTCCGTTCTCTTTCAAGCAGGAACGCATTTGAAGGAAACTTCTGGCGCCCCGGGGGGACGCCCTTCAAGGTGCTCGAGCCAGGAGATTTCTTCCTTTTTAAACTCAAAAGCCCGAAGAACGCCATAGTCGGGGGAGGTCAATTCGTACACTACTCAAGAGCATTTTCGTCCTTCGCATGGGACGCGTTCGGACTTGATAATGGCGTCGAATCAAATCTCGAGTTTTTGGAAAGATTACTCACTCTTGGAAGCAAAGATAGATCAAGTGGTGATCCTGAAATCGGCTGCATTATGCTCGATCACCTCTTCTTTTTCAGTCCTGAAAACTGGATTGAGGCTCCAAGCGATTGGGCGAAAAACATCGTCAGCGGTAAAAGTTATGACTTAGAAAATCCAGAAGGGAGACGGGTATGGAAAGAGGTACGTGATCGGTTGGAGGGCGTTCCCCATAACATCCAGACCTCTCTTGTGATGGAGCACCCGGTTGGGTTTAGAGAAGAAGTCGGGATGAGGAGACTCGGCCAAGGCGCTTTCAGAACAATTGTTGCAACGGCCTACGATCGCAGATGCGCGCTTACGGGTGAGCGAACCTTGCCTGTTTTGGAGGCTGCGCACATCAGACCCGTAACCAAAAACGGCTCACATTACGTTCGAAATGGCATTTTGATGAGATCAGATTTGCACAAACTCTTCGATGCTGGCTACTTAACGATTACTCCCGACTACACCATAAAGATTAGCTCTGCTATTCGCGACCGGTATCAAAATGGAAAGCTTTACTACGCCCTTGATAATTCTGTGTTGGCCGTGCTTCCCGAAGATCCCGCATTCCATCCATCCAAGGATGAGCTCCTCTGGCACCATGAGCACGTCTTTCTCCCCGGGCGCTAAGTTTGCCCGGGGAACGAGTCTTTACTTCGCCTTCAGCGCGTCTCTGATCTCCGTGAGCAGAGCGTCGGTGGAGGAGATGGCTGGGGCTTCTTCGGGGGCGGCATTTTTGAACTTATTGACCGCTCTCACGATGAAGAAGATCACGAGCATCAAAAAAATGAACTTGATGAGTTCGTCCACAAATGCGCCATAGCTAAACACTGCCGCGCTATCGTCCATCGCCGCCTTCAGACTTGCATAGCTGGAAGCCCCGGATTTGCCAGGCTTCAGAACCATGAACATACTCGCGAAGTTTGATCCACCCGTCAAAAGCGATAACCAAGGCGAAACCATGTTTGTCACAAATGACCCAATGAACGCTGCCGTCGCGCCGCCAACGACGAACGCGATTCCGATCTCAATGAGATTGCCTGAAAACAAAAATGCCTTAAATTCCTTTAACATAACGTCCTTATGGACGAAAGTGTTAAGGCATTGGATTCCTTATTTCATGAGTTGAATAAGCCCAAAACCAGCCAAAAGTGCTTCGATCGTCCAAAACAGAGCGCGTGGACTGTTCGTCGCGATGAGCTTATTTATGATCACGATGTCTTGCGCAGAAGACAAAGGTCCGTGCAAGGGACCGGAAACTACCATCGTCCATCCGAAGCTGAGTGCGAGGCACACGACGCAAGCAATCCACAACCACTGAGGAAGCACGGGATCTTTGCAGAATGGCAGCATGAGGGTGAGGAAGAATTGCGCGAGCATCGGGCCGCCAACGAGGATCCCGGTGTTCATGGAGTGCGATGCATGAAAAGCCGCCCAGCGATCTGGCTGAATATCGCGAAAAGCCGGATAATGCACTAAACCAACATACCAACCGATCGCACCCATCCAAGCGCATGTCATGGTGAGAAGCAAAAGGATTACACTCGTCTTCATTCCTGGAGAATCTACGCGATGAGCACACGAAAAGACACAAAAAAGCCTCTACCGTTTCCGGCAGAGACCTCAATGTTTCCTTTAGAGAAGAGAGAGAATCAGATATTGTAAGTCGGCTTCTTCAACCAGGCTGGTGGCACTGGAGTGATCCCGCTAACGACTCGGCAGAACTCAGCAGACTTCATGACGGAAGTTGCAACGGTGAGGCGAACCTTACCATTTGGAGTTTGAAGAGTAACGTTTTGCAGGTTTGGATTCTGGCTTCGGTTCTTCTTTGGAGCGCGGAACTTCCATTGACCCGAGTGACGGTGTCGAATGTGCTTCGCGTTATTTCTTTGCTTTCCGCTGACTTGACAAATCTTGGCCATGATAAAAATCCTTTTGGTCTAGCCCGAGAAATCATATCGGTGCTGGACGCGAAGGTAAATCATACCACCCATATCCAGCGATGTCAATACCCTTTTGGGTTGACGGTTACAACTTTTCGCGCCTAATCCAAACGAATGGACGAATTCTTACAGTGTATTCGACCCTATTGGCGCCCTCATCATGGACAGGAAGCCTTTTTGCGTACGGATGCGCGGATCAAAGTTCTCGCTTGCGGCCGAAGATGGGGCAAAACCGACGCCTGCGCAATCGAACTTTTGGCATCAATTCTTGAAGAAAATCCGACTCGTCACCTCATTGTGGCACCGACTTTGGCTCAGGCGACTCTGTTGTTCGAGCGGATTCTGGTGCTTGCCTCCAAAGTCTGGCCGGACGCGATTAGGAAAATCAGACGTACACCGCACCCTAGCTGCACAATCCAACTTGAGCCTGGTTTGTCTATCCATCGCATCCAGGCTAGATCTGGTCAATTGGGTTTTGCATTGCGGGGCGACGAGGCGACGCATGTCATCGTGGACGAAGCCGCATTTGTGTCCGAATCGCTGATCACCGAAATCGTGATGCCAATGCTCGCGACGACCAATGGACGATTAAAGCTGATCAGTACGCCCAAGGGCAAGAACCACTTTTGGAAGTTCTACCGGATGGGAACGAGAGGCGAACATGGTGTATGGAGCCGCACCGCCCCAAGCGCGGAATCACCGTACATTCACCCTGAATTCCTGGAAACTCAAAGATCGTTGATCTCTGATCGGGCATTTCGGGTCGAATACGAAGCTGAATTCTGCGACAACGCTGGCACGGTCTTCAAATCTGAATCCATTGAGCGATGCTTGGTTTCTCGATTTCGGAGTGATCCGGTCTCGCCATTTTGGATTGGAATTGACTGGGCGCGTTATCACGATTCCACCGCAGTTGCAGTGCTTTGCGGTGATCGTGGATCGGCGAGCTTACTGCGTCTGGAAACCTTACCCAGCGTGTCTTGGAACGACCAAGTAGACCGCGTCGCCGAACTCGTCCAAGAGTATCCGGGAGCACGGGTTCTTTGCGACGGAACCGGGATCGGTGATCCCGCCGTCGAGATGCTGCAAGCCCGACTTCCCTCCTCCCGCATTGATGGGTTGGTGTTTAACCAAAAGGTGAAACATCAACTCATTGACCAACTCGCCTCGCTGATTGACCGGGCAGCACTGCGGTTGCTTCCGCATCCTGATTTACTGCGGGAATTTGAACATTACGAAGCCACCGAAAGTTCGAGTGGGGCGATCAAACTTGGAGCAAAATCGGGATTTCACGATGACCGAGTCACCGCCCTCGCCCTCGCTTGCCGGCTCCTGCCTTCACCCTACGACGCTAAGGTGATCCTTGGCAACCCCAGAAAATTCTCCAAATCTAAACCAAAAACACCATGCCAAAAATCCAAAATCCTCTCCGAATCTTTTCACGCAAACCAAAGCAAGTAACTCAGGAGTCTGTTCCACAACTCACGCTCTACGATCGCCGAGCCCTCGAATATCCCGGCGCTTTTGGCTCGCTCCCGGTCGCCGCTTACGACGAGATGGAAACCGATTCCATGATCCAAACCGCGATGACGATCAAGAAACAAGCCGTCCTAGCCGCGAGCTTCAAAATTATCCCGAGCGACGATTCAGCTCTTGCCAAGCAGAAAGCCGAATTCGTGACCGAGACTTTCAACCAAATGGAAGGTTCCGCCCGCTCAATCTTGCTCGGAGCAATGGATGCATTCGTAAAGGGTTGGAGCGTGCAAGAGATGGTTTTCGTAACCCGTGGTGATGGTATTCACCTTAAGGCCGTTCGTCAAAAGGACCCATCTAACTTCGGACTTAAGATGGATGCGTTTGGTCAGATCGAAGCCCTCACGGTTCACGTACCGGGGGAGGAACAGACCGAAGTTCCCCGCGACAAATTCGTGATCTATGTCAACCGAAGTCGCTACGGGAAGCCGAAAGGTGTCAGCGACCTTGATGCAGCTTGGAAGCACTGCTTGGCGAAGAAAGCACTGCAAAATGCCTGGCGCGCGCACCTGGAGCGCTTTGCCTCTCCAACGATTTTGGGTCGGTACGAGCGGGGTCTTCCACCCGAAGAGCAATCCGGAATCCTAGGAGCTCTGCGCGATCTGCACCAGCACACCGCCATCGTCTTTCCGAAGGAGATTGAGATTTCGACTCTCCACGGATCAATAGCAGACAATGAGTCCTTCTTGCGGGCAATCGAGTTCCACAACCGCGAAATCGCTCGTTCGATTCTAGGCCAGACTCTCACAACCGATGAAGGTCGCCGGGTAGGTTCCCTCGCTCTCGGCAGGGTCCACCTGCAAATTCTGATGCTCCAAATCGACGCGATCAGGCGCGAGCTCGCCGATTCGGTGATGACCGAGCAAGTGATCCGGACGATCGTAGAAATGCAATTCGGCCCTGGTCCAATTCCGCGGTTCGAGTTTGATTCGGAGCCGAATGAGATGTTCAGCCACGGTCGGTTATGAGCTCGTCTCTCAGGCCAATGGTTGACATAACGACCCACGTCACCCAAACTTGGTAACCTTGCACTCATGGTCACGCTCACCGAAGTCCTTCATGCCGTCAACGTCCTCGCTCCGCCCCACTACGCGGCGGCGTGGGACAAGGTCGGACTGCAGATCGGTGATCCTGAATCTCAGGTCCAAAGTGCTGTCGTGACCCTGGATGCCAGTGAACAGTGTATTGCCTTTGCGGCAGATCGCGGTGCTGAGTGCATCGTCGCCCATCACCCGCTGATCTGGGACCCTCTCAAAAGCGTGACGACCAGCACGTCATCTGGAGCGAAGGTCCTGCAGATGCTTCGTGATCAGATTAGCCTGATCGTCGCTCACACAAACTGGGACGCTGCTCCAGGAGGGATTAACGACACATTGGCGCAGTCCATCGGATTAAGGGACATTTCACCATTTGGTGAAGCATCAACGGTGTTTCAGTTCAAGCTCGTGGTCTTCACTCCAATGAACACCTCTGAAGCCATCCTCAACGCACTTTCCGCCGCCGGGGCCGGTCGCATCGGTGTTTACGAACGTTGCGCATTCCTCACCGAAGGAACCGGGACGTTCAAACCGGGACAAGGTGCAAATCCGGTGATCGGACAAGTGGGCAAAATCGAGGTTGTTCCGGAAGTCAGGATTGAGATGTTGGTGAAACAGCCCGCGCTGTCACAGGTTCTTAGGGCTCTGCATGAAGCTCACACTTACGAGGAACCGGCGTTTGAACTCATTCCACTCGAACCAGCGCCAACAATGCCAATCGGTAGAGTCGGCACTTTAGAGGAGCCAATGGACTTTACTGACTTCTCCGCGATGTGCGAACGCGAGTGGCAAGTTCGCGCTATGCGATTTGGACCGAGGTCAAAAGAAATCAAAAAAGTCGCGATCGTCGGCGGAGGAGCAGGAAGTTGCTGGCAGGATGCCAAGGCTACTGGAGCGGATTGCTTCATCTCGGGCGAGTTCAAGCACGCCGACATCATCGAGGCGAGTCAAGATGACTTCTGCCTCCTAGAAGCCGGACACTTTGCGACCGAGCAGCCGGGAATGGCGGCAATGTGCGGAAGCCTGAAAAAACTGATCCCGTCGGTCACTTGGCATTTGTACACGCCACCGACGGGAGAATCAGGAAGAGGATGGTAGCCCGGACGGGACTTGAACCCGCGATCTCCGCTGTGAAAGAGCGGCGTCCTAACCGCTAGACCACCGGGCCATCAGGTTTGAGATTATTGCATATCCTTAACGATCCCGCAAGGGGTACCCCAACCTTTGACCATCATTCGGTAACCGCCCGATCAAAAAATTAGGTTCAAACAATGCGAAATCTGCAATTTGAGCCGCTAAACTTTCACTTCGACGATATTGAGATATTTTTGATCGGAACCTGACTAAAGTTCCCGTGCCCAATTCTCAAGCCAAATTCAATTCTTCGTCCCGAGCCAAGGAGCACTTTTCCACCCAGAGGCGTTCCCAAAGGTTTTCCACCCGCCTAGCATAATCAGGCCCGTCGAAAAGTTTAGATTCGAGTAGCCTCCTCCTAAGAAGTGGCTTCCCTGCTCGAACGTCTCCAATCTGTCCGACTAAACTCAACAAAATTTCTTCATATTCTGAAAAGTCGCGGGCGATCCACTCTGGCTTACCGATCGTTTTTAGCATCATCGCAGAGACCCGGGAGCGGTGGGAATCTCCCTTCATTGTTACCACCGGAACGCCCATCATGAGGGCTTCAATCGTCGTTGTCGTCCCGCTGTAGGGATATGTATCTAATGCAATATCCACCTGACCGTAACAGTCGAGATGGTCCTCGAGTGTGTTTGTGGTTGGGAGGATTGTCGTTTGATCCTTCAAGCCCGCAGCCTCAATCATTCGCATCATGGAAGCAAGATAAGCGGGCGCGCCAACTTGATTCGTCTTGACGAGAAGCTTAGAATCTGGAATCGAATCGAGCAGATTTTTCCAAGTAGTGAGCATCGTCGGCTGGAGCTTCAAGCAATTATTGAACGAACCAAACACGACCGGCGCATCCGCCGATCGCGGCTCACCTAGATTCGGAATCTTATGCAAAGCCTCGTAACAAAGGAACGACCCGTCGATCCGTACAACACGCTCGGAATAATTCTCTTCGGCCACCGCTGCATCAACAAAATCATCGCCCAACCGAAAATCCACCCGACTTAATCCAGATGTATGCGGAAACCCGATCATATGCATCGTGACAGGTGCCGGTTTCATCGTCATCAACATTGGCTGATAACCTTCAAACCAACCCATAGTCTCGATCAGAATGTCGATTTTATCTTTACGAACCATTGAACAAATCTGATCCGCGCCCAGCCCAGCCGCATCACGCCATTGATGACTTTTCTTGAGTTGTTTTGAAAAGTCATCAGGTTTTGGGTAGGTCGAGTATAGAAATATCTCAAACTTTGATCTATCAATATTTTTCAGAAGTGGCGCAAGAAATCCCGCCACAGAATGACGGCGTAATTCCGAACTCAAAATCCCAACGCGAATTTTGCGATCACATGTAAAGTCGTGCCCGGCAAGTTCAAGTTGCGGAACCCAGCTTGCATACCGGTCACCGGCAATCTTTAGACCGGCCACGACGTCCACTTCATCCAAGCCCTCGCAATAGAGTTGGGCACAGGCTAACTGGTTCGGCAAGCGCAACGAAGATGGCCTATCCTGCACCGCATCCCGCAGAAATCTCACTCCCTCCGCTTGATTCATCAAGAGCAGACCGTGAGCGTAATTCTCGACCACATGCTCATCCAGAGGATCCATCGCAAATGCCTTTCCTGCATGGTCAAAAGCCTTTTCAAGCTCACCTATTGCCCAAAATGCCTGCGAAATTTGGGAATGTGCAATGGAATCTGAAGGATTGATCTCAATCGCCCGGGATAATAGCTCAATTGCCTTGTCATGATTCTTGAGTTCAAAATAGGCACCACCAAGAGCGGAGAAAATCTGCGGGTTTGTCGGATCAAGTGCAAGTGCCCTCTCGTACAGGATTGCTGCATCACTTATGTTCTTGCCGGCTAAGAGGAGCTGCCCGGCGATCAGCTGCACCTTTGGCTCCCGAGGATATTGACTCGCAACCTTTGTCGCTGCCAACATCCCCGCTTGTTTCTTTCCCGAATTAAACAGGTCGTAGGCTTTTTTTAGTTCAATCCCAGCGGCGTCCACGATAAAGAGATTACCTTCGTCGTCCTATCGACGAGGATTCGCGCAATAATCGCGCCACAATTCCCGCCAGGCTACTCCAACCTTTTGCGCATAAGAATTTCCGTCGCAAAGGCTCGAAGAGAGAACCCGATCTCGGAGTTCTTGTCGACCTTCCCGAACGCCTTGCACCCGAGAAGCCAGCTGAACCGCCGCCTCCACATACCCATCTACATCATCAGCTACCCAAGACGATTCTCCAATCTGCTCGACCATCATTGCTGCAACCCTAGACCGCGCGGCAATACCTCGGCGAGTGATCACCGGAACACCCATAACCAGCGAATCCATCGTCGTTGCGGCACCATTGAACGGAAAAGCATCAAGTCCGATGTCCATCTTTCCGTAATCTACATAATTATCTTCAAGGCTAACGGCCGGATAGAAGGTCGTACGGTCACGCAATCCAGCCTGGATGATCAGATTCTCGCCATGGGTGTAATAGACGGGATCGCTTGCGATACTGGACTTCAAAACCAACGTTGAGCCCGGCACCCGGTCCAATATCCTTCGCCAACAAGCAACCGTCGTCGGACCTAACTTCCTAGAATTATTGAACGTTCCGAAGATCGGCGGGACGTCAGCCAAACGACTAGGTCCAATCTCGGGAAGGCCCGAAAGCGCTTTGAAGCACATAAATGGAGGATCAATCCGGACAATCTTCTCAAGGAAATCCTGATCCGAGTCAGGTAGATCAACGTAAAAATCCCCTAGTCGAGCCGTAAGTCTCGAACTCCCGATCGAATTTGGAAATCCTAACAAATGCATCTGAATCGGTGCCGGTTGCATCGCCCACGATTGCGGAGAACCATTTCCAAACCAGCCAGTCGTCTCGATCAGGATGTCAATCTCGTCTTCGCGAATCTGCCATGCAACGGTACCGGGATCCTTTCGGGTCATCGGCCGGACTTCGCAACGATCCTTCAAGATCGCACTGTGATGATCAAAGGTGCTGTTGAGCGGATAGAGGATAATTTCAAATTCATCGCGAGAAAGATGCTCCAGCAAGGGTCCAAGGAACCCTGAAACCGCATGCGCCCGAAGTTCCGGGCTCAAAATTCCGAGCCGCAACTTTCGCTCCGGATCCAAGTTAACCTTCGGCGGCGGAAGCGGAATCACCGAAAGATCAAGCCGCTTTCCAGCCTCTCTCACTGCTTTAATGACTTCCTCTTCGGTTGCGACTTCCGAATACTGAATCTCCATCGCGAGCATATGAGCGAGCTCCAACGAAGCAGGACGGTCTGCGACAGCGTCGCGAAGGAAGCTCAATGCCCCCTCCAAATCCTGGACCGAAAAGCAGCGAAAGTAATTCAGGACGACCGATTCATCAAGCGGCAAACCAGCAAAAGCAATCTTCGCAAGCTCAAATGCCTCTCCAAAGGACCCCCGGTGAAGCAAATTCATACTGAGTTGATGACAGATTTCAGGATTCGCTGGGTCCAAATTTTGCGCCAAACGATAGGCAAGTTCAGCCTGATCATATTCGGCCAACTCTTGATGCGCAAGACCTTTCGCGACCAAAGCGGAAACGCAATTGGAGTCAAGTTGTAGCGCGTGATCTAGGAGTTTCAGAGCCTCAGCATGCTTACTTCCACCGCTTAAAAGGCGAGCTGCGATCACCTGGACGAGCGGATATTGAGCAAACTCCGCTGCCACTGCTACTGCGGAAAGCATTCCTTCCTCACGTTCACCAGAGTTAAATTGAGCGTAAGCTTTCTTCAGAGCGATCGTTGCGGCGTCCATTTGAGAAAAGTCTACCTTCGGCATTCGGCGGTCCAAATTGCTCGGATCGCTGCCCCGAGTTTTTGCCCATACGCCGGACCGTCCATCAGAGCAGATTGCTCAACCAAGTTTCTCAGATCACCGCGCTCAGTGCGCACCCTTTCAACTTCCCCCGCCAGCCGAACCGCGTTTTGCACGTACCCGTCCTCATCCTCCGCGATCCAATCATGCTTACCAATCTGCCGTAGCATCATCGGTGTAACACGAGATCGGTGGGCATCACCACAGCGGGTGATTACCGGAACCCCCATCAGAAGCGCCTCAATGGTCGTCGTCGTTCCGTTGTATGGGTATGAATCCAGTGCGATATCGACGTTCAAATAGACTCGCCGGTGGTCGTCCTGACTGACGGTGCCTTCAACCCAATCCACCCGCTCCGTCAATCCGGCGTCATCAATGCGGCGGTGCAAAGCCTCAGTCTCGACCATATGATCGGGGTGATGGCACTTAACCAAAAGCCTTGAACCAGGAACTTGGTCCAAAATCCTTTTCCAAACCGCGAGCAATCTTGGACCGATCTTCCGGGCACTGTTCATCGTGCAAAACATTACGGGAGCGCCTGCCGGTCGCTTGGTCAAGTCAGGATACCGACCCAGGCTCTCGTAACAAAGAAACGGCTCAGACACCCGAAAAACCGTCTCGGCATAATCCCCATCTCGCTCAGGTGTATCCAAAAAAGAATCTCCGATCCGCGCCGTGACGCGCTTCAGCCCAAGGCCATGCGGAAATCCAATCATCGAAATTTGCACCGGAGCTGGCTGCATCGCCAAAATTTCCGGACGAGCGCCACGGGTCATCCCGCCCGTTTCTATCAAGACATCAAGCCGGTCTTTCCGGATGCGATCACAAAACTCCATCGCGTTCATTGGCTTAAAATCCATCCACTTCCCTAACTTCTTGAATTCTCGAGAGAAATCATCAAATTGGCTAGAAAGAGGATAGAAGTACAACTCAAAATCATTGCTTGAGAGGTTCCGCAAGAGTGGCAAAAGGAAGAATGCCACCGAATGCGTCCGTAAATCCGGGCTCAAAACTCCGACCTTAAGTTTCTTCTTGGGCTCCCTGACATTTGGAAAATCCTGCCATTCCGGGATCTGAGACTCCATCTGCTGTCCGCATTCCCAGATTCTGGCGACCACTTCTGACTCCGTTACATCCTCCCAGTAAAGTTGCTCGAATGCAAAGAGGCGTCGAAATTGGAGCGAGTCTGGATATCGCTGAATGTGCTCAATATAAAACTCTTCAGCCCGACCCTGATCCACCAAAAAAAGAACCTGCAAAAGGTTGGTTGCATGAAGCTCATTATCCGGTTCTGCCGCAAAAACCTTTTCGGCAAACTTTAGTGCCTCATCTATTCCACCGACCGCCTGGGCAAGCAATGACCCTGCCATGAGCAACCCCGGCTGATTGGGGTGTGACTCTAGCCCTGAGTCCAGAGCGATTCTCGCTTCCTCGTAACGACGCAACGTGATCAAGGCTCCTGTCAGCTCGGCGTTCCACTCCCCACGCTCCGGCGCGGAAGCAAGCGCGCGTCGAAACAGCACCACCGCATCAGCGTACGCTTCACAAGACTGCAAAACCGTCCCCATTCGGTACTGCAAATCAGCATTGTTCGGAAATCGAGCCGCTAGGCGCGACGCCTCTATCACGGCTCGGCGATAGTCACCCGCACCAAACAGACTAAAAACGTGTTGCGTCGCCTTTTGAACCGGATCCACCCGCCAAGACTACCAAGCCATCCACCGTTCTTGCCGAGAGAAATCAGAGAATCTCGAAAGAAAATCGGTGCCAGAGCCTCTTCCCAATTTTTGCAAAGCATTTCATTGGCTAAAATGGAGCGTGCTTCGCGTGATGATGCTGTCCTGGGAATATCCCCCTCGTATCGTGGGAGGGATTAGTCCTCACGTTTACGATCTATCAAAGGAGCTCGTGAAAATCGGATGCGAGGTTCACGTGATCACAAAGGCGACACCACTTGCCGTTGATGAGGAAATCGAAGAAAGCGGCGTTCATGTCCACCGGGTTCACCTTGAAAAGGAGCCCGATAACTTTGTCCACGAAATCCAGCTGCTCAACAAAGCCACCGATCTCCGGTGCCGTCAGCTTCTGGAAGACTGGCGCCCTGGCGGTCAGCCAACCATTTTCCACGCTCACGACTGGCTCTCTCTAGAATCCGCTCGCGAGCTCAAATACGAATACCAACTCCCCATGATCGCCACTGTCCACGCGACCGAGGAAGGACGCAATGGCGGGATTCATGGCGAGCTTCAGCGTTATATCCACGAGCAGGAATACTGGCTCACCTATGAAGCGTGGCGCGTGATCGTGTGCTCTCAGTACATGCTGGATCAGGTCGCGAAGAGCTTTTCTTGCCCCGCCGACAAGGTGGACATCGTCTACAACGGCGTCGAAGCTAAGAAGTTTGAATTTGAATGGGACGATGAATCCCGAGCCGCCTGGCGAGCCAAGCTTGCCCGTCCCGATGAAAAGATCGTCATGTACGTCGGGCGATTTGTTCGGGAAAAAGGTATTCACCTGTTGCTGAATTCAGCATCCACCATTCTTGCCAAACAACCGAACACAAAATTCGTGATCGTCGGTGGCGGTAACCGTGAGAAGTTTGAAAAATTTGTCCGTTGGTACGGCTTGCAAGACAAGGTTTTGTTCACCGGATTCATGGCGAATCGGTCGTTGCACCAGCTCTTCCGTTGCGCCGACGTGACCGTGTTCCCTTCGCTCTATGAGCCATTTGGGATCGTTGCTCTGGAAGGCATGGCGGCGGGTGCTCCTGTTGTTACATCTGATGCCGGGGGCTTGAAAGAAGTCTGCCTTCACGGAGTTACCGGAACAAACTTCTATGCCGGCAATGGCGAATCTCTAGCTTGGGCGGTCGTGGATGTTTTGAACAACCAAAAGCGTGCCGAGGAGATGAAAGTCGCCGCCCGGGCAAGGCTCGATACCGACTTCAGCTGGGTGAATATCGCCGCGCAAACCAAGGCGGTTTATGACCGCGTTTGGACAGAATTTGTCGAAAGCTACTGGATGGATGAAACCCTTTGGCCCGTTTCACCCGGTGCCGATGAACGCGCCGAGAAAGCCCACGTTCGTGAGAAGGCCAAGCGCGGAGCGTTCGAAAATCGCCCCATGCGGCCGACCCACATCCAAGCCCCTGCCGAGCCGATTTCGGTGGACAAGCTTGCGTTCGGGAAGAACATGGAGCACCCAGACACCGACGACCGTGACGAAGATTGAGAATCTGGACCGGATTGACGACCACACGGTTTGCCTCGGAACCCCCAAATCGTCATTCCTGGCGCGACCGGGAAGCCAAGCGCGATCTCAGTGATTTTCCAAAATCTCGCTGAAGGCGTGTTCTACACCCCGCCAATGGTAACGATTGATCTCTATCAATCCGACGGAACATTCTTCCGAACGGATACGATCAACCTGACCAATAACGCGGGCACGATTGCGAATCTCAACCGACGCATCTACATCGGGATCACCCAAGGGCAGTCCACATGGATCGGCAAAAAGGTGATCATCGACACGCGAGCCGGGAATGCGAGCGTCACCTTTAGCCACTTCAATGGAGATATTGACGGCGATTTCGAAGTCGGACCTGGGGACTTTGAGACCGTGGTCGCGAACTTTGGTCTGGCTCCCGCAACTCCGGAAGAAGGCGATGTGGATCGCGATGATGAAGTCGGACCCAGTGATTTCGAGATCATTGTTGCCAATTTTGGCGAAGGCATCCCATCTCCATAGAATGACAACCGATTCTACGCTTCTCAATAAAATTTGAGAAGCGCACCCTTGTTTGGCGCAGGATTTGCGTTACACTTCCACACAAATGACCGCAAACGCCCTGATCATGTGCGAACCCGGTGGGAGGTACGGATTTTATTCCGACGCCCAAACGGGAGCCACAAATTCCATGCAAAAAAACCTCGCCATGAAACGCGAGGAGATTCAGGAATGGGCCTGGGGCGAATGGAAGAGCGCCGCATTCAAATTACGCGATGCCGGGATCGAAGTCCAGACCTTTCTCCAAGGCAACGAGGACACCCCAAACGCGATTTTCCCAAACAACTGGTTCAGCGTCAATCCAGAATCGGGACTTTGCGTTCTGTATCCGATGCTCACCGCTTCCCGAAGGAAGGAGCGCAACTCATGTGTCACCGATCTTTGGCCGATCCAACTCGACAGACTCGATCTCACCAGTTTTGAATCTCAGGATCGGGCTTTGGAAGGCACCGGAAGCCTGGTCTTGGACCGTGCCTATAAAGTCGCCTACGCTTGCCTCAGCCCTCGGACGGACGCGCTACTTGCCCAAGTTTGGGCACAAAAGCTTGGCTACGACCTTTTCACCTTCTCGGCATCTGGCCCCGACGAAGTTGCCTACTATCATACAAACGTCATGATGGCGATTGGAACTCACTGGGCAGTCATCTGCCTGGAATCCATCGAGAGTGAATCCGACCGGATCGCCCTCCGATGCAAGATCGAAGAAACCGGAAAGATCCTGATCCCGATCACGCGTACCCAAGTTGCCAAGTTCTGCGGCAACATCCTGGAAGTTAAAAATCGAAAAGGCGAGCATATCTTGCTGATGTCCAAGCAGGCGAGTGAAAACTTCAGCATCGAGCAATTTGCCTTGCTCAAAAGCTTCGTTCACCATGTCGTCGCTCCAGATATCGGCACGATTGAGCACGTCGGCGGCGGCGGAATGCGCTGCATGGTCGCCGAGAACTTCGTCTAATTCCACTGAAATCAGGCGCAAAAAAGCCACGGGGCTGAAGACCCGTGGCACCTTTTTGAGATTAAACCCCAGCCGCGACTTTCTTCTTCGCCCAAGGACGATAGGCAACATCAAGCTGCTTGACGGCCTGAGCCTCATCCAATCTTCCAACGATTTGCGAGGTTGGCGCGGACTTCAAGACTTCCGGGGTAGTCTCGGCTTCCTTGCAAATCTGGATCATGACATCGCAGAACTGATCAAGAGTTTCCTTGCTCTCGGTCTCAGTCGGTTCGATCATGATTGCTTCAGGAACGATCAGCGGGAAGTAGTTCGTCGGCGGGTGAATGCCGTAGTCAATCAACCGCTTAGAGAAGTCCAAGGCTCGGACGCCGTGCTGCTTGTATGGTTGTGAAGTCAAAACGCATTCGTGCATGCAAGGCCGGTCGTGAGCGGCAGGAAGAACTCCGTTTAGACGAGCCTTGACATAGTTCGCGTTCAGAACAGCAAACCGAGAAATGCGAGGCAATCCTTCCTTGCCGTGCGCCAAGAGATAGGTCAAAGCCCGAACTTCCATCAAAAACTGACCAAGGAACGCACTGACCCGACCGATGGACTGCGGGCGATCCCGCAGTAGCTCAACAACACCCGAGGAATTGCGTCGAACAACGGGCTTTGGTAAAAACGGCTCGAGGTGAGACTTCAATCCAATCGCGCCGCATCCAGGACCCCCGCCGCCATGAGGAGTGCTGAATGTCTTATGCAGGTTCAAGTGCATGCAGTCGAATCCGTGATCGCCTGGCCTAGTCGTGCCAACCATCGCGTTCATGTTCGCGCCATCGCAGAAAACCTGCCCTCCGATATCGTGGACCATCTCGCAAATCTTTTCGATATTGGGTTCAAACAGTCCCAGAGTGCTCGGGTTCGTGAGCATCAATCCAGCAACATCTGGACCCAGATTTGCCGCCAGAGCTTCAAGATCGGTATTCCCTCCCGCCGTCGTCGGAATGCTTCGGACGCTGTAACCACAGGCCGCCGCGCTCGCCGGATTCGTACCGTGTGCGGAGTCCGGAACCAAGATCACCTTTCGCTGATCCCCTTCCCCTCGCGACTCATGATAGGCCTTGATCAGCATCAAGCAAGTCAGCTCACCATGGGCACCAGCAAGTGGTTGAAGCGTGATTTCGTCGAAACCGGTGACTTCGCAAAGAATTTCTTGAACCTGAGCGAGAACTTCCAACGCGCCGGGAACCGTGGCATCTGGTTGCATCGGATGGATGTGCGTAAACCCTGGGTTCGCGGCGGTGCGCTCGTTGATCTTGGGGTTGTACTTCATCGTGCAGGAACCAAGAGGATAAAACCCGGTCTCGATTCCGTAGTTGATCTGGCTGAGATTCGTGAAGTGCCTTAGAAGATCGAGCTCGCTGACTTCAGGGAAGTGGAATTCCTCGCGCACTTGACCGAGGCATTCGGCAAGATTGACTTCAGGAGTGTCGGCTTTCGGTGGGTTGCAACCGACGCGTCCGGGAGAGGACTTCGTAAAAATGAGCTGAGGCTCAGGAACGATCTTCTTTCTCATGTTGATTACTACGATTTTACCAGCGGATTCTCTTGGACCGGGATTCCGTGGCACAATAAACTATGCCTGCCTTCCTGAATGTTGATCCCGAATCACACGGCCTGAGTGCGGCACTTTCGCAGGACCTGCGGACTCTCGACGAGGTCCTAGGCACAATCCTGAAGGAGCAAGAAACTCCAGAACTCGTCACCATCGCCCGGCGACTGATGGACGATAGTAGTCCTCTTGACCCGGAAACCATCTTCGAATCCATCCCCGAGCTCAACGACCCAAAGATTCTCCGCGATCTTGCCAGAGCGTTTACGGTCTTTTTCCAACTCACCAATACCGCCGAACAAAAGGAAATCGTCCGCATCAACCGGTCCAGGCACGGCGACCGTAGAGAATCCATCCGGGAAGCCATCATCCAGCTCAAGCAAAAAGGACTCAAAGCAGATCAAGTCCAGGAACTCCTCAACCAGATCGAAATCGGCCCGACCCTCACCGCCCACCCGACCGAAGCCAAGCGTAAGGCGGTGCTAGACAAACTCCAGAGCATCGCCAAACTCCTCTCCCGACGCGAAACCGGCCCGAGCCTGACCGATCCGCTCGACATGCGCAACACGACCATTGAGGAAATCGAACGGACCCTGACCACCCTTTGGCAAACCGACGAAATGCGCTCCGACCAGCTCACGGTGGACGAAGAAGTCCGGAACGCGATGTACTTCTTCGACCGGACGATTGCCGAAGTCGTGCCTTGGTTGCACGAGGACCTATCGGTCGCTTTGGCTGAATCCTATCCCGAAGCCAGCTTCAACATTCCGGCATTCCTCACCTATCGGTCTTGGGTCGGTGGTGACCGCGATGGCAACCCAAATGTCACCCCGGAGGTCACCTGGGAAACTCTCCTCACCCATCGGAAGCAAGCCCTTGACTTGTATCTGCCTCGTGTTCAGGCGTTGCGTATCGAGCTCACCCAGAGCTTAAAGTTAGTCGAAACAAGTCAGGAGCTTCTGGAACTTGTTTCGCAGTTGCAAGAGATGGGTCTGGTGACCGAGCAACGCCAGGCAAGGTACTCGCTGGAGCCTTACGCACTCGCCCTTCGAGGCATTGAGAAGCGGCTGATCCAGACCATAGAAAATGGTCAGCATCGCTACTCTTCGGATCAAGACTTTTTGTCCGACCTGCTCACCATCCAAACGAGCCTCAGACTCAATAAAGCCGAAGCGATTGCCGATCACGGGCGACTTTCTAGCCTGATTTGCCAAGTCCGGGCGTTCGGGTTCCACCTCGCGACTCTCGACATCCGCCAGCATAGCGAGCAACACGAAAAGGCGCTAACCGCGATGTTCCAGGTTGCCGGGGTTCACGACGACTATCAAGGTCTAAGCGAACCAGAAAAGGTCAACCTGCTCACCCAAGAACTCGCCAATCCTCGCCCACTCCTGCAGCGCGATCACGAGAAAATTCCGGAAATCCGCCTCGTGATGGAGGTCTTCCATGTCATCCGAAGAGCGCGACGTGAGCTTTCCGACCGAGCCGTAACAACCTACATCATCAGCATGACCCACGGCGTCAGTGACATTTTGGAAGTGCTGATCTTCCTCAAAGAATCGGGGCTGTTGAGGCTAAAACAGGACGGATCGGTCGAAAGCGAAATTAATGTCGTGCCGTTGTTCGAAACCATTGAGGACCTCCACGACGCCTCTGACCTGCTGAACAGCACCTTCAAAATTCCGGCATATGCAGCTCATTTTAAGGCCCGGGGATCGTCGCAAGAGGTCATGCTCGGCTACAGCGATTCCAGCAAGGACGGGGGCTATCTCGCCGCGAATTGGGCGTTGCAATCCACGATCGCAAGTCTTGCACAATTAAGTCAGGAAACCGGGATTCCCATCCGGCTCTTCCATGGCCGTGGTGGCACAGTCGGTCGCGGTGGTGGTCGGGCGAATAAGGCGATTTTGGGGCAGCCAGCGGGTTCGTTCCACGGATCAATTCGCTTCACTGAGCAAGGTGAAGTCATTTCATTCCGCTATTCCCTGCCCCCGATTGCCCACCGGCACCTTGAGCAGATTGTGAATGCCGCGATTCTCGCTTCCAGCGGAGCCGGAACCCCTGGCGCCGAAGAGGAATTCGGCGAGGTCATGCGCGAGATCGAAGATTCTTCGCGAATCGCCTATCGGGATTTGGTCTACAACGACCCAGAATTCTGGAGTTTCTACACCCAAGCCACCCCGATCCAGCACATCAGCCTCCTCCCCATCGCTTCACGCCCAGTCTATCGCCCTGGCAACGCGGTTTCCGGAATTGAAGGTCTCCGGGCGATCCCCTGGAACTTCGCCTGGGTTCAGAGCCGCACGACCCTCGTGGGTTGGTACGGGATGGGTACCGCCCTGGAAGCATTTTCTAAGACCAATCTTTCCGTGCTTCAGCGGATGTACCAGACCTGGCCGTTCTTCAAATCGGTGGTGGACAATGCCCAGCTGGAACTCATGCGGGCGCACATCCCAACTTCGCGTCTCTACGCTTCCAGAGTCCAGCCCCCAGAGCTTGGGCGCCGTATTCAGGGGAAAATCGAGGAAGAACACCAGCGCACCTGTGACGCCATCCTCGCGATCACCGGGGAGCGCGAGATCTTGGAAAATTCAAAGGTCGTGCGCAGCACCGTCTTCTTCCGCAACCCCGCCGTGATGCCATTAAGCATCCTCCAGGTCGCGCTGATGAACAAGTGGCCGAGCCTTTCCGACGAAGAGCGAGCCTCCGAATGGCGCGAAGCAATGCTCCAAACCATAGCCGGAATCGCCGCCGGAATGCAGAGCACGGGGTAGTCTTGCGCCCGGATTCCCGGTCAAGTCGTGAATGACGATTGGTAGGTTCTCGCCTTAACCACAAATCGTCATCTCGACCGAAGCGAAGCGCAGTGGAGAGATATGACTGTATCGGCGTGTGGGTACGAATGCTGCCGCAACACGATCAAGAGCGAAATGCCGGCGAGGAAATCGTACCCACACCCCTGGACGATCATATTTCTCGGCTCCGCTCCGTTCAGCTCAGGATGAAAGTACGGTGTTTGCGCGGTAATAACAACCGTCATTCCGAACCGAAGGGAGGAATCTGACCGTATTCGCCCCTTGCTTGAATGTTCGTGCGTTCCTTGGAAGCAAACGTAGTCATTTTGCTTCTGGCAAAGTACGGATGCCGGGTGCGTACTGTCAGATTCCTCGCTGTGCTTCGGAATGACAGGTGAGAGGTTCGCGTTCAACTGCAAATCCCACCCACTTCAAGAAGATCCTTCGGCTCCACTCGGTTACGCTCAGGATGACAGTACGGTGCTTGCGCGGAACTCCCAACCGTCATTCCGAACCGAAGGGAGGAATCTGACTGGACCCGCCCCTTGCTTGCATGTTTGGGCGTTCCTTGGAAGCGGACGTAATCGGATGGCTTCTGGCGAAGTACCGATACCGGGTGTTTACAGTCAGATTCCTCGCGATGCTTCGGAATGACAGGTGGAAGGCTGGCGCACACAATGGTAATCGTCATTCCTGCGAAAGCAGGAACCCGTTAGCGCATTACAAACCCTTACTGATCCTGCAAACCAAAGTTGGCAACAACGATCTCGAAATCGCTTGGGCCGACTTCGCCGTCATTGTCGGCGTCGGCGGAACCTGGACCACCGAACTGACCCACAACCGCCTCAAAATCCCCCGGCCCAACTTCCCCGTCCTGGTCAATATCGCCATTGCGAAGCCGGATCGTGCGCGTGATGTTGTTGCCATTGAGGTTCACCACGTAGGAACCTGACAAGAACGTCCCGCCCTTGAATTGCAAAGTGTAAGCTCCGTTCGGAGTTCCAACCGGAATTTCAAAACTATAGGGTCCACCACCTAGCTGATTCACGTTCACAACACCGGTGTAGGTGTTAGAGCCGCAGCCGAGAATCCAGTTGATAGCCTCGGTTCCCGCCTCTCCTTGCCCTGAGGTGTCTTCGAGCGTCATATTTCCCGAGATTCGTCGGACCGGGAAAGTCCAAAGCAGGGCTTCATTGCCTGAACTTGGAACAGTGCCAAAGCCTCCAACGACGACCTTTGTCGGTTCAACACTCACGGAAGTTGCCTGAGACGAAGTGAATCTTGACGGTAGCATCGAATGCAAGTTCACATAGGAAGATGAGCTGCCTCTCCACAAGATCGCACTTGTGTAACTGCCGAATGTCGCAAATCCTACTTGATAATTTCCAGAAACTCCAAAAGCGAAGGAATAGCTCGAGCCAATCGGATTCAAATCCACCCAGGAGTCTGCACTACCGTACCAGAGGCCTGCCCTACTATCGGGAAAATTGGCAACGCCGACCTGGGAAAGCCCAGAGGTCGCGTAAGCCGTGGAGGAATAAGCTCCAAGCGGGTTTAGACTCTTCCATGATTCTGGAGTTCCGGTCCAAAGACTTGCCACCGATATACCAACATTGAACTGGACATGACCAACTTGTTGATTTCCTCCAATCCCAAGAGCATCCGAATAAACGGCCCCAGGGGGATTAAGGTTTAGGAATGACCCGGCACTGCCTGCCCACAATCCCGCATAACCCGTATTATTGAGTTCAGCAATCCCGACCTGCCGACCATTACTGGTGGCACGAATAGCCCCGCCAACCGAACCTAGAGGGTTTAAGTTAGTCCAAAGAGGTGAGTTGCCTGCCCACATCGCGGCACTTCGGTTGGGAGCACCGACCTCTCCGTAGTGAGTGATCCCATCACTACATGTAATCACTGAACCGAGAGCGTTTTGAGGATGAAGATTTACCCATGAGGTAGAAGTACCTGACCAGATGCTGGCCCTATTAACTCCCCCTACAATTGCAAATCCGTATTGTGATGAACCGGAGATCCCGACGATTTCTGACCGACTCGCACCGGCTGGATGTAGGTTTGTCACCGTCCACTGTGCGCTGGCGATTGCGGTGAGTGCGACAACAAGCGATGCCGTCTGAATGAGCCGTAGAGATTTCATGGGTTTGCCCGTACCGACGGAAAGTTAAATTTCGCACGATACTAAGTGTAAGTATAACCGAAACTCTTCGATTCGGTGGAGAATTTTCTCTTTGTTTTTAGAAGTGAGTAAAACCACGTACTGTCATCTCGACCGCAGCGAAGCGCAGTGGAGAGAAAAGATTGTATCGGCGTGTGGGGACGAGTTATCCGCAACACCTGCACCGACGAAGCTTCCGGGAGGAAATCCTCCCCACACCCTTGGACAATCATATTTCTCGGCTTTGCTCGAAATGACGATTGGTCGGTTACCGCCTTAATCCCAAATCGTCATCTCGACCGAAGCGAAGCGCAGTGGAGAGATATGACTGTATCGGCGTGTGGGTACGAATGCTGCCGCAGCACGATAAAATGCGAAAGGTCGGCGAGAAAATCGTCCCCACACCCCTGGACGATCATATTTCTCGGCTTCGCTCGAAATGACGGTTAGTAGGCTTAGCCCATCGACGAGGTAACGCGACTCAAAACCGCGTCAATCCAGCCGCGCGAATCTCTGCAAACGACTTCCCTGCTTCGTCCTTAGCAGACAAAATCGGTGCAACGGAAGAAGGCCACTCAATCCTGATCTCAGGATCGTTCCAAGCCAGCGTGAATTCGCTGCCCGGATCATAGACCCCAGCGACTTTGTAACTCACCAGCGCATGCTCACCCGTCACCAGGAACCCATGCGCGAAACCAGGCGGAATCCAGAGTTGATGGTAATTCTCCGCTGAAAGCGTCGCCCCGACCCACTTGCCAAAGGTCGCGGAATCTTCCCGAATATCTACCGCCACATCCCAAATCTCGCCGCTCAAAACCTGCACCAGCTTCCCTTGCGGATTCGGATTCTGGACATGCAGACCACGCAGAACCCCATGATGCGAAAAGCTCACGTTGTCCTGGCAAAAGTCATGTACTGGTATCCCATGCGTCGCATACTTTTCACTACGGAACGCTTCAAAAAAGTACCCACGCGCATCGGGCCAGACGGCTGGCTCGATAAGA
>JBEIDH010000039.1:0-22753 GCA_040383535.1 Chthonomonas sp.
GGTTACAGTCCTGGGTACCATGACTTCCAGGTGTCAAAATTGGAAAGTTGGATCGAAGATAATCACACTTGGACTCAATTTACAATATCATGTCTCACGCCTGATGACAATGATCCCGAAATCCAAGAGAATGAAGCGTCTGATACACAGAGCTTCTTGCACGTAATAAGGTTTCGAGATTATGCAGGGGTAGTACCATGCTTACTAACTTCCAATGATATATACGAATTTGAGGTGAATATAGAGGATACGATCCATTCAGGAAAATGGATTCTTGGTCCAGTTGTCTCAGAGTTTCTGTTCACGTTTACCGATGTTCAAGAAGTTTCCCTTCACCGTATATCGAAAAAAATGTTGAGCTTAAAACGTTCTAAGGACAAATTTGACTACCGAATGGAGCAAATTCCTCAACGGGTGGGTGTCCGGGGTGCAAACCCCGGAGACTACCAATAAAAATTCAGGCAACCTCGTAACCCGGTACGGTCGGGCGGCAGGGATGAAGGAATAGTTTGAGGGTGGCACGGCCAGCTAGGCTCAGTTTGTCTCTGATTTCAATAGGTGCAAACCTAGCCTAGATGACCGTGTACTGGTTTTTCCCCGATTCACCCAGAAATCTGGGCGACCCATTCTGGGACGTTGTAGTACGAGGTGATCCGGGTGATCTTGCCTTCGGATTCCTCAAAAATTGCCGCCGCTTTGATCGCATAAGTTTGACCCTTCGCCTCGGGGAAATTGCCGTCGGTGGCGAGGTAGGTTCCGCTGCAGGTGAATTCCGCGCAGCCCAGATGACCGCCGACCATGATATTCAGATCCGTGATCTGCTCGCGGTAGCAGGTGTCCATGTAGGTCTTAAACTTGCGAAACGCCTCGATGCCGATTTGGTCTTCGCCTTGGTTCAATTGGTGCTTGATCTCCGGTGCCATATTGGCGACCATGCCCTCCAGATCGTGACGATTAAAGGCTTCAAAGTAGGCGCGGATGAGGGTTTCGACGTTCATTTTACGAACTGAAGTGTACCGGGTAGCAAGTCGTAGATGAGCTTGCCCAGCAGCAGAGTCACGGAGATCAGGAACACCTTTTTGATCCAGACATTGCCTTTTTCGAGCGCGAGTTTGGTGCCCAGATGGGCTCCGGCGACATTGGCGGTCGCCATCACCGCGGCATGGACGGGCAAGAATTGCCCAGTGCTCACGAAGAACGAAACCGCCGCCGCATTCGTGCAGACATTCACAACCTTCGCGGTTGCGCTGGCGTGAAGAAAGTCCAAACCCAGCAGCAACACAAAGGCGAAAATCAGAAAACTCCCCGTCCCCGGCCCGATGAAGCCGTCATAAAATCCGATGATCAGGCCGATCAAAAGCGCCCCGATTGCAACAGCTTTTTCCGAAAGACTCCGGGGTTCCGCCGCGCCAAAATCGGGCTTCACAATCGTATACACGCCCACAATCGCTAGGGCGACAACCACAATCGGCTTCACTAGATTGGGATCGAGAAAGGTCACCAGCCTAGCCCCGGTGAGCGAAGCCGCAAATGCTGCTGGAGCCGCAAACATCAGAACCCGCCGATCCAGAATCAGAGTCTTGTGATACCGGAAAACCGAATACGCGGTGCCGCAGATGGAGGCGATTTTGTTTGTGCCGCTCAGTACCGGAAAAGGCACTCCTGGAAGCGTGATCATCAACCCAGGAAGCTGGATCAACCCACCACCACCCGCCACGGAATCAATGAATCCGGCGCAGAACGCAAACACCGCAAGGGCGAAAAATTCCCACATGAGGGGTTATGATCCCATCTTTGCGCGCACCCGATTGACCTGGATGATGTG
Organism: Chthonomonas sp.; assembly: GCA_040383535.1. Classification (GTDB taxonomy): domain Bacteria; phylum Armatimonadota; class Fimbriimonadia; order Fimbriimonadales; family Fimbriimonadaceae; genus JAFLBD01. Next base: position 1,826 of record JBEIDH010000039.1, read on the forward strand.
GTAACGAATGTGATCTCGGATGAAGCAAAGGGTTTCTAACTTTGTAAGCGGCCCGGCGACTGGGTGGGTAAAGCCCATCTCAGATCCATTGAAATCGCTCCCCTCGCAGGTTTTCGCGAGCTTTTCTTGGAGCCTGTTGAGCGTGGTCAGAAGTTCGGCGATGTTGGCATTTGGGTCCGTGGTCGGGATCGCGCCCTTTGCGGGGACTTTCACTCCGCGTTGCATGATCTTCGTCATTGCTCTCAGAACAATCTTCGCACGGAATCCTCGCTTCGGCATTGGGGTCTTGGCCTTGATCCCGCGCATGACCCCCATGTGCACTTGGCACAAGTGATCTAGAATCTCGGCTCCTGTCCACTCACCCGCCCTCTTTGCGGCTTCATTGAATGCAGCCTGGTTAGATGTAAGTATCTCGCCAATCTCGGAGATATTCGTGGAAATCTGAGCAAGGCAAGTCGCGGTGGTGTCCATGGGGAAGATTATAGTGCAGATTTTGGCAACGAACAACAGAGGCAGAAAGTTACAAACGAGTGAACTCTGCCTCTGGGATTGCGTCGTTCTATACATGTGGCTACCCTTGACCGTCAGTATCGCGCTGCAGACACCAGCGATCCAGTGGATCACTGCGGAAGTTCGTGCGCCAAAAGTAACGCAACAAACTTTTGATAGTAAAGCGGCAAAAACCAAGGTGAGCTACCACGTTTATCTCCCGAAGGTTTACGAACAAGAGAAGTCCAAAAAATTCCCCGTGCTCTATTGGCTTCATGGTTCGGGGGGTGGATTACAGGGAATTCGTCCGGCTAGCGGATTTTTTGATCAGGCAATTGAATCCGGCAAGATTCCACCGATAATCATCGTGTTTCCAAACAGCTTTGCCAACGGAATGTGGTGTGATTCCGTGGACGGCAAGCGCCCAATCGAAACCATCGTCGTCAAAGAAATCATCCCCGAAGTGGACGCCAAGTTCAGAACCATCGCCAAACGGGAAGGACGGATTGTCGAAGGATTTAGCATGGGTGGATACGGTGCTGGTCGGTTAGGATTTAAATATCCGAAGGTATTTGCAGGAATCTCGATGCTGGCGGGTGGACCTCTTGACCTTGATTTCACAGGTCCGCGAGCAGAAGCAAATCCGGCGCTCCGAGATCGGATTTTAGAGTCGGTCTATGGAGGCAAAATGGAAAACTTTAAGACCCTGAGTCCCTGGACGATTGCGGAATCTAATGCATCTAAGTTCAAAAAGGGCAGCAATATCCGGATTTGCATCGGAGAAGAGGATTTCACGCTCCCCGCCAATCGTGAATTTTCCGCCCACCTTAAGAAACTCGGAATTCCGCACTCGATGGTCGTTAAGCCCAAGGTTGGACATGACCCCATCGCCCTTCTCACTGCTCTGGGTGAGGAGAATTGGAAGTTCTATCACGATTGCCTCTCAAAAAAGGAGGAGAACCGTTGAACCCATTGACCTTGTTTTTGTTGCTCCAGTCCTGGTCATCCGATCCGACATCCATACGCCAGGATTTGGTCGTGAAAGTCGGTAGTCAATCTCGAACATCCATCCTACACGTTCCACCTCAACTTGTTCAAAAGAAACTCTTACCCGTAATCATCGCCCTTCACGGAGGCATGGGGACGGGCGTATCAATGGAATCCAAAACGGGCTTTAGCTCCCTTGCTGATCGCGAGGGGTTCTTGGTTGCCTACCCCGACGGGATCGCCGGTCCAGGAGGCAAGGGATCTTGGAACGTGGGATGGGTGGACTCATATTCGAGCAGACAAAAGACCGACGACGTAGCTTTTCTCAAAAAGCTTGTCGAAGTCCTGATCGAAAAGCACCGCGTGGACCCTGAGCGTGTTTACCTTACGGGTGGATCAAACGGAGGCATGATGACTCATGTGATGGTTGCCAAGCATCCGAAGCTCTTTGCTGCGGTGGCCGTTGTTGTTGCCTCCGTGCCCCTGGATTACGAGCCCCCGAAGACGCCCGTCCCCATTCTATTCATCAACGGGGATGCCGATGATGAGGTCCCCTTTGAAGGAGGGATGAGCAGAAATGCGCTCGTAAGATCTCGACAGCAGAAGCCATTTTCTTCCGTACCGGAGTTGGTTGCCAAGTGGGCAAAGGCAAACGGAGCAGTGGATCCACCAGTCGTCAAGAGACAGGGAAGCGTGGTGACCACTACCTATAAAGCCACCAAGTCGGGCGCCGAAACCGTGTTCATTCGGCTGGAAGGCACAGGGCACGGGTGGCCAGCTAGGGAATTCGATGCGACAAGCGAGGTTTGGAAATTCTTCAAGGGGAAACAGTAGACTAGATCCAGTTGAAAAAGAGGATCAACAAGGCAACGTAGAATATGAAGCTGTTAGACTTTGATCAAAGGCGACTCGAGATGGCAGAGCAAGGGTTCACGATTTTCGAATCCCTCTTTTCAATTGCGGAAATGGATCAGTTAGATGAACATCTCGCTGAGTACGAAGCGAGGCTAAATCGAGAGAGGCTTGATTCCCGAGAAGTTGTGTTCACCCAGAAAGTCGCCGAGCGGGACGAGAATATTCAGCGATTCGCGCAACGGCCGGAGTTCGTGCAAATCTCGACCGAGTTTCTTGGCCCCGATACGGACCTCTACTTCAATCAAAAAGTCTATAAGAACCCTCATGGGACAAACTCCTTTTCTTGGCACCAGGATGATGCCTACGGTCCCGTGGAGCCCGCTCCGTATCTGACGCTTTGGATTGCAATCAACGACGCTACAATTGAAAATGGCTGTATATCCGTGTTGCCTGGCTCTCATAAACGAGGGCTTGTGGAGCACTGGCAAGGATCGTTTGGGTTGGCTTGTCACAGCCTTGACGACCCAGATCAAGGAACCCTGGTTCCGCTTTCGGCTGGGAGCGTCGCGTGCTTTTGGTCGCAGACAATGCACAAGAGTGGTCCCAATCTTTCATCGGGAGTGCGAAAAGCGATGGTGTTTCAATTCGTTCCTATTGGTTTACGCCACAAAAGCTCGGGCATGAGTATCAAGTCTCGCATCTCTATAGCGCGAGCTGCAAAACCTGTCTCCGAAGCATCCACCTAAATGGGTGTACTCGGACCACGGGGCGGAAGATGGTGAGAGCATTCGCTGTCAATACGGACTTCGGTTGTAATTGGCTAACTTGAACGGAAAACGAGCGGCTCCCCTGGGTAACATCCGGTCGATGAACTATCCGCTCGCAACGTTATTCTTATTGGCACTCGGTTCGACCACAGCAAGGGCCTGCACGGGCATTTCCTTGAAGTCCACTGACGGCGCAGTTATCACAGCTCGGACTGTGGAATGGGCACTTGGCGATGCCGCGCATGACGTGGTTGTGGCATTTCCTCGCACCCAGAGTTACACTGGTTTAACCCCCGATGGAGAAAATGGTTTACGCTGGACTGGCAAACATGGGTTTGTGTCCCTTACGGCTTATGGACAGGACTATGGACCAGACGGAATGAACGAAAAGGGACTTTACGTAGGAATGTATTACTTCCCGGGTTATGCAAGCTTCGAACTTTACTCGAAGTCAACTGCAGACAAGTCACTCAGTGTTGGCGACTTCATGCGATGGTTACTGTCCTCCTTCGCCACGGTAGACGAGGTGAAGGCAAACCTCTCGAAAGTTAAGGTTGTCAACGTAGTCGATCCGCGTTTCGGTGGAGCGCCACTTCCTTTCCACTGGAAGATTGCCGACCCGTCTGGAAAGTGTATTGTCCTTGAGATTGTAAGGAATGGAGAAATCAAGGTTTATGATGCCTTACTTGGTGTAATCTCCAATTCCCCAGAATACGATTGGCATTTGACCAACTTGAGGAACTACTTGGGTTTATCGGTAGAACCGGAAAAGCCCATTGAGGCAAGCACGATCAATCTGAGCCCGTTCGGCAGTGGTTCCGGTTTGCGCGGACTACCCGGCGACTTTACGCCTCCTTCACGTTTTGTGCGAGCGGTTGCTTTTACCGCTACTGCACGGCCGCTAAAGACGGCCGAGGATGCCGTCTTTGAGGCGTTTCGAATCTTGGACAACTTTAACATTCCAGTTGGGATTACAGGAGCTAAAGACAAGATCGCTCAGGATATTCGCAGCGCGACTCAGATCACGACCGCTTGCGATCTTAAGAACCGAACGTTCTACTTCCACAGCATGGATAATCGCCAAATTCGAAAGCTTGATCTTGCAAAGATTGATTTCGGCAAGATTAAGAGGACTGTTCTGAAAGACGGTGCAGGGCGGCAACAGCAAGTTCTGGAGTTGGGTATTAAACCTCAATAGTTACAATTGCTTTAGACGAAATCAAACAGGTCAGATTTTGGTGCCTCCGTCCGCTCTGCGATGGAGGCTTTCTTATCCGGGCGGGTGACCTGGGTGCTAACCCAGGTTTCCAAAATCATTGGTATTTCCTCTGCAATCTCATTGCAGACGTGATTCCAGGAGTTAAAATTGAATCAATCTCCAAAATAAGTCTTGAACGGTATTATCAGATTTGTGAAACTGACTGAAATTCCATTTCATACGACCGACTGGTCCCAAGTTGAACCAACTGAGCACCCTGGTGAAACGGGGATGGCATTCTGGCGGACCCGACAATATGGCGACATTAGAGTCCGGATGGTGGAATACACGCCTGGATATTTAGCCGATCATTGGTGTGCAAAAGGACATATTCTGCTCTGCATCGAAGGCGAGCTGACGACGGAATTGGAGGACGGGAGGACGTTTCGGCTTACTCCTGGGATGAGTTATCAGGTTGCCGATAACGATGGCAGGCATCGCTCGGTCACGGACATTGGCTCGAAGCTATTTATTGTGGATTAAACGTTGAATATACATTGGGACTAGGTGCTACTCACCTCCATTCGTGAGCCTTGAATTTTCTTCATCAGAAGAGTGGATTGTTCAATCAGATTCATAGAATCACAAGGGAGTGGTTAGAAACATGTTCGGTCTGAAGTGGTAGGTGATCTTCTCACAAGCATATAGTGCACCTTCATGTGATTTGGGACGGAGATGCCGAGAATCCAGAACAAATTGGTAAGGATTCCACCACATCCTCAAACTAAGTTTCATATAGTCCGGGGGATTGCTCCAAATCTAGTCTTCGCGCTCATCGGGCGTCGGGTGACCTGGGTACTACAAGACCTCATTTTCTGGTGCGAAGCATTCCAAATAATAAGTGACTTTTCTTCTCTTCTTTTACCTCTATGGCTTGTACATAGTTACAACCAGGACTCCAGAATTGCCGCGCTTATTACGCTGAGCAACAAAGTATCGTGATACTCTCCGGGGAGTTCTTCGTGGGTTGCCGATGTGAGGCGACTACCCGCTTGCAGAAAGTTTGATGCGGGAGTAAAGGCGTCGTACTCACCAGTCAGTACTAGAACGTCTCTAGAAAACTCTGGCTCAACTCGGAATGTGTCTGGCAGTGGTTCAACCCCATAAGCCGCTCCGATTTCCGGAAACGGGAAATTGACAGCCTCTGCCCATGGAGAGGAATCTGCCTTGAGCATCCGCCCACGCTCTGGGGAAGCGGACGACGCGGCGTCGTTAAGATAAAAAACCGGAGATCGTCGCTGGAGCATCTTGATAAATCCTGAAATCGCTCGGGGCATGGCTTCGGCGGGCTGGTCTAGAAACTCTGGCAGCCGCTTCATCCGAGCCCCAAGTCCCATCCATGACGCCAGTATCCACCTGATCCCAAACGATCCGATCTTGAGCGTCAGTCCATTAAGTTCGACTTCCCATAGCTGATTTTCGATCTCGGCAAGCCGTTCAAGTCCATTCGGGAATCTGGCAAGAGCGAGATCGAAGGGCTGACCGAATTTGAACGTCTGATCCGGTCCCTCAAAGCCAAGCATTGCCACCCTTCCGATCCGGTCGGGTATCGCCTTCATTGCCGCCATGGCTAAGTGCGTTCCATAAGAATGGGCAACGATGTCCAGTTTTTCAACCCCCAAATGATCGGCGAGTAACGCGATATCAAGAGCCGATTGCCACGGCGTATATGCCGCTGGCTGCGTAACAGATGCTTGGTTTGATAGCACTTGGAGGGCAATGTTTCGATCCAGAAACATATCTGGGTGGATTTCGAGCGGCTTTGGGAGGAGATCGGTTCCCCGCTGATTGAGAAGCACGATTGGCCTTTTCTGGGCGATCTGGGTCCAGGGTAAGTGAGGACGAAGAACAATGGCGCGTTCACCCGGCCCGCCACACAGAAAAAGCACTGGTTCCGTTGTCGCACCTTCTGACCAAATCTCGTAACTGAGTTCAATCGAGCCAAGATCAGGTTGATCGTGCAAGAGCGGAACGCGAAGATTCATGGATTCTGAATTGCCTCCCACATAATATGAGCAGCTCGGCGCGGCGGTAGCTCTCCGGTTGCGACCCGATCGAAGACAGCTTGATTTCTCCCATTCTGCGTCCAGCGCCTGCTCCACTGTTCCGCGATGAGGCGGTCTGTGAACTCCATGACCTGATTTTGACGCCGCTTTTCCAGATCTCCCAAACTTGAGAGTTTCGAGTAGCACTCTTGAATCGTTTGAACCAATTGATCCACAGAACTTTCGTCGTGCACCGAAACGGGGAGCACCGGAGGATTCCAGTGTTGCGATGCCGGCGTGAAAAATGTGAGCGCGCTCCGAAGCTGTTGAGCGACCACCTCTGCCGCAAGCCGATTTTCGCCGTCGGCTTTTGTCACGGCAAGAATATCCGCAAGCTCCAAGACCCCGCGCTTCATCCCTTGGAGATCATCCCCCGCGCCCGTAAGCATGAGCAGCAAGAAGATATCAACCATGCCCCTGACTGCCGATTCGCTCTGTCCAACTCCAACCGTTTCAACGATGATCATCGTCATGCCAGCGGCTTCACACAGGCTTATCGCTTCAAATGTAGCCGCCCCAACACCTCCAAGAGTGCCACGCGCTGGAGATGGGCGAATGAACGCTCTCGGATGGCGTGCAAGCTCGGGCATCCGGCTTTTGTCCCCTAAAATGGAACCCCCCGTGATTGGACTGGAAGGATCAACTGCAAGCACAGCGAGTTGCTTGGAGTCATCTTGCAGGAAGTGAAGTCCTAACGTTTCGATGAGCGTGCTTTTTCCTGCTCCCGGGACTCCAGTAATTCCAAGTCGGATCGTTTCGGCTTGACTAGGGTATGCCCGGTCAAGGAGAATTGAAACATCGTCTTGGTCTCGGTCGTTTGAACTCTCCAGCCAAGTGATCGCGGTGCTTAGAGCGGCTCGATCCCCAGATCGGAGAGCGTTCCAAACGTCGTCAACGCTTGGCCTTTGCCGGGGGCGCCAGATCAAGGCAGGATTGATTGCCGGGGGTGATTCAACCCCCGGCATTTCGTATCGATGACTCGATTCTCCGCTCATGCCTAGTCCGACATCATCATCTTCAGGATTTGCGTTGCCGCAACTGGAAGCACGGTACCGGGTCCAAAGATTGCGGCAGCACCAGCTTCGAATAGGGCAGCGTAATCTTGTGGTGGAATGACGCCACCAACCACGACTAGAACGTGATCCAAGTTCTGTTTTCGCAGAGAATCAATGAGGGCGGGAACAAGGGTCAAGTGCCCGGCCGCCAAAGACGACACTCCAACAACGTGTACGCCATTTTCAAGGGCTTGTCTGGCAACCTCCGCCGGAGTTTGGAACAATGGTCCAACATCAACATCCCAACCGAGGTCAGCGAACGCAGTTGCGACCGCCTTTTCGCCCCTATCGTGACCGTCTTGGCCCATTTTAGCGACCAGAATTCTAGGTGGGCACCCCTCTTGCGCGGCAAAGGCTTTCGCGGCGACTCTCGCCTTGTTGACGTCTGGCGAATTTCCAGCCTCTGACCCGTAAGCTCCCACTGCGGCAGTCGCGGTCGCTACATACCGATCAAACACAACCTCAAGAGCGTCGCTCATTTCACCAAGTGTAGCCCGCATTCGTGCAGCCTGTACACTCAATTCCAAGAGATTGCCCACCCCGGTTCTTGCACATTCGGTCATGGCGTCAAGAGCTTGCTTGACTTTTTCAGAGTCGCGATTTGCCTTTAGAGTGGCTAACCGCTCAAGCTGTTGCCGCCGAACGGCAGCATTGTCAATGCTCAGAATATCTATGGGCTGCTCGCGGTCTAATCGGTAGCGATTAACGCCAACAATGGCATCGCGCCCAACATCAATCCTGGCTTGCTTCCTGGAGGCAGCTTCTTCGATCCTGAGTTTTGGCAATCCCGTTTCGATCGCCTTTGCCATCCCACCCAGATCCTCTACTTCCTGGATCAATTCCCATGCACGGTGCATCAGATCATGGGTCAGACGCTCGACATAGAATGATCCAGCATACGGATCAACGAACTTCGTGAGATCGGTCTCGTTTTGCAAAACAAGCTGGGTATTTCGGGCGATCCGGGCCGAGAATTCGGTAGGTAAGGCAATCGCTTCATCAAGAGCGTTCGTATGCAAACTCTGGGTGTGACCAATCGCCGCCGTCATCGCCTCAACACAAGTTCGCATCACATTGTTGAATGGATCTTGTTCCGTCAGTGACCATCCGCTCGTCTGACTGTGGGTGCGTAACGCCATAGACTTGGGGTTTTTCGGATTGAACTGACTGACCATCTTTGCCCAAAGCAACCGTGCGGCGCGCATCTTCGCGACTTCCATGAAGTGATCCATGCCGATGTCCCAGAAGAAGCTAATACGCGGCGCGAAATCATCCACGCTGAGGCCTGCCTTAATTCCGGTCCGCAGATACTCCAGTCCATCCGCCAACGTGTATGCCAGCTCAAGATCGCTCGTCGCGCCGGCTTCCTGCATGTGATATCCGCTCACGCTGATGCAGTTGAACTTAGGCATATTCGCTGAGCAATAAGCGAATATGTCTCCGATGATCCTCATGCTTGGAAGCGGTGGATAGATGTACGTATTCCGAACCATGAACTCCTTCAGGATGTCGTTCTGGATCGTTCCGGCGAGCTTTTCGGTCGGTACGCCTTGCTCTTCCGCGCTGACGATGTAAAACGCCATGATCGGAAGCACGGCACCATTCATCGTCATGCTGACCGTCATTTGATCAAGCGGAATCCCATCGAAGAGAACCTTCATGTCCTCAACGGAATCAATCGCCACTCCCGCCTTGCCGACGTCACCAATGACCCGCTCATGGTCACTGTCATAACCACGGTGAGTCGGTAGGTCAAATGCAATGCTTAGACCCTTTTGACCCATCGCAAGATTTGCCCGGTAGAAGGCGTTGCTTTCTTCCGCCGTCGAAAATCCAGCGTATTGCCGGATCGTCCAAGGCTGTATGGCGTACATTGCGCTGTACGGTCCGCGTAAATATGGCGGAAGTCCAGCTGCATAGTTGAGATGTTCTAAGCCTTCTAGATCGGCGGCAGAATAATGCGAATGGCGGTCAACACGCTCCGGAGTCTTTGTCGTTGTTCGACTTCCAAAGTCCATTGTCGCACCCTCTAACATAAGTTCTAATTTTGGTCGGATTTTCATACGGACACCTCCTGAGCAGCTGGCCCGTATTCGGGGATGCCGAATCGGTCGTGGAGGTCATTGAGGATTTCATCAATTGGTTGCCGAAGGTGAAGAAAACCTTCAACCCCGAGTGACCGAAGCTGCTCAAGGTCCGCTTCTGGATAGCCGGCAACAAAAACTGGCACAGACGGACGGTTAGCTTCTAAGGCAGGAATGTACGCGTCATCGGCCGAGCATAGGACGCACAGGTCAACTCCGTCAGTCCGTACTTCTGCAAGAGATTTCACCACGAACTCGGATATCTGATAACCCCCAGCGGACAGCAAGCTCTGGCAAAACGCAGCGCGAGCATGGCGCATCTTCAGGTCACCGAACAGAACCAAATGAACCACAGGGATTCGCCCGTGCCGCTCGGTGCGAAGACGCAGGTGCTCATAGGGCCAGCTCACCCGATAAGGATCAAGGGCTGTTGAAGGAACCTTTACATTGGTCATCCAATGATCGAGATGCCCAGCCTCGACGAAGGCGTCCAAGGTGTCGTCAATTGAACCCAAAATCGGGCGGACAACGTAAGCGGTTGGACGATCCTCAATCTCGGGCAGACGACGTTCGAGAGGATTTCCGAACGCGGTTGTACCAACGATCAAACGACGTCGCGTTCGGACTTGGTGGGAGCGGGCAGTCCTTACTCGCTCGAGTTCAGAGGCGATTTCGCCCCTCTCCCATGCTTGAATAAACCCACCCTTGTCCTCAATGCCATTAAGGATTTCCCAGGCACGGGCGACATAGGCCTGCGTCAGCCATTCAACCGTGTAGCTTCCCGCCAGAGGATCAGCAACGACGTTGAGGTGTGCCTCAGCACCGAGAAGGGTGTGGGTATTTCGAGCAAGGTGTTCGCTAAATTCATCCGGGGCATGGTATCCCTGGTCATAGGCCGCAACCGTGATCGAGTCAGCACCGCCAACCGCCATTGCCATCGCCTCAACCGTGCCTCGGAGGAGGTTGTTGGTTGGGTCGTACACGGTCTTATTGCTACTGGTTGAGGTGGCATGGATCGCAGGCATCACGTCGTGAATTCCATGGGAAGCTAATAAGGACAACAACAGTTGCCGCATCGCACGGATTTTCGAAATTTCGAAGAAATAGCTCGTACCTACTCCAAGGCGGATTTCTGAGCGTCGCACAATCTCGGAAAGCGCAGCGACAGGGTCTTCGCATCCAGGAATTTTTAATGTTCCGGCATCCAAGGCTGCCCGAATTGCCACAAGATACTCATGCAGAAGAGCAAGGGTCCAAGCGAGTTCCTGTCCGATGGATGCGCCAGCTTTTTCTAAAAAGGCACCTCGGATGCAAAGCAGTCCATACTTTGGTAGGTAATTCGTAATTTCTTGAATCCGAGTGATTGTCTCGGCTTCCCAACTCTCGAGATCAGCATCAATCCAACCAGGGCAACGGTCTAAGATTGGATCAAGGTCGGTGCTCCCTTCGAGCGTTGCCAGGTCAATGTCCCGCGCGCGAGCTTCACTGAGTAGCATCGCCAACATGTGCCCGCTAAGGGGTCCGCACTGCCAGTGAATCTTTGCTCCTCGGTCCCATACTCCATCCAGAAGCACGGCCAAATCATTAAGAGATTTTGGAGTTGGCCCCGTCGGGTAGGTCAGAATCGAGACGTCATCGGCACCGCGATCCAAAGCCCGATGAAGATGGTCATTGGCGGTTTTGAGGTCAAGCTCTCTAATTTCTTCTCGGAACTTCCAACCCACCCGCGTCTTTAATGGGCTCGTCCGGTACTTCTCTACATCTTCTGCACGGTGGAAGGGCTGAACTTTAATCCCGTCTAGGTTCGTTGCGACGAGCCTTTTGTCAAAGTCCGCACCCTTGAGATCCGTCTGGATTTGCTCTCGCCAAGTCTCGGTTGTGATTGGCGGAAAGTCGGAAAGAAATCTCTCAGCCATTTGGATCCTCCACGAACTCATAAAGTACACCCAGAGACCCCTCGGCGGTGTGCGATTTTGGATGCATGAAGAACACGGTTGTTCCGCGTGACCCTGGACGAGGAGCAGGATCAATCAGGTTAAACCCGTCCGCTTTTAGCTCATCGAAGGCCACTTGAGCATTCTTAACCCTGAAGGCGACGTGTGCGAGTCCTCCCCGTCCCCCTTGCTTTTCAATTTGCTTCGCCACCGGGGAGGCTTCGCTGATCGGCTCCAAGAGTTGGATCAAATTCTGGCTGTCGCCGACTTGCAATAGCACTTCTCGAACCTGATCCCCGCCGTAGACCTCCTCGCGATGAATCACGCGAAATCCCATGCGTTCGTAGAGCGCGACTTGGGCATCCATCTGCCCTATCGGAACCGAAATTGCGACGTGATCAATTTGCTCAAGTTTCATTATTCGACCTCCAAGAGGAGCTGCCCTTGCTTCACGGAGGCACCCTTTTCAACGTCAATGGCACGGATTTTCCCCGCGATAGGGGAGGTGATTGTGGTGAACATCTTCATCGCTTCCAGAACGATCACGTCCTGATCTGCATCAACGATGTCTCCCACAGCTACCTTAATCTCACTGACAACTCCAGCAAGAGGGCTTCGGCACGATTTCTTTTCATCATCAGGTTGCCTACCACCACCCGCCGCCGCGACTGGTGCAGAAGGGGCACCAGCAGCCGGACGATTGGATCCCGTTGCATATCGAACCACCGGGACATCCGGTTCAGCGACCTCAACCTCAACTTCGTAAACTTGCTTATCAATCGTAATCTTGAGTTTCATAACGGCATCAATCCATGCTTTTTGGCTGGGCGAAGCTCTCGTTTTGACTGAAGAACTTCCAGAGATCGCGCGATGGCGATCCGAGTTTGATTTGGCTCAATAATGTCGTCCACCATTCTTCTTGCCCCGGCAACGTAAGGGGTACTAAAGGTGTCGCGGTATTCGGCGGTGAACTTCGCGCGGGCGGCAGCTTTGTCTTCGGCAGCATCAATTTCGCGCTTGAACACGATTTCAGCAGCTCCATCGGCACCCATCACGGCAATTTCCGCCGTTGGCCATGCGAAGACGCGGTCTGCACCAAGGTCTCTTGAACACATTGCGACGTAAGCCCCGCCATATGCCTTGCGAAGGATAACCGTGATCTTTGGAACTGTGGACGCCGAATACGCAAAGAGCACCTTCGCGCCGTGCCGAATGATGCCACCTTGCTCCTGAGAAACTCCGGGCAAGAACCCGGGCGTGTCAACAAAAGTCACCAGCGGAATGTTGAACGCGTTGCAGAAGCGAATGAACCGTGCCGCCTTGTCGCTCGAATTGATATCAAGAACTCCTGCGTAAACACAAGGTTGGTTCGCAATGATCCCGACCGATCTACCCGCGATCCGACCGAATCCAACGACAATGTTATCCGCGAAAGTGGGTTGAACCTCCAGAAAGTCCGCGAAATCAACAACTTTCTCGATGATGTCGCGGACATCGTATGGCACTTTTGGGTCTTCTGGAATGACAGTATCGAGGCTAAGATCAGGCTCCAAGCTGTATTCGCCCGGCATAAAGGGTGGATCTTCAACGTTGTTTTGTGGAAGGAAGCTAAGCAGGCGTTTGCAAAGGTCAATCGCGTGCTCGTCATTTTCGGCGACGAAGTGAACGACCCCGGAATAGTGCATCTGCGCTTCCGCGCCCCCGAGTTCTTCGGCGGTAACGACTTCGCCCGTGACTTGCTTGATGACGCTTGGTCCAGTGATAAACATCTGGGCTTGCCGAGTCTGGATGATAAAGTCTGTAAGTGCGGGGGAATAGGCCGCTCCTCCTGCGCAGGGACCACAGATCAGAGAGATCTGCGGAACTACCCCGCTGAGTTCTGTATTGGCAAAAAAGACCTTCGCATAACCGCTCAGGGAATCAATGCCCTCCTGAATCCTCGCCCCACCGGAGTCATTTATAAAGACAAAGGGGGTCCCGGTTTTGAGGGCGTTTCGCATGGATTCGACGACCTTATCGCAGTGGATTTCGCCAGCTGAGCCGCCGAACACAGTGAAATCTTGACTTGCAAGATGGACGTATCGTCCACCAACCGTTCCAGCTCCGGTAACGACCCCGTCCGAGGGAGCTTCCTTGCCAGCCATGCCAAAGAGCGTGCAGCGGTGCTGGGCGAACATAGAAAATTCCTGAAAGCTTTGGTGGTCAAGAAGCTTCGCAACTCTCTCTCGAGCGGTTAACCGTCCAGCCGCGTGCTGCTTATCAATGCGGGATTGACCGCCTCCGAGAGAAATCTCAGACTTTTTGGTTCGTAATTCTTGAATTTTATTCATCGTTGGAATCGCTGGTGCGCATAACGCTCCAGCGCCTCTCTATGGTCAGGATGAGCGATCGAGATTAGGGCGGTAGCTCTCTCTCGGAGATTCTTGCCGTACAGATCTACAATGCCGTACTCGGTGGCAACGTAATGAACGTGCGCTCGTGTAGTCACAACCCCGGCACCTTCCTTCAACGTTGGTACGATGCGGCTAATGCCTTTCCCGGTGACGCTCGGGAGGGCAAAAATTGGCTTACCTCCTGCACTCAGCGATGCACCCCGAACGAAGTCCATTTGTCCGCCAACACCGCTAAACATTTTTTCGCCGATCGAGTCGGCACAGACTTGCCCTGTGATGTCAATTTCCAACGCACTGTTTATGGCAGTGACTTTGCTAAGTTTTCGAATCACGCTGGTGTCATTGACATATGTGATGTCCAGAAGTTGTACGACAGGATTGTCGTCCACGAAATCATACAATGCCTGCGAGCCGCTCACGAATCCCGCCACGATCTTATGCCGATGGATGCTTTTCTCTTCGCCAGTGATCACCCCTTTCTCAACAAGCGGGATCACGCCATCACTAAACATTTCGGTGTGAATACCGAGCCGTCTGTGGTTGGTCAGCGCGGCTAAAATCGCGTTTGGAATTGCGCCGATTCCCATTTGAAGGCAGGCTCCATCATCAATCTGAGCGGCGACAATTTGGCCAATGGTTCTCTCAACGTCGCTGATTGCGGACGGCGGATTAGATTGCAGAGGGTCATCCACCTGGACCAGATGAGTGAACTTACTCACGTGAATATTGCCATCGCCGTGCGTCCGAGGCATATTTGGATTCACTTGTGCGATGACAATCTTTGCGGTCTGAACCGCAGCGAGGGCCACATCCACAGAGACACCGAGGGAGCAGTAGCCGTGCCGATCAGGCGTACTCACGGAGACAATCGCGACATCAAGCGGGAGCACATCCCTTCGAAACAGCGATGGAATCTCCGATAGAAATACCGGAATATAGTCAGCGCGCCCCTCGTTCACCGCTGACCGAAGGTTTCCGCCAATAAAAAGGTTATTTACAAAAAACGAGTCCTTTAGACTCGGATTTGCGTGCGGCGCATCCCCTTCGAGGTGCAGATGGAGAAATTCAACCCCTCGGAGTTCGGAGGCTCGCGCTGCGAGTGCCTCTAAAAGTCGGCGGGGGGTTGCACCCATTCCGTGCACGAACACCCGGTTGCCGGATTGCACCACCTTGACTGCTTCATCGGGGGTCACCCATTTTTCATTTTTAGTTTCCATGACGCTCACAATGGGGATCTTTTGTGGAAAGGTCCGGCAGGCTTCTTAGCTATGTCCGGACCTTAAAAACTCCTGCAGAGAGACTGAGTTCAGTCTCTCGGAGCATCCTCCAGGACTTCTCGCTCTAGCGATTCAATGCGGTGCTTTGCCGCGACTTCGGAAATGACCCGAAGGTACTGAATCGCATCCATGGAAACCCAGTAGATTGCGTCCTTTGCGTGAACTCCGTCAATGGCGTCGTAGATCAGCTCAAGGCAAATCATTCCGCCTTCAGCACCGCGAATCGTGTAGACACACTTTTCGCACTGACGCTTGGCAAGGCGGTTTGTTGCATTCCAGTGAACCTGGCAATAGCTTCCGACGAGGTCTAGTTTTGTTCGGTCTCGTTGTTCAAGATTTACATCAATCATTGTGTTCTGTTTCCTTCATTGTAATCCTCGGGTTTGAGGAATTTGTCGTGCCGCTTGAATACTCACGCGCCCCTGGGTTCGCCAAGGATCAATAGCTTCATTCGCGCGGCGGATGAATCGAATGGTTGCCCGCTTGCCGAGAAAAGCCGCCACCGCAGCTGCAATAATCTCAACAACTTCCGGGGTGATTTCGGAGCTCGTTGTCCGCGACCGAAGCTGGGCTAATTCTGCTTGCATCGCTTCCAACTGCAAGCGCAAGGCATCAAATTCTTCCCTAGAGACGGTTTCTTCGCTCATGCGCCACCTCCGACCGGGGAAACCACCACTCGCTTGGTCTGACCATTGACCTTGATGTCGTATTCAATCGGCTGGGTCAAAAATCCGGGGTGAGATGGATCTAGCCCGGCTACGTTCAACGCCGGATCCTTACCTAGGTTGAGTGGACCATCCTTGCGGGTCGCAAAGAACTTCGGCGCGACTTGTGGGAACATTGCATAAGTCAGAACGTCTTCGTCAGTTCCATCGCATCCCGGTTGCTTAGTAGCGTCAGCCACTAACCTATCCCACTCTGGAGCAATCAAATCTGCTGGCCGGCAAGTGATTTCTTCCTTCTTGCCGAACTCTTTCGCTGTAGCGACAACGTCAGGATTTTTCGGAGCATCAGTTGCGCCGTAGTAACCGAGCATCAAATCGCTGAATTCGCCGGTCATCACCTTGTACTTACCCATCATGACGTTGAACACGGCTTGAGTTCCAACGATCTGGGAACTAGGAGTCACGAGCGGAGGGAATCCAGCGTCTGCCCGAACGCGGGGCACTTCTTCCAGCACTTCCTTCATTCGGTGCTCTTGGTTTTGCTGCTTAAGCTGACTTTCCATATTGCTCAGCATGCCTCCTGGAATTTGACTCTTGAAAATCTCAGTTTCAACCCCGGTGACTTCACTCAGAAACTCTTTGTATCGAGGTCGGATGGAAGCAAAGTGATCACGGGCGACATAGACCTTCTCAAGATCAACCCGAGTCTCAAAACCAGTGCCCTCAAGCATCTCAACGAGGGATTCGGTCGGATTATGCCCAGGCCCCAAGCTCATGCTACTGACGCTTGTATCCACAATATCCGCCCCGGCTTCAATCGCCTTCATCAAGCTCACCAGAGTAACACCCGTCGTACTGTGAGCATGGACATGCACCAAAACATCAGAGCCACACTTCTCTTTGATCCCTTTCACAAGGTCGTAAGCAGGCTGAGGCTTCAGCAAGGCGGCCATGTCCTTAATGCAAATACTATCAACGCCGAGCTCCACCAATCGCTGGGCCATCTCGACAAACTTTTCAGTGGTGTGCACCGGGCTGATCGTGTAACAAATCGTGCCCTGAGCGTGCTTGCCAGTGCGCTTGACTGCCTTGAGCGCGCATTCCAAATTGCGAACATCGTTCAAGGCGTCAAAAACTCTGAAAACATCCATCCCGTTCTCGGCCGCTTTATCCACAAATCGGCTGACAACTTCGTCCTCGTAGTGACGGTAGCCAAGAACGTTCTGCCCTCGCAGCAACATCTGAGTTCTGGTGTTGGGCAGGAGCTTCTTGAAGGTTCTCAGCCGCTCCCATGGGTCTTCGTTTAAGAACCGGATGCAGGAATCAAATGTCGCCCCGCCCCAGCACTCCAAGCTCCAATATCCAGCTTGATCCAGCGTCTCGCAAGCCGGGATCATGTCCTCCATCGCCATGCGCGTTGCCATCAGGCTTTGATGCGCGTCTCTTAAAATAACGTCCGTAATCTCAATGATTCTTGACATTTGCGACTCCCCAAAAAGACTCAGTGATTTCGATTCCTCATGGCTTACTCTCTGATCTAATTATACTAGCCATCGGGAGGCAAAAATCCTAAAATTTTACAACTATTTACGGGTTTTGAATGTACAAAAATATATAGATTTAAGACAAAGTTCTTTCTTTTTAGTATACGATAATAGCATCTTCGTGGAAATTTTGCCAAAAGACTCAACCTGTTCATCTTGCTTGTTCTCCGCCCAGCCATCCTAGGCAGAGCCAAAACTGGTCGTTGGCCTGTTGAAGCAGATCCCAGCCCGACCCAGAACGTTTCTGTCCAAACCCAGAACGTCATTTCGGACGGGTGGCCTGGGTGCTAACCCAGGTTTCCTACCCCATTAGAGTTTTCTGAGCTACATCCTTGAGGAATGGTAAGGTTGGCGTGAAACTTCCCTGGGAAAATCTTGGCGGCCACGGAGGGAATCGTTGGAACAACCCCGGAGGGTCACCCCCGACGCCCTCCTTAAGACTGAAGAAATATTGGTCGAAAAGCCTCTGAGTTGAGTCTCCGGTCCTCTCTGGGCGTCTCAAGAAATCCAAGGGCTAAGAAAGACCGGAAGAGAGACCAAATGTGATTTTTGCATCTCTAATGGTGAACCTTGATTGGAAGATATCGTTTATCCTCGTATGATTAGTCCACTTATCGCAATGTGCCTTTTGTCTCTTGAATCGGCACCCATAGAACGCGATGTTTCCGAACTTGTATACAAATCTGTTGATGGGCGGGAGACAAAGGCTGTCCTTTCGATTCCCAAGGGTAAAGGGCCTTTCCCGCTCATCGTGACTGTTCACGGAGGCAATACGGAGAAACCCTACGGTTACTTGCGGACTATGGCTGCGCCGAATCGCGTTTCGTCTATCGTGAACGACTTCAACAAGGAACCCTGGGCGATTTTTGCCGTCAGCTACCGCAACGGCTTCATGAATCTGGGCGATGATGATGTGATCGCGGGGATTCGATTCGGCATGAATCTCCCCAAGGTAGACAAGAGCCGAGTCGCCTTGGTCGGCGGCAGTCACGGCGGTTACAAGGTGTTACAGGCGGCGATCCGAATGGGCAAGGATATCCGATGCGTCTCTGCCGGCTCGCCCTGGATGGTGGATCCAGTGACCTTCATGAAGGCGGATGTTACGAAGCCACCATTTAGCCTCATTGATCCCCAGGTGAGAACTCGCCTAGCGACGCAAGGAAAGGCTCTCTACGGTCAAATCTTGCGCAGAGAAGGATCGGAGGAAAAGGCTAAGGCTTTTCTGCAGAAGCACTCGGCCCTTGAGCAGTCCGCGAAGATAGATTCACCCCTACTTTTGCTCACAAGCCATGCAGACGAAAGCGTGCCGCACGGGCTAGTTTTACCGCTCTACGAACAGATGAAAAGTCAAGGCAAAAGCGTCGAGATATTCACCGTTGACAAGTCACCTCATGGATTCTATTGGGGGCGCACTGAGGGAAATGGTGCACGACGCGGTACTGAGGGACAAGACAAAGTTAATGATGACGAAGTTCGTAAAACTTCAGCCAAGCTAATCGCCTTCTTGAGGAAGAATCTTGGTTTGAGTAAGATGTGAAACTCAAGAATCCATTAGTCACAGAGGTACTCGACCCTCCGAGACTAATGGACAATCGCGATGGATTAGCTCTTCATGCGCCGACGACGAACGAGGGCAAGAGCGCTTAGTCCGAGCGTGGCCATTGTCGCAGGCTCGGGAACCGCCTGGCGACCGTTGACAAAGAAGCGCATAGCGTCGCTCGTGACGGAGCCGGACAGGAACTGGGCTTGGCCACGGAGTGTAAAGTCTCCCAGTGTCCCACACAGCGCGAAGTTGTTGTTGGTGTTGGGCACTCCGTTATAGAGCGCGTTCGCTCCCGGCACGGAGACGAATCCGTTGCCATCGTTGAACTCGACGTTGGTGTATTGGAAGCTCCGCCCGGCGACGCCCCCCCATGTTGGCGCCGATGTCGAGGCCCACCAGCGTGTTTCCAGGGTCGACCCTTTTGTCTTCCGTCCCAACCCTGGAAGAATCCGTCCCGACCCTTTTGCTTTCCGTCCCGACCCTGGACGAATCCGTCCCGACCCAGATCGTTTCCGTCCAGACCCAGAACGTTTCCGTCCAGACCCAGAACGTTTCTGTCCCGACCCAGATCGTTTCCGTCCAGACCCAGATCGAATCTGTCCAGACACTAAGCGTCATTTCGAGCGAAGCCGAGAAATATGATCGTCCAGGGGTTTGGGGACGACGTCCTCGCACTGCTTACGCAGGTGATCGCATTGCGGATAACTCGTACCCACACGCCTTTACAGTCATATCTCTCCACTGTGCTGCGCTTCGGTCGAGATGACGGTTGGTATTTTTGCGCAAACCTTACAACCGTCATTTCGAGCGAAGCCGAGAAATATGATCGTCCAGAGGTGTGGGGACGATTTTCCCGCCGACCTTTCGCCTGAGTGCGCGTTGCGAGGAATGCACGCCTCCACCGCAGAGGGGACGGCGGCATGAAAGCCGTTTTTGGTTCCTTTTTGCGCGTCAGCGCAAAAAGAACCGGTTCCCCTCCAACATGGATGGGTTAAGGGTGCTTGAGCCCCGAATCCAAATCTGTAACGGCAAGCCTCCACCTTGGAAAGGCGGAGGCAAAACAGTTATCGGCCGCAGAGCAGCACTCAGCTCTTGCGGCGGCGCTTCAGCATCGCGGCAAGACCGAGGCCGAGGGCGGCCATGGTTCCTGGTTCGGGAACAGCGGTGACTTGGTATTGACCAATAATCACGCCGGTCGCCTGGTTGAAGTTGTTTAGAACCTCAATATTGCCAACAAAAGAAGAGGTCGGTAAAGAGGCCGAGGCCGCCGAAAGATCTATAGTGTTCGAGCCAGAAAAAGCGGTTTGCCCCGCCACAAAGGTTTGCGTCGCGCCGCCGAAACCCCGCTGGAGTCTAAGGGAACGTCCAGTAGTCTCGGATCGAGCGAAATCGTAGGAGAAGTTAGTCGCCGTGGCGACTAAGTTTCCAGAAACAGGGTAAAAAATCACACCTGGTGCCGAAGCGAAAAAGTCATTGAACCTAATGCGGAAGTGCGTATCTGAGATCGTGGTGGCGGAGGCGGCGCCGGTTGAGGTGAATGTGGCTGCGCCTGGGTTGGTGAGGTCAATGTTCAAGAGAATTTGGGCCTGAGCACCGACGGAGAGGGCGCCAAGGGCGGCGGCGAGGGCGAGAATCCGGCTTTTCATCTCGGACATTATAACAAGGTCAACGCACCCCCGGACCTCGCAATGTTGCGGGATTTGGTACCCGTTGACGGGGTTTTTGGGTACTGGTTTGTCATTCAAACGACCAGGGATTTGCTTCAGTGAAAAGGCAGATGCAGAGAAGTATGATCTTCCAGGGATGCGGGGACGACTTCCGGGGTTGCCTGGCGTTCGTGTTCGTGTTCGTGTTGCTGAGAATGCATGCCTCCACCGCTGAGGGGACGGCGGCATGAAAGCCGTTTTTGGTTCCTTTTTGCGCGACAGTGCAAAAAGAACTCTTTCCCCTCCAAGATTGGAGGGGTCAGGGGAGGTTGAGTACCGAATCCGAGTCTGCAACGGAAAGCCTCCACCTTGGAAAGGCGGAGGCA
>JBEIDH010000040.1:0-22126 GCA_040383535.1 Chthonomonas sp.
ACTTTCGGAAGTTTTTTCATTTCACTGTCATTTGGCGCGAAAAGTGTTGTATATATACAAGTATCCCAACGAGGATTCTAGTGCTTCTATGATGCTTGTCAAAAATAATTTCAAATCCACGGGCTCCGCGCTTTTCGTCTCTTTGGCTACTCTGTGTATAGGGGGCGGCGCTTTACTGCCAAATTATGGAATGGCGCAATTTGACCCGTTAGAGCCAGTGCCGGCTTTACCACTTCCGGTTCCGGCCGCAGGTTCCACCTGGGTTCCCGACAAGCTAAAACACGGTATATCCCTAGTAGGCGTGTACGCGGGTATGGACTTTCGGCAGTCGCAAACTTATCCGGTCCTTGATTCACCACCTGCCCTTGTTGGAGCCACAAGGTGGCCGGAATTTACACCGAAGGCGGCATGCAAAACATGTTCGTCGAAAACGAGATGCATGAACTAATCAAAAATAACTTTGGACATGTACGGATCGCAGTTGACCCGCTTGTCTGCGGTAGTCTTGATCAGAACAGCGTCTATCACTACCCAGATGAGACGCCGCCTGGAACCATTCCGCAACCAAGCCCGGCTATGGCAACACTTCTTGACGATATGGCGATGTATGTCGGAAAGGACTCAGGAATGGCAGTTATCTTATGCTTCAATCCTTATTGGATCTCGCAACGTCACCAACACTACATGACCACAGGCCGAAAACAATCAGGAACGGCAAACTTTACGGGGAATGTGGACTCCGCCGGTAATCACAAAGGCGCATGGGGATACGCTGAGCACTTAACAAATAAGGACCGCTGGAATCCGATAAACTATTATAAGGGACCTTGGAGAAAGGAATATATTACCGTTTGGGGACAAAATGGGGCAACACCCAGTGTCAACCTCGTTCCGGATGCCCATCCGCTTGTAAGAACATGGAAGGGGATTGCGCAGATGATAGTCGCGGATGGTCGATTTTCAAACGCCAATGTGTACTTTCAGATAATGGATGAGCCACTGGTAGGAGTAAACGGCAATTCGCTACTCCAAAGTGAACTTGATGATCCTGCGTTTGTATGCCAAATTAATCGCCGTGGATGGTGGCGCGCTGTTCAGCTGAAAACCATTAAGACAATTAATCAGTTTGCCCCTGGATATCGAGTAATTGCTACTCCAACTGAGAACATGCCCCATTCTTTTGTGGAGACCGACACAACACTTCCTACTTATAACCAGAGCCTGTTTCCGCATTATACGAACAGTGACTTTTCGGCAGCCGAAGTAGCCATCGCAAGTAAAATAATCTCTGCGTTCAACGACTACTGTCCCTATCGGTTTGCGGATGATCCGTCCCTGCCTTCTAGCCCATTGTGGTATTACGTTAACAGTTTTTATCCTGGGGACTCCCAATTTGGGATATTGGCTGGTGTTCAACGGGATGACTATACGGTTCCGTTAGCATCACCCCACGTCGAAAATCACCCATACCATCGTAACCGTGTTCAGCAATATATGATGCTAATGAACCGCTGGCGACAACTTGAATGGCCTCTTCCCGGTCAAAAGTCAAATCCAATCATCATGACTGGTTTTGGAGCAAAGTATGTCGTTTTAACAACAGGCGCGACAGTGCCCGATTCAGGACTAACTCACGTAACCCAAGACGAATTGAATGGCTTTTATGTTTTTCCTGGTGACGCAGACCCATTGGGAATCTACAACGCTTGGCACGACAAAATGCGAGCCAGATGGGTATATGACACGCGGACACTGGCAGAACAACTAAAATTTGGATGGTCTCATTTTTCGGCAGTAGGTGCCTACCGGGCATTTAATGGGGATACCTTTGCGAATTACGCGACCGTCTCGCAACCTCCGAGTAATCCTCCGGTTGATGCCTTTGTTCCTGACTACAATGAAGCGCTTTTCGGGACGGTGCGTCCATGAACAAGTTGCTGATCTCGACTCCATTTTTACTAGCTGGCATGACGTGCTGTTACGCTTCCCCTCGTCTCAAGGTTGAAGTCATCGGTCAGCTCGGTCCCATTGGGGCTGCAGTCATGAACAAGAATGGAGTGGTTGCAGTGTCTCGATTTGACGGTGAAGACCTCTGGACCCCGGAAACGGGGTTCAGAAGTATCAATCGCACCACGGCAAACGGCGTGACTGCGGGCTTGCAACTCCTAGACATTAACGAGCAAGAGCAGGTAACCGGGATCTGCACCATTGATGGACCTCAAGACATCCAACGTGCTTACATTGCATCCGTAAGCGCTCCCCTGGTCATTCTTGCAAACCACCCGGGATCAAACCACGGGGTTGGAATGTCGATAAACAACCATGGAACGGTCCAAGGATCTGGTGCGAGGTATCCAGATTTCGACGGAGGTTACATAAACGGTGGAGTCGCGACGACGTGGATGGGACCAAACTATAGTGCCCTTATGTCTCTCCAGAGTGGTGGCCAATCTGAGACCTTTATAAACGATCAAAACATTTGCCTGGGAAGCGGGGGATTTATCTTCACACCGGGCGCGCAATCACTAACGCGACTTCAAGTCCCTTCTCTGAGCGGACTTGGTTTCTCCACGAAGATCATAACAGACGGAGGAAGAATAGTTGGTACAACGACCTCAACCACTACTTTTGAAACATTATCACGTGTATGGTCTACCAACGGTAACCTATTGTACACGTCCGCCATGGCTTGGTCAATAAAAGACGCGAATGATGCCGCAGATGCAATAATCGCGACTAACGGCACTAGGTCCCAGATTTGGAACCCGATTGCTGGCACGATCACCCCCGTCCAATCCTTGCTCGACGAAAACGCCATCGCTGATGGCTGGCAGGTAAATATTGGCTACAACATTAGTAACGCGGGTCATATTTTGGCCCTCGCTAAGAATTCAAGCGGAGTCGATCATTACGTTCGCCTCTCCCCGGTCCCAGAACCTGCCACCATCCTCGCACTCAGCGCGGGGATGGCGGGGATTCTTGCTCGGCGACGGCGACGATCGGACTAGCTTGACGAGTAAAGTTGCTCAAAGTTTGCCCCCGAACTCTTGCGGTTTAGGGGCGAACTTTAGTCGTCCCGATGCCCACGGGCGACTCGGAGTTGTTCTCTTTTGGTGTCGCGTTCGGCGATGGCGTCGCGCTTGTCGTGCATCCGCTTTCCTTCGCATAGCCCAATCAGCACCTTTGCCTTGCGGTTTTTGAAGTAAATCTTCAGCGGGATCAGGGTGAAGCCCTTTTCTTGCGACTTCCGCAAAAGGGTCGCGATCTGCTTTTTGTGGGCTAGGAGCTTGCGATCTCGACGTCGGTCGGGGAGAAAGTGAGTGGTGAAGGCATAAGGCTCGACATCAATCTGATTTGCCCACAGCTCACCATTTTTGATCTCGCAATACGCGTCTGTTAGGTTCGCTCGGCCCAGAAAGATGCTTTTGACTTCGGTGCCAACGAGCACGATCCCCGTTTCGAGAGTGTCGACAACGTGGTAATCATAGGTCGCCCGGCGATTATTGATCGTGGCCGGCCCGATTGCTTCTTTCTTTTTTGAGCCTGCTTTAGCCATTTGTGGGAATTGTACCGTTCCCCGGTCGTACGGTAAAGTAGAAAGACCTATGCGAAAATTTCCTTTTGCACTCCTCGCCGCGTTTGCCGTGATTGGTTGCGCTCCTACGCCAGAAGCAGCAACTACTGACCCCGCCGTCACAACTCCCGCCGAGTCACCGGTTGAGGCAACCCAAACCAGCGCGCCAGAAATCAAGCAAGCCGATAAAGAGCCGGCAAAGATGCCAAAGATCACCGATACAAAGGTCGGTACTGGGGCCGCAGCCGCAAAGGGCGACAAGGTTTACATGATGTACAAGGGAACTATCCCAAAAACGAACGAAGAATTTGATTCAAATTACGCCCCAGAGCGCGACGTATTCTCGCTTACTCTGGGTCAAGGTTCGGTGATTAAGGGTTGGGAACTTGGAATCCCTGGCATGAAAGTTGGGGGCATTCGCCAGCTTGAAATTCCCTCGGAATTAGCATACGGTGAAGCCGGATCGCCGCCAAAGATCGCGCCAAATCAAGACCTAAACTTCGAGGTGAAGCTGATGTTCATCATCAAGCCTGGCGAGGAGGACACTTATGACGCAAAGGACCTGAAAGTCGGGTCGGGGCGCGCGGTCAAGAAAGGCGACCGCATTTCGGTTCACTACACCGGGAAGTTCCTGAACGGAAAAGTCTTCGATTCTTCGATCCCTCGCAAGGAAGCTTTTGAATTCACCGTCGGAGCTGGCGAAGTCATCTCTGGTTGGGACGAAGGCGTGGTTGACATGAAGATTGGCGGAAAGCGCAGACTGATTTTGCCACCGAATCTTGCCTATGGTCCTGGTGGAAATGGGACCATCCCGCCCGATTCCGTGCTTGATTTCGATATCGAACTGCTAAAAATCCTAAACTAAAACCCCGAAACTACTTTTACACGTAAAGAATAAATGATCATGAAAAAATTGACTCTTTTGTCCGTCCTTGGCCTCGCAATGTTTGCTCCGATGGCCCCAAAACCAGCCGAAGCGCAAATCTCAAAGGTCGGAGGGGGTTACCTTCTTCGCATTAAGCACGTGAAGGGAGCCGTTCAAAAGTACCGCGTGACCACCACAATGGCGGCAATGGGCAAGCCCATGATCATTGATGTCATGAGTAAAGTCGTGAGCGTGAAAGGTAAGGTCGGAACCGTTGAATCCACCGTCACGATGACGATGAACGGTCAAAAGGGCAAGCCACAAATCAGCAAGATGGAAGTGAATGATCGAGGTCAGATTGTTGGCGGGGACAAGAATCAAATGATGCTTCCGATGGCATTGCCAGAAAAGCCTGTAGCAGTAGGTTCAAAGTGGTCTGGGGAGATGAACGCACAGGGCATGGTCACGAAGTCGCAATACGTCTTTAACGGAGTCAAGAAAGTCAATGGAAGGGACGTCGCCGATATCTCGTTCACTCTGACTGGAGGGATGCCGGGCTCAAAGGTTGCCGGAAAGGGCAAGTCCATGGTTCTTGTTTCTGATGGGTCTTTGCAGTCCCTTAACATGGATATGAACCTATCCATCCCCACACAGAAGGGGCAGAAACCACAAAAGCCAATGGCGATGTCCATGGTCATGCAGCGACTCTAATCTCCGGCATTTAGCCTGAAGAATCGGTTGGCCAGAGGGTAGTCTCTGGTCAATCTCTTTATGAATCCTTCGGAAGACATCGTTATTCACCTTAAGCCGGGGGGCGAGCTTGAAGAGCTCTTCGCTCGGCATCCCAAAGTGCGCATCGCCCCTTCGGATGGGGGAGGAAATCCGATTTTCGGTCGGGTCCTGGGATCGCGAGATCGTCACCGATCAACCGGGACTTGAGGTCGCCGGCCTGACCGAGTTGATGGACAACAATCCAATGGTCTGCGCCGACGTGATCAGCGTGCCATCACCTCTAGCAACCCTTGTCCTGATCGCTCTCGGGCCCTTAGCAAAGGCAGGATTAATCCTTGAGGCTCCAGTAGTAATCTGTAACGCACCCGGCAGCCTTGAAAATGCAGAGACATTCCTGGCTCGCGAGGGATGGGCGGAGGGCTTAACTTACTCTCACGAAGCTCTCGAACTTGGAAGTGTGTACGCACTCACCGCCTTCGCGAAGGTCACCACACCGGAGGACACTCGGATCTTCAAAGAACTCTACGATGAGTGCTTTGGACGATCCTTTTTCGTCCGCCGGGATGATGCCTCGGTTTGGGATAAAGGCCTTGTCGAAGGACAGCCATTTGCACTCTATCGGCTGAGTTTGATGCACGATCATCCTGAGTCACTGCTCAAGATTCAAGTCATTGCCGACAAGGATGGCAAGTGCGGAGCGGCGCAGATAGTACATGCGTTCAACGTAATGTGTGGATTCGAAGAATCGCTGCCCTACTGAAAGCTCGAAAACAAACAGATTGCCCTTTTCGTAGGTCAATGAGATGGGATCGCGCTACGACAGGCAGAATGGGTGCATTTTTGGTTGCTCGGGCTTGTTTGCGGTCTTTATGGCGCTGGTTGCCATCGTGCTTGGCATTTTGCCCGCCTTCATGCCTTCCGAGAAGACCTTTGCTTCCAAAATCCCGGTCCTAGCTGGAGGCTTCCTGCTCAACCTCACTCTGGCTGGATTGCTCCTTTATCTGGCTTACAAGCTTTACTTGAGAATCCGATGAGAGATGTCTCGAAATCTAAAGGATTTGAACCGTCCAAGGCGTATTTGTATAGTGTTAAGGCTAGTTAACACAACGCAGTGAGACGGCTATGAAAACTTACACACCTGATAAAATTCGCAATGTGGCCATTGTGGGCCACGGTGGCTCTGGGAAAACCATGTTGGTAGAGCACATGCTCTACACAGCAGGCGCGACTGATCGCGTAGGAGCGACCGATTCTGGTAATTCTCAATCCGACTTCGACCCTTTGGAGGTCAAACACCATTTCTCGATCTCCGCTACCGTCGTGCCCTTAGAATGGCATGATCACAAAATCAACTTAATCGACTGCCCAGGCTATCCTGACTTTATCGGCGACCTCCATGGCGTCGCCCGGGTCGTTGAGGCAATGATCATCGTTTGCGAAGCTCGCCGCGACCTAGATGTAGGGTTCGAACTTGCTCTCGAAGTCGCCGAGGAGCATGGTCTTGCGTGCTGCATTTTTGTTAATAAACTCGAACGCGACAATGCCGACTTTGACGGATTGCTAGAAACCCTCCAAGCGCGCTACGGACGCAAGATCGTAGATGTCCAGATTCCAACCGGCGAGCCTGGAAACCTCGATGGCGTGCTAGACCTTTTGAACATGAAGGTGTACAAAGGGAAGGACCGAGGCGAAGAAATTGCCGAAGTTCCCGAAGAATACAAAGCCCGTGCCGAGGCTATGCGCGAGCAAATGATGGATGCCGCTGCCGAAGGCGATGACGATCTTGCCGAAAAGTACCTTGGTGGAGAGCAGTTGACCGCCGACGAGATTGAACACGGTCTTCTGGTTGGCACTGAAACCGGGCGGGTGATTCCGGTGATGGTCGGTTCTGCTGGCACTGGTCTCGGTATTGCGACCCTGCTTGACCGCATCATTGGGGAATTGCCATCTCCTGCTGAGTTACCAAAGATGCGCGGAGAAGATGCAATGGCTCCTAATCCTGATGGTCCGCTCGCGGCGTTTTGCTTCAAGACCACCGCCGATCCTTTCGTTGGAAAAATTAACTACATTCGCGTCTTTAGTGGAACCTTGAAGATGGACCAGGTCGTGCTGAACACAAGTAGTGGCTACGAAGAAAAAGCCCACAACCTCTTCATTCCACACGGAAAAACCCAAGAAAGTGCTGGACTCGTCGGACCCGGCGACATAGCGGCAATTGCGAAGCTTCAGCACACGAGCACAGGCGATACGCTTAGTAACTCAAAAGACAAAGTTAATCTGCCCCATATCACATTTCCAGAACCCGCCTATCGCATCGCCATTCGCCCAGTGAGTAAGACCGATGAAGACAAGCTGGCGCCTGCGCTCGAAAGACTCTGCGAAGAAGATCCCACGTTACGCTACGAGCGCGATCCTGGAACTCATCAGGAAATCTTGATGGGGATGGGTGACATGCACCTTGAAGTTGCAATCGAAAAGCTCAAGTGGCGATTTGGCGTAAATGTCAGCATCGAGGACGCTCGCATTCCGTACCGCGAAACCATCCGCACTGCCGCAAAGGCCCAAGGTCGACACAAGAGGCAAACGGGCGGAAAGGGTCAGTTCGGCGATTGCTGGGTTCGCATTGAGCCTCTGGAGCGCGGTGAAGGGTTCTCGTTTGCGAGTGAAGTCGTTGGTGGCTCTGTGCCAAAGAACTTTATTCCAGCGATTGAAAAGGGCATTCAAGAAACGCTGACCAAAGGGTTCTTGGCTGGGTATCCAGTAGTGGATGTTAAAGCCGTCGTTTACGATGGCTCCTATCACGACGTAGACTCAAACGAGATGGCATTTAAGATCGCTGGGTCATTGGCGTTCAAGTCTGCCGCTGCTCAGGCTAAGCCGGTTCTTCTTGAGCCCATTATGAATTACGAGATCGATGTTCCCGATGACTACGTCGGGGATGTAGTGGGAGACCTGAACGGCCGTCGAGGCCGGATGCAAGGCATGGATCAAATCGCTCCTGGCAAAACCAGGGTCAAAGCAATTGTTCCTATGGCAACCACCATGCGATACGTTCTTGAACTGAGATCAATGACTAAGGGAAGGGGTAGGTTTAAAGCCAGCTTCGCCCATTACGAAGAGGTTCCAACCAACGAAACTCACGCATTGGTCACCATGTTTGAAAAAGAAAAAGCGTCTCACGAGGCAGATCACTAATTGATCAGGGGTGCCTGAGCATCGCCCACTTCTTCGAAAGAGGAGTGGGTATTGTTTTCTCATTTCCCCTAACCTTA
This sequence comes from Chthonomonas sp., assembly GCA_040383535.1. Lineage (GTDB taxonomy): Bacteria > Armatimonadota > Fimbriimonadia > Fimbriimonadales > Fimbriimonadaceae > JAFLBD01. The sequence continues at coordinate 8,444 of JBEIDH010000040.1, forward strand.
TGATGCAACTTATCGCACCTGTTGCAAACCCACCGGACGAAAGGAAAATTCGGGTATCGTCCAGACTCCGAAACTCATGGCACTGGCAGGAATAATTTTGGCGGCAGGGAAGGGGACTCGCATGAAATCCGACGTCCCAAAAGTCATGCATTTGTGTATGGGCATCCCGATGGTGGAGCTCGTTGGACGTGCCATGCGAGGTGCCGGAGTCCAAAGAGTTGTTGCCGTCGTTGGACACGGGGCAGAGCTTGTGAAATCTCACCTTAGTGATCAAGGATTTGCTTTCGCCCTGCAAAGCGTCCAGCTTGGAACTGGCCACGCTGCGCTTATGGCGAAAGATGTTTTCGCTTCATTTCAAGGTGCGATTCTCATCACCCCTGGAGATACTCCGCTCCTTACGGCTGAGGCACTCGCTGAAGTAGTACGCGTTCACACCGAGGCAAATTCGCTTGCAACCATCGCTTCGATCAATCTCCAAGATCCAACCGGATACGGCCGTATTGTCCGGAATGTTGCAGGTAAGCCGATCCGAATCGTTGAACAAAAAGACGCAAGCCCTGAGGAGCAAAAAATCACCGAAGTGAATTCGAGCGTTTACTGCTTTGATTCCCAGACATTGTTCCGAATTTTGCCAACCCTTGGCAACAACAACGCTCAAGGCGAATACTATTTGACCGATGTGATCGCCCAGATTGTCAAGGAAGGCGGCGCGACCGAGGCGCTTTGTTTCAAGGATCCAGACCTCTTCATGGGCGTCAACGATCGCTGGCACCTCGCCGAGGCTTCTGGCAAACTTCGGACGAGAATCCTCAAATCGCACGCTCTTAATGGCGTCACGATTATTGACCCCGGAACCACTTTCATTTCACCCGATGTCGAAATCGGCATCGACACAGTCATTGAGCCAATGACCATCCTCGAGGGCAAATCCACCATTGGTGCGAATTGCCAGATTGGTCCGAATTCAAAGCTTAGCCACGCAAAAGTAGGAAATGGTTGCCGCATCCTTGCGAGCCACGTTGACAACTCTGAAGTCGGCGACGACGCCCGCATCGGTCCATTCGCCCATCTTCGGTTAGGTTCAAAAATCGGTGACGGAGTCAAGATCGGCAACTTTGTGGAAACGAAGAAGACCACCATGGGCGATCGAAGTAGCGCAGGGCATTTGGCTTATTTGGGAGATTCTTCCGTCGGAAGTGGTGCAAATATTGGCGCAGGCACCATTACGTGTAACTATGACGGGTACAACAAACATCGTACGCAAGTCGGTGACGGAGCATTTATTGGCTCCAATTCGACTCTTGTCGCTCCGGTAACAATTGCTGAAGGCGCTTACGTGGCTGCTGGAAGCGTGATTACCAATGATGTCGAAGAAGACGCACTTGCCCTTGGGCGAGCGCGTCAGGTGGAGAAAATTGGATGGGTCAAAGCTTGGCGGGAGAAAAATTCATCGTGAATACAGGAACTGATGAGCTACACGGGATGCAGCTCTTTTCCGGAAATTCGCACCCCGATTTAGGTCAAAGGGTCGCGGATTACTTAGGAATCGAACCTGGACACATGACGGCGAGGCAGTTCAGCGATGGCGAGATTGCGCTATCGATCAATGAATCTGCGCGGGGAAATGACGTTTTTATCATCCAGCCTACATGCGCTCCAGCGAACGACAACCTGATGGAGCTACTCATTATGCTTGACGCCTTTCGTCGGGCGAGTGCGAGCCGCATCACGGTCGTCATGCCTTATTACGGCTATGCAAGGCAAGACAAAAAGATCAAGCCCCGCGAACCAATCACGGCACGTCTCGTTGCGGACCTCATTACGCAAGCCGGTGCGATGCGGGTTGTTGCTGTGGACCTTCACGCTGAGCAGATTCAAGGATTCTTTGATATTCCAGTCGACCACCTTTACGCTGGTCCGATCCTTGGCGAGTACCTTCTTGAGCAGGGGTACGGCGACGATCCTGATACAGTCGTTGTGAGTCCAGACGTTGGTGGCGTGATGCGGGCCAGAAGCCTCGCCGAAATGCTGACCTGTAGTCTTGCGATCATTGCGAAGCGACGCCCAGAGGCCAATAAGGTTGAACTGGTTGAGATCATTGGTGACGTTCGCGGCAAGCGATGTGTGATGATTGATGACATGATTGATACGGGAGGCTCGGTTGTCAAGGGCGCCCAGGGACTGATGGATCGGGGGGCTAAAGAAGTCGTCGTGTGTGCGACCCACGCTGTTTTCAGCGGAGAAGCCGCGCAGAAGTTGCAGGATTCCTGCTTGAGCAAAGTCATCGTCACCGACACCATCCCGATTGGGCCGGAAAAGCAGTTTGACAAACTTGTCACATTGTCGTGTGCAGCCCTCATCGGCCAGGCCATCCGCCGGATTCATCTGAATGAATCGGTGAGCACCCTTTTCAAGAATTGGCGTTGAGCTCGGAAAATCTAATCTGGTCTGTGGACATCGGAAGGCAAGAGCCTCGCAAGAGATTTATTGTCCTTGGAGTAACCTGCGTGGTGGGGCTGGCTGGAATGGTGTTTCCGGGCGGAAATCTTGCCTTCTCGATCATCGGCATGGGGCTTATTCTCGCTAGCAATCCCGAAGTTTTTCTTCCGATCCGCTATGAACTCAGCGAATCTGGGGCAAAATCACGGTGCTTTTTATCTTTGACATTCGTCGAATGGACGCGGGTTAAGAAAATGTGGGAAGATGATGACGGTGTAAAGTTGTCAGTTTTCGACAATTCAAGCCGTTTGGAGGCTTTTCGCGGTGTTTATCTGCGCTATGCTAACAATCGGGACGCAGTTTTGGCTAAAATCTGCGAACACTCAAATGGCGATGCGGCAATATTGGAACGAGGAACTGACGGAAGAGGAAGTAACGAGCCTCTGCCAGAAAATCGCGACGCACATCACCAAGCGAAAATTGGAGGCTCCAGCGATCTTGATGCTTGAACTCCACAAACCGTTAGCTAACATCAACAGCCATTTGGCGTTGATGTTTTCGGGATTTATTTCACCGATTGTGGGGTATGACATGTTCAACGACCTCACACGATTGCTCGCAAACAGGGATAATATCGAACGCTTACTCTTGACGATAGAAAGTCAGGTCGAAGAGCGTGACCAAAAACCTAAGCTGAGCGAAGGGGAATCATAAAGCGATATGCAGTACTACAATAATGGTTGGTTTGGCATTGTTTTCACGTTAGTTCTCGTGGGATTTGTGCTGTACAACATCTATCGGGCAAAACAGTCCAAAGAGGCGCTTTATATTCGCCGAATTGCAGGCTTGAATGCCATTGACGAAGCAATTGGCCGTGCGACCGAAATGGGTCGTCCCGTGCTCATGGTTCCAGGGATCGGTGGTCTAACGGCTCCGTCCTTGCAAGCTCTCAACATTTTTGCTCACGTCACCTCCATCGCGGCGAAGTTTGCCACTCCTATCCGCCTTTGTTGCGGAAACGCTGCTGTCTATACGGTCGCCCAAGAAACGATCAGCGAGGTTTATCAGCGCGAGGGACTGAGCGAACGCTTTGACCAAAACTCAGTGCAGTTCGTTTCTGACCGCCAATTTGCATTTGCAACCGGTGTTTCGGGAATCATCCACCGAGAAAAGGTTGCGGCAGCATTCTTACTCGGTGAGTTCTATGCAGAAGCACTGATCTTCGCAGAAACAGCAAACTCCATCGGTGCAATCCAAGTCGCGAGCTCGACCCAGAACACCCAAACGCCGTTCTTCATCGCCGCGTGCGACTACGTTCTGATTGCCGACGAATTCTATGCGGCATCTGCTTACCTCACTCGCGAGCCGGTCTTGACCGGATCGCTTGTTGGTCAAGACTGGATGAAACTCAGTTTAATCGGTTTTGTGCTTCTTGGAAGCTTAACCACGAGTATCGAGAAACCATTCATCAAGCAAACAACGGAGGAGAAAGAGGGTAAGCCAGTACCGATCCCTGCACGCACGAAGCAAGGCCCCGAACTGCTCTTTACACCATACTTCGAGATCAAGCCCGTGGAAGACAAAGACAAGCCAAAGCGAGAACTCTGGCCAGTTGATCCTGCAAAGGCAGCCGCGGACGCAGCAGAAGGAGAGTCGAAGTAATGCTGACTCAATTTCTAGCGCAAGCTCCTCAAATTCAGGGGACGTCTCTTCCGCAAGGAAGCTCCCAGCTTCTTATTGCGATTATCGTTTGCATCGTCCTTGGACTCGGATTAGTCTTCGCGTTCATGAACATGCCTGCAAACCTGCGACGACCAATCGTTGTTGCCGCGACTTTCCTTGCTGGCTTCTTCTATGTCTTGCAATGGTTGTGGCCAAAGCCGGTCAAGTTAGAGCAGACTGAGATTCCTGCGAATAACGTTGAGTGGGTTGGATTACGGCTCCAAGATGGTCTAGGTGTTTTTAGTAACGTTACCCAAACCCTTACGGCCTTCCTACTTGGTCTCGGCGTCTACTCGGTTCTACGGGTTCACGGAACTAAGCTGGTGAAGCAACAAAAGGACTGGCAGTACAGCTTGGTCCTGCTGATCAGCATGTTTACCATGGCTATTGTGGGATTCATTAACTACAATCAGGAAATCGCTAGGCCCGAACTTAAGCTCGTTGAGAACTACGGACCGATGCAACTCGCGACCGACTTCCTCTTTGACGGCATGCTCCAGGCGATGGACGCCGCGATGTTCTCAATCATTGCGTTCTTTATCCTCTTCGCCGCTTACCGAGCATTCCGAATTCGCTCAGTTGAGTCCACCATTCTGCTTGGAACCGCGCTCATCGTGATGCTGTCTCTAATGGCTGGCATTGAGTATTTCGTGTCGGAGAGCATCATCGGTTCGATTACCGGAGGAGATGTCTCTCACTTCGCGAACAACTTCTCGCTCGTCGAAATCCGCAAGTGGATCGCCGACAACTTCCAAGCTCCGGGCATCCGGGCTCTTGAGTGGGGCATTCTGATTGGCTCCCTTAGCATGGGACTTCGACTTTGGCTTAGCCTCGAAAAAGGCGGTGGTAAATAATGCTTAAGAAATTAACTAGCATGAACCGGTACGTGATGTACCTTCTTCTGGTCGTCATGACGGTGGTGCCATTGTTCATCAAGGGTGTTGTCGTTCCAACCGTTACTTCGCAGAACACGGAAGATTTCTTCCTGGCGCTGAACGAACTTCCAGAAAATTCGACCGTCTTCTTGGAAAGCGACTGGACGGTCTCCACTCAAGGAGAAAACGCTGGGCAGATGGTTGCCATCCTCAAGGCGCTTCGGATGCGGAACGTCAAGTTCGTTATCTACTCTTGTTCCGATGCTCAGGCACCTCTCGTTGCGCTCAACGTTATTCGTAAGCTGAACAAAGAGTTTAAAGCCGCCGGAGTTCCCGAGTTCAAAGAGTGGGAAGACTACGTGACCGCAGGTTTTTATCCCGATATTGATGCTCTCTACCTAGCAATCGCGAACAACCCTCGATCTCCATTCAAGGGCAAAGTTGGAAGTGATTCCGCTGGAAAGCAACGAGAAATCCTGGAATCACCAGTACTCAAAGGAATTAAGAAACCAGCTGACATCGCAATGGTGATCAACATCTCCGCCAGTGGAACGCTGAAGTCCATCGTCCAGCGTGTCTATGGCAAGATCAAGATCGCTCCAGCCGTCACCGGGGTTATGGGTCCTGAAGCAATGAACTACTATGCCTCAAAGCAAGTAGTAGGTCTTTCGGTCGGACTTCGAGGTGCTGTCGAAATGGAAACCATGATGGCAAGGGGAATCAACTATGTTGAAAAGCCTGGCAATCCTCCATTCGTCAAGGCGCCACAAAGCCCGAAGATTCTGGAACCGTATTCCAAAAAATATGAAAAGCTTCCTGCATACGGAAGAGGAATGCAGTACTTTGCATCTCTCCACGCGGCTCTCACGCTTCTGATCTTCGCGGTGATCCTCGGCAACGTTGGACTCATCGCTTCCCGAAAGAAGGGAGGAAACAACTAAATGGATCAAGTTCTCTTTTTCAAGCTTCTTGTTGGTGTAGTTGCTACCCTCGCGCTTTACAGCATTCTCTACCGGGAAAATCGCTTCTACCGAGTCGTTGAGCACATCTATATCGGCCTTTCGGTTGGTTATGCGGTGTTTGCGCTTTGGAAGGAAACCCTAGACGCCAGTTGGTGGAAACCCATGATGGGAACCGCCGCATCAGAGGGCAATCCAGGTTCGCCAGGATTCTTCCTTTACGCACTTCTGCTTCCAATCGGGATCATGGCGTACTTTGTATTCAGTCCAAAGCACAACTGGATGAGCCGGATCCCCATCGGGATCTTGCTTGGAGCTTGGGGTGGACAGCAATTGACCGTTTTTTGGACGGAAATCTCTCCGCAGATCCAAGAATCCATGCGACCGATCTTGCCTAGCAGCACATCCTCCCTGATCGTGCCGTACAGCATCCAGCTTCCACAAAACAATCTGGAACAGATCGTCCAGGCCACGAGTCTTTCGCCAGAAGTCGTCACTCAGCTTGCCTCCAACACCGCGATTTCGCCCGACCAGATCAACGCACTGGCAGCACAATCTTCGGTAACGCCCGATGTCATCCAATCCGCGGTCAGGCAGATCAACGGTGTGATCGGCAGCGAAGTCTATACTTCCCAAGCGATCAACAACGTGATCTACCTCATCACATTGCTGAGCGTTCTCACTTACTTCTTGTTCAGCTTCGAACAAAAAGGCAAGTTCTTGCAAGGATTTACTCGCACAGGTCGTTGGCTATTGATGGTTGGTTTCGGTGCGATCTTCGGAAGTACCGTCATGACGCGATTCTCTCTCGTCATTGACCGTATGAACTTCGTGTTCATTGAGTTCCTACGCGATGCCGTGTTCCGTTTGGGATAACACATGCCAGCCTCAACGAATGTCGCGGCGCTGATTTTGAAGCGCTGGGATAGCGGTGAGGCTGACCGACGCATAAGGATCCTATCTCGCGAACGCGGACGCATGGACGTCACCGCAAAAGGAGCCCGAAAGGGCGGATCAAGGCTTGCTGGCATCAGCGAGCCTTTAACTTTTGTCAGGTTCGAAATCGCAGAAGGCAAGTACGGCGGATTCGTCAAGCAAGGTCAGATCGAATCGAGCTTCTCGGGTTTGCGCTCAGACTACTTGAGGCTATCTTTGGCACTTTCCCTCGCCGAAATCGTCGCCTGGATCGTGCAGCCAGAGCATGGCGTGGAAGAGATCTTCGACGCAACCGTACTCGGGCTCAAGACCATCGAAATCCACCCAAACCCCATCACCGCCAGCGTCTGGACACAGCTCCGACTGATGCAAGAAGAAGGAATCTCGGCAACGTGGGACGCATGCATCCATGACGGATCAAAACTCGAGTTCGAAAAAGAATGGGTCAGCCCCATGGCAGGCGGAGTCATCAAGTCTGGCGACCTTTATGAGTTCCGAGATCGCTATCTGGTGGACGCAAAGGTCCTCATCGGGCTGGCAAGAACCGCAGAAATGGACCTTCCCCCCACGCATCTGAAGAAGGAATCCGAAGCCCTGCAAGCCCTTCTCCCATTCTGGGAAAACCACATCGGCAGAGAGCTCCCCGCCGGAAGAGCCGTGCTCGACCTCATCCAAGAATCACTCGTCAGCGGCGAATAACCAAACCCGAACTCCCGAACTACCGAACCCCCGAACTATTTCCCAATACAAAAATCCGCAAAGATCCGGTCGAGCATATCCTCGCTGGCCGTTTCCCCGGTGATCAAGCCCATCTGATGCACCGCCTCGCGGAGATGCACGGCGGCAAGGTCCGTTGGCATGTCGGAGCTGAGCGTCTCAATCGCATTCTCGCAAGAAAAGTCCGCCGCATAAAGGTGAGGCACGTGCCGAGTCTGCATCGCAAATCCCTCCAAGCCCCGAGCAACCGCAAAATGCTCCAAAACCGCCGTCTCCAAAGCCCCAAGCCCGAACCCAGTCGGTGCACAAATCGCAATCCCAGGTGAAGCCGACTGCCCAAGGTCAGCCTTATTCGCAACCAAAAGCACCCGCGAAGACTCAAGCGCACCAATCTCCTGATAATCGGCAGGAGTTAGCCCGACAGAGCCATCATACACAAACAAGACAAGGTCAGCCGCCGCCGAAGCAGCCCGAGATCGTTCGATCCCCATCTGCTCAATCACATCGCTAGTCGAGCGCAATCCCGCCGTGTCCAAAACCCGGACCAAAAGCCCACCCAGGTTCAAACTTGCTTCCAAAGTATCGCGAGTCGTGCCAGGAATCGCGGTCACAATCGCCCGATCCGCCTTCAAAAGGGCGTTCAACAGCGAAGATTTCCCCGCATTTGGAGGCCCAACAATCGCCATCGAAACCCCGTTACGAATAATCTCCGTACTCCGAGCCGAAGCCAGCCAACCCGCCAGCACTTCGCGCACCGAAACCAGCGACGCGACCAAACCCTCTTCATCCAGCGGCCCAATCTCCTCGCTAAAATCCGTATTCGCTTCCACCGCCGCCAAAACCTTAAAGATCGCTCCCCTAATCCGCCGATATTCCGCCGCAATCACGCCGTCGCGTAGCATATTGGCTCGCGAAAATTGCAGATCGGTGACCGCGTCCACCGTGTCGCGAATCCCTTCGGCGCGGGTCAGGTCCAGTTTGCCGTGCATCACCGCCCGAAACGTGAATTCCCCGGGCTCGGCCATCCGCGCCCCCCGCCGCAAACAAGCATCCATCAGCCCTTGCACACTCGCCACCGATCCATGCACATGCATTTCGCACGATGGCTCGCCGGTAAAGCTCTTGCCGTCTTCAAACCAAACCGCCATCCCGTCGTCTCCATGCGAAAACGCCCCGTAATAAAGATGACGCGGCGCAATCTCATCCGGAAATCCCAAAAAGACGGATCGCCCAATCGCCAAAGCCTCCGGTCCACTCAGCCGAACCACCACCACCGCCGCCGGAGGAAGCCCAGTAATCTGAGCCAAGATCGTATCAGAAAGATTGCGTGCCATGAATTGTATCGCTGAGTGTATCCCTTTCCCGGCGGCTTGGATGAGATCAGGCACTTAGGAGGAGTGGATTGTTGGGGGGGGGACCTTTTGACTCCCTTCAGATAAGCGTATCCCGCCATAATCTGGAGGTGAGTGGCGTTTTTAGAGATGGATTGGTGCTGAATTCCGAAGAAAGTGCGGAGCTTCTGGTGAAGCTAAAGGTGCGTTTTGATGGAAACAGGCACCGCCATCGGGGGATGGAATGGGAAAGGGTTTGTGCGCTCTTGCTCACTCAACTCCATAAGCTTTGGTCGCTCAATGCAATGGAAGCCACTGGCGGAGATCCTGATGTTGTGGTCTTTGATCCGGATTCTACAGACATTTTCTTTGTGGATTGTTCCAAGGAAAGCCCCGCCGGACGCCGTAGCCTTTGTTACGATCAAGCCGCCCTGAATGCGCGAAAAGAAACAAGCCAAAACACAGCGCAATGGGGATGGCAATGGAGATGGGGATTGAGGTCTTGGATGAAGATCTTTATGCTTCTTTACAAGCTATCGAGACCCTTGATACCAAAACTTCGTCCTGGCTAAAGACCCCCGCGGATGTGCGAGAAAAGGGCGGTGCGATCTTTGGAGATTGGCGATTTGGTCGAACGTTTATCTATCACAATCGCGCGAATTCGTACTATGGTTCCCGAGGTTTCCGCGGCTTGCTCCGTGTTTGAATGATAGGCGGGAGGAAACTAATTTTTGCTCCTTTGTGTTAGGCTAAGATTATGAAGGTGATTTTTAGTTTGGCTAGGTTGCGAGCGATCGGACAAGTTGCGGTCGCGGTCGTGGTCAGTGCGATGGTTTTGGTGGGCTGTTCTGCCGATCAAGCTCGATCTTCTTCCAAATCTGTAGAATCGGCTGCCTTTACTGGGGGCATGCCGGAAAAGAGTGCCGGCGGAGATTCGACTGCGGTTAACCGAACTCCCGAGCTTGCGGAACGAAAAATCATCTATACAGGCCAAATTTCGATCCAAACGGAGAATCTCGACACCGCTTGCAAAGAACTCGAAACCGCCGTGAAAGGGGTGAAGGGATATGTTGGTGCTTCCAGCAGATTTGGAGCCGGAGGGAGCCAAAGATCGGCAACCTATTCCTTGCGCGTGCCTTCGACTTCCTATGACGCATTCATGAACGGCTTGCAAACGATCGGAGAATTGGTCAGTACTTCCCGAAAAGCCGACGATGTAAGCGAAGAATTCTATGACGCCGTCGCTCGAGTCAAGAACAAGAAAGTCACCGAAAAGCGTTTGATCTATTTGCTCGAAAACAAGACCGGAAAGCTCGCCGATGTACTCACGGTGGAGACAGAACTCTCTAGAATTCGGGAAGAGATTGAGCAGATCGAAGGAAGAATTCGCTATTTAAGTAATCAAACGTCCTATTCGACGATTGATGTGACCATGACTGAAGTCAAGAACTTTAAGGAAATGACCGCTCCGACCCTTGGAACAAAGGTAGGTCGAACGTTTACGAATTCGTTGGACGGAATGCGGGCGTTTGGTGAGAATTCTTTGTTGATCTTCGTGGCTTTAGTGCCATGGTTGACCTTTGCGGCGTTGCTCTTGGTCCTTGCTTGGTTGATCCGAGGTCGCAAAGCAAAGCCAGTAACTCAAGACGTCGCCCCCGAGCCCACTGAGCCCGAAGATTCAGCCCAAAAGTAGGGACGTCAGACAAAAAAGAACGGACTCTGTCACCAGAGTCCGACTAACAAGCCGCCTCCCTGCATGAATCTGGAGGCGATGAGGATGTGTTCAGTGATTGTACGTTTGACTGGATGATCTGGGTTCCAAGATTTTGTGTTAAATCTTCTTAATCTCCTTTGAATCATAATTCTAGACACGATGCCACTCACCGTTTGCGACCATCCTTTAGCCCGCCACCTGATTTCGCAGCTCCGCGACCAAGCAACGCAGCCCGCCGAGTTCCGTCACGCATCTCGCATCCTCTCCACGATCCTCGTTTTGGAAGCAACAAAGAATCTTAAGCTAGGACTCACCGAGATCCAGACACCTCTGGAGATGACCAAGTGCGAAAAATTGACGGAAGGGCTCGCTGTGGTTCCGGTCTTGCGTGCTGGGCTTGGGATGCTTGACCCGATTTTGGAGACGTTCCCCGATGTGGCGGTGGGTTACATTGGATTGGAGCGCGACGAGGCAACCGCCGAAGCCCATAGCTACTATTGCAAACTCCCCAAGCTCCCAGGACGAATGACCCTCTGCCTAGACCCAATGCTCGCGACCGGAGGCTCGGCGTCTCAGGCTCTAACGCTCCTGAAGGAGAACGGCGCGAATCCGCTTTCCATGGTCTGCGTGATCGCCTCGCCAGAAGGGGTCGCCAGGCTAGAAGAAGATCACCCGGACGTGCCTATTGTTGTGGCGGCTTTGGACAGAGAGCTGAATTCTCAGAAGTACATCATGCCGGGCTTGGGCGATTTCGGGGATCGTCTGTTTGGAACGATGGGGCAGCGGTAGACATAACGGGTCATTGAGTTTACGCGAGGGAGCAGGTTAGTCCTTACTCACAATTTCCTTGTTGCCGAGCTAGTATTTTTGGCGACGATGCCGTATGATCAGGTTGTGAATCAGGAGTTGAAAGAGATAAATCAAGCAAAGTTTGAGTATTCCGAGCGGGTTGTGCTTTTGGCGTACCAATCTTTGTGCGCTGTGGCTTTCTCTGGGTTTCTTTTAATCTACCAATCCCTTATTCTGGGGACCAATCCCATTTACACGAGAAACAATCCAGTAGGACCAATACTGGCGGTGACACTTTTCTTTGCTGTGCTTTGGGGCATCTGGAAGTATGCTTCAGAACTGTTTCCCACCCAAGGCGCTGGCGCGTTTATTGGACCGATCTCTATTGGGCTTCCCGCCGCAATAATTCTCGGTGGCATTGTTCTAGTGCTTACCTCGAACCATGGTCACGGGGACAGGATTTTCGAGGGGATAATGTTTTTGGTTGTCCTTGGCGGGATCATGTATGGATTTGCTAGCTTCGTCCTTTCTCTGATATTCGTGCTACTGATTCGGTCGTTGTTTAAAGAGATCAAATGAACCGTGACAATACTGCATTCCCGCAAGCAAATCTTGAATCAATCGTTTACACCTAATCTCTTCCCCCTCCTCTTAGCCTGCTGGCATCGTAAGTTCTGAGACCGATTTGGCTAAGGGGAGGGGCTAGGGGTGGGGATTTTCGCCAACATCTTGTTCACGCCAAAGCAGAAAAGAGCAAAGCACTTATCCCCACCCTAAATCCCTCCCCTTGACCACGATAATCTGCCAAAACCAATACCAAATCAGGTCAAGAGGAGGGACTTTTATGCTTGAGACAATCCCCTACTCCAGCGTTACGACCTGAGTCACGCGGCCCGCTCTTGCATGCTTCGCTTCGAGGTGGTATTCACCCGGCTCGGTGATCAACCACTCAAACACCGCGAGGTCAGTCGTGTCATTACTACTCCAACCCCAGCCGCCCTTTGCCACATGGGACCAGCCCGTGAGCTGACCCTTTTCTTGCCGGAGCAAACCAGAAGCCAGGAACGACGCATCAGAAGCCCCAGCTTTCGAAATCTCCCCAACAACGCCACGAACGATCTTCTTATCAGCCGCAATCTTGGTCACCGTCGTCGGCAAGAATCCGGTATTGGCAACAACCCAGCGGAGTTTCCAACCGGTTGCCAGCTTCTCAACCAAAAGATCCCGATGTTCGAGCTTCGGCGAAGCAAGAGCCTGGAAAATCGCCGCATCCCCGAGCGGGGCGATCTCTTTCTCGAGGTAATTGGGCGGAGGATTGCGGAAAGAATAGAACGCATCCCAACCACCGATCTGCACCTTGCCAAACTGCGGGTGATCAAAATCGTACCAGTCAATGTAGCCTTTCCCATCCAGGTTCTCATCGGCCCATTTCAGCATCATAATGTCGTGCTCAAACGGGTGATCGCGGAACCACTCGATGTACTTGTACTCAGTGATCCCAGCATGTCGCTGAGCCGACCAAATTTCGCACGTCCAGGCGAAAATTCCCATGTGCTCGTAAGCCCAATCGTCAAAAACCCCGGTGATGACTTCCTTCGGGTGGTACTTAAATTCGTGGAAATTGCTGATCGCGGGATAGCCAGTGAGGTCCTTGATCTTCGCGCCAAAGTCCTTATACAACCACAAGTCTTCCGCAGGAATATCGTCGTCCGGCATACGGGAAGGCGGCCGTAAAAAGACCCCAGAATACGTGTGGAACGTGATCGCGCCGCAAATATTGCCCAGAGAACTGATCGTCCGGACCGCAGCCTCGACTTCTGGTTCGCTAGTCGGGTAAGGACCGGCGCCATATTGCTCAGATTCGATCCTCCAGGCGCTCGGGAAATTCCGGTTTAAATCCAGCCCTTCCTTAGTCTTGTGCCCGCGGATCTGAATCCCGTCCCAATTCAGCATCTCGCCTTCCGGAACGACCCGATAATATTGCCCACCAAAGTCAGTGGCGTCGCGGCGTTGCATCAGGCGCGGTTCTTCGGGAGAAATCTTCCAAGCCCCGTTTGGATCAGGAATTCGCATGGAAAGAACCCGACCATCGCCATCCAAATCCTTACGCTCCAGGCCGTAATGATCTTCTTCATCGTACGGATACGGCCGAGTAGAAGACCGAATCAAGCGCGGCGGGACTTCCATCGCCCATTCCGCAC
>JBEIDH010000041.1:0-21907 GCA_040383535.1 Chthonomonas sp.
CTCGCCCCGCCCGTTGCGCCCGTTGCGCTGCCTCTAGCGAAGCATTAACAGCCGCCGCGAGGACGGTTGAAGTCGATGAAAAGAACATTAAACCAGCGACCCCGAATGCTGCGAGCCTAAAAGGAATGCTTGTTGAACGTAGCCCAGAAAAATTGCCGTATTCCATGAGAACACTATAGCAACAAAGATCGAAAAGCAGGTGGCTTCTTAATGAAAATTTAATAAAAGTTTCAGTAATCAGACACTAATCGCTCGTTTGTCCCAGTTAAGAAGTGTGGGTGGAGGCTACAGGTTACGCCCGGGTGCCGGGTTTGGTGATGGGGATTTTGGCTAGCCAGTCGGGGATTTGGTCGGGGGCGTAGCTGGTGGCTTCGACTTTGTATGCCGTAAAGTAGGGAACTCCTAGCTCGACGGGGGCTTGGGCTCGGTCGATGAGGCTTGCCGCGCCGACGACGATTGCCGATGGGTACGTCGCCAAAAGCTCCAGAACCTCGACCACGGAGCGCCCGGTGGTGAACACGTCGTCCACGACCAGAATCTTTGCGCCATCGGGGACTTCGGCGTTGCGGCGGAGAGTCTTTTTGCCGTCCACGCTCTCGACATAGATCGCATGAACGCCCATCTGCCGCGCGACTTCGAAGGCGAGAATAATCCCGCCCGTCGTCGGCCCGGCAACGTGGGTCACGCCCGAATCCTTAAAGTGCGCCGCGATCTGCCCGCAAAGTGCCACGACGGCATCGGGACGCTCCAGCACGCGGAACTTCTCGAAATACACATCGCTGTGCCTGCCCGAAGTCAGCAGGAAATGCCCGCGCAAAATCGCGCCGGTGGACTCCAGTAATGCTCCTAAATCCATGATTTCTTAGACTCCTATTGACTCTTTTTCGGGGGTTTCGTCGGGCATCTGCGGCTCGGCTGGCCCGGCGGATTCGCCAAAGTTCATCGCCTTTAGCATGCGTCTGCGCTGGAACATCGCAATCACTCCGCCCAGAAGCATGATGCCAGTGCCCCACCAAACCAGGCCAGGAAGCGGTTTGTAAAACACGTCAATCGGGAAGATCGGGTTCTTGTGGTAGAGCTGGATGAAGGCGGTTTTGTCCTTGGCATCAATCTTTTGGAGAGTGACGAAGAACTCGCCAGCTTCGGCTTGGATGTAGTTGGGGCCGTCTTCGGTGATCTGGAATTGCGGGGTGACGGTGACTTCGTTTCCGTCGGGCGTGACGACCAGCATCTGCGCGCCGAACTTGGTGCCCATCGCGCCGGGCTGGCCTTCCATGGTCATCTTTTGGTAGGTCAGGCGGTATCCCTCAAAACCGATGGTTTGCCCGACTTTGAACTCGGTCTGCTCGGTCGCCTCGAATCCCATTGGGTAGAGGGTGACGTAAAGATCGTGCATGGGGTAGTGGAAGATGTGGGGGCGCATGGTCGGCGATGGCTCGCCGCCGGCGGGGTCTTCGGTGTAGAAGAGGGTCGGATGCGCGATCATTTCCTGGCCGTCTCGGCTGAATTTGATGTTGACTTCGTTCTCGCGTTGGAGCGGGGACTTTGTCATCCCGTCGAGGCTGAGGGTGTAACCCATTACGCTCGCGGGTCGCCCGGCTTGGAGGGTGGTGTCCACGCGGGTTTCGAATCCGCGCGAGACGATCAGCCCGAGCATGGTGATCATGACCCCGATGTGGGAGAGGAAAGAGCCGATGGAGGTCTTGCTCTTTTTGGCGGCCTCGATCATGCGCACCAGGTTTGCGCTAACCCCGAGTAAGCACGCGAAACTCAGGAAGAGAATCCACGGCACGGTGGGCAGCAGGAATCCGCCGGGCATTTCGGTGAAGCGGGTATTTTGCGGCATCCCAACGGTGCTGATCCAGAAGTTCTGCCAATGCGTGATCGCGCTGGCGACACCTTGGTATTCGGCGTCTTTTTGGGCAATGTGCGGGGCGGCGTAGCCCGGCATCCCGAGGAGCAGGAACATCCCGATTCCGGTGGTTCCCAGCGCAAGCGCAAAGCTGGTGGAGAGCCGTTGGAACAGAGCTTTGGTCGTGAGTCCTCTCCAGCTTAGATAAGGTGCCGCTGCCATCAGGAAGCACATCGGAACGAAGAACCAAGGCACGACTCGGTGGTAGAGATGCTCTTCAACGATCTTTGGAGCCTGGCCTTGTAGAGACATGATGAGGGGAACGCTCATCCCGATTGCGCTGGCTAAGGCGAGGAGGGTAAGGAGAGTCTGGGCTCCAGCGTATGCATTTTCAAGATTCGCGCCGAATTCAGGGGCGGCTGGCTTACTGGCTTCTTCTCGTCGTAGGAGGACGATCCTTCGGATTGTGGCGATGGCTAAACCAACCAAGCAGGTGATCCCAAGCCCGATGAGCAGCTTGAGCGCGGAAGAATCCATCTTCGCGAAGCTGTGCACGCTCGTATCCCCCAGGAATCCTGAGCGGGTCAGGAACGTGCCGTACATGAAGCTGATGAGGCCGCTTGCGCCGAATAGAGCAGTACCGATCATCCATTTGCCCCGTGCGTTTGACACGAAGATGCCGTGGATGAATGCGATCACCAAGAGCCAAGGGACGAGAGCGGCATTTTCGACAGGATCCCACATCCAGAATCCACCCCAGTTGAGCATTTCGTAAGCCCAAAATCCGCCCATGATGAGGCCAACGCCAAGCAAAGTGGAGCTAAGAATCGCCCATGGTCGGATGATCTTGAGCCAGTCTGTGAGATTGCCGTTCCATAGCGCAGCGACGGCAAGGGCAAAGAGCGCGCTCAGGGTGCCGAATCCCATGAAGATCGTCGGCGGGTGGATTTGCATCCAGAAATTGATGAGCGATGGATTCAGGCCATTGCCATCGGGCGGCATTTTCCCGGCTAAAACCGAAGCGAGTTCGGGTGGGGGGACGTAGAGCTTGAACGGGGATTCGTAAGCAATAATCGCGGAGATCGCGGCAAGAAACACACCCGAGACAATCGAGAATTCACGCCGATAACCCGGAACTCTGGGCGCCATTGCGAGCGCAAAGATGGAAGAAGTCACTGCCCACAGAAGGAAACTTCCTTCCTGCCCACTCCAAAGCGATGCGAATCGCTTAAATAGCGGTAGCCAGTTGTCTGTCGAGCCGAAGACGTACTGGAACTGATACTGCTTATTGACGATCAGCCATCCAAGCAGGACGAAGGCGGAGAAGATCGAGAATCCGCCGAGATTCAGGCTGAGCTTCCCGAAGCGCTCCAAGGCTGGTTTCCGGGAAGCTAAGCTCCAGAAAATGATCGTCGCCACGAAGGCAAAAGCCGCGAACAAAACCAGTCCACGGCCTAAGAGTTCGAGTGCTTGAGTGTAGCCAGGAGTGTCCGGCCAAGAGATTTTAGGATGATTCCCCATTTCGAGTTAACTGCCCACCGGCTTCATTCCTTGCGGAAGTTTGGATTCGCTTTCGTATTTCGTCGGGCACTTGATTAACATGTCGTTAGCCTGAAAGACACCTTCTTCCACACGGCCAATCACGACAACTTTGGTGGAAGTGCCCATATTCGCGGGGGCATTTCCTTGGTAAACCACGGGGATCTGGTCCCCTTTTTCGTCTTTAAGTGTGAAGCGCACGATGCGCTCCTTTGAGGCAACTTGAATGGATTCTTGGATCATTTCTCCGGGGAGGTGAACGCGCCCGGTGTTACCCGATTGGGCCTCCTTTACGGTGACGTATGGGGTTGCTTGGTTGACGAACGTGAAGACCATACCGGTGAGAGCGAGTGATCCTACGACGAGGGGCAAAATGAATCCGAGTTTCATGCCGTTATGGTCTTATTCTACTCGAAAAAGGCAGGATGATTCCCCAAAATTGGAACCTAATCGGATACAATGAGCGTCAACAAGCAATGATGTCATCTCATCTTTTGACCAGAATTGGAGGAGTGTTACTCGCAAGTGCGCTCATTGGGGCGGCATACGCTCAGCCAGCAACAGCCGAGCAACGCGGAACCTTCCCAGTTGCACCAGACTTCGGGACTCTCCATTTTCAAGCTGCCATCGGTAGCGGAAAGTTCATCGACGGTCAGGGGCGATTGGAGATCAATATTCGCGGAACCTTGCTGATCAGTCAGCTCAAAGGGTCACGAACCATCAGCGGCAAATTCATCCGCGAATACAGCAAGCGCGGTCGGGAGCTCTTCCGAGGTCAAGGAAAAATCATTGTTTCTGGATCCTGGCGGGGAATGCAGTTCTTTGGTCAGAACATTTCTGGCGTGTGGTACGGCAGTGGCGTGATGCGAATTTCTGGCGAATACGATAAGAACGGCAAAACCGGAACGCTGTGGTACGACGATCCAAAGCGCACTAAGAGCTGGCCAGCCACCGGTTCGTTTGATCAATTCCTACCTTCCCGGGATCAGAACGATCGCATCGTCAAGCCAAAGCGGCGCGGATAATCATTTTCTCGTGCTGGAGCAAACCTTTTGTCATATCCAAGGCGTTGGCTTGGAAACCGAGCGCGAAATTTGGGCCCAGGGTTGCAAAACCTGGGCTGATTTCTTGGAAAATCCGGGAGAATTCAAGTGCGGATCGGCTTCAATTGAAGTCGTTACTGGCACGCTGAAGCGATCTCAGGATGCATTAGCGAATGGCAATCACCAATATTTTGCAGGCATGCTTGGGCTGACGCATTCCTGGCGAGCTTGGCCAGCTTTTCGGTCATCCTGTGTTTATCTGGACATCGAGACCGATGGCGGCAACTTTGGTCAGGCGGTCACGACGATCGGGCTCTTTGACGGTAATGAGTTCAAAGCCCTGATCAAGGGTGAAGATATTGAGTCCTTCCGCGATGTGATGAGCCATTACTCGATGGTCGTCACGTTCTATGGAGCCGGATTCGATCTCCCGATGCTCTGTAAGCGATTTCCTGGATTTACTTTCGATCAGATTCACCTCGATCTCTGCCACTCGCTGAAGAAGCTTGGCTACAAGGGTGGGTTGAAGAAGATTGAAAAGCAACTCGGTTTGGCGCGTTCGGAAGAAACCGATGGTCTTGACGGTCGCGACGCTATTCGGTTATGGAGAGAATGGCAACGGGGTTCGCGTGATTCCTTGGACACGCTCATCGCTTATAACAAAGAGGACGTCGTGAACCTAGAGGTCCTGGCGCAAGTTTGTTATGACCAGTCTGTGGAGCATCTGCACCGGATCGGTGTTGCCTCGTCGAGCTAAAGGGTGAACGTGCTATGGGTCCCGAGGGCTGGCGAGAAGAATAAGGAAAATGGTCGGGGCGACGGGATTTGAACCCATGACCTCTTCCCCCCCAGAGAAGCGCGCTACCAAGCTGCGCTACGCCCCGCGACCAGACTAAAAGATACCCGAACCGCCTTGCCTTGGGCTGATTCACAAAAAAAGCCCCGTTCGACCAAAGCCAAAAGGGGAGTAGATCAAGCGATTAAGCAGGAGTTTCGAATCGGAATCGGAACGTCTGATCGCCGATAGACACGTTCCGTGCTTCGAAGGCAAAGATAAACGGTCGGAAGATTTGATGCCGGAGCGAGATCGTCGCTCGGACACTCGGATCGAGTTCTCCGTTCACCAAGGCGATCACACGGCTGTTCTGGATGCGGAAGATAATCCGAATCTCGGATTCATCTTGCAAAACAGAAAACTCAGCACCGTTTGCGCTGACCTCGATACTCTGCAAAGCGTGGTTATCTCGCGTTCCGTTTAGGGTGAATCGCCAGGAAGAAGAGGAAGTGATCTCGGAAGCGAGATCGGATATGAGATTGAGTATGTGGTTCCACATCATACATCTCCGATGGTGATGAGATGCTTGGAAGTCAATCTTTACTCGCCGATCAAAGTTCCGGTGCCTTGATGAATGATCTGTTTGAGATCTTTCAAAACCGGATCGTTGGGGAAGCGTGCAAGGAGATCTCGGATCGCCTCGAATTCGGTAGTGCGCCAGGGATATGGAGGTCGAGGTTGAACCTTTGCCGCTTCTCGGAGTTGATCAGCGACGTCGAACTCAAGCTTGGTGTCTTTGAGCAGGATGCTTGCCAGTAAAACCCGCAGGATCAGGATGTTTTCGTGCTTCAGTGCCTCGTGTATTAGCCTCGTGGCATCGGCCTTGAATCCGCATTCGATGAGCAAGCACACCGCGTCCGTTAGGGATTCTGGGTTTTGAAGCAACGGTTTCATCAGCGGCGAAGGTTCGGGATTCCCTTCGGGAGTGCTTAGTACTGCCTCGGCGCGAAGCATTGGCTCCATCGGGCTGATAAAGTGTGCGTTGAGAAGGGCAGTGCGCTCTTCTTCGGGATTGAAGGCGGGATCATGGCGCTCCAGAGCAGCCTTGAACCACCACGCCACCGCGTTTTCGGCGTTCGTATTAAGGCAATTTTCGATGTGCTGAGCAGCCATCGGATTCAAATTTCTATTCGCGATTTGGGCGAGTTTAAAATGTCCAAAAGCCCGCGACCCGGGAGACCTGACATCAATTTTCGCCTGATGCTCCTCGCTATGCGGATACTGCGGGTAGGGGAATTCTGGTGGGGAAGGTTCTAGAGTCGTGAAATTGCTCCCCAAAAGAGTATTTTTTGTAGAATCGCGAAGGAGAATTTCGCTCGGCTGGGCGAGGACACTTAGGTCCAGTCGGCAAAGTTGCCCAGGGTCAATATCTACTGGAGCCTCAACCGGTCCTGTCGCTGTACTTACGAATACCTTTGCACCGGAAAGCTGGCGTGTGGCCTGGATAATAAGTTCGTCACCATCCACCCCGATGCTTGCCAAAGGGCTGAGAGCAAGAGGTTTGCCACCAAGAGAAAACGGAACAATTTTCGCTCGCCAAGAATCAGCCGTACATGGTTCATGAACAAGGGCGCGTTCTATAGCTCCTCGGTCCAAGGCAATTCCGCCAGGCATCTCTTCGAGCGCATCAAAAGTGAGCTCTTCAAAAAAACATCCAATCCCAATGGCTTTCTCATCAAGGATTGCAAGACCCTGTTCAGCCGTGTAAACAGCTCCTGGAGTAAAGATGGATAGGCCTAAAGCGCTGTTTCCGGTCGCTGTTCCGGTGGGGCGTGTAAAGTCAACGACTTCGATTTCCAGTGCCGCCTCGTCCGGGAAAAGGGTCCACGTCCCCTGCCACGACCTTTCGGTCATCGACTCCCAAAGGATGAGCTTTGCTGGTTCATCGGGGCCGTCTGGCTCAACTATGTGGTGTTCCACCGGGCCAAGGCTATTGTAACGCGAGCTACCGCCAAAATTGATCTCAACTCCAAAGTCAGCTCGGACTCCCCGCCAAAAGTCATCAATCAGCTTAAGATTTGCCGCCGGGGGCAGGATATCCTTTTGCGTACGCCGATCAAAGAGTTGGATCAAACGTCCCCCCAGATCGAGTGCGATGGTCGCTTGCAAATATGCGTTAGAAAGAGTGACGGTGCGGATGGAGATCGTTGCCTTGCGTCCAGTCTTTCGAAGCGCGGGATATGGGTAGCAGTTCCAGTCTGTTTCGGGGATAAAAGCCTCCAAGGTTTCGAGCTCTAAATCTAAAACGTCATGCACAATTTCGCTAGCCATTAGTGATTCGAGGGTACCCCGAGCATCCAATTGGTTGGCTGAATCGTTCTACAATGGGAAAAGAAATGAAAGCGGCACAAATTGCGGGTGGATTGTTTAAGTGGATCGTGATTCCGATGGCCTTCGCGGTCCTCGGTTACGGATTCATCGGGCCGCACATCGGTCGGCCTCCGACCGCCGAAGTCAAAAAGATTCAAGAGCGTTTGGTCGGTGCTAGCGAGGCTGAGACGGAGACAGTCACGACCCCGGTTGCATCCACAAACCCTGAGCGGCAATCCGATGTCGCTGATCCTGTCGTAACTGCGGAAGTCACCCATGTCAACGGCCGGAAGGTCAAAGAGCGAAAGCGCGGGGAAAGCACGGAAGAAAATGTTCCGCCTGTCACCGAAGAAAACGCTCCACCCGAAGACCGAGGACGAACCGAAAACCCGACGACAGATTCAACTGGAGACAGTGCGGCCGATGAGGCTCCCGTTGAGTCGGCTCCGGAAGAACCAGCCACCCTTCCTGACGATCCCGGCGGGAACTAACCGCTCACGTCAAATCGTCCTCCCTGGGAGACGGATAAAAACCGAGGGCGCCGCCCGAATAAGATGAGTGCAAATCCTCCGCAAACGATAGGGAAGTATCAAATCATTCGGGAAATCGCCCGTTCGAATGACATCGTCTACGAAGGTTACGATGCTCTGATGAACCGTCGCGTAGCAGTGAAGGAGCTCAATGTTCCTTCGGGTTCCCCCTCAGCCCAACTTGAGGATCGAATCAAAAGGTTCCAGCGCGAAGTCAAGGCCGCCGGATCGCTTGCCCACCCCGGGATTGTCACGATCTACGAGGTCGGCGAGGATCAAGGGCGTCACTACATGGCGATGGAGTATCTGGATGGAAAAACTCTCCGGAACGAACTTGACACCCAAGGATTACTCACTCCAGAAAAGGCTCTTCTCTTTGCCAAAGAAATCTTAGAAGCCTTGGCATTTGCCCATAAAAATGGCGTTGTTCACCGGGATATTAAGCCCGAGAATATCCAAATTATCTCGAGCGGTCAGGTCAAGCTGACGGACTTTGGGATCGCAAGGCTCACCTTTGAGCCCAATATCACGATGGATGGCCAGGTGTTCGGAACTCCGAGCTACATGGCTCCCGAGCAGGTGATGGGGAAAGACGTGGATGCTAAAACCGATCTGTTTAGCGTCGGATCGGTGATGATCGAAATGATGACAGGGCAAAAGGCTTTCCAGGGGGATAGCGTGGTCAGCATCAGTTACGCGATCATGAACCAAGAACCCCAGATGCCTCCATCGGCAACCCCAACGGTTCTACAAATTCTCCAAGGTCTTCTCCAGAAAAGCCCAGTAATGCGCACCGCAAGCGCGGAATCTGCTCTGGTGCAGATTGATCAAGCGCTCGCGGAGCTAAGGGGAGGGCAGATGCAGCAGCTAACGGGGGGATTTTCTCCCTACATGAGCAATACGGGTTCCTATCCGGCGTCGCCTAACAATCAAATTCCACAGCCACCAGTGGCATATCCGCCGCCAATCCAAGCTTATCCGCCCCAAACCTACGGAAGCCAGCCGATGGCATACGGTCAGCAGGGTTATCCTCCTCCGCAATTCCCGGGAGGTCAAATGCCAGGCCCAACTCCAGGCTTTACGCCGCTTCCGGTGATGATGCGACCTCCGAGTACGCCCCTTTTTAAGCCCGAAACCAAAGCTGGTTGCGCGAGATTCTTTGCGATCTTGATCTCGATTGGGCTCATTTTCGGAGTCGTGATCTTGGGTGTGGATCAGTTTGCGAAGGCGATCAGTAAAGTCCAGTCGGGCTCGGCGGGAACGCGCAATTCTGGAGGAAATGTTTCCAGCGAAGACCGGCAAACCGCGGCGCTATTCCAAGAAGAAGGCGCAAGGTTCATCCGATCCAACCGTATTGATGAAGCGATTCAATCCTTTGAGAAAGCCATCGCAATAGATCCAAAACAACCTGCTTACCAAGCCAGCCTGGCTGACGCGTACGCTCGAAAAGCGGTCACAACCGAAGATCCAAGCGCACAATCCGACGGCTGGCGCAGGTCTGCGGAGGCATACGCAAAGGCAAGCGAGATCGAAACCAATCCCGATCAGCAAAATAACTACAAAGAAAGCGCTGCAATTTCATACACCAATCTCGCCACAAGCTTCATGAACGCCGGGAACCGAGCCGAGGCCCGAAGTGCGGTTTACTTGGGGCGTCAATATGCAGAACCAGGTTCAGCGGCGGCAGCCCAGCTCGAACAGATTCTGAGAGAATTGAGCTAACATCTTGGCAATGCGAAAGGCGATCTATCCGGGCTCCTTTGATCCACCTACTCTCGGTCATTTGGACGTGATCGAGCGTGCCGCCAGGCTGTTTGATGAGGTCGTCGTGGCAGTCGGCGTGAACAGAGCGAAGCCCGGATTCATGGATCCCGAAGAACGCATCGAAGCCATCCAGTGCATGACCAAGCACCTCGAAAATGTCCGTGCCGATTCGTTCGAAGGACTATTGGTCGAATATGCCGAAGCCCAAAATGCGCGAGCAATCGTCCGGGGATTGCGCATGGTCAGCGACTTTGACTTTGAATTCCAAATGGCCATCGCAAACCGCCGCATGGACCCACAAATCGAGACGATTTTGATGATGACCAAGTGGGAGTACAGCTACATTAGCAGCACAGTGGTACGGGAAATTGCAATTTTAGGTGGACCTTTCGACCAATTCGTGCCAGAATCAGTAGTACCCGTGATTCAAAAGAGTCTGAATCGGCGAAAATCGTGAAAATATTCACGTTGTGGTGCAAGACGGCACGTTTTATCCGTCTTAGTATTAGTTAGGAGTATACGTTGGACATTCTACGCATGTTGGAAGACCTGGAAGAGTTGGCGGTTGAACGCCCTCGCTCGCTTGGACCGATTTGTTTCGGCCTCAATCGCGACGAAATCCAGATGACAATTTCGAAAGTCAGAGCATCTTTGCCTGGCGAAGTCAAGCAAGCACAAACCTTGACCCGAGAAGCCGAAAGGCACATCGAAATGGCTCGAGATGAAGCCAGCAAAACCATCGAGAGCGCACAGCGCGAAGCCGAGCGCCTCATCGACGAAGCAAGAAAAGAAGCCGATCGCCTTGTAAACGAAGCAAAGCTCGGTCAAGAGCGCCTTCTTGCTGAGAACGAAATTCTTAAACTCGCCAAGGCGCAAGCCGACGAGATTCGAAGCACCGCCGATCGCGACGCCGGAGCCATGCGCCGTGGTGCCGAAGACTACGCCTACAACGTCCTCGACCAACTCGGAAACGTCGTGACCAAGGCAATGACCACCATTGATCGAGGCCGCGCCGAGATCAAGCCAAACGTCATCGAACACGGTGTCGTCCCCGCCCGAGAGCGAGAAAAAGCCAAGATCGGCTCGTAATTTCTGGCTCATTCCAGCCTGGTCATCGGCTGACCAAACAATATTTACATCGCGTCCTCTTCGTCATTCACGAAGGGGGCGTTTTTCTTTGAAATTTCCGTTCATTACAGCGCCGGCGATTAAAGAATTTAGCTGGCTTTTAACGTAATGCTTGCGTGTTTCGCCAGGAGCCTTGACGTTCTAACCTTGGGGCGGGAAAGAATGCTTCAGAATTGACTGTTTTCAGCAAAAGTCCTCGAGGAAATAGGGAAAAACCTCAAAGTTTTTGTCAAGAACGTCGAGAATCTTGTCCTGATTCAACGAATCAGGCAAAAAAATTCGCGAATTGCAAAGGCAAAATTCGCGAATCACGCCCTGATTCGCGCATTTCTGACCGAATTTCACCCTAAAAACCCAAATTCACGATTGAAAACCAACAGTTCATTCGCGAATCACGGGAAGAATCTCGAGAATCTTCCCAATATTCTCGAGGCTTTCGACATGAATTTTGAGAAATTCGCGAAATCTCAAAGTGAGTTCTTCTGAAATTGAACCTAAATGCCTGATATTCGCGATAGATCACCGAAATTTAGGCAAGACGCGACCCGCTAACGATCGCGAACAGGAGGGAAGTGCAAGAATTCGCGAAATGGCCAAGACGACCGCCACGAAATGACAAAATCCTTTGATGCCGCCATCCCGCCCTCGGGTGGACGCCATGACACTGCGCTGGTAAACCAACTTTTAAGCTGCACTTAATTAGTATTATTCCAGAGGTGAGAGAGATGATCGAACCAATGAATGAATACGAATTCGAAGCCCACCTACCTTAAGCGACCAAGGGTGCTAACATCGTCCCCACACCCCTGGACACTCGTATTTCTCGGCTTCGCTCGAAATGACGACCTGAAGCTACGCGCCAGTTATCTTTTCGATCGTGGAGCCGATGGCGTTGGCGGCGAATTTTAGGAGGGCGAGGTTGTTCTCGTAGTCAATGCGCGTTGGCCCGATGATGGCTAGCGTGCCCGCTTCCTTGTCGCCCAGGTAGAAGCTGTGCCGAAGAACGCTCAGAGATCGCAGGCCGGCTTGGGTGTTCTCGCGGCCGATGGTGACCATGACGGGCTTTTCGGTCTGGTTGGGGATCACCGTGCTCATGACCGCCTCGTCCTCGACGAAGCGGAGTAGCTCTTCCAGCCCGGCGCGGTCGTTCTGAAATTCGGGTTGGGCGGCGACATATTCCTCGCCCTCGACCACGATTTGCGCCTGATTCATCTCTTTTGCGATCCCCTTGACGGTGCCAATGATGCTGGCGATGAACTTATCGAGCGAAGGTTTTTGGGTAGAAGCGGGGATTTTGACTTGGCTGAGTTCCTTGACATTCAGACCGTCGAGAAGCTTGGGAAGATTTTCGTTGAGTAAACCAAAATCGGCGAGCGTGAGATCGGGCGGACATTCCACGAGGCGATTGTGGGCGTCGGCATTGTTAAACACCAGCACGAGCATCGCGCGGGTCGGGCCGAGAGCCGTGATCATGACGCCGGTGAGCTTAAGATGAGTCGCGCCAACCGTGCTCGCGGCGGCGATTTGGTGGGTCATGCGGCTAAGAGTTTTGGTGGTTTCTTGCAGAATCGCGCGGAGAATGTCCTCGCGGTGGCTCGCGATTTCGATCTTGCTCTTGTTGGCTTGATCAGGCTCGGGCGAACCCATCAGATTGTCCACATAATATCTATAGCCAGCATCGCTAGGAATTCTTCCCGCGCTGGTGTGGGGCTGTTCCAGGTAACCAAGCTCGCTCATTTCGGCAAGCTCGTTGCGGACAGTCGCACTCCGCACGCCGAGTTCGTAGCGACTCGCAATGAGCTCACTCCCAACCGGCTCGCCATCGGTCACATACTCTATAACGACGGCCTTAAGAATAATCTTCTTTCGCGGGTCCAGCGGCTCCATAGGATGATAGTTTATCATCATGTTGGGCTATCCGCGAGAAAATCTTACTTTAGGTGCTGTCATTCCGAAACGAAGAGAGGAATCTGCCACTTCTAGATTCATGATTGGAAGTTAGGAGGCAAAAGATACCCACGGATCTTTTGATCATTGAGGAACAAGAAGCCTTTACAGTCAGATTCCTCTCTTCGGTTCGGAATGACCGTTACTATTTTTCTGATCGCTGACTAGGGCATCCAGCTTTCCAGAAGGAGTGCTTGGTAAGAGTCCATGGATTACTCCAGCGACCTTAATGTACTCCGTAACAGTGAATCCACCTCATCTATCCGGATCAATCCAGTCCTTGCCGAATCTAGGTCAATCACAAGCACCATCGCGGCGGTGATGGCGAGGATGAATACGCTCGCGTACGCCTGACCATCCCTGCCGTGATGGGCGATGCTTCGCCCGACAAGGAACGAACACAGCATCGCAAGACTAGAGAGGAGAACCATGATTGCAAGCGGGGTTTTGGTCTCAGTGAGAATGTTGCGGCTGGAGGCGAGGTCGAAAACTTCGTTCAGGACAGGGAGAAGGAGCTTGCGATTTTCGGTATCGGCATGTTGGATTGCCTTTTCCCAAATCTTCTTTTGGAGTGTGTCCGTCTCCGCCCTTGCTTCTTCCAAGTTCGCCCGACCAGCGAGACCAGCGTTGAACTTTAGACGATCTTCGATGTAGGTTTTGAAAAGACCCTGAAGTTCCGAACGCCCGTTTTCGGGAAGAAGATTGAGCCGAAGGACGGAGGTGCCGATGGCGTTTGCCTCGTTGATGCTGAGATTTCGGCGATTGTCCAACCGGCTCGCAGAAGCGGAAAGTGTGAACGCTAAGAGCAAACCAAGCAAGGTGAAAAGGGAATTAACGATCAACCCAGTTCCGTGTTCGGTTGCCTCAAGGGCATGCGCCTTTTTCCGCACGGATTTGACCCCGGCAAAAACGCAGGCTCCAAGAATCAAGATTCCGACGATCAACGTAATGGCGATGGCTTCCATTGGTATGGGAGCTTACCTACTTCAGAGCCTTTCCTTGGTTTGAGGCTTGAGCTCCTTGATCGTCTGCCCGCCCTTTGCGTTCTTTATGATCTCGCAAGCGTCGTAAAGATCGCCGCTGATCGTGTAGGCCTCGAACCTGATCTTCTCTGGAGTCACGTGTACGATTTGATAGAGCTGGGTATTTTGGGCACGGCGCTCCATGGTTTTCGCGGTCTCCGATCCTAAACCGTACATTTTCGGCCCGCTGACGCTGACCACGTAAACTGTACCGCTCTTGTGGTCGGTGCCAGAAACTCCGGTGGTCACATTTTGCCGACCATAAGAATGGTCGTGGCCTTGCAACACCAAAGCGACTTTGTTCTTTTGGAAAATCGGCTGCCACTGGCGGCGAATCTCGGCGTTATCGCGACCCTTCGCGGTGGAGTAAACCGGATGGTGGAAGGTCACGATGGTCCAGCGGTTGGGGTTGTTTTTGAGGTTGTTCTCTAGCCACTTGGTTTGCTCGGCAATACGCTGATTCGAGTTCAGCGAGATGATCCTTGCGCCTTGGTAATCAAAGAAGTAGTTGGTTTGGGCCAGACTCGGGAGGCCGTTGTTGGGGAATGCGAACTGCGGCTTCCAGAATTTTGAGAGGGAGCCTTTGCTGTATTCGTGGTTGCCTGGCGTGGCGACGCTTGGGATTTGGCTGTGAATCCAACCCCCGGCATAGAACCACTCGTCCCATTCTTCGTCGTTGTTTGCGTTGTTGATCAGGTCGCCAGCGTGGAGCATGAAGTCAGCATAGGGTAAGTCACGGAATGCCTTTCGTACCGCGCGCGACCACTTGCTTTTGATGTCATTTTGAGCATCACCGAAGTAGATGAAGTTGAACGGAGCAGGCTTTTCTTGAGCGGTCTTGAAGTCAATCCACTCGCTCCAATTGGTGCCGTCACCGACTCTGTAGGTGTACTTTGTTCCTGGCTTGAGCCCGGTGAAGCGTACCGTGTGATACTTTGCGGTGCCACCCTTTGGGAGAGTGACCGTGGTTGTTGTCGCTGCGAAATTCTTGTCTGCCTTCAGGTCCTTGGGATTGCTGCTGTCTGGAACGACTTGCCCGATCGGGGTGCTCGGGCTTGCACCGGTGCGCCAAGTGACGGCCGCACTCGTCGCAGGTTTCTCGGTCATGGTCAGCAAGATCCGGCTCGGAGTCGCCGAGGAAGTCTGCACCGCGAGCGCGGCGAGAAGGGAAGTCAGCATTGCGTTAGGCTACCCAGTCAAGTTTAAGGATTGTTAAGGACATCTGCCGCAGATAGGTTTGAGGGCCCAGCGCTGTGATCCATTAAAGAGTGCCCATAAAAAAGCTCCCCGGGGTAAAACCTGGGGAGCAATTTTGACTTGCAACCGAACGACTTCGTTTAGTTCTTGACGAGTTCTTTCTTCTTCTTGCCACCCGAATCTGGCTTGTCTTTCTTGAAGATGACCTTCTTCGGATCTTCCGGATCGACCGTCGCGAGGACGTGGTCTCCGGCGGCGAAGTTGCCCATGAGGAACTCTTCGCTGAGTGGGTCTTCGATGAAGCGTTGGACTGCGCGTCGCAGTGGGCGGGCGCCCATGTTGACATCGTAGCCTTCGTTCACGAGGATGTCCTTCACTCCGTCGCTGAGTTCGATCGTGATACCGATTTCCTTAGCTTGCTCGTTGACACGCTTCAGGTACAGATCGGCAATCGTCAGAATCTCGTCGCGCTTCAGGTGTTCGAACACGATCATCTCGTCTACGCGGTTGAGGAATTCAGGGCGGAATGTTTTCTTCATTTCATCCAGCATCTTGTTCTTCATTGCCTCATAGACCTTAGGATCGTTGGCGTCTTCCTTCTTATCGCGGAATCCGAGTCCCTTATCAAGTTCGATTGGGCGGACACCGACGTTGGAAGTCATGATGATAATCGTATTGCGGAAGTCAACCTGTCGGCCTTGGCTATCCGTGAGGTGTCCGTCTTCCAGCACTTGCAGGAGGATGTTGAATACTTCTGGGTGTGCCTTTTCAATTTCGTCGAGCAGAACGACGCAGTACGGATTTCGGCGCACTTGCTCGGTGAGCTGACCGCCTTCATCGTATCCGACATAGCCGGGAGGGGCACCGACGAGTCGCGAAACCGCAAATCGCTCCATGTACTCCGACATGTCAATCCGGACGATGTTGCTTTCCTTTTCATAGAGGTAAGCGGCAAGAGCCTTGGCAAGTTCTGTCTTTCCAACCCCGGTTGGTCCCAGGAAGATGAAGCTACCCATCGGTCGCTTCGGATCTTTTAGTCCAGATCGTGATCGTCGAATCGCTCGGCTAACGGCAGCCACGGCCAGGTTTTGACCGATGATGCGACCGTGAAGGTCTTCTTCCATCTTGAGAAGTCGGCTGGATTCGGCTTCGACCAGCTTCATGACCGGAATTCCGGTCCAGCTTTGGACGATGCCTGCGATTTCGTCTTCACCAACGATTGGTTCCGGCTTCAGCTCGGCTTCCCAAGCTTCTTCGCGTTCGACGATGGTGTTAGTGAGCCTTTCAAACTCAGCTTCCATTTCGCTGATTTTGGTGGCGTCTTCATCCTTGGTGCGTCGGCGGAGGTGCTCCAGTTCCACGCGAATCTTGTTTGCCTTCACCTTATCGGCGCGAACCTCAGCGGGTGGCAAGCTTTGTTGCAAGCGCACTCGGCTGGCGGCTTCATCAATGAGGTCAATCGCCTTATCTGGCAAGGTGCGATCTGTGATATAGCGCATCGAAAGTTGCACGGAAGCCTTGATCGCTTCGTCGGTGATCTCGACGTTGTGGTGAGCTTCGTATCTTTCGCGCAGACCCTTGAGAATGTCAACGGCTTCTTCTTCGTTTGGTTCACGAACCTTCACGGATTGGAAGCGTCGCTCTAGGGCCGCATCCTTCTCGATGTACTTTCGGAATTCGTCCTGAGTCGTCGCACCAATGCACTGCAGTTCACCACGCGCCAAAGCTGGCTTCATGATGTTGCTAGCGTCAATCGCGCCTTCAGCAGCTCCGGCTCCGACGAGAGTGTGAAGCTCATCAATAAAGAGGATGACTTCGCCTTCGGATCTTCGGACTTCTTCCATGACCTTCTTCATGCGCTCTTCAAATTCGCCTCGGTACTTGGTACCGGCCACGAGGCCGGCAAGGTCGAGGGAGATGAGTCGCTTGTCGCGAAGCAGATTTGGAACGTCGCCGCTAACAATGCGAAGAGCAAGGCCTTCCGCAATCGCGGTTTTACCAACACCTGGGTCGCCGATAAGGCAAGGGTTGTTCTTGGTTCGGCGGGTGAGGATTTGCATCACGCGCTCGATTTCTTGGCTACGTCCCACGACGGGGTCCAGTTTGCCATCACGAGCAAGTTCAGTCAAATCGCGACCAAATTCGTCCAGGGTCGCAGTCTTGACTTGCGATGCGGAGGAAGACCGGGATGTTCCTGAAGATCCTGAACCAGAACCTCCCGAACTTCCGGAGCCCTTATTTGTGGATTCGTTGTCTTGGAGTGCACCAACTTCACGTCGAGCTCTTTCGAGTTCAACGCCGAGTTTGGCAAGCACGCGACCAGCAAGGCCATCGCCTTCCCGTATGAGGCCCAACAGCAAGTGCTCGGTACCGATGTAATTATTGTTGAGGTTGCGTTGCTCATCGTAGGCAAGGTCAATGACTCTTTTGGCACGAGGCGTCAGGGTCATTTCTTGTGATGGGCGTGCGTCGCCTCGTGGAAGTTGCTTTTCAACTTCGGTCCGGATCCGGCTGAGGGAGACGCCAAGGCGTTCGAGCACTCTTGCCGCAACACTATCGGACTCGCGGACGAGACCTAAGAGGAGGTGTTCTGTCGAAACATATCCCTCTCCAAACTTTTGCGCCTCTTCTTGTGCGAAAAAGACGACTTTTCTAGCGCGTTCTGTAAAGCGTTGCCACATATTTTATGTTCCAGCCTCTTGCTGCCCTTTTGGGTCTCCTACCGAGTTTGACGGGTTGCAGTTCATAGTGTTCTCTACGTCCCGGGACTCCTGTTTGGTTCATCCTTCTAGTCTTTGACCCCCAAAAGATACTAGGAGTTTACCTTTCTCTTCCTTGGACCAATTATTGGGATTGTAGGACGGATCGGGCAAGTTATTTAGGTCGCATTTGTACCGGGATATTCCTTCTGCACTCTTGTGAATACAGGTACCCGCAAGAGGGGTAACTAAGGAGTTCCAATCAAAGTCCTTATCCAGCGTAATCCATGTGGACCTCTGATTTGATCGGATGGATTGGACGCTTAGCATTTCGAATTTCTGCCCCAATGGGAAAGCGCTACGCAAAATCGGTCGCAAAGTTCAGTCAAGATTAAGAAGATTTAGCCTTTTTTGCCAAGATTCTTAGATCAACCTGAATTTTTTTTGAAAGACATGGCATACTTCCTCTGATGACTGTGGCGGTGATCATCCCTGCATATAACGCTGAGCGTACTCTGAGGCGGACCCTTGAGTCCGTCTTTGCTCAATCGGTCACACCGGATGAGATCATTGTCATCGATGACGGGTCGTTTGACGGAACTGCCAATTTGGCGCGTTCCCTTGGAGTGAGTGTCATTGAACAAGAGAATGCTGGTCCGTCTGCCGCTCGAAACAATGGCGTGAGGGCCGCGACCTCCGAGATCATTTTTTTGCTCGATGCCGATGATACTTGGGCTCCGAACAAAATCGAAGAACACTTGAAGGTCTGGAATTCTGGTCACCCTGGGCTGGTTTATGATTGGGCGCAAAGAATTCGCCATAACGGCACCTGGGGTGGGGTCGGCGGCAAGAGGTCAACGAGTCGGGTGCACTGGACTGAACTCTTGAGTACAGACAACTGGACATGCGGATCGAGCTACTCCTACCGCCGATCAGACTGGCTTGAAATTGGTGGATTCAAAGAGAACATCAGATTTGCAGAGGACGTGGAATTCATGATTCGTTACTCTCATCGCTTCGGGGACGCTCATTGCATTCTTGAGTCGCTAACCACCTACTGGTTAGGCGTGAATTCTGCCTCTAATGTCCCGATTGATCCATCCGAGCATTACGAGAAGTTTCGCGAGGCTCTACCATTTTTGACACAGAAACAAGGGCGCACTCTTTTCTCTGCGTTTGCAATTCACCAGATGATGCAGTCTAAGGGACTAAAGTTCTTGAGGGTTCCCATGGAGGCTCTGCCGGTTCTCGTGACTAAGCCAAAGTTTTATCGCTCACTCGCGCTGAAGACCCTTCGCGTCATTCTCGGTCACCGATTCACTTATTTGTTGATGCTGTTCCTCATCAAGTCCCCATTGATTTGGAAAGGGGCGACGATCTTGGCGCATGTCAAGGTTGTCCCGGCGCTTCTAGCCCTGGTGATCGTGGGTCACCGAACGGTGAATCGCCATCAGCTCTTTATCTTCTCAGAAGGCAAGTCAAGAGTGCGTGTTTGCGCACGGTCGAGTTCTCCGATGAGCCTGCTCTTTAAGGAGTTAGATATGGCAGGCCGTTACGTTGTGATTCCAGCCGGGGATATGGCTCCTCCACGATCCTCTGTTTGCACAGTGCTATCGTTACGACCCATCAGTTCCGCGCCGGACAGTGCAAGTGAGACCGACTTAGCGACTGCTTGAAAAGCGGGTTTAGAGGCAAGATCGGGTTACACGGGCTGTACTGAGCATCTGATTATCCTCTGTTTGCGCCTACTCGGTTCTGCAAACCGTCTACACTATCTGTATGCAAAGCGCGTGGAAGGTTGGGCTCTTAGGGATAGTTTTTCTCGGTTGCCTTTTTGGAGCTTACGGAATCCTAGGTCGGACTATTGGGGCGAAGGCAGAGGATATCTATCCGGCATCGTTTGCAAATGCGGGCGGGATCGTGGCTGGATCTCCTGTGATGATGGCGGGCGTTCGAGTTGGAGTGGTTAAATCTGTCCGTCTTGCATCTGCGAGCGAGGCCATCGTCATCCTAGGACTAGATAAGGGGACAAAGATTCCGGAAGGCACAAAAGCGGTGATCTCGAGTTCTCTCATCGGGATTGGAGACCGTCCAATTGACCTGGTACCTCCCGCGAGCTACGGCTCAACCCTGCTTAAGCCTGGCAATGTGCTTGTGGGGCAGACGAAATCTGCACTAGAGAGCATGGCACCTGAATCCCAGGCGACACTCCAGTCCTTGAACGACACGCTCAAAGCGACCCAGATGCTGCTTGAGGATAAAGACCTGAAAAACGGTGTCGTCGGGATGTTAGAGTCGGGGACCAAAACGTCTACGGAGTTTGGCAAGCTCGCTGCCGACCTTCGGAGCGTTATGAACCAAAATGCCTCCACTCTCAGTGCGACTCTCAACAAAGCCAACGCAATGATGGACGATTTGCAAAAGACGACCAAAGCGGTATCTCGGCTGGCGACCGACGGCAAATTTGAAGGGAAGGTCACAACTCTACTCGATTCGATGAACGCGACTTTGGTCGAATCCAACAAGCTCGTGGCGGATCTCCGTGCGACGGTAAATGATCCCGAACTCCAAAAACCAATGAAAGAAATCCTGGCGAATTCCCAATCCATGACAGCTTCCGGAGTGAAAGTCGCTGATTCTGGAGTTAAGATTGCTGCTGACGCCGAACTTATGGCGAAGAATGGGGTCGTTGTCAGTGAGAAGGCGATTGGATTGATGGACAAAGCAGGGAAGTTAGCCGATGAGCTGAGCGAAGTCTTGAAGAAGTTTGATGGTGCTCTTGGGAAAGTCGCGGAGATCGGTAAATCTAACCCAGTTGGCGGCGGCTCAATCTCTATGGAAACTGTCGCCACCGTCGAGAGTAACCCTGGTCGTTTTCGGAACGACTTTGAAGCCAAGCTCGCCACGAAGAACGAAAACTACTATTTCGGGCTTTGGGACGCGTTTGAAGGGAACAAATTGATTGCTCAGGTTGGGCGACCCCTGACAAATAATTCAGAATTTCGCTATGGGGTCTATGCAAGCAAGCCAGGGATCGGGGTATCCTATGCGTTCGCGCCGCGCTGGACGCTTCGTGGTGACTTGTTTGATGTCAATGACCCCCGCATGGATTTAAGAATGCGGTTTGATATGGATAAGAAACTGAGCGGATGGTTTGGTATGGAGCGCATTTTCGGATCGCCGTCCCCCTCTTTCGGGATCAGCATTCGCAGATAACAGGAATTTATAGCGATGAAAGTCATTTTGAACCAAGCAATCCCAAAGGTCGGAAAGGCCGGGCAAGTCGTCGTCGTCAAAGACGGCTATGCACGAAACTTCCTTTTCCCACAGGGTCTTGCAACCTTTGCTGATCGAACTCAGATCAAGGCTCTCGAAATCCGCATGGCGCGCATGGAAGCCAAACTCGCCGAAACGAAAGCCGCCGCTGAAGCTACAAAGGCAAAGCTTGATGGCTTGGTGATGAAGATCGAAGGCAAGGTCGGTAAGGATGCGAACAAGCTTTTTGGTGCCGTGACTTCGCAAGACGTTATTGATCGGATTAAGAAGGAAACCGGAATTGAAGTCGAAAAGAAGCAAGTTGCGATCGTCGAACCAATCAAGCGACTCGGTAAGTTCAGCGTTCTGATTGACCTTCACCGTGATGTAGACGCGCACGTGATCGTGCATGTCTTCGACCCAGAAGCTCCAGAAGTTGTCGAAGCTCCAGTTGAGGAAGTCGCCGCCGAGCCAGAAGCCGTCGAAGCCTAAGTCCCCAAGTTTTTTTGGATTGAGTAACCCGGTTCTTGGAGAACCGGGTTATCTTTTTTGTTTAGGACTTTACAAGGCTGAATTGGGTAGTTTGACGGATTTTTAGAATTCTGCTACACTTACGAGGTGAAGGCGTAGGATGCGCTTGTTTATTAGGGGTACCCGCCATGGGCCTCAGGTTTATAGGAAACTTACGGAAAGTTATAGACCGACGGCAAGGAAGCGATTTCTCCGAATTGAGCAAGTTTTTCTGTGTCCTTCACTTGAAGGAAAAACATCTAATGAAAAACAGAA
>JBEIDH010000042.1:0-21090 GCA_040383535.1 Chthonomonas sp.
AGGACGAAGTACTAAGTGTGCAAGGCACACCGTCAAGGATCAGCGAGTACGGGTCGCAAAAGAGGTTGAACTACGAATTCTCGTCTGTCGTACTAATTAACGGGGTAGTCAAAAGTTACGATAACGTTAGTTCGAATCTACTGGTGAAGTAAAGGATGGGTGATCAGCCATCATGGCGTACGTTTGAGCATGAGGTCGGCCTTCTCGTCGAAGCATTCGGATACACGGTGGAGGTTACACCTGCTTCAAATGATTTTGGGGCCGATGTGATCGCAATAAAGCGGGGTCGTAGAGTTGCAATCCAATGTAAATTCTACGCGTCAGGACGAATCGGGCATCCGGTGATTATCAGTCTCTCTGGAGCGAGGGCCTATTACAAAGCAGACGAGGCCATCTGCTTTGCCACAAGCGCATTCACAAAGCAAGCTCATGAGACTGCGCAGCGCCTATCCATCCATTTGGCTGATAAAAAACGAATCATTGACTTATGTCGTGAAGTCTCATTCACATTGCCGAACCTAACATGTCTTCTGGTTGGGGATCAGCAATTTTTGTTAAGAGAGGATGGATTGAAGACGATTGGTCGAGATGAATCTTGCGATATTCGTCTTCAGAGCGATCTAGTATCCAGGGCGCATTGCAGACTACTGAGACAAGGAGGGACCCTCATGATCGAGGATTTAAAAAGTACGAATGGTACGCTGCTTAATGATCGGAGATTAGTAGGCCCAGCAGCATTAAACTATGGTGATATCTTGTCTATTGGTGATCTGCGGGCAACCGTCGTGATGCAAAGTGTGGGTTTCTAGATCTAGGTTCCGGGGAAGTCTTTTCCAAACGTTTGGAAAGACTGACCTAGGAGGTGCCTACTCTCCCAAAAAAGGGGCTATTAGATGCCCTGCGATACGGAAAACCCCTGCAAAAGACCCGTCCTGGAAGAAATTTTCCCAAGACCTGACGGTCACTGGATTCACCAAGCTCGCAGTCGGCGCATAATCTTCGCAAGAACCGGTTCCGATCCCGCTCTAACTCCGGTTAGGGCGGGATTTTTTTGGCGTCCGGGATGCCTCGAGAGTCCAAATACCCCGGCAAAAGACCTGTTCTTGACGTCATTTTAACAAAGAATACGTATTCTTAATGTAAAATCGACCTCGGCTCACGTCTAATACGTGTGACCCGAAGTCACAGAATCGCTTATGATGACGAAACCACAATGGCACTTGGCACAGCTCCTGCGCATGACGCGCTTCTTCCCCGAACGGGTCGAAGACGCGGTGAGTCGTTTATTTGAAAGTGATCCAGAGCTTCGAAACGATCTCGTCATTGGAGCAGTTGACCAGGAGATGCTCTCCATAGAGCAGGCTGCCGACTTCACTGGTATGACTCCATCAGAAATTGAGACTCGGCTGATCGAGTTCCGCAATCAAATGGCATTCCGCGAAGTACGCATCGAAGCCGACGAAGAGCGTCCAGGTTCCGCCAAGATCGCGGGAGCAGGAATCTTCGTTTGGGAGATCATGCGGGTCCTTCAAAAAGATGGATCCATTGATGCTGTTCATGTCGCGTTTCCGACGCTCAACGCGACAGAGATTCGTGTCGCAGTAGATTTTGGTAAAGCGCACATTGCTGAGATTGAGGCGGAGATTCTTCGATACGAACAGGTCGTTAAGCGGCGCCAGTCAGAATATCCTTACGCCAAGTAAGTCTTGGTGACAATAGTCCCGGGGACGTCCCCGGTCGCGCACGGCTTTTGGTACACTCCCTCTATGGCGAAGATTCGTCCGCTTTTTGGATTGCGGTTTAGTGGTTCTGCTGGTGACCTGGTTGATTTGGTTGCTCCTCCTTATGATGTGATTTCCGAATCCGAACGGGAAGCCTTGGCTGCCCAATCCGAAAACAACGTCGTTTCACTGACCCTGCCGCTCTCGAAGCCTGACGATCGGTCCAAGTATGTCAAGTACGCTCGGAGTGCATCTACTCTTGAGGACTGGGTTCGAGAAGGTGTTCTGCAGAAGGAAACAAAGCCAGCCTACTACCGATATCTCCAAACCTTTGCGCTGCCGAACGGTCAAGTTGTGACCCGCCAGGCGATGATTGCGACCATCAAAGTTGAGCCGTACGAAGCTGGTACCGTACTTCCCCACGAGCAAACCTTCCCTAAGCATAAAGAAGATCGCCTCCGAATTCTGGAAGCGACGCGATCTCATCTAGAG
The DNA here is from genome assembly GCA_040383535.1 of Chthonomonas sp. Classification (GTDB taxonomy): domain Bacteria; phylum Armatimonadota; class Fimbriimonadia; order Fimbriimonadales; family Fimbriimonadaceae; genus JAFLBD01. Next base: position 2,214 of record JBEIDH010000042.1, read on the forward strand.
TGTATTTATGGTCTTTACGAAGATCCTGATCGGACAATTTTTGACACCATTGGATCTGCTACAGGCGAGACTGTCGCGCACATCACCGTTGACGACGTTCGGCATGTGATCGAAACAATTACAGATGCAGAGCAAGTTGCTTTAATCACCGAACTATTATCAGACCGAAAGGTTTGGATTGCCGATGGGCATCACCGTTATGAAACCGCCGTCAACTTCCGCCAAGCTCTTGGTGAGCGAAATCATGAAGTCCCTGAAGACTACATGATGATGGCGCTAAGTTCCATGGCGGATCCAGGATTAGTCATTCTTCCCACCCACCGAATCCTTAAAAAACCGGTCGAAAATATTCGCGAAAAATTAGAGGCAAATTATTGGACAATTTCGGAAGCTCCAAATTCCGATTTGATGAGTACGATTGAAAGGATCCAAAACGCTGGGTACAGAGCATTCGGAATTGCGCAGCCGGGTGGAACTGGAATTGTTTTGGAAATTACTGACCTTGCGAAGGTCGTCGCCGAGATTCCCGGCGATGCTTCAGAATCACTCAAGTCGCTTGATGTCACCATTCTCCACGACATCATCTTCGCTAAGCACCTTGGGCTGACCGGAATTGACTTCTTCGGTTACACCCGGATTGAACAAGAAGCGGTTGATGCTGTCGAGGCTGGTGTTCAGAGTTTCCTCATGAATGCCCCGAGCGTTGAGGACATGAGAATCGTCGCTCTTGGCGGTGAAAAAATGCCGCAAAAATCAACCTATTATTATCCGAAAATTATCTCTGGCCTCGTGATCTGGCGTCTTGAAGACTTTGCATAAGTCTTGCGAAAATAGGCAATAAATCGCATGAAAATTCTTTTGAATGGCACGGGAGGGGCGGATGGGATTCCTGCCCTATTTACTCCTTCAAGAGTAGGTGATTACGCCCGTGAGCACAAGGGCAAAGATATCCGAACCCGAACTGGAGCTCTGATTGACGGACACCTAAAAATAGACTTCGGGCCGGAAACAAACTTCCAATGCGCCCGCGATGGTGTGGATGCTAGAGACTGGTCGGGTATCTTTTTCACGCATTCTCACGAAGATCACCTGAGCGTTGCTGAAATTCAGTACATGCTCTATCCGTTTAACCTAAACACGTTTGCTCCGATCACAATCTACGCCAATGCCCGTGTATCCGAACTACTGAGTGAACGCTTCCCAGACTGGCCGCTCGAAATCATCGAGACCCAGAGTTTTTGTAGATTAGATCATATGGGATACGAAGTAATTCCAATATCCGCCTATCATAAGCTTGATGAAGATAGTCAGAACATTATTTTCAAGCGTGATGGGGTGACATTCCTCTACGCCACAGATACTGGCATCTGGAGAGAACCGACTTGGGAATTCCTGAAGGATACTCAGATCGATGGAATGGTGATCGAATGTACCGACGGCAAAAACTTCTCTGGCTATCACGGGCACCTCAACATTGAGGATTGCTTAGCTGTCGTAGGAAGAATGCGGAGCCAAGGAAGCCTCAAGCCCTCGGCAAAAATTGTCACAACCCACCACTCCCACTACGGCGATGCGACTCACGCTGAACTGGAAGCACTCCTTAACCCCCACGGAATAGATGTTGGCTATGACGGAATGGAATTCGAAATCCTGCCGTCCTAAACCCAACAATCGGTTTATTCCCGGTACCATAGGACTACCGAGTTTTCCCATCTCGACCCGGTTTTGGATTAATTTATGGCGAGCCTAGAAAAGTGGTTCATTTTCGGAAAGGACCCTGTCCTTGACGAAGGGTTAAGGGCGTACCAATCCGGGGCCTATGCCGACGGTGCCGTTGCATTGGAGCGATACATTGAATCCCCCAATCCAGACCCAGTTCTCAAGCGGACCGCGATCATCTATCTCTCCGACTGCTTTGCTCAAATGGGGGAGGAAGCCCTAAACACTGACGAGATTGATGATGCCATTGCCATCTTCGGGACCGCCGTTTCCTGGAAGCCAGATTTCGCTGACCTCCGGTACAAACTCGCTAGAGCGTATGTCGCAAAAGATGAAAACGAGCTAGCCATTGAGGAACTCGAGAAAGCGTTAGAAATCAATCCAAAATTCGTAGCCGCCAAATTGCTAAAGGCAATCGCCCAGTACAAGGGCGAGGAGTGCGCCAGTGCAATGGGCACGCTCATTGACGTCTTAATGCGTTACCCTCACCTAGAAGACGAGCTTTATCAGGAATTCTGCGTCTGCCACAACGCAGGAAACAACGAAGAAGCGCTCACGAAACTGGAGGCAATGCTTGAACAACAAGCCGGACTTGGACAGGAAATGATCCGCCACGCAGCAGAACTCGCTGGATCCGACAAACCCCAAGAAGCCGCCGATCTTTATTCCCGGCTCACCCAACAATTCCCGACCTACGCCGATATTCGATACGGTTACGCTAAAGTCCTTTTCCAACTCGGCCAGAAAGAGAGCGCGCTGAGCGAATTAGAAGCCGCCCTTCTCATTAATCCCAAATATGCCGACGCACTTTCCTTTAAAGGGGTCATCTTAAGAAGTCTTGGGCAAGAAGAGTCCGCGAAGGCGTCCTTTAGGGCCGCGCTCGAAGTCAATCCAGAGCATCCCGTCGCCCTCATGGAAATCGGTCGCCTCAGGTAAGCCAAGATGACAGGCGAAAATAGATTTAGGCGCACCCGGGAAGACCACAGCCGAGAAACGGCAGAAGATTATGTGGAGCTTGTATCCTCGCTGATCTCCGAATTAGGAGAAGCCCGCGCCGTTGATCTCGCGAACCGGCTCGGAGTAAGCCCGGTAACCGTCGGCAAAACCTTGCAACGGCTCCATAAAGAAGGTTACGTTCTCGTCAAACCCTATAGGAGCATTTTCTTAACCGAGAAAGGAAAGGAATTAGCCGATCAAAGCCAAAAAAGACACGATCTGGTCTTAAAATTCCTGATAAAATTGGGCGTGTCACCCGAGGCGGCGGAGATAGATACAGAGGGAATCGAGCACCATGTCTCCAGCGAAACCCTAGAAGCCATGCAGGCGTTCCTTAAGAAATCTTAGCGTCTTTAGCTGACTTTCGCTTGAGTAAGCGTTGAAATGCGCGGCTGGATTTTGCTTCTTTGATGATCTCCGTGGCATAGCGAGCGCTTGCACCTCGGCTTTCTTCGACCAGTTTCTTCCCTGCCGATCCCATCTTTGTTCTTCGAGCCGGGTCAGCATGCAGCGCTTCCAATGCCGCAAACAATTCATCCGAGGAACGAACCACCATCGACGCCCCAGCGGTAAGCGCGGCTTCCGAAGCTGACTTAAAATTCGTCATGTGTTCTCCATGTAAAACCGGAATTCCCCAGGCGAGCGGTTGGATCAAATTTTGCCCGCCCAAAGGTGAAAATCCGCCGCCAATCACAGCAACATCCGCCGCGGCGTAAAGATTTCCAAGTTCCCCATAGGTATCCAGAACCAAAACCGGAGCAAGCGAGCCCACGCTTCTTAACCCCGCGTCGCCCAGAACTCTCTGAACTTTCGCCAAAATCTCAACCGCATTCTCAATATGCCTAGGCGCAAGGATCACCCGAACCCCGGCACGGTCCAAGCGAGAAAGCGCGGCGAGAACAAAGTCAACTTCCTCATCCCCGCGAGTCGATCCGACGACAATCAGAAAATCTTCATCCGCCACGCCAAAATCCGCGCGTTGTTTTTGTCTCTTCGCGGAGTCCAAACCAAGAGCTTCGTCGAATTTTGTATTCCCAAAGATCTCCGGACGCTTTGCCCCCGCCATCAAAAAACGATCGGCGTCAAGCGGAGTTTGAACCAGAATCCGGTCCAGATGATCAAAAATGTGTCGGTAAAAGAACTTCAGCGCGCTCATCTTTGGCGCAGAGCGATCGCTTAATCTTCCATTGACCAAAAGAGTCCCGGCCCCGAAAGACTTTGCAAATTGGACAAAATTGAACCAAAGTTCCGTCTCAAAAATCACCACCGCAACCGGCCGCGCTCGTACCATCGCGATCATTTGGAACCTTGCGATGTCGATCGGAAAATAAACAAGCTGATCCACAAGCCCCGCATCGAGGCATTTTTCTTTGGCGACCTGGTGCCCTGTACTTGTGGTCACGCTTTGTAGAATCTGGGCTTCCGGCCATTGTAATTGAAGCTCCTGAAGCACAGGAATCGCCGCCACAACTTCCCCCACCGACACTGTATGAACCCAAATCAGCGGTTTACAAGTATCCCAATGGATCGGAAATTCTCCCATCCGCTCTTTCCAATTAGGTTTTTCCGCCCGCCGACGAGAACGCATCCAAGCCATCACACCCCAGATCGGCGCCGTAATCAGCAGGAGAATATTATAAAGAAAACTGACAAACAGGTTAGCCATTCAGGGTACAGCCCGTTATACGCTGAAAAGCCTCAAGGTATTTGGCGCGCGTCCGCGAGATCACGTCCTCGGGCAAATGAGGCCCCGGCGCGGTCTTATCCCAGTCCAGAGTCTCCAAATAATCCCGGATGAACTGCTTATCATAACTTGCCTGGCTCTGGCCTTCCTGGTAGAGCGCGGCGTCCCAATAGCGGCTGGAATCAGGAGTCAGTGCCTCGTCTATCCAAATAGGGCCTTCGCTCGTCATACCAAATTCAAACTTCGTATCAGCCAAAATCAGCCCCTTAGTAGCCGCGAATTCGGCCGCCTTCACATAGAGAGTGATCGTCCATTCCTGGAGCGTGATCGCCATTTCCTTGCCGATAAGGTTTGCAGCCTGTTCAAAAGAAATATTCTCATCGTGACCGCTGGCGGCTTTCGTGGCGGGAGTGAATACAGGTTCGGGGAGCCGGCTACTTTCCAAAAGCCCGTCCGGAAGGTTCACGCCATGAATCGCGCGATCCCCGCCGGCATAATCCTTCCACCAAGACCCCGCCAAATATCCTCTGGCGACGCATTCAATAGGAATCGTCGGAGCCTTGCGAACAATGGTCGCGCGGCCATAAAGATTTTCCGCGCCCGCGCCAACCAAGGACTGAATATCCTCGTCCTTGGTCGAGATCAAATGATGCGGGCAATAGTCCGCCAGGTGCTGAAACCAAAACGCGCTAAGCTGGGTGAGGACCTTCCCTTTATCGGGAATCCCCTCGGGCATAATGACGTCAAACGCGGAAAGCCTGTCCGTCGCCACCATCAAAAATACATCACCCAAATCATACATTTCCCGCACCTTGCCCCTCATTGGAGGCGGAAGATGAGGAATTTGAGACGCCATCAAAGCCAAACTCACGCCCAGATTATAGCGGTTTTGGGTCTGTGGGTGAGAGCGGCGGGTGCGTCCCCTTTCGCCTTTAGGAAACGCGGGCTGGGCAAAAAAGGTTTTGTACTCTCACAAAAATTTTCAGGTCATAGAGGCGCTCATGTCAAGCAAAAACCAAACGCCCCCTTCGCCCCCTAGCCCCCTCTTCCCCCTAGGCGAGGGGGAACTTCACTCGGAATCGGTCCGCGGAGCCAAAGCCTGCGCCCAACGAGCATTGAGCTCAATTTTAGTTACCTAGATTTCAATCTAGTGCGCCAATATATTGCCTGAGTGCGCCAATATATTGCCTGAGTGCGCCAATATATTGCCTGAGTGCGCCAATATATTGCCTGAGTGCGCCAAATATTTGCTCTAGTGCGCCAAATATTCGCTCTAGTGCGCCAAATATTTGCTCTAGTGCGCCAAATATTCGCTCTAGTGCGCCAAATATTTGGGCAGAGAGTCCTAGGAAGAAAATTTAGGTGCACTTTTCGCCGTGCTAGGTGCATCAATTCTAGTCTGATTCCCCAAAAGAATTCGCAATTTTGCGAGGATCTCCCTCCATAATAAAGAAATGCTCTCCACGATTTTTGCTGGCTCGATCATCCTAGGACAGGCCGCGATGCCGGAACTCGCGCCGATCACCCTGAGGCTCGCGAATCGGCAGGCAGTCACAGTGACCCTCGTCCGAGAAGAAGGGCAGGCGATCAAAGGGGACCGGGTCTTTGATTACAATTTATCTGGGCCGCTCGGGCCAACCGAGGGCAAGGTCGCGGTGACCAAAGACCCGACCTGGACACGCAACGACGAGCCCAATTTTAGGCTAGACGGCCTCTCGGAACCCGATTCCGCGTTCGTGGTCAATGCTTTGGAATCTGTCTTGTCCCGGAGCTTTGAGATCGGCAAGTCGGGCGGAAAATTTAGACTCAGCACCATCGCCCCAGGCTGGAACGACCGACCAAAAACCATCAGCAGCCGGTCCGTCGAACTCAAGCCCGTCCAATTTAAAGCCAAATACACGCTCGAAGGCAAGGAATACGAAAAGAAATTGGGCACGATGCTGGTGCCAACAGGCAGGCTTTCCGACCCAGAATACAAGGACGCCGCCGTTCCAAAGCCGGACGAAGGCGCAAGAGAATTGAACGAAATGGCACCAGGAATCGCCGCGATCTCGGTCCAACCTTGGCGGCCAGAATTCAAAGATACCGAAGCCATTATCTCCCGCTACGACCTAAAAATTGTCTCGAAATCGATGCAAAGATTCACGGTCTCGGGGATAAATCCCGATCCCGAAACCGTTGTGATCACGATCAATCCCGGCATGATGCTGGCGCCGAACCGGGCTTCTGTGCAGCACGTCGGGATTGCCAGCCAATTCAAAATGGTGTTACCGCCCGCGTCCTTGGTTTCCTCGCTTTTCGGCTCGGGATTCCAGGAGCGATCCACCGCAGTCGGCGACTCGCTGTGCTTAGAAATTTTCATGGCATTGCCAGAAAATGACCCGATGCGCTTGGCTTTGCCAAACAATTCTGGGCTCGTGCGGATGCTTGAAAATTCCCTCGCCGACGGAAAGTTGAACCGAAAAGACCAGGCAGGAGTATGGATCGTGAACGATGGGGCCAGCTACGAGCAGATTGTTTCCTCGCTAACGCCCGATCCAACCCCGGGAGAATATATAGAAGCCCTTTTTGAATCCGGAAAGATCGGGAAAGTGGACCTGCGATCCCCGGCTTTCGATAAATGTTTAGATCCGAATCTCCTGGCATCACCGGGCTCTGCTGAAGCAACCGCTTACGTCGCCGGATTGATCGCGGAACTGAAGCCAAAACCTTACCGGGACTTCCTTGTTAACCAGCGCACGAAGCTAAGAGACTGGCTGGCTTCCGGGACAGAAGCGGAGAAAATGCACGCTCTCGCTCTGCTGGGAGCAGGGTCACTGGACCGGGATAACCGAACCTGGGTCGCGGATTTCTTAGTCGGCGCGAAGTCTAGTATTGGCAATTCTGGAACCCTGAAGTTATTGGAGGCTTCCCCTGTATTGCGGTCATTCCAAGAAGCTTTGCTCGGCGCGGACGCTGGACTCGCGGATAAGGCGATCGCGCTACTGAGCGCGTTCCCAAGCCAATCGAGCGTGCCCTGGCTCAACAGCGCAAGCGACAGACTGCCCTTGAAGACCCGGCAAATGGCAGAATCTTCCGCCCAGTCAATAGGAAACTCGGGGACATTGCGCTAAGATAGATTCATGAATGGTCTTTTGCTCTCGGTTCTTTTATCAAGCTCGTACCCGGTTCCGGAACCGGCGATCGTTTCAAGAGAAACTTGGGGCGCAAAACCCCGGCTCGCGGGCGCAAAAAGCCATGTCATCAAGAAAATCACCATCCACCACACCGGAGTAAAATCCGCTCCCGCCCGGTCACTTGAGGACAAACTCCGGGGATTGCAAACCTTTAGCCAACGAATAGACAAGCTGGCAAGCGGAAAAGAAAAGCCAGCCTGGCCAGATATTCCCTACCACTACTACATCTCTTACGACGGGCGGATAGGAGAGGGACGGGAGTGGTTCTTCGCGGGAGACACGAATACAGAATATGATCCGACCGGACATTTGCTGATCGTGGTCGAAGGGGAATTTGGGGTCGAACAGCCTTCAGAAGCCGAGCTGAAATCCTTGCGGGACTTGACCCTATGGTGCGCTTTTAAGTGGAGAGTTCCTTCGACCGCAATCGAAGGGCACGACGATCATTCGAAAGAAACATCCTGCCCCGGCGCAAACCTCAAACCCGAATTGCCAAAGCTACGCGCGTTGGTTAAAGAGAAACTGGGTCGGTAGATCCTGAGGAAATAGTGTTTACAAAGGATCCAAATTACGTTGTTTTTTGGAAAAGGTTCTTAAAGAAAGACCTGCGGTTCTTCCTGATTCTGTGGGTGGGGATCCTCTTAGCAAACTGGATACAAGCCACCCTCTTGGTGTTGTTTGCATTTCATCGCTTACGACTCGTCATGCTAGACCACGCGTCATTTTATGTTAACACGGGCGTAATTGCAGGAGCGATCATGATCGCCAAAGTATGCCTAGATCCTAAGAGAAGATTCAAAGATCAGCTAGCAGAGGAAAAAGCCACTCAATAGGTGCTTTAGCTGAACACGATTGTCCGGTTGCCGTCCACAAGAACCCTATCTTCCAGGTGCCACTTTACAGCTCTCGCTAAAACAATCCTCTCGACATGCCGACCAATTCTTTTCAACTCGCGAATATCTGACCGATGGTCTACACGTTCAACGCCTTGCTCAATAATTGGCCCCGCATCAAGTTCGCTCGTCACATAGTGCGCGGTAGCTCCAATCAACTTCACTCCGCGAGTGTGTGCCTGGGCATAAGGATTTGCCCCCGCGAACGCCGGCAAAAAAGAGTGGTGAATATTGATGATCCGGTGACTCCAAGCCGCCACAAAAGTCGGCGAAAGAACCTGCATATAGCGCGCAAGGATCAAGAAATCATTCCCAGCAACCGCTTCCATCTGCCTGGCTTCTGCTTCGGACTTTGTATCTGCAGCCACGGGGATATGAATAAATGGAATCCCGAACGGCTTAACCACTTCGCCAATCTCCGGATGATTGGCAATCACGCTGGTAACTTCGGCAACCAAATCGCCTGCCCTTAACTGCCAAAGTAGCTCTTGCAGACAATGATCTTCTTTACTGGCGAAGATCGAAACCTTCTTCGGCTGGCTCGCATTTGTCCATTGCGCCGACATCGCAAATCTGGTGGCGATCGGAATGAACGCTGCTTCCAGAACAGCTAATCGCGAATCAAGATTTTCTAAATCATATTCGATCCGCATAAAGAACCTGCCGCCCCGATTATCAGTGCTGTGCTGGTCGGAGTGAATCACATTCGCCCCTTGCTGAAAAAGGAAGTCCGAAACTGTCGCCACGATCCCGGGACCATCCGGGCAAGCGATAACAAGGCGACCAATTTGATGCATAGGCTCTATTATTGCGAACTTCGTGCCAAGGTTAGTCGGGCTCGGCACGAAATCCTGGTTTATCGGTCTCACTCGGACCATGCCCGTGACGATGGAGCGGCTCGTTTGACTTCGGAATCGGCTCCTTGCCAAAAGGTTTTTTCCGCGTGTATCTCCATCGCCATTTGAGTGAATCCTTCGCTGAGCTGCCAAGGTAAAGAGTCCAATTGCCCTCGAAAATCACCCCGCGTGCGACTTCAGGATCATCGGTGAATGTTGTTTCGACACCGTCATTCACGTCCCCGTCAACAGTGACGCCATTCGTTGAAGCGCGGTTAAGTCGCCTTTCCGACTGCTCTAGGTAGATGGAATCCAGCGCATTAAACCCGGTCCATTCGCCGGCTCGACGCACTTGAAAAACGTCCGATTCTGGCAACCTTCCTGGAAACCGAATCGCATCAACAACAGCCGGCTGGATCGCAGGCGGAAGCTCCAGAACGGTCACCACGCGACGGGCTTCGAGTTGTTGGCGAGCGAAGCCGGGCAACGCTCTCCATAACCCAACCCCCGCTCTTTCTGCCCCATCGCTCCAAAGCTTCAGGTCGCCCCGAACTTCACCGCTTGCCATGCGGTTGAGCATCTGGCTGGGCGAATTGTGGATCAACAGCGAGAAGGCTTCAAAGGACGGTCTGGGATCTTTCTCCACGGTCCGATAAAGGGACTCTTCCGGGTCTAGGGCCCGCTTAAGTTCGGGATCTTCTGCCTGGAGAAGAACCCAATCTCCCTGTTCTTTGAACCGGAGTCTAAGCTCTTCTCGATCTTCAGTCTTTTCAGCGATGATCTTTCGATAATCACCGCTCACCGACCGAAGTCCTTCCATGACCACTGGGCGATCTTGGGTTATAGCCAATAGCTCCGCCGCGTCTGAATCCCCCGGTGAGATCACCCCAGGCACCCAGATCTGGTTGTATGGCTTGATTTCAAGTTCCCTTATCGGACGGAATCCGTCTTCAAACTCTTCCGGAAACGAGCCAGGAGGCGCGGATTGTCCCATCGCAGCGAAAGACAATCCTGCCCCTCTGACTGTGTTCACCTCAAGACTCGAACCGCCGGACAGTGCCTCGTGACTCAGCCAAGCTTTAGATTTTCCATCCTGTGAGTAAATGGCCATCAGGTCGTTGGAATTCCAGATCGCCATCCTCTGCGCTCGAGAAAGTGCCCCAATTTGGGTAGCCAACCAGTCCCCTTCCGTGTACAACCGATCAATACTGAGTTTCTCCATCTCTAGGCTCTTCGCCTCGAGCGCATCTTGCCAACCCGCCGGTTTGGTTTCTCGAATCGTGTTCGCTTGCTCTTCTAGGCGATTAAGCTGCTCTGTAATCTTCTCTTGCCCAATTTGGATCCGTAAATTGGCTAGAGATAATGACGATTCCATGAGATTTTGGAATCCAACTCGGTGATAACCCAATACCTTTGATTCACGAGTGTTAAATCCAGGCTTCTCTCTGACCGACCAATCCCCGGAAGATTCGGGCTTGATGTCGAGGTCAAGAATCTCTGCAATCTTGTCAAGCACCTCTTGCCGGCTGCGGTTTTTAACGAATAGAGACACCTTTCGGTCCCGAGTCTTGCCACGGATCACAAACTGGGGATCGGTCTTTGCAGGGAAAAGGGTCTTTAATGCAACCGGCAATGGCTCACAGTGCAACGACACCGTGACCCGTTCATCCATACTCTGGGCGTTGAGCAAAACGCCGAGCGCAACCGAAATCAAAGCCATCTTACTTTAGAGGTCCGACGATTCTCACCGCATCGGCCATGACGACCGCACCTGTCCCGTTCGATTGTCCGAGTACACGAATTCTTCCCCCACCCGGCAAGATCGAAATCCGGCCAAGGTAATTCCACTGCCCACCATTCACCTGCTGATTGACGACCCGGGTGATGGTGTCTCGGCGAGAAATCAGTTGGTACTTCGCCGCTGTTGTGCGATTTGTCCCCGCCGGCCACCAAGCGTAAGCTTCGTACGTACCTTCCCTGGGCGGGTCGAGATACCATTCGGCAAAGTCGGTGGACTTAGTCGCAGCAGTCGCGAAACGGTAATCCGTGCTGAACTTATCCGTCGCGCTGGTCCCAGTACTCCAACTGCCGCCAACCGAAAACCCTGAATCCTTGTTATCAAGAATCTTGTCAATTTTCCCCACTCCGATTTGGAAAGCGACCAAGGGACCAAATGCCCCCGTGGAGGATCGGTTCAGCTGGAGTGTCTCTGTATAAGTTCCCGGAGTTGTTGGTGCTTTGATTTGGAAAGTGAATGTCCCCGTGGCGCTATTCGCGGTATCGGCATCGGGAGCTCCGATGTTAGAGTTGCTCACCCAATCCGTGGAGACAAAGAAAGGACTTACACGACCTGCCGGTTCTGCGGTTCGCAGCGTGACTTGGTTCGATCCAGCCGCGGTCGTCCAAGTGAAGTCGCTACTGTTCAAGTATCTCACGTTCACAGTGGCGGTCTGCCCAGGAGTCATGTAAATCGGGATTGTCGTGGATTGGTATTGCGCACCCTGAGTGACCAAACTCATGTACTTCGTCCAGTCCCAATAATCGCTGGGGCATGACGTATTGCGCACCTCTCGGTGACCCAAAATGTAAGTCCGGGTCCGAGGGATGTTGTACTGGGTCGTTAGCCAGCGCGTCAAAGTTGCCGAGCTTTGATACATGTTGTCGGTGAACCAGGCCAAGGGATTAGGATTACTGGCGCTGATCGTTGAGATCGCCTCGTGTTCAATGCCGACTCCGCTGTTATTGTGAAGCGTGCTTCCGGAATGCCAAGCGATATCTTCGAGCTTGACCATTTGGTAAACCTGACCATTGCTTGACCGCAGCACAAAGTGGGCGCTCACGTTGGAGGCTTCGTTTTGGAACCAGCTCATCGCGCCGGTGTAGCTCCCTTCTGTGATGTGAATAATCACGTACTGGATCGGATAGCTCGTAGGTCGGGACGAGTTGGTCTGATTGCCCGATGCGGCGGCGTTCCAGATCGCCTGAGGATAGTCAGCCTGCGCATTGGCGATCCCGCACGCCAGCATCCCCAATAACCAAAATCGCTTCATATTCATCATTGTAGCGAAATCTCTGCCAAACGAACCAGTTTTCATGATTATTCCCGCGATTTTGGCGCACACGGCCATATCCTCTCAGCAATGACCGGAAAATTGGGCTTTTGCGAGTATCATCTGGCTTACTAGCGAGACCATGTACGTCCCACCCTATTTTCCCGAACCGGTTGTTGTCCGGGATGCTGCTGCCGACGCGCCCTATGATGTTCGGCGCAAGTTCATTCAGCGGGTCATTGTGGGTCACGCCGCGACGGTGGGCGTGGCGACCGCGATTGGTTTCTTTGCCCACTTTACAATCGACTTCCGGATCAGTTCGTTTGCCCTGCTTGTGATGCTCCTCATTCACTGCTTAGCCCGAAAATTGGCGAACAGCACCTACCCGGAGAAGCTGATCCAAATTGTCTTACTTCCGTTCGTACTCGTTGCTTGCGGTGTGGTGGGGTCAGGGCTGTCACAACGCGATTGGCCTGTCTGGGTTTTCCCGGTTGCGGTCACAGGGGGGACGGTCTATGCCATGCTTGCCGGCCGAGATTTTAGTTTTTTGGGACACTTCGGCGCGAGTATAGGAAGTATCTTTCTGATCCTGTTCGCCAAGCCTTGGCTGCCAGCATTCGTCCCTGGAACCTACCCACAAGCGATCATCGTCGGAGGAATCGCTTCCTTTTACGTCTCGTACGATCTCGCGATGATCCTGCGACGCCGCAAAGCCAACGAAGCAGTCTCTGGAATTTGTGACCTTTATGGCGACGTCCTCAATATCACCACCTACGCCCCAAGGGTGATCGCCCACTGGAAAAAATTCAACATCTAGTCCCCCATGAATCTCGTCAGAATCACAGCCTATATTCGCCCGCACCGGCTTGACGATGTCAAGACCGCGCTTGCCGATCTTGGGGCAACAGGGATGTCCATTGCCGACGTGCGTGGGAAAGGCAATGGCAACAATCCGGTGACGATGTTTGGTGGCACTCAGCTCGCCATGGACCTTGTACCCCGCGCCGAATTGATGCTCGTCGTGCCAGAAGATTTGAAAGAAGTGATGATTGAAGCGATCATTTTGCACGCAAAGACCGGTCAAGAAGGGGACGGAAAAATTTTTGTCGAACCAATTTTTGACGCATTTCGGGTTAGAACAGGGGAACGCGGTCCAAATGCCGTATAGACTTGCCTCCGAGATCGTTATAATAAGTGAATTACTGCCATGCGTACTGTTTCTCGAATCTTTGTAATGAGCGGACTCGCTCTTCTTGCAGCATCATCCTTCGCCGCAATCACCGCAACCGTTGACGTCGCAAACGGCGTTACGGTTAGTGGAATCAAGAAATTCACCGTCAAGGTCACCACAATGGCGACTCTTTCAGACGTCGAGTTTTATGTCAACAACGACATCCGCGGCAGCGATGAGACTGCCCCTTACGAGTTCGAACTTGACACGGTAGCCGAAAAAGAAGGCCCGATTGAAGTCAAGATCTTGGCGTTTAACGTTGATGGAGAAAAGTCAGAAATCAAGCTCAAACTCACGATTGACAACGAGATTGGCAAAGGAGCAGATTTTCACGTCGGGCTAGGGCAAGAAGCTGTCACCGATCAGAAGTGGGATGAAGCCCTTCTTCGAGGACGGATCGCGCTCAAGGCAAAACCAAAATACAATCCAGCGAGAATGCTCGTCGCCCGAGCAAGTTTCGGAACAGGAGTCTACGATACCGCTCAAAAGTTCATCGAAGACGTTCTTGCTGAAGAACCAAACAACATCGATGCCCTTGATCTTTCTTCCGCGGTCCGACTCCAACAGGCTTTCAACGTTCAAGCAAACAGTCGCGAACAAATCGTAGACGTGATTGGAAAAGCACTAAAGGGCGCCGCGACTTCACGAGCAAAGGTATACGGTCTGAGATTAGATAATTTTGGCAAGGTCACCCCGGAAAATCGCCTCAAGTTCGCCGACCTCGCGACCCGAGCAGCCCGATACGGATTGGTCACTGCAGAATTCGAATCTCTTTACCGCACCGATCTGACGAAAACTTCTACGACCAACCGATATCTCTACGCTCTCATGCGAGGTAACCGATGGAAGTCTGCTCTCGACGTCGCGACCGCGTACAAGAAGCGAGGCAATCCGGATGCCGCTGGTTTGACTCTCATCGCCATCGCCTTTGAGCGATCTGGTCTTCGCGAAGCCTCACTCGAAGCAGAAAAGGAAGCGCTCCGCTACGATCCAAGCGACCTCACCCTCCGCTCGGGTCAGATTTATCTTTCTCTGTTCCGTGGTCAAGGCCAAGCCTTCTTGCAACTCGTGAATGACCTTGCAAAGGACGAATCGACTCGCGTGGAGACCATCCACTATATGGGAATGGCGGCGGATATCAACGGCGACTACGAGCTTGCCAGAAAGCAGTTCCAAACTGCAATCCTTGCTGATCCTGCTGGATATGATACATACATCCAACGCGGAAACCAACTTCTTGCCTATAGTACGAATCCAAACGCTGGCCCAGACGACGTGAAGTTCGACCGCGCAATTGCAAAGACGACCTTCGAAGCCGCCCTTCTCGCATTCCCTGAGTCGGGGGAAGCTCTGACGGGAATCAGCCTTTTCTATGCGATTGACGGCAAAATGCCCGAAGCCCTGAAATATTCTGAGATTGCAACGAAGGCTGCCCCTGAATATGCCGCTGGTCACTACACATACAGCATGATGGCGATGACAGAGGGCCGACGCTACCGAAATCTCGTCATCTCGCTCGAAAGCCAAGCCGAGAAGTTCCGGTTCAACGATCAGAAGGAAGAAGAGCAAAAGTCTCGATCCGCCGCCCGAGAAGCTGGCAATCTTGCCAAGAAGTTTGAAGACGCCAGCACAAAGGCAATCGCCCTCGCGAACCAGCTTGACAAGTCCAACCTCGAAGGTCGAACCGTTCCAGACGTCTACACCGCCTGGAGATACTTCACCCGGTACGGCCGGGCTCCATACGTGATCCTAGGACAATAAGTCAAACTAGAGAGCGTGAAGCTCGTCATCGCGACCCACAATGCCAAAAAGGCTGGAGAGATGTTAACCATCCTCTCCAGCCGTTTTCCTTCTTTAACCCTCCTCACTCTCGCGGATTTTGAAAATGCGCCCGAACCCGAGGAGACTGGGACCACCTATCAAGAGAATGCCGCGATCAAAGCGGAATCGGCTGCTCAGTTCACCGGAGAATGGTGCCTTGCCGATGACGCAGGGTTAGAAGTTGACTTCATGAATCGCGAGCCTGGGATCCACAGTAAGCGGTTTGCCGGAGAAGAAACCCCGTTTCCGGATAAAATGCGCATCATCTTGGATCGGCTTTCAGGAGTTCTCGAAGAGCATCGCACTGCTCGATTTGCTTGCTCCATCGCCCTGGCAAAACCGGGGGAAAAAACCCGTATCTACTTTTCCACTTGCGAAGGCAGGATTGCCGATGCGCCCTCGGGAAATGGCGGTTTTGGCTACGATCCCATTTTTTTGCTCCCTGGGCAAGGTTGCACAATGGCTGATTTGACCGCCGAACAAAAGCATGCGATCAGCCATCGGGGCAAAGTTTTAGCTGAGTTTGCGGATGACTTCGAAAGTCTTTTTTCAACCTCAGAACTAAAATTTTTGTGAGGCAGTGAACTTTCTTATTGGAGTTCCGTTTTCCCTAGCGAAGGCAAACAATTGCCCGCAAGGAAAACAATGAAAATAAGCCGAACTCTTCTTTTTGTCGCCGTATCG
Organism: Chthonomonas sp.; assembly: GCA_040383535.1. GTDB lineage: Bacteria > Armatimonadota > Fimbriimonadia > Fimbriimonadales > Fimbriimonadaceae > JAFLBD01. The sequence continues at coordinate 18,304 of JBEIDH010000042.1, forward strand.
CTCAGCGCGATTGCGATGGCACAAGCTCCAGAAATCCGAAAGGTGACCTTTGGTCAAGGCGTTGTCGCCAATCAAGAAGCCGAACGACGCGCGGAATTTGACTACGATATGGGCAAACGACGTGCTCAAAATAACACGATCGTCAATGTCGGACGCTTTGAACTCAATACCCCCGGACCAAACAATTCGCGTGTGAAATTCGTTCTCGAAGCACCTCGTGAACTCAGTTCAAACGGAGACAATGCGTCTTTCGCTGGCCCTGGAATGATGATCGTCAGGACTGGCAACAACACCGTCCGAACCCCTGTCCGCATCTCGGTGCGCGTTGAAGACAAGTGGAATCCAGCCGGAAACGGCGGAAACGGTGAGGGTGAAAATGATCCACAAAGACCACGCGACACCATGTCCATCCGCGTCATCCCAGCTCAACCACAGGGTGGAGATGGTGGTGTCGAGCCACAACCAATCTTCCAGTTCACAGGCAAGGTCGTTCGCGGCAACCTCGTCGTCGTCAACCGCCCCACAACAGGAACCGGCGGAAGCAACCCATAATCGAAGCAATAACCTCACAAAGATGAGGATGTGTTCAAACGCGGAGTCGTCAAAAATGGCGACTCCGTGCTTTTTATCGATTCGTTTTGGTATCGTGACAACATGCTGGCGAGCGTCCTTCTTCAGGTCCTTTTCTGTAATGCTCAGGCCCAAGAGCCAAGCAAAGAAGTCCCCCATCTGAAATTCACCCGCAAATTCCTGAAGGACCTGAAGCCCGACCTCAACAAGTTCCAACGCCAACCCATGGTCGTGAAATTTGGTCCAAATCCCGTCTGCTACGCCGACTCCATCACCGTTTGGAACGAGATTCTGCCCGAGGTTTATCCCCAACTCAAAGAGCGCGGGCTTGACCAATGGCTTGGCGGGATTCCACCCCAACCAGGCCATTACGCCAAGGCGATCGAAGCCGAGAACAACTTCAAGCAGATCATTTCTCTGCACGGGCTACAACCCGGCGACTTCATCGCTATCCGGTATGACAAAGAAAAAGATTCCGGTCACTTGATGATGGTCAATGCGGTGCCAAAGAGGCACCAGGCAAATGCACCCTTTTTGGATGAGTCCTTCCAGTGGCTTGTCGAAATCATTGACCTCACCAGCGAACCCCACGGCGAAGGTGACCCCCGATACCGAAAAGGTGGCAAGCACGAAGGCGGATTCGCAAAGGCGAACTTCAGGTTCTACGTCGACGGCTACGGACGCCCACTCGGATACACCTGGACACCCGGATCGCGGAGTAAATTGTACTTTCAAAGTGAAAGAGAGATCGTTTTTGGCCGGCTAAAGCTCGCTCCACCTCCAGGGCCTTCCCGGTGAGTCTGGGCGGGGCAAATTGTACTTCACGACCAAAACGGGTACTCTGGAAAATATATGAGCTTTAAGATTGGAGACCGAGTCAAGGTGATCGAGCGCGAGGTTACCGCCGAAGATCGCAAAGCAAATCGCTATTACACCCACATGATCGGTCTAACCGGATCCGTGCAGGCGATTTATTCCGAAGATCAAGTTTCGATTTTGGTAGAAAATGACTCAATGCCGCCCGTTACCAAGCGAGTCCACGGCGACGCCGAAGCCCGCCTCCGCCGTACGTTCGCAGAGCGCACCGGCGAAGAAGCCAAAAAGGGCCTCACCACCGAAGAGCTCAACTTCCCCATGAACTTCGTGATCCTCGCGAGAACTGTTGATCTCGTGAAGGCGTAAAAGCCAACCAAACCAGCTAAAGAAGCCCGGAATCAGTGCGATTCCGGGCTTTTCATCTTACTGACCAAGCTCAATGGCATTCTGGTCAAGCTCATCCGGACGAGTGCCGGAGAATTGCTCATCGTAAAGCTTACGATACAGCCCGCCGATGGCGAGAAGCTCCTCGTGCTTCCCGCTCTCCACAATCCGTCCGTCGTCAACAACCAAAATCTGGTCCGCCGCCAAGATCGTAGAAAGCCGGTGCGCAATGGCGAAGGTGGTTCTTCCTACCATCAGCGAGTTCAGCGAATTCTGGATCACCCGCTCGCTGTGGGTATCGAGCGCAGATGTGGCTTCATCGAGGATCAAAATCCGTGGATTCTTGAGGATCGCCCTCGCGATGGCGAGGCGCTGCTTTTCGCCGCCCGAAAGTTTGTATCCGCGCTCCCCAACCACCGTGTCGTAGGCTTCCGGCAAGCTCGCGATGTGGTCGTGGATGTTCGCGGCCTTGCAGGCTTCTATGATTTCGGCGTCGGTCGCGCTTGGCTTGGCGACGCGGAGATTTTCGCGGACAGTGGTGTGCATTAAATAGGTTTCTTGGGTGACCGCGCCGACGATCTGGGCCAAGGATTCGAGCTTGATATCCTTCAAATCCTTTCCATCCAAGGTCACCGAGCCGGATTCCGGGTCATAAAGCCGAGGAATCAAGTAAGTAAGCGTCGTTTTCCCCGCTCCGGATGGCCCGACCAAAGCCACCAATTGCCCCGGCTCGGCGACGAAGTTAATATTTTTCAGCGTCAATTCAGGCTGATCGTCTTCGTAGCGGAAACATATATCCTTAAACTCCACCCGCCCCGAAACAGCGGAAGGCGCGAGGTCCACGGAGGTCGCCCGATCCTGAATATCGCGCGGCATATCCATGTATTCAAAGATCCTGTCGAACAAAGCGAAGGAGCTCATGATCTCGACCTGAGCAGAAAGCAGCCCAGTCAAGGGGAAGAACAATCGGTTTTGCAATCCCGTAAAAGCAACGATCAGACCGACCGTAATATGCTC
>JBEIDH010000043.1:0-19586 GCA_040383535.1 Chthonomonas sp.
ACTTCCCAGATAGAGGCTCCAGTGAGCGCGTTTCGAGCCGTCAGGACTCCAAGTCCGTTCATGGAGAAAACCGTATTCGGCATTCCACCACCAAGAACTGCGTCACGGACAAAAACTGGCGAGGCAAAGGTGTGATCCAGTAAGGCACCAGCGCCATTTGTCGTTCGGGTCCAGAGTTCATCCATCACGCCGTTTGCGTCAGCATCTTCGAGTCTGAGCGCGTACAGAGTTGGCACAGCACCGACGAATGTGTTTGATGAAGTCCCGAAGTAAACCGTCTTGCGAGTTGCATTTTCGGCTTCGCCAACGATTGGCGTCATGAAGATCGGTCCGATCGGTGGGCTTACCAAATCTGGATAGGTCCACTTGGTTGTCGTGGTCTTGTTGACCCCAGTACCAGCGGCATCGAGCGCGTAAAGTCGCCCTTGAACAGTCGGCACGAGGACCACTGGACCGTCGGGGGTATCCGAGAAGGCAATGGAACCTGTGATCGGCCCGAGAGTTGATCGGACACTTGCGGCTGGGTAGTCGTTTGGATAGGTCCAGAGCCGCTTTACGGTTCCGTTGGAAACGTCCGAGAGGTCGAACGCATACACGCGGCCATTGTTAGTACCGATATAGAGAACCGGGGTTGGAGTTCCCGCTACGTTCACCGTTTCCACGAGTGCGGAAGACAGATTGAAGTTCGTCGGCAATTCGGCATTGATGTCAAGACCATCTTCACCAGCAACAGCGTTTGGATTCGCGGAACCAATGACTGGGTATTCCCAGAGCTTGTCAAGGAATCGGTTTGGTCCCGAAGAATCCTCGCCCGTATCCGCATCAATGCCAACGAGCTGACCATTTTCCAGGGCCATGATGACCATATCCACGTCGCGAACACCGCTTGAGGTGTTCGAGCGAATCGTTTTAAAGACAGGAGTACTCAAGGATCGGAGGTCGGATCGTCGGATGAAACGCACCCGGTCGGCTGGGATCGCACCATTCGTGAATGTTGCCCCAGGTCCAATCTGGACGCTAAGCGGAGCGGCATTGCTATTAAGAAATTCGCTGCGTCCGGCTCCACCCAAAATGGAAACCCATTGCCCAGCATTGCCAGCAATATCCAGACGCAAAATGGTTTGAGTCGCGCCCTCGTTGATGCGAAGTTCTGCATCATTGGTCGTAGTGGCCGATGGCACCCAGACTTGAACACGGTAGGAGCCTTCTGGAAGCACTGGAGCGAACCTAGCCAACGAAGTTGAGCCAGCTGAAACAGGGAGAAGGTGCAGATTTCCGCCCTTTTCGCCCGGTGCATTGTCAAGCTGCCACCCAAGACCGAAGGTCACATTTCCGTTGGTGTTGTCAACTTCGATGATTTGGTCCGCATAGGTCGGATTTGCTGCATTTCCGACGCCGTTAAACCAATCTTGCTTCGCGGAAGCATAGTTTTGCTTCGCGATATCGGTGTTGCCAGCGAATTCTGGTCGCAGTGCAGGATAGGAAGCGATCAGGTTGCGTCGGGTTGGGTCAACTGCTTCGACGAGCTGACCGGAGGCATTGAAAATCGAAAGAACTGGGACGGAGTAATCCCGTGTGGTGGTCCCGACTTGGAAGCTGGAAATCTCATTTCGAACCGAGGCAACGCGCCATTCGTTCGGAATTCCCGCCCGATCCATTTGGTGAACCACCGGCTGAGACACGATGTTGCCGATCTCGCCATTCGCCTTAATGAGCTTGGTCGCGTCGGCAATGACGGCAATATTCGCGCGAGTATCAAGCAAGTTGCCGAGAGGTCCAACTGGGTTTGTCGCGAAGAGAGTCACCCGAACGGTGCTGGTCGCAGGTCGAACCGTAAAGATTTGACCGCTACCCGCTCCACCGTCACCGAGGTTTACAAAGCCGTTACCACTGAGGAAAGTATCAACGAGGTCATAGACCGGATCATTGGTTCCATCAGGGTTTACGACTCCTTCAATGCGGAAGGCATGGTATCGCGCGACGAAGAGAATCCCGCCGGCAACTTCTGTCGGTCCGGTGAGGATGTTGGTCGCGATACGGTATTCATCACCAGCAGAAAGCCCGGAGAAGGTCCAAGTCGCGGTTGGCGCGGTGCCAGAAGATGCGGTCCAAAATTCGGTCGTCGTCGAAGGTGTTGGAACCGCAAGGCGATATTCCGGTGGTGCCGGGAAGACGTTCACATTCTTTTGGAACCCATTGAAGGCGGTCAATCCGGTTGGGAAGACCCAAGTTCCGCCAGGATTAAAGGCGGCCTGAGGCTCCCAGTTGTCTACAACCTGGGCTTGCGCAAGAGTTGGGTCCCACCATCGCAAAAAGCCACGACCCGGCATGAACGTCGTTGGCGACGCATCATGTGCTCCAGGGCGCTCGGAGCCGCCACCAGCGACTTCATAGCTTTGACCATGCCCGATTGCCGAGAGCCCCATAAGGCCCACGGCAAACAAACTTACCAATTGACGACGAATGTGAAACATATTGTAAATGCCTTTTGCTTATCGTTTCAGACCAAAGACAGGCGAAACAAGTTCGCGTGTTCCGGAGAGTGGAGGCAATTCGTATTGCACTCCGTAAGAATTGAGTCCAAGATTTTGATCAGTCCAGGAGAATGTGTCCCCAGAAAGGATCACAACTTCCCCGCCGTATTGATCGCCAGGGTCAATTCCAAAGGTTGGAATCGCGCCAAGGCTCGCGGTGCGGTGTTCGCCAACGTATCCATTGACCAGCAGAATTTCTCCTGAGCTGAGTCGTTTGGCGTACATTGGCTTGAATCCGAGCGGGTTCTTTGCCGTGATCTGGATCGGGGCGTTGCCAGTTCGGCGCATTACGCGGAACATGCGCTGATCCATCATCCAGTTCACCACCCAGGTCGTGCCACGTAACACGAGCTCGTAGACGCCATTGTTGTCCGCGATCATCACGCCAAGCTCGAAGCCACCACCAACGACAGGCAGATAGCTGATCGTCGCCGAGCGGAGACCGCTAATCCGTTGGGGCTGGATGTTCGCGGCCGTGACCGGTGCTGAATTGAACGTACCACTTGCGTCGTCCCAGAACACATTTGCAGGAATGTTGTTTTGGTAGACAAACTCGGTGATTGAGGCGGTCGGTCCCCGGTTGCCATCATAAATGATCACACCACCGCCACCGATCGCGTTATCGGGATTCGGATTCGTGGTGGGCAATCCCAGGCTTTCTGGGCTTGCTTCACGGTTTCCGTAGCCAAACACGTAAAGCGGAGCTGTGGTTGTGCCCGTCGTTTGGAAAACGCGATCAATGCTGTTGTAGGCGAACTGCTTTCCGGTGAGATCGGATCGGATTTGCCATCGCAATACTCCGAGCGCGGGGACGAGTTCCTGTCCAGTGTTGCCAACGCTACCGAGTTCTTCTTCTCGTAAGGTCTCTCGAACGCGGATCACGTTGCCAATGAATCCGGTGGTCGGATTGTATTCGTATCGGTCAACCAGCTCAATGATGCGCTGAGTGCCGCTGTCTGCAATCACGTAGTGATTCCAATATTCGGCAGTACCGCTGAAGTTTCGGTTTTGCGCTTGTGCGAGCTGGTTTCGGGCTACTAGATTGTTAATTTCGGTGCTTGACTTGAACGAGTTGAAGGTGACGAGATCTCGCGGAACGCCCAGCCGTGGATCGGCGTTTCGGCTGACCCCTTCTGGTGTGAACACGGGATCAAACATGAAGCGATTGATCGTTCGAATCTCGCGCCCGGTGGCATCTACCCTTACGATACGCTTGTTGCCAGAATCGACGATCCAATAGTCAGTCGAACTGACTGGAATCACACGGGTAGGGTTCGAGAGGCGGATTTCATTTCCAGTGGAATTAACACTACCTTCTCGACCAGCCTTGATCGTGCTATCCAATGCCCAAACAGGTTGGCCACTTGGATCAACGCGCAGGATTCGCCCCGCATCGCCGACGAGGAGATCGGCTCGGGCATACGTAATGTTCTGTCGATCCGTGGTGAGGTTCAACACGCCGTTGCCACCGACCACGCGCTGAACGATTTCACCAGCACCGAGGGTCGAAGCACGAAAACGCACACGGAGGTCGTCAAAGGACCGAATACCAAATGGGTTGGGCCAGAGGATATAGGGGCTTGGAACAACATCCCCAGGATTGGTTCCAACATCAATCGTACTGACGTAGGGTTCCCACTTTCGACCGATCAGATTACCCATATGAATACGCGGCAAGCCGGGCAACCGAATATCTGTCGAGGAGATTCGCGTATTGACGGCGTAAGTGAAACCGCTGTTCGTCGGAGGGAAGTTACCCTCAATGATGCTAGGCAAAACGCTCTGACCACCGAAGTACAGCACGTCCCCGGCCGCAAAGAGATTTGACCGAAGGTCGAAGCCGTTGATGACCATGGACCACTTGAGTGGGTTGAACCTACCCTGAGCGTTTCCTGGGACAAATCTTCCGGCATCAGCCGCGGTTGCATCCGGAGAGACGATCACATCTGGGGAACCAACCCTCCGCAAAACGAAAGGAAGGTTACAGATCAGGGCGTCACGCATCTTGGATCGATTTACGGTGGCCACGTTCGGGAAGCTAAGGGTTCCAGCACCATCGGTTCCGACCGGATCGTAGGTGTACTGACCGTTGCGGATCGTGTTGTACTGATCCACGTTTGGCAATATCGCGGTGCTCTTGCCCGGGTCTGGTTGCAGGATGTCTGAGTTGACGCTCAGATTCTCCAGCGTCACCGTACGCACCGAAGGCTCAGCGTCGAACGCTAAGACGGCAGATGTTGTTCCTTCAAAACCTGGGAAGAGTTGCTTTGCGGCTCTCATGCCGACGTAGACTGTATCACCTTTGACCACTGGAGCTGAGGCGATCGTCTGCTTAATCATTCCCTTGTCAAGCAAGTTCCCGATGAAAGCGAAATCAAGCACACCGTCGTAGTCAATGACTGCGCCGTCGTAGAACTGCCCCCCAACAGTGCTGCCAGCGCTGATCGCGTTTGGCCATGCGAACCGATCATAGGCTTCCCATCGGTAGATCATTTGGAAGTCGCCGCGACCGTTTTCCTTCAGGCAGAATACGCTTCCTCCGAACTGGTTTGCTTCGTCTGGAGCGACGGTGGCAAATGCGGTTCCATTCTTTGTGAGCGCGATTCCACCTAGAATGCGGCGCGACCCACCGACCTTGTCAGGGAACTGAACGTCACCACGGATGAACGACTCTGGATTCGTCGGCGCAAATCCGTAATCAATCGAGTAATCCACTCGAACCGAGGCATTTTGGGTAGGACCGGTAAAGATCAAACCGCCACCGCTTATTGACGCCTGGATCTGCCCGGGATTGCCGCCGTTATTGATTGTTAATCCGGTGACAGCGTTCGGGATCGGTTGACCGGTGTTTGTATCCACGACGGTGACACGAGTTCCCAAGGACCCAATGCCACCAGTTGCATTGTAAATATTGAGGTTTTGCAACGCAGCACGAGTAATGATTGTGAGAGTGCTTCCACTCTGTGTAACGGTGTATGGTGCTTCGGATCGTGATCCGAGCCAGATGCTTGCGAATCCAGCCTGACGGACGCCATCGGGCATAAATGGGGCATAAATCACACGGTCTTGCCCGCCGGAGTTATCCGCAATTGGAACGTAACCCACGGTGAGAGGGCCATCAATCAATCCAAGACGAGGGGCATTGCCAAGTCTCCACCACTGACCATTCGCTGTGGACGTGATCAAAGACTTATTCGCAAGGTCGATCATCCAGATACGACCACGCTGACCACTTCCGGCCTGATCCACGTCTCCAACAAAGCCAATTCCTTCATGCACGGTAATCGGTGCTGGAGGTCGCTCTCCCGTGGATAAGTTCGGGCTAATTACTGCTGTGCCAGAGACGATCGGAGAAGCAACCTCACTTCGGTGAGGCACTGCTATCTGGGGATTCGCCACCTCTCGAAAATCCGCAGGATAAAAGAGCACACGGGTCGCTCCACCTGCTGCCCTAATCTGTACCGCAATTTCACCACTAGCCTGGATGTTTGTCGCTCGGCGGACACCTTCGAATGCGGTCGGACTGGACATTTCCGGCTCTTGCTCGGACTCCCACAGGAGATCTACCGGCGAACCATCGGGATCGTCAAAGCCATCATCTGGATTACCGTTCCCGTCAATGTCATTTGCTGGATCTGAGTCCAAAGCAACGATCGTATCATTTGGAGTCGTCATGAAGATAACGCCACCAAAAATGACTGGGTTGGTACCCACCTTTGGCGTGAAATCTCGCGTAAGAAATCTCTTGATGAGCGGAGCAGGAAGGTCAACCCCAGAGGTTGATGTGTTTCGAGGTCCACCCAGGAACGACTCGTAATTTGACCGCAACGAAATTGCGTTCACCATCAGCTTTGCTGCGGCGTTGAAATCTTTCGCATTGGAGCTAATCGGTAAGCTTCGGTACCCAATATTTTGAGAAAATGTGGGCGGGTTTGTGGCTGTATTTGTCCCTTGACCCAAGCTCACGGAAACGTCCCTAGAGGTTGCAAGGAAGTAACCTTCCCCACTCTTTGCTACTGCAGTGACGTAGGTGCTTGGGTCGCTACCAATCACCGCATTGAACCTCAATGAGTCAGGTCCTGTGGGTTGGTTCCACAAGTCAATGACCTGTCCATTGTTGAGCGGCCCAAGCATTCTCGTGCCTGCGCCGGGCTTATTTACAAAAAGTTCAGCAAGCTCACCAACGTTTAGCGTGTTTGGTCGGCTGAGCAGAGGATTGAACGGATCGAGGCTGAGGTTCGCACCAGAGTTGAACGTATCCACCGAGATTGGGAACGATTCGAGCCCAAAAGGGGCAGGATCGCCGATGTAATCCACCCAAAGTAAACCGCCCTCGTCCACAAAGTTCCGCAGCTTTTCGCGGTCTCCAGGGGTAAGAATCGTATTGACGCCGGCCCCGAGGAACAGTACATCCATCTTAGTCAGAGCCTGACGGGATGTTTTGTTGAGATCAACTTCCCAGTAGGGCGCATCTTGCTTGGTAAGTCGGCTACCTTCGGCAACGCCCCAACGGGTGGCGATGCTACTGGTGACCAGTGATTCAGCGAGAGGATTCAGGAAGGTCCATTCGGCGGGCTTGATGGCTCGATCACGATCCAACTGAGTCCAGACGTGCGGCCTTGAAGAACGTTCGGCGGCGGCAGTCCCGCCTTCATTGACGATCACGACACCGGCGCGGATTTCGGTGCGACGTCCGGCGTAGGTTATCGGCCCAGCAAGAGTCTGTCCGGCAAGGACAGCGGCACTGAGAACGGTCAAAGATCGGGTTAAGTTCATGGGTTCACCTCTCCAAAGTAGGCAAGGGTCGGGCTTACAGGAAGTCTTGGCATTGGCGGCAGTGCCCATCCATCCGCATTCGTGCGGACCGGATTGCGTCCGTCGGCAGATCCTAGCGAGAGCATCGGATCGTAAGTCACGGCAAAGTTCGGGACATAACGATTAAGAGTCGGGTCTACCGCTCCAAAGGCAAAGTCCATATTCCAGCCAACGGGAATGTGCTGAGTTGGCAACGAAGTCATCCCGGTTGCGGAGGTCGCGCTTGGGTTACCGCTTCCACCGATGTAGCGCGGCATCCAACCCCATAGGCGTTGCCATGCAGCCTTGTCCGCAATTGGGGCGGGCATATTTTCGCTGATTGCACCGAGGATTGAAACGCGCACATTCAGCGGCTCGCCGAAGAATGGGGATTCTGGCATGGATCCAAAAGTTCGGTATCGCTCTTCTTGCGCAAGCTGAATCGTGCCAAGGCGAACGATCGCGTTGAGGAAACGCTCCCGGGTGTCGTCGCGATTCTGATTAAATGCTGGACCAGGGATCACGTAGAAGGAGCCCTCTTCTGCATACATTGCCGCTTCGATTCGGATATCGTGAGGTTGAACAGCAACTCGGTTGAGTGCGTAACCCTTGGTCGGGAATGCGGCGACATCGCTGGCGAGTTGAATCTGAACTTCAGATTCATCTTGTACTGCCAACGTGTATGCACCTGCACTATTCCCACCAGGAGTGTTGAGCCTTCGGTTGGTGAAGGTGAAAGTGGACGACACAAACGGTACCGAGATCACTTCGAACTTAGGATAAGCATCTCGATTTGGCGATGTCAAGCCATAGATCGGCACAGAACCCGTGGCTGGAACGACAGCTCCAATCTGGGCATTAAACCCGTTGAAGTTTCCTGCCAATCCGGGGCTACTGAAGAAGTAGGTCGCATTGTTCGGATCAGCCGCTATCGGTCGGAACGAGTTGTTTGTAACACCCATCCGCACGAACGTTGGTCCGTTTTCATCGGCGCTGTGGCTCATCAGGAAAGTGCTTGAGAGAGCGCTTCCGCCTTGAGACGTGTATTCCGTCGCGTATGGTAGCCAAAGCGATGGGTTCGATTCGGGGAGCCGGGTTGTTGGATTGGTTGGATCCAGAAGGAACTGGGTTTGCAGGCTCACGCTGGAGCGATCAGCCAGAGTCAACTCGATTGGATTTGGCGTATTTGGTGTCGGTTCGCTCCGCTTCGGGTTCACGACTTCAGCCGGAGTTGGACCGAAGAACATCGTGGTATTGACACAGATGTAGTCTTTCGCCATCATCATGAGCGCGGATCGTGACGGCCTAGTGAGAGTTGCGCCGACTTGATCCACAACACCCTTGGTAATGCTGCCCTCGACGTAAATCGTGCCCATGGATGCAACTGTAAGTTGCTCATCGGTCGGAATGACGCCGCGTACTCGGACGTCGCCTTCGAAGAAGACGAGACCGTTGAACTCTTGTCCGTCAGCGATCACCGAGGCGGTATTCACCGTGCTGTATGGCTGATCAACCAAGGTCGGATTATTCACGCTATTCACGATGTAGGTTCTCGCAAATCGCGGTGCGCCAAAGAGTCTGTAGCGGATCCTGGGAGTCGTGGTTGGGGAGCCGTCAATGGTTCTCCAAGTACGATTTTGGCTACGGTTATCGCGCGTGATTTCAAATCCATCGGGAGTGAACTTGAGGTAGCTGGCGACCGGAATATAGAATGGACCTTTCCAAGCCACGGAATCTGGGTTGTTTGGATTGAGCCAGTCTCGTGTGAGAGCTTTTGCGGCATCGGCGGATTCTCTGTCGCTTTCGGACGCGAAGTTAGCCCGTTCTCGGCTATCCACGTAAACCCCACGTCCGTGACCAAACTGACCAGAGTTTCGTCCTTGGTTCGGACCTCCGAAAATCTGGATTCCAGATTGACGGGTTAGCTGGGCGTAGCGGTTGACACCGGACGTAGGATCGACCTCTAGGAAGCTCGGGGCTTCCTTGCGGTTGATGGCTCGGGCGTATCCGTCGTTGTCCACGGACTGAATTCCGTCACGCAGCACGCCGCCATAGGTTCCGAATTGACCCGAATTGCTATTGAGCTGCTGATTGCTGAGATTGGTTGTATTGACAACCGGTCCGTTTGCGATATTGAGGCGAAGGACTGATTGGCTGTTTGCCGCCTTGAATCGCCCCGCGGTGACAAATGAATCGCCGATTCGCGGGTCAAGATTGACCTCAACCCGACCGTGGATCGTGACATCTGGGTTAGCCCAGAATGACCCGGCTCCTCGCGTGAGCGAGTTACCGGCGATATCAAAGATTTCTCCCCCGAGAATTTCCGTCGGGGAAACGCGCTGACCTTCGTAGGTCACGCCGAAGTTGCCGTTGTTAGATTCTGGAACCGGGTCGCCTGGATTCGCTGGTTCAGGTGCAAAGAGGGATCCGATTTCGGCAGGGCGGCTGACTCGGAACTTATCCGTGATAAACCAAGTGTGCTCAATCAAGCCTATGCTGGCGAATGCAACCAGCCTCCGGCTTTCAGTCACGCGGGAGCTTTGCAATCGGAGCTTTCCAATGGCTTGGTTAAATGCAGCTTGGTTCGCATGGCCCGTGATTTGGGTGGCTTCTGCGGTCAAGGTTGTTGGGTCGTTTTGTGTGACTTTGCCTGGTCGCCCAAGGGATTCGATGACAATGTAGTTCCGTGCCTTCGCAGGATTCTGAAGTTGCGTCAATCCTGTGAAGCCATCAAGCTTTCCGGCGGCGTAGCGCACGCGAATGAGTGATCGGCCGCGCTCGAAAAGGACACGGCTGTATGGGCCAAGGCCATCCGGTCCACCTAGATCAGGAACAGCATTCCCGAAACGGTCGGTTGCTTGGAGTCCTGGATTTCCAGCGCCTGGAGCAGGACGGAGATAAAACGCATCAGGGTCACGGGTCAAACCAGCGACGTCAACGAGCGGTGGAGTTGGAGAAGGTCTCCAGTCGGCACCGAGTTCCGAGTAGCGCAATTGGTAGTGTGCAAATCGCGCTCCACCTTCGGCGAGATCACCGGACTGCGTGCGACGGAAAGCCGCCCCGGTCTGGTTAATGCTCCGGCTGATAATGCCCGCAAAGACCACACCCAGGACCAAAAGCACTCCCAGGATTAGGAGTGCAATGATGAGCGTTTGTCCGCCCTGATTTCGTCGCATCTGTCTCATGATTTCTCGTTGGTCTTGTTAAAATGTAGTTACCGAATGAAGTTTCGCACCGTCGCTTGGCCCTTAACGGTCACGTTTTGCTGGTTTGGCAAAGTCGTTTGCGGGAAGTTGCGGATCGTGAGGTTCACGTTCATCAGTTGCCTGGAGTCGTAATCCAATTCGATCACATCATTTGGCTCTGTGTATTGGAAGCGATAATAGATGGAAATGTTCGGCTCCAAATTTCCGCCGCCACTGCCGACTGGAACACCTGGTAGGGGTTCGCCTGGTCGGGAATTGAATTCGATGTACCCAGCTCGGTAGCGGGGCTGAAGGAATTCCACGATCAGCCGGTTGACACCAGTATAGGAAGCAGGATCAATGAACCCATTTCGATCATAGACGCGGTTGTCCACGGCGACACCAAGGATGTCAGCCCAATTTGGCTCGCGTTGGTCCACATAGTTGATGAAGTATTGATTTGGGCCAACTGTATCCGGAACTGTAACGCGGCTATAGCGCACGGGTCGGCCATAGTTTGGTCCTGGGAATTGGTCTGGCCCGATGATGACTTCGCTACCAGGGACGATCGAAGCGCGTCGTGCGAATGGGTAGGTCCGAGCATCAAACGGTCCTGCGGCTAAATCGCGTTGGGGTACCGCCCTTGCGTCCACGAACCTCCGAGCAAAACGGTTGACATCCAAGCCAGGAAATAGTCCAGGAAGGTCATAGTAGAGCGCATTGAAGCGATCATTAATCCCTGCGTTTGGAAGAGTCGAACCGAGGTTATTCAGGTTCGTGCCCACGCCTGGATTTCGACCGTTGTTCGCGGGGTCAGCGGCAGGTGGAACCGGATTTCCGGTGAGGACAATCGGTCGGTTATCGATTCCAGCGGTTTGCTGGGCAGCCCAGCCAGCGTTTGAGCCGACTTCGGTGACCGCATAGGAAGCCAAGATCTTTCCTTCTTTGGAATCCGGAACGACTGGAATCACTTGCTCAAGCTCGGCAGCCGTAACGGCTCCGTTAGCCCCAGCGGCAGCTCGATCGTTTGCGGCTTGAAGCACAGCAAAGGAGAAGGGATATCGGAACGTATTCGTGGGATCGGCAACTGGTACAGGATCGGCAGGGTCGGTATCGCGAGCCAAAAGGTAAGCACCACCGTCAAACACGACTCGTTGAGTCACAGCTTCGTCGTTGAGATCACGAGACACAAAGAGTTTAAAGCCGTTATCGTTCTTTCCGAAGATGTAGGATGTGTTCGAGAACCAATTCTGATTTGGGCGGTGAGAAGGAGTGTAATTTCCTACCGAATCCAATAACGTGCTCGGACGAAGACGCATGATCGGATTCTGCCAGTTCCCCAGATCGGTGACAAAGACATCTGGCCCGACCTTTTCGGAGTTATCGGACTCCTCCCCACTGCGGACAGCAGTGAGTCCAGACATCGGTTCGTTCGAAACGCGCTGAGGGGTGAATTGAATCAGGGAAACCACACGTGGTTTAGTGATCGCGTTTTCGACATAGGTCTCCACTACGCGACTTTGCTTATCAAATACCGGCTGGATCATGTCGTAACGACTGATCTCGGTCACGATACGGCTTCGGAGGAGCCATGCTCGGATGCGACGCGCCTGCGCCGTTCGGACGCCAGCGTTCGCTGTGTCATCAATCAGGAAGAACGAAGGATCATCCAAGGCCACATTGAGCTCGCCGGCGGTTGCGGTGCCATTGTTGTCCCGGTCAAAGAGGTCGCGGTTAATCTCCCAAGCATTTGTAGCAGGATTGTAGACTCGGAGGTCTACTTCCGCCCGGTAAAGGACGAACAAATTATCTTGTTCACCGCTTCGGCGCATCAAAAGACCGTCGTACGGGTTGGTGTAGCGCCCGGCGAATTCATTTCCTAAAGGCCCTCGAATTGGATTCCTGAGGCCAACGAAGTAGCGGATCAGCCGGAATGATTGGGTTGCGGGGAGAACCAAGTCTCCTCTAGGCGTTCTGAGGGTAGGGTCAACCTTCCCGGTGCGAGGGTCAATAAGACCTCCACCAGGCGCGATTGTCGGATCACCTTGGGCCGGAGCGATGATGTCAAGACGTGCATTTTCAAGCCGGACCGGAACATAGGTATTCGCGCCCGCGGTCTGGTTTGGATTCGTTGGCAGCGTGATGTTCACAGCTCCGGCGTCGCCGGTTGTGTCCCGAACAAAGGATGCGTTACCGACTTCGCGAGTGATTTGGTCAAGCACGATCCGGGCACGCTCTTGGGCATCAGCATAGCCTTGGGCCGCACGGGTGATGTTGAAGCTCTGGATGAGCGGAACCGTGATGATCACGAGTAAGACAGACGTGATCGCAAGAACGGTCAAAAGTTCAACAAGAGTAAAGCCGCGTCGCATCAATTTCATTCGGTTGCTCCTTTCAGGAGGAAGGTTTCGGTGGTGACCTTGCGCATATTGCTCAGCCAAATCCCGAGAAGTCTCATGTTTTCGTCAGGGTCATTGGTGAGCTTGAACGTTTCTGGATTGTAGAAAACGCGCACGCTGACGCTCGAACCCCGCACGGTTCGGACCGCAAATCCGCGAGTGTAGTCAAACGAAGCCGCAGAAGGATCCTTTTCCGTGAGGTCAATGTAAGCGTATGGGAATGGATCGCCAACGCCTGGTGCCTTAATCAGGAATTCCTGCTCGTTCATTGACTTAAGGTTGCCACCGGCATCGCGGTACCAGACTTCGCCAAGAATGACCTTTTTCCCGACTTCGCTCAACGTGAAGTAGAGGCGGTTTGGATTCGATGCCGTTTCGACGCCATTGGACCGACCTGGGTAGCACTGGGCGTAACCAAGAGTCGCGCTGTAGGTGACTCGGTATCGCGAGGTCGCCTTTTGTGGCTGGACAGCGAATTCGCCATTCGCCTGGTAGATTGCTCGAACCGGTCTGTTTCGGATGTCAGCGATAGTGCCGTTAACATTTCCGTTAGGGTCTTGATACACGATATCCGCAGTCAGGCCATTGGCTGCATTATTGTCCGCATCAATGAAGCTCAAAAGCCCGGTTGACTTATCCACTTTGTAGCACGATGGAAGGAAAATTCCGCCAGTTTCCCGATCAAGGACGAGAAAATCTGTTTCGCCCGTCGTCGTCGTCGTTAACGGAACTTGGAAACCAAGCCCTTGGTACCGTGTGCCGTCAATTGAGGACACTCCCTTAACCTTGATCGAGTTCATGACCAGCTTCTGCTGACTAGGAAGACCGGTTGGAACTCGGAAGTCTTCTCGCAAATTTCGCCAATCTTGAACCCCATAATCAACCCGAGCAGTCAGCTTGGTTCGACCTTGGCGACGCTGTTCGGTGTAGCTAGCACCCTTAGGATTGAACATCAAAATACCGAGGCGATCGGAAAGCGAGGTGAACTGGTATGAGGCGTCATCCAACAGCGCGGAGTTTCCGCGAATGTCGGCATCGGTCAAAAAGGTTCCGGCGGGTGGGATTTCGTCGAACAATCGCGCAACTTGCACGGTGTCGGGGTCAATGCGAATGAATCCGGCACCATATTGGGTGGCAAGATCAATCGGCACATTGACGCGCTGAGCGGTAGGCGAGGCGGCATTGGGAACTTGGATAATCTGGACGACATCCTCGTCAAAAGTTCCAGTTGGACCTCCAGAACGGACGATTCGTGCACTCAAGCGATAGCGACGCACCTGACCAGGGTTGTCTGCTCGGTACGGACCTTGCGGAACGGTCATTTCGAGACCATCTTCGCTGACAAAAACGACATAGTCCTGCCGTAGCGGGCGTCCAGCGTTTGGAATTTCGTCCACCACAAATCGGGCAAGATCGTTGCCGTAAACCAAGAATGGACGCCCAAAGAAGCTTGGATCAGTGAAGCCATCCGCATTGATTTCGATAGGTGCAAACTGAAGCTGCATCACGCCACCAAAGCGGACGCCACCAGGACCGTCAGCGAATCTTGGTGCAGGAATCTTTCGACCTTCGCCGATAATTCGGCGAGTGGTATTCGCACCAGAAAAGAGTGCCCATGGACCCAGCCCACCGAGCGCGTCATTGAGCTGACCATCGCTCTGAAGCTGCGTCGCAGGAGGGGTGAGATTTGAAGGATTCCGGTTAAGATCCAGAGTAATTTCGCGCAAGCCGGCATTGATGGCTGGATAAAGAGCAGGATAAACGCCTTCTGGTAGTTGATCAATCTCAGTTTGAAGGCGGGTGATTTCAGCTCGGGCGAGTGCATTGGCAACGGTAGCATTGCGGTTTTGGCGCAATATCTCCAGACCTCCAGGGAACACCTGGACGACGCCGAGGATTCCTACTGTGAAGATCACAATCGTGACAAGAACTTCAACTAGTGAAGCTCCTCGCGATTTTTGACTATGCTTGGCGCGTGTTGTTGCCATCCGATGATTTCCTTTTTTCAAGCTGTTTTAATTAGGCGTGCTGGAGCCGGGTTTGTTCCCTGATCCAGCCTGCCGATTCGCACTTGTACTTTAATGCTGACCGATGCGCGTCAAGGGAGAGTGCGCCAGGCGGTATCGAACATGATCCGGCTGGAGAATGGCCTTGCCGCTCCACCGAGGAAGAGGACGATTTCCTTCTTGTCTTTTGTCGGAACACGACCAGTGCCAGCGGGTTCGGTGTCGCGGTAGTTGCTGTTCCAGGTGATGACCGTGTTTTCGGGCGGGTCGGTGTAGCCGAGTTGGCGAGGGTCGTCGAAAGGTGAACCGGAACCAAAACCAGCGCCTTGCCCGATGGCGAAGTTTGACCAGAACAGGGCATACCGAATTTCATACCGACTCCCAAGACTGCCACCGAGAGCTGCCGGATTCTGAATCACATCGTAGCCAGAGATTTGATAGAATTCAGCGTTCGCCGATGCGGGATTACTGGGCTGCACCTTAACGAGGTCATTGTTCAGGATCGAATAGGCTTGCCTTGCACCAGCGGTATCGTCAGCATTGTTCAGAACTCCGTCCCCATTTAAATCAACTTGCGGCGCATTTCCGACCGCTCGGGCGTCTCGCTGTGGCCAGTAAGCGGTTGTACTCAATCGCTCCGACTTCTGCAACGTTGAAGGCTTAAAGACATTAACACTATCAACCCGCTTCGGATACAAAAATCCGGTGATTGAGCTTGCCGGAATTACTTGACCAGCGTTTGGCCCTGATTGATAGCGGTTGACGTAACCCAAAAGCGCAGGCGGGAATCCGCCGTTGTCCACACGGTAAAGCAGAAGCGCGTTCCTCAGCGAGTTCATGCTCGCGATGTCGTTACTTCGATTCGCCCCTTCTCGCGCCCTCGCGAAAACGGGAGAAATGATCGCGGCCAACACAGCGATAATCGCGATGACCGTGAGAAGTTCAATTAATGTAAAGGCAGATTTGCGCTTCATAAAAGTTAAGTCCTGCTACTAGAAGATTTTAGACTATAGATGCCCCGAGTTGGTTCCAAGTCCGATTTATTGTATGCCTAAATGACGCAGATAAGCCTGCCAGACGCCGTAAAGTTGCGGTTGAAACAGCGCATATCCGATTGCGCCAAGTGCCAAATAAGGCCCAAATGGGATGTGCGTCCAACCTGGATTCCATTCATCATCCGGATCTTCAGCGGCGTACGGGTCCTCGCCGAAGTAGTTTTTGTAAAATTTCGGGATAAATAGTCCGATGACGTCAAAGCAGAGAAGATAGCCGATCCCGCACTTGATCACGCTACCGATGGTTTCGGGTTGATATTCTTCCTCCTCGCCTTCTGGCTCAGGTTCCGCCTCTTGCTGACCCTTTCTGACTAGGGCCTGGATGATGCCTAGGAAGGACCCCGCGATCACGGCGATTGCGACAGCCATCCCGACTCCAAGCGGCATCAGACAGGCACCCATTCCACGGGCAAGCTTAATATCCCCGTGCCCCATCGCGTCTTTTCCGAATAGGATTCGGCCCAAAAAAGTGATGCCCCAAAGGATTCCCCAGCCGAGCAAGGCTCCGGCAATGCTGATCGGCATTCCCCACATCCAAGCGTTCGGTGCGTTCGTGGCGATCAGGTAGCCGTTATGACCCAAGCCAATCACCAGAAGGAATGCGTTGATTTGGTCAGGAATAATGAACCAGCGCAGGTCAATATAGGTTGCGGCGACGAGCGCCGAGATCATGGCAAAGTACAGCACGGCCAGCGGCACATTCCACGTCATGATCATCTGCTGATACCAAACCACCGCCCACAGAGAGCCTGTAATGACTTCCACAAAGAAATAACGGGCCGGAATCGGAGCCTTACAATGCCTACATTTGCCGCGTAAGAATAGCCAGCTGAACAGCGGGAAGAGGTCTAAAATCGTTAGGCGGTTTTTGCAGATCGGGCAAAAGCTATTTTTGGGTTCGTTGAGCGATAACCCAAGTGGCATCCGGTAGATGACCACATTCAAAAAAGACCCAAAAGCCGCCCCAATCAAGAGTCCAACAATCCATGTCCACTCTGGAAACATAGTCATGACGGTACCCTAAATATCTTCTTGCGCAAAATTATCCTATAATCCAGTCCTTTCCGACCATTGGCCTGATGGCTTGCTCAAAGATCGTCCATGGGTGGATTGGGTCCGGTTCATCGTTATCGAGTGCAAAGCTGAGCCATGTCCATGCGATCATTCGCCAGGGATTCCAACCTAGGACGGTCTCCATCTGGGCAAGACGCCTTTCGGTTTGTTTCTGAATCTCTTGTTCGGTGGTCAAGTTTTTGGCAGGATTGCGAACCCATGCGGCGGCTTCGAATCCGGGTTCCCCTCGCAAACCCTTTGGATCAATCACGACCCAACTCCCAGTGCCAGACAGCAGAATATTTTCATGGTGCAGGTCGCCGTGGAGGAAGCAATCTGCGTGACTTGACCCCAGCAGATGGTTTAGGAGCGGGTGGGATTGGGAATAGAAATCCCCCGTTGAGAGCATGCCCGCGACCGGTAAACCCTGTAGCATCTGAGCTTTCTCGGCGAAAATCTCCAGCCTCTCTTCCTCGCTGAGTTGCGCATCCATGAGCTTGGAGCCTGGGCGGATTCGTTCCATAAGAATCGCGCCAGTGGCCGGATCGCCTTTCAGGACTTTCGGACCGATGGTTCCAGACATTGCCAATGCCGCGCGGAATCCGGAATCAAGTTCTTCGCCTTGAAACGGAATCTTCAAGACTAATTCCTGCGTTGCGTAAACCCGCGAGCACATTCCTCCCGGGAGTTCTTCTTCCGGTTTGAATCCGAACGGGAGATCAGGATATTCCGCCATCTTTACTGGAAAGTAGGCTACCTCTTGCCGCGACGGATCATGTGGTATCGCGCTGCCACGCCCTAAAGAAGGTCCATATCTCCTCGGAACTGGCTCTTCCGAATCCTTCCAAAAATCTCCAGAAAAAATCGTGCAAATTTCTACCAAAAATCTAACACGCCGGATCAAAAACGATGTACTCTTTAGATATGCAGGATTACGTGTTGAAAGCATTTTCCAAGACTCCGCACATCGTTGAGCGAGTCCTTCGTGTTTTCCCTCATGACCGCCTGGACGATGTGATCGAAAAAGACCGATTCACCGCCCGAGAAGTCATCGCTCACCTCGCCGATTACGAGCAGACTGTTCTGGAACGGTTCCGCACGGCAAAGCTCAAGCCCGGCACTCAGGTGGACAATTACGATCCAGATGAGCGTGCCGCGAGCCACAAGTTTAGCGAGAAGGAACCTTTCCGCGAAGCTGAAGTTTTCGAAAGCCGCCGAGGAATCACGGTAACTTACCTTTCTGAATTCACCGAAGAAGACTGGAAGAGTACATTTGTTCATCCATCTGGCAAGACCATGACGGCTAGAGATTATCTCAACATGCTCGTCGGTCACGATCTGGATCATATTGACCAGCTCTCCGCCTACCTCGCCACCGAAGTCGCAACGATTTCGTAACCGGGAACAGTCACGAACTATAAGCTGCCCAAACTAGGGCAGCTTTTTTGTGTTTCCGCATGAAGGCGCTGACATGGATTCTAAAACCCGGTGAACCCAATACCGCTCGTTTGAAAAAATCCTCGCTATACTAAGTAAAGGTTTTAATCAGAATGAAATTCACTCGATCCTGTACTTTGTTGGCACTTGTCGTTGCCTCCCTTTCCGCAAATGCGGCTCAGCCGATTTATGAGATTTTTGACATGGGGATTGTTGGCGCAGATACATCTTCTCAGGGGACGCGGGTTTCCAATAATGGCACCGCAACGGGACGATCTCTCTCAAGTAACCAAGCTTCGGCATTCACGTTGAGCGGAGGCGGGATCACGGTTGGACTTCCTAAGCTAACCGTCCCATCCAGAACCTATCACCAGGGTAACGGCATCAACGGTTTCGGTGATGTTGTTGGAGTTGCCGCGACGACCTTCTTTGGTAGCAACCGCCTCCCAGTGATGTGGAAGGGTGGATTGATTTCTCAAGTGCCGATGCCAGCCGGTCAAACCAGTGGACAGGCATGGGATATTACTGACGACGGTCGAATTGTAGGCAGCATTAATGGTGGATCATTGGAGCGCGCGTTTTACTTTGACGGCACAAATTCCAACGTAATCACCTCAACCACCCCTGCCGGGCAGTACTTTGTTACCGCGTATGGCATCAGCGAGAATGGGATCGTGGTTGGGCAAGGATGGGATCCGGCCAATGCCGCGATTACGGTTGGAATGAAATACGACGCAAGCACGGGAATCTCGGACTTGATTCCACCCGTTTCTGGTGACAACAGCGTCATCAACTTTGACATCAGCGGGAACGGAACCTTCGTTACCGGGACAAGTTCGATCAATGGTGGCTCCGGCGGAAAGGCGTTCCTGTGGTCATCTGCCACCGGGACGGTTGCAGTTCCGATCCCATCGGGGTCGTCCTCCTCGATTGGTCGTGGAGTCAATAATAACGGCTGGACAGTTGGAAATTCTTCTAGTGCGTTCTCCGTGCCTTGGGTCAACGACGGATTTACCACTTACAAATTGGCGGATGTGATCAACAATTACGCCACTTCGGGTTGGAATTTGCTCACAAACACGTCTAGCTCTGCACTTGGCATTAATGACTCGGGCGCGATCAG
>JBEIDH010000044.1:0-18156 GCA_040383535.1 Chthonomonas sp.
GAGATTGGGGATGGGACGCGTGGAAAAAAGGTTACAGAAATGCATGTCGCCTGGGTTGTCGGACTAGAATTGAAGAAGCTTTTAGTCGCCGATGGCATCAAAGTTGTCATGACGAAGGCCACAGAAAAAGAGTTTGTCGCCAACAAAAAACGCGCGGAGATCGCCAACAAAGCAAAAGCCGACCTAATGTTGCGTTTACATTTGGATGCGGCAACAGAGACTGGATTTTCAAGCTATTATCCCGACCGCCAAGGCACAAATCAGGGCAAAAAAGGACCGAGCAAAGACATTATCGCAAAGAGCAAGAAGGCGGTGAATCCTTTTCACGAAGCCGTCATGGAAATCCTCAAGGGTCACTTGAACGATCGCGGAGTTAGGACAGAACAGCAGACCGCGGTTGGAAAGAAAAATGGCGCACTTATTGGTTCAATCTTTAGCGAAGTTCCAGTGATTCTAGTCGAAATGGCGGTGTTGACTCAGCCCAAAGACGAGGCATTTATTGGGAACAAAGAGGGTCAGCTGATCATGGCAAAGGCGCTTTTCGCAGGAACAAAAGCCGCCCTGCTTGCCCTGAAATAGAAAACCAAAATCCAGACTTACAAAAGCGAATTTTGCGCTTGCTCCCAAGGCAGAAAACTGGTCAACATCCACCGTGAAACTCGCCTCGCTCCCTCGCTGATTCACGAATTTCTTCGATAAAAGAATTCCTCTCGTTTATTGTTGAGAGAGATTTTACGATAAAAAAATTCCTCTCGCTTATTGTTGAGAGAAATTTTACGATAAAAGAATTCCTCTCGCTTATTGTTGAGAGAGATTTTACGATAAGAAAATTCCTCTCGTTTATTGTTGAGAGTCGCTCGACGATCACGTGTTGGGCCACTTTTATCGCTTCAGATCCGCTTTTTGACGGAACGCCGAATGTTAACGGAGGAAACCCAGACTCGCGCACCGACCGCGCGGACAGCCATAATAGAGGAATGAATCAGATCGTGTTGGACAGCGTTGGAATGAAGCGCACTCTGGGCCGTTTGGCACACGAAATTTTGGAAAACAGCGGTGGGCCGCAAGATTTGGTGGTCATCGGAATTTTGCGCAAAGGTTGGCCGGTCGCCAAGAGACTCGCGTTCCTGATGGCGCAAATTGAGGACAACACGATTCCCCACGCCAAGCTCGATATTGCCGGATCGCGCGATGATAAATCCAGCGAAGACCCTGACGGAAGCGATATTCCGTTCAGCGTCACCGGAAAGCGAGTGGTGCTGGTGGATGAAGTCATTTATACTGGGCGCACGATCCGCGCCGCGATGGACGCGATCATGAAATTTGGTCGCCCAGCGCAGATTCAGCTTGCGGTTTTGATTGATCGTGGTCATCGAGAGCTGCCCATTCAGCCCGATTTTTGCGGTAAACACGTGGAAACAGAACCTGGAGATCATATCGAGGTTCGATTAGTTGATTTAGACGGAGAGGATGCTGTACTTCATTTGAAGTCAGTTGAGTAGTTTTATGAGCCAGTCATTAATTGGAATTCGATATTTGTCAGCCGAGCAAATTGCCGAGCTGATCGCCTCTGGGCAACACTACAAGCAAGAAATTCTTGCCGGGACTGAGTTCAATGTGAAGCCCCAGAAGGTCGTTGGACTGCTGTTCTTTGAGAACTCAACACGGACTCGGGTGAGCTTTGAACAAGCCGCGCATTACTTGGGCTATCGGGTGAGTAATTTTGCCGCTTCGGCGAGTTCCTTGAGCAAGGGCGAAACTCTTAAGGACACGATTTTGACTCTAAAGGGTGAGAGGCTTGACGGGATTGTGATTCGCCACAAAGCAAGTGGATCGCCAGCTTTGGCAGCAAGGATTTTTGGCGGTCCGGTTCTAAATGCGGGCGATGGTGAACACGAACACCCTACGCAAGCCCTAGGCGACGCGGTTACGATTTTGGAACACAAGCCATCGCTGGAAGGGCTGAAAGTTGCGATCGTTGGGGACGTTTTGCACTCACGAGTGGCTCGCTCAAATGCTTGGCTTCTGAGCAAGATGGGGGCAGAAATTCGGTTCGTTGGACCAAAAATGCTCATGCCCGCCCACATGGCGATGATGCCGGGAAAGGTTTACAACGAACTTCTGCCAGGGATTCACGGAGCCGATGTTGTGATGACCTTGCGACTTCAAAAAGAGCGCATGGCCGATGGACTTTTGAGCAGCATTGGCGAATATCGCAAGCTGTATCAAGTGAACAAAGAGACCCTAAAATACGCCGCGCCTGACGCCTTGGTGATGCACCCAGGTCCAATCAATCGCGGAGTGGAGCTAGATGATTATGCCGCCGATGGTCCACAAAGCGTGATCGGCGAGCAAGTCGAAAACGGCATTTTTGTACGCATGGCGGCTCTGAACTGGGTCTTTAGCGATCCCAAACCAAAAGCTGGGAAATCCACAAACAAGGCAGGCGCAAACGCATGAAAGTCATTCTTAAGAACGGTCGAATTTTGGACCCCTCGCAAAATCTTGATGTCATTGGAAATGTGATTATCGAAGACGATCAACTCGTCGAGATCGGCGATGATGTTGAGGTCGAAGATGATGCGGATGAAATTATCGACTGCACCGGAATGTGGATCACGCCAGGCTTGGTAGATCTTCACGTGCATTTCCGCGAACCCGGCGAAGATCACAAAGAAACGATCATCACCGGAACTCAAGCCGCCGCTGCCGGAGGATTTACCACGGTTTGCTGTATGCCAAACACAAATCCACCTCTGGATTCGCCGAGCCTTGTGGATTACATCTTGGATCAGGCTTCGAATCCTGAATCGGGAGGAATTTTTGTCGCGCCAGTTGGTTGCTTGACGGTTGGAAACAAAGGCGAAAAGATTGCCAACCTCAGCGCAATGAAGAAAGCTGGAATCGTCGCCGCCAGCGATGAGGGTGGACCTTTACAAAGCTCTCTCGTCATGACCCGAGCGATGGAATTCTGCAATCAGCTTGACATTCCCATCATGGCGCATTGCGAAGACCTCACCCTAAGCGAAGGCGCGTGCATGAACGAAGGCACAATGAGCGCCTTGCTCGGTCTAAAAGGCGTTCCGCGCAGCGCGGAGGAAATTATGGTGATGCGCAATTGCCTGCTTGCTCTGCATACGGGTTGCCAGGTTCACATTATGCGAGTCAGTACTTGGGGCGCGGTCGAAATGATTCGCCAAGCCAAGTATCTCGGTGCTCGCGTGACCTGCGAAACTTGTCCGCATTACTTCACCCTCACCGATGAAATGATGGGCGATTTTGATCCGCACTACAAAACCACTCCACCGCTCCGGACACAAGTGGACATTGATCTCTTGATTCAGGCTTTGGCCGACGGAACCATTGATTGCATCGCCAGCGATCACTCTCCACACGCGAGCTATGAAGTCCAAACACCTTTTGAAGAAGCTCCGTTTGGGATGTCTTGCCTAGAAACTTCCGCCGCAGTCACACTAACATTCTTGACTCACGCCGGCCACCTTAGCCCAATCGAAACCATCCGAAAGCTGAGCACGGGACCTGCCAAGGTCTTGCGTTTAGATGCCGGAACATTGGTCCCAGGCGAAACTCCTGTTGCCCAAATCACGATCATTGATCCAGAAAAGGAATGGACCTTTGACGCTAAGAAGACGTTTAGCAAGGGCAAAAACACGCCTTGGAGCGGAGCGCGATTTAAGGGCAAGGTGATGATGACAATCTGCGGTGGTGAAGTCTATCGTGATGCGGAATTTGATCCGGCTCGCGTCACTGTGGCATTGTAAGGCGTAGTACGAAAGCATGAGCTTTTTAAAGCCCCGCCGAGGGAGCGTGATGTTCCTCATCTGCGGGGCGATGCTGTGCGGATTTCTGTTTACGATGCACTGGATTTCGGACGCCGTGCCTCCATCGCCCTTTGACGTCAAAGCAAATCCCGATCGGGCCGTCGAAATCGTTGAGCAAAACCTAAAAAGTTTTTATGCCCGCACTCAATTCGAACTCGCTCGAAAGCGCATGACAAAAGCGCAAGCCGATCACTATTTCCGCACCTACGCCGCTGAACAAGCAGCACGAATCGACAAACGTCAGTTGACCGATGGAGAACTCTACCGATTCGGTGAGATTTTGCGGTCGGGTCGGAAATGGAGGGACGCCCTCGAGATCTTTCAAAGGTATTTAGAAACGGGATCGCTCACGGAGGATTTTCGCGTCAATACACTTCTCCGAATTGCTCAGTGCCAAGCCGAGTTGGGTGAAACCGAGAACGCAATCAAAAGTACACGAAGCACATTTGACGCTGAATCAACGTCCAAACCGGCCATCCTCCTTGCGGTTTATCTAGAGATCGTCCCGCCGATGCGGGGCAAAGCTGATTCACTGGAACTTACCGAACTCGTCAAGGAAGCAATGGTGCAACATGCTTTAGCGCGCGTCAATCGAAGATCGGAGGCGGGCAGAACGTTCCTGATGGCCCGCGATTATCATTATCGCCAAGCCGCAAAGTTGATCACGGAGTTTGCACTGGAGGCCGGAGATCTTAACCTGGCAACCGAATCCATGAGTTTCGGCGGAATCCCCGATCCCCCCAAACCGTGAGACGGCGAACATTGCATCAGAAAGTGCCGTAGATCGCGCTGGAACTATTGATATCTCCCGTGCCGTGGAGGTACCTTAACTATACTATTTAGGAAAGAATCATATCCTTCCTGAACCAGGAACCAGCACCATGCTCCAGATCAAAAACCTTCAAGCCCGCGTCGAAGAAAAAGAGATCCTCAAAGGGATCAATCTCACCGTTAATCCAGGCGAAGTCCACGCCATCATGGGACCAAATGGCTCCGGAAAGTCCACTCTAGCCAATGTCCTCGCTGGTCGTGCAGACTATGAGGTCACCGGTGGAGAAATTCTGTTCTTCGACGAGGAGATTTCGGAACTTGAGCCAGACGAACGCGCAGCAAAAGGGATCTTCCTTGCCTTCCAGTATCCGGTTGAAATTCCGGGTGTGAGCAATGCCTATTTCCTTCGAGCGGCACTGAATGCTCAACGAAAACTCCGGGGCGAAGATGAGCTTGATTCCCTCAGCTTCATGAAGCACATCAAAGCGAAGGCAGACCAACTCGGATTGGACGGCACGATGCTCCAGCGCAGCGTGAACGATGGATTTTCCGGTGGAGAAAAGAAGCGCAATGAGATTTTCCAAATGGCCGTGCTTGAACCAAAGCTCGCCGTGCTAGACGAAACCGATTCAGGGCTCGATATTGACGCTCTGAAGGTCGTTGCTGAAGGAGTCAATGCACTTCGCGGCGAAGATCGCGGCTTCGTAGTGGTAACGCACTACCAACGCTTGCTCAATTACATCGTCCCAGACTTCGTGCATATCTTGATGAATGGCCGCATCGTTAAGAGCGGCGACAAGACTCTGGCGTACCAACTCGAAGAAAAGGGTTACGGCTGGATCGAAGAAGAGCTCGCGGCGAAGGCATAAGATTATGAGCACCACTGAATTGGAACGCACAGGTCTTGCTAGCCTGATCTCCGAACATGGAGTCGCGCCAGCGGAATACAAATCTGCAGCCCGAGCCATCTTCGACCGGGACGGGCTACCACATCACACGAGCGAAGAATACAAATACACCTCGCTCAAATTTCTCGCAGAGACCTCCTGGGCGCCGGCCGCTGGTTCAGTTACAGCATCCGATTTATCCGGAATCGCTCTCGCAAGTCTTGATCATTATCTGCTGGTTTTCGTGAACGGAGTTTTTGAATCTGGCCTTTCAAGTACTTTTAGCGCAGGCGTTGAATTCCACCCGCTTGAAGTTGCGATCTCTGCTGGGAAGGCTGGTGCTCTCGGTTCGCTAGCCACGACAAATCCCGATGCATTCGAAGTTGCAGCCCACCTAGGCAACCTCCGAAAGCCTGAGATGATGTCAACCGCCGCCCTAAACAGCGCGAGCTTCATGTCCGGCACCTTCGTAAAGGTTTCCAAGGACGTTCAGGTTGACAAGCCAATCCAGATCCTAAACATTGCGACCGGAACGAACATTTTGACCACCCCCCGGAATCTGATTCACATCGAATCCGGCGCCAAGGTCACGATTCTGGAATCCTATGCGACCGTCGGTGATACAACCGCATTGAGCATTCCGGTCACGGAAATCATCATTGATGCAAACGCAAACGTTGAGCATGTGCGGCTAAGCAACGAGAACTTGCAGAGCTATCATGTTGCCCTCACCGAAGTCAAGCAAGCAAAGGATTCGACCTACCGAAGCTACAACGTGGTTCTTGGAAACAAGCTGACCCGAAACGACATCAACATTTTCCTTGGCGGGCAAAACACCCACACGAGATTCGATGGCGTCGTCGCCCTGAGCGGGGATCAACATGCAGATAACCACACTCGGCTTGACCATGCCTTTGCCCATTGCGAAAGCTTTGAAGTCTACAAGCATCTACTTGCCGACAATTCTCGAGCTGTGTTTAATGGAAAGATTTTCGTTCACCAGGACGCCCAGAAAACGGACGCAAAGCAAACCAACAACACAATCTTGCTCAGCCCAACCGCCCAAGTTGACACCAAACCTCAGCTTGAAATCTTCGCCGACGATGTGAAGTGCACCCACGGTTGCACGGTTGGTCACCTTCGCGAAGATAGCCTGTTCTACATGCGAACCAGGGGCATTCCAGAGTCTACTGCTCGCGGGTTGCTGGTGTACGCGTTCGCGAGTGAAGTCCTCAGTCAGATTGATGAAGAAGAAATCAAGGGCGCACTTGAGGGGTTGCTGTTCAATAAGCTCAAAACCGGCGAGAAGTAAAGAATCTTAAGTCAAAAGAATGAAGCCTGCGTCAAGCGACGAGGGCTTTTTTCTTGAATGGACAGTGCCTAATTTCTCTTGTCGAAGATCGAACGGAAAGAGGATTCCAAGTAAAAGTACTAGTTTCCCCTGTGAAATACTACAGAAAAATAAACTTTTTCGCGATTGTTCGTTTATACTTGTATCACGGCGAAAGTTAAGACTAATTTTCGCCGATAAAAATTGAGGCTGTGAATACGTATCCACGGTTCAATTTCAGCCTAACTTTTTAGGGAGAGAATATAGAAATGAAACTCACACTCAAATCAATGCTGATTTCCGCAATGGCTGTTTCCGCAGTCGCGGCAAACGCAGTTGTTTACACAGACGCTACGGGCGATCTCACTTCCCCGATGCCATTCGGTAATAACAACCTCGACATCGCTAGCCTCGAAATCACGAACACAGCCACGACGATCAGCTTCAAGTGGACCACAGCCGGCGCGACACTCGCAGGTGGCGGCAACGATTGGGGCAAGTACCTTGTTCTGATCCGACGCCCAGGCGCGTCCTCCCTGGACACTAGCCCGACTGGAAACGGTTGGGGCCGACGAGTCACTCTCGCTGGTGGATCTGATCGCTACATCGGTGGCTGGGTAGACGGCGGCGGCGGAGTTGAGTCACGAACCTTCAACGGCACTGACTGGAGCAACTTAAACGCGGCTTCTTACACCTCCGGTGCAAGCATTTCGATCTCCGGAAATACCTATACTCAAACTGTTAACCTCTCGAACATGGGTCTTGCAATCGGCGATACCTTTACATTCGACGGTGCGACAACTGGTGGCACAGGTAGCGATGGAGCATGGGACCTTCTCTCAATGAGCACTCCTTCCGCTGCAAACACGGATTCCTTCGTTGTTTCCAACAGCCAACTCCAGTACACAGTGGTTCCAGAACCAGCAACCATGACCATCCTTGGTCTCGGTCTCGCTGCAATCGCTCGACGACGAAAGGCATAAGCCTTTTTCGCATCTAGCGACAGACATCCCCTTCCGGCGCATGCCGCGAAGGGGAGTTTTTTTGACCTTTCGGTTGGGCCCAGACGGTCCAGGGCTACCGGTTTTCGCATCCATTAGGCCTATTCTCTGCAAAAGGATGATTCGACAATTTTGGCCAAACGTTTACACTAGTAACCATGAAAACAAAGTTGTTCCTCATCTCCTCCGGGCTAGCAGTTCTTGCCGCAAGTGCGCTTGCTCAGAACATCAAGTTCCAAGACGACGTTCGGGGTTCCGGAGAAATTGATCGGCGGACGAACCAACGGATTGACCGCGTCCAAGTCAAGCTCCTCGATGATCGCATTCGCACCGCAGAAATCACATTCTCCGGTTCTCGTACTGAACGGGTGATCGGACGATGGAACGAAGGTCGGCGCGACCGGTTTGAGATTGACCTTCGAGAAGCCTTCGGCGATCGCGACGCGACAGGATCAATCATCCTCGAACTTAAAAACGGCCGTCTGGAACGACTGACTATCAATGGAGACACTCGAAACGAACGCTTTAGCGGTTCGTTCACCCGGGGCTCCGCCGGTGGGACGCTCGACTGGCGAAGCGATTTCCGTGGTGAAGGAAACTTTAGTATTGGCCGAGATCGCCAATCGTTGCGAGAAGTTGGATTGCGCCTCAACAAGGACGGGCGATTTACGCTCACAATTCCCGGCAGAAGTGGCGAAATCAGCGGCAATTACACGGAGAATCGGGATGGCAGACTGAGCCTCGACGTGAATCGTGCCTTCGATCTCCGATCCGTCTCCGGATCAGGAACCATGACCCTCAGCCGCGACCGACGCGGATTGGATCGAGTGGATCTCAACGTCCGATCAAGTCGCGATTCACTCAGCCTCAATTTCCGGGCAACCCCATCTGGCTCGGGCGGAGGCGGAGGAAATTTGCCCGGCGGAATCAGAGAACTCGCTCGAAAATCTGACGACGGTCAAGGCATATTGGATTACCGTCGCGAAAAGAAGGCATTCGAGGATTTCGAATTCAAACTTGACCGCGATGGTCGGTTCTGGGCTCGATTTGACAACAATCGTCGCGATGAAATTCGAGGCACATGGTCAGTCCGCCAACAATTCGGAAAGCCGGACCAGATCTTGCTCAGCATCGAACGTGCATTTGGCGATGACCAAGCGCGTGGAACGGGTGACGTCAAGCTTGACGGTCGCTCCAACTCATACACCGTGTATTTCAACGGCGAAGCAAATCGAAGCAACTTCACAGTGAGCTACAAGTCCGACGGAGATCGGAACGGCGGCATCGGAAGTTCGATCATTGATCGCACCGTCCTCTGCAAAGGTGACGGCACCCAGTATGTACGAAACACCAAGGTCAGCTGGAAGGAGTGCCGCATTCGCCTAAACCGTAACGGCGAAATGGAATTCTCGCTCGACGGCTCCAGCCGAAACATGCTGGAAGGGACGTACCTGAGGGTTCGGGACGGCGAGTATTCCTTCTCGGTTTCCAACGGTCGAGGGCTTCGTCTCCGCGGTTCGGTGTTCACCGATCGCGATAACCGTTCGGTCCGGCGTGTGACATTCGAGGGATCGGATCGAGAGACAGATTTCAGAGGTGATCTGACCGTTCGCTCAACAGAAGAATCCCGACGATAGAAAAAATTGCTAGCCCGAATCGCTCTGATTCGGGCTAAAATAATTTAACGATATGAACCGTTCTCAAATCGCAATCGCCTCGACTCTCGGAGTCGCACTTGTTTCTGGATGCCTCTATGCGGCAAGCCAAGCTGTTCAACCCGGCGGAGCCCCGAAAGCCGCGACGGGCTGGAAGCAAGAAACTGTCATCTCCGGAATCGTGAATCCTTGGGGGTTGGCGTGGCTTCCGGACGGTTCCGCGCTCATCACCGAAAAGCGAGGAACGGTCGTTCACCTCAAAAATTGGAGCACATTGACTCTAGCTGGCACAGTTCCCAATGTCGCGGTGATTGGTCAAGGTGGGCTGATGGATATCTCCCTTCACCCGGATTTCAAGAAAAACGGTTGGGTCTACTTCACGGCGGCGACGGGCTCAAGTCGCGGTAATCGCACGACGCTCATTCGAGGGACCTTTAAGAACGGCGAGCTCTCAGATTTCAAGACACTGTTCCAAGTTTCGCAAGACAAGAACGGAGGACAGCACTTTGGTTCACGATTGCTCTGGTTGCCAAACAAGACCGTGTTGATGACAATCGGGGACGGTGGAAATCCGCCTTCCGCGATAAACGGCGAATTCACTCGCTATATGGCGCAAAAGAAGTCCAGCCACCTAGGCAAAGTTTTGTGCCTGGATGAGAATGGGAAAGCAGCCAAAGGCAATCCATTCGAAAAGGAAGCTGGTGCTCTCCCAGAAATTTTCTCCTACGGTCACCGAAATATCCAGGGGATTACCTTTGATTCCGCCGGCAGAATCTGGGCAAATGAGCACGGAGCACGTGGCGGCGACGAGGTCAACCTGATTCAAAAAGGCAAGAACTACGGTTGGTCCAAGGTCAGCTTCAGTAAAGAGTACAGCGAGAACAGGGATGTAGCCGAGTACACGACCTTCCCAGGAATGGAAGATCCAAAGATCGTTTGGACTCCATGCCCGGCTCCAAGCGGATTGGCGCTTTACACTGGTAGTGTTTTTCCTGCCTGGAAGGGTGACCTCTTCAGCGGTGGCTTGGCGGGAAGCGATATCCGCCGGATTGATCTTGATGCCAAAGGCAATGTCATCGGTCAGGAGCAACTGAGAATGGGAGTGAGAATCCGAGACGTCCGTATGGGCATGGACGGCTACCTTTATGCCCTTTCTGACGAAGGTAACGGCAGATTGATCCGGATCACCCCGAACTGAGGCAGTCAATCTGATGCGTGCGCCTGAGAACACAAACCAAGCACCAATAAAAAAACCTTCCCAGACTCACATCGGGAAGGATTTTCTATTTTGAGAAAGTGAGGTGGTGGGCCTAACTGGATTCGAACCAGTGACCTCACCCTTATCAGGGGTGCGCTCTAACCAACTGAGCTATAAGCCCTCACGGGACTTGTATAGTATCTTATTTTGAATTCCCGCGTCAATACGGTACGCACGAAAATCTATTCAAATGCGTCCAGGGATATACTGGGAAAGTAATTTGCACGGGCATGCCCGCGCAAGCAAAAGGAAACAAGAAAACAATGGCTTTTGATAAGCGCGGTCTCATCGCAGTAGGAATGCTCGCCCTCGTTTCGCAGGGATGGTCTCAGATCTCTGGTCCGGCACCAGTTGCCTGGAAATGGCAACAAAGCACAACCGTCGCCCCTGGTCCAATGGAAACTCTCGGTGAGACGGTTTTCACTGGAGTTGGGCGACGCGTTTATGCGCTCGACCGAGCGACTGGAAACCAAAAGTGGCGCTATCCAGCCGGCGAGCCGATGCAAGCGAATTTCAATCGCGGCGTGCTTTTGGGCCCGAACACAGTGGTTGCCGCCACAGATAGTCGCGTGATCGTTGGACTTGATGCTGAAACTGGAGCCAAGAAGTGGGAGGTCACCACTCCTCAAGGAATTTTGGGCTATCCAGTGATCGCTGGACCTTTTGTGGTCGCATCGCTCGCCAATGACACCCTCATCGCTTACCGAATCGAAGACGGCGCCGAAGGTTGGCCCGCTCCAATCGCCGCTCCTGGTGGATTCTTTGGTCTGATCGGTGGAGGCGGGGATAATGTCGTCTTTGCCAACCAACAGTACGAAGTGATCGCGCTCGACGTGGTGAGCCAACGCTTCAAATGGAAAATCCCATTCACCACCCTGGCTCCAAACGTTCGCCCAGTGTTTAACGAAGACACATTCTTCGTCCTGAGCGGCGAGTACATCATTGGACTCAGCGGAGTGAACGGCGGTCGCCGGGTCAATATCAACGCTCGAGAGCAATTGACAAGCTTGCCAGCCGTGAAGGGAGACGTGATCTCCGTGATCGGTGAATCAGGATTCCTACGATCGTTCAGCCGATCCGGAAAGACTCTTCACCTGCCGGTCGACTTGAAGTCTCAGCCTGCAAACCCACCTTCGTTTGTCGGAGATAAAGTAGCCGTCAACACAACAAATGGCGCGATGCAACTCGTGGATCCAATGAGTGGCCGATTGCTTTGGACCTACTTCCTCAAGACTGCAGTGAAGCCAAAGCCTGCCGCCGATGGCAAGCCAGTTTCCAACGTGATGACCGCTGCCGCCCCGACTGGATTCCTTGGTACAACGGTATTCCTTTTGGGTCGTGATGGTCAGCTTCAAGCTTTTGACGCATCTTCTGGAGTTGACCTCACCGCACCGGTAGTCAAGATGAAATTCCCAACCGCAGGCGCGGAAATGAACGGACGGGCGAACGCCGGTACCGGAAACATCCAGCCATTCTTCCTCTGGGAATTGGAAGATGAAGCCAGTGGAGTAAACCTCGAAACGGTCAAGGTAGAACTCGACGGACGACCAGCAAAGTTCCAAATCACCCGTGATGGCGAGATCCTGGTCCGGATCAATGGCACGGATAACCAGGGACTCGGCGATGGAGTTCGCACGTTCACGGTTTCGGTGACCGACTGGATGGGCAACGTAGCAAAGGAAACGTTTAAGATTTACATTGACAACACACTTCCTCCGCTTAAATCTGGTTCAGGCAGTTCCGGTGGCGCTGGTACAGGTGATGGTGGTCGTGGTGGATTCGGTGGCGGCGGTCGAGAAGGCGGCTAGGCGATGACCACTGCCTTTTGGCAGCAATTCTTAACCCTTGAGCTTTCGGCTAAGGTTGGATCCGAGGTGCTTCAAGAAGTCCGCGGATCTCGTCTTGATCCGGAGTCGGCTCTTCGCCGTGCTTCGGGATTAACCACCGATAAAGCGTCAAGGCTCAACGAGTTTGGAACCCAGGGACTTGAAAAGGCGCTTAAGCAAGGTGCGTTTGTCCTTACGGCCGAAGAGTTTCCGCAAACGCTCCGAGAAATGGAACACCACCCGGCAGCGATGTTTGCCATTGGGGACACCCAGTGCCTCATGCGCCCAGCGGTAGCTATTGTGGGGACTCGTCGAGCCAGCACCTATGGGAAGGCTACCGCACGAAAATTTGGCGAGCACCTTGCTCGATTGGGCTTCACGATTATTTCTGGTGGAGCCTTTGGCATTGATGTGGAAGCAATGCGAGGTGCCATCGAAGGGGGTGGTCGCACCGTCGGTGTTTTCGGATGTGGACTTGACAGCCCCTCGCCCGCATCGAATTCTGAATTCTTCGAAGAAGTCGTTAAGAATAAAGGGCTTCTGGTCAGCCCCTTTGCCTGTGGCGCACCTGTGGCACCTCAGCGGCTGCTCCAGCGCAATCAGATCATTGCCGGGCTTTCGCATATCACGCTCATTATTGAGGCGCCAGAGGCGAGCGGTGCGCTTCGCACGGCTACGGCGGCAAACCAAATGAACCGTCCTGTTCTTGTGGTGCCTGGGAACATCTCCATGCCTACATTTAAAGGCTCTCACCGACTCATCCGAGACGGAGCAACCCTGGTAGATCATCCGGATCAGGTTCTCGAATTCCTCCCCGACAAAGACGGCCTCATCCCAGGTTGGGCACCGGAAGAAACTGAAGCGCTCAACCCAATCGCCCAATCCATTTTCAGCGTCCTGGAAGGCGAT
This sequence comes from Chthonomonas sp., assembly GCA_040383535.1. Lineage (GTDB taxonomy): Bacteria > Armatimonadota > Fimbriimonadia > Fimbriimonadales > Fimbriimonadaceae > JAFLBD01. The sequence goes on from JBEIDH010000044.1 coordinate 13,480, forward strand.
CCTCTCCCGGTGGAAAAAATTGTCGCGCGAACTGGGTTCGAACCCCATGTGGTTCTGACAGAATTAATGATGATGGAGCTGGATGGGATGATTCTTAAAGATGCAATCGGGTATTCACTAAAGCCATGAATGGTGTTTTTCTTGCTTTAGGGTCTGAGGGTTTTGGGAGCTATCGAATTGAGGACGGATTTTGGCATCGTACGGACGAATCCGCGACGCAAATCTTGACCCCTGGATTTGTAGATATCCACATTCACGGGGCATTTGGCATAGATTTCATGAGCGCATCGTCCGCGCAAATGCTGGAGCTTTGCGAGAAGTTAACAGGCCAAGGCTACGAATCATTTTTGCCCACAACGGTAACAGCTTCTCCCTCAGATGTCCGTAGTGCCCTTAGCAACATCCCGGACCATCCCATGATCGCCGGATTCCACCTTGAAGGCCCATTCATCTCAGGAAAATTCCCAGGTGCGCAACCTCCGAGCCTTATCTTGGACTATCAGGGCAATGAATCTGATTGGCAGGACATCCTCACCGATCCAAGGCTTAAGGTCATCACAATGGCCCCAGAGCGCCCAGGAGGAGCCGAACTAGCTCATTCGCTCAACACCCGGGGTGTCCGGGTCAGCATGGGGCACACAGACGCGACGTTCGAGCAAGCAGAGCAAGGCTTCCAAAACGGGGTGAGATATAGCACCCACACCTTTAATGCAATGCGCCCTCTTCACCACCGCGAGGCCGGGGCCGTCGGCTTCTGCCTTGCCGAAGACGAGATGTATACAGAAATCATCTACGACCGTACGCACGTTTGCAAAGACGCAGCCACGGTCCTCTTCAAATGCAAACCAAACGACAAAGTGATCGCCGTGAGCGATAGTACGATGGCTTCAGGCATGGAGCTCGGAACCGAAATCTCGATGTGGAATTTGGATTGCATCGTCGGCGAGAAGGAGATCCGGCTCAAAAGCAACAATGCCCTTGCCGGAAGCGCGATCACACTAAAGGATGCATTCCAAAATCTGGCAGAAGATTTTGGAGTAGAGACAGCAATCCGGTGTTGCTGTCATAATCCTAGGGTGGCACTTGGAATGATTCATCAGCCCAAGACCCACCTGATTTGGGATTCAAATTGGGAGCTAGTCAACCGAGTCGAAGGCGCCTTGGTCTGATAAGCAGAGAAAGTTATCTATATGAATTTTCTGTCTCGTGCGAAGCGAATCTTGGTTGGAAAACCAATCGCATCCAAACATGCACACCATGAGCGATTGCCAAAGCGCATCGCCCTTCCTGTTTTTGCAAGCGACGCGCTTTCTTCTACTGCCTATGCGACCGAAGAAATCATGCGTGCCTTTATGGTTGCGGGAATGGGCGGGAGTATCGCATTTCTGCACTTCACATTTGAAGTCGCGATCCTGATCAGCTTTCTGATCTTCTTGGTTTCATTCAGTTATTACCAAACGATTCATGCCTATCCTGGCGGTGGTGGTTCCTACATCGTCAGTCGTGATAATCTCGGAAAGATCTGGGGCAAGCTGGCCGGCGGTGCGCTGATGACCGACTATATTCTCACGGTTTCGGTGTCGGTCTCGGCTGGTGTTCTTGCGATTGTATCCTTAGTGCCAGCGGCTGGAAATTATATTGTTCCGATCGGGGTGGGTTGTATTGGGCTTTTGACGATAGCGAACCTTCGCGGCGCGAAAGAGAGCGGGGCTATTTTTGCGATCCCAACCTATACATTCGTGGTCATGATGGCGGGAATGATCATCTGGGGCATCTTTGCACCGGCCCCTCCCCTCCCAGAAGCTCTCGCCGTAGCTGCAAGCAAGATTGAGCCAAATTTCTGGACCACGACCCTCTTCATCACCCTAGCCTTTAAAGCTTTTAGCTCGGGTTGCGCCGCATTAACCGGGATCGAAGCCATCTCCGATGGCGCTGGGGCCTTTAAGGAGCCTACCGCCAGAAACGCTTCTGCGACCCTGATGATCATGGCTTCGCTCTTGGCAGGTCTGTTCGTTGGCGTTTCGTATATTGGAAACAAATTCCATGTGATTCCTATGGAAATTTCGCATGGCGGCGGGCATGGCGGGGGTGGAGAAAACTTTCAGACCGTCGTCGCCCAAATCTGCGAGGCGGTGTTCGGTCGCACGACCCTTTTTGGACAAAGCTACTATATTGGTCTGCTGATCGCGACGACTTTGATCTTAATCCTCGCCGCCAACACTGCGTATGCCGACTTTCCCCGACTTTGCTCGTTTATCGCTCGAGACGGATACCTCCCTAGGCAGTTAGCTAGTCAGGGTGACCGCCTGGTTTTCCAAAACGGGATCCTTGTGTTGTCCTTCTGCGCAATCGTCTTGATCATCAAGTTCAAGGGCGATACCCACGCGCTTATTCCGCTATACGCCGTTGGAGTTTTTGTTTCGTTCACGCTCAGCCAGGCAGGGATGTTTGCCCGGTCGAAGCAGATGAACATCAAAGGCATCAAGCCTTACATTAGTTTGGTGGGTGCGATCATTACGGCGATTCTGGCAATGGTGCTTCAGGTGAGCAAATGGAGCGAAGGCGCATGGGTTGTACCATTCGCTCTTGGTGGTTTGCTTGTTCTCTTCTGGGCGATCCGGAGGCACTATGACTATCTAGCCAAGGAGCTAGAGGTTTCAGCCGCTGACGCCGTGCCAAAGACCCAAATGACGGTGCTCTTGCTCGTACCAAGACTCCATAAGGGCATCTTGCAAGCAATCTCCTATTCCCAGGCACTCAGCGAAGACGTCCGCGCTGTTCACGTGACTCTCGACGCCAAGAACGTCCAAAAGATCAAAGAGGATTGGGACAAATTCGGAGAGGAAATCCCGCTGGTCATTCTCGAATCACCATACCGGTCACTCATTGATCCAATCATCCAATACATTGACCAAGCCCACGAAGAATCTCCGGATATGTTCATCACGGTGATTGTTCCGGAGTCCGTGCCACGGAAATGGTATCACCGCTTCTTGCACAACAATGTCGGAATTCCGCTCAAATTGGCCTTAGGAGCGCGGAAAAACGTTGTCGTCACAAACGTGAGGTACTTCCTTAAATGATTGTAGAATCCTACGAAGACATTATCATTCTCTCCGGGGCAATACGCTCCAATCAGTGGGAAACTCTGCACACCGCAATCTCTCTTACCCTGAAGCGGCATGAAGAAGGCGTGGTCATTGATTGCTCTCAGATCACCGAAATGACTCCTCACGGAGCGGATACTTTTCGGAGCGTGATGGATTTTCTTAAGGAGCACGATGCACGAGTTCTGGTCGCCGCTGTTCCGGACCACATCATGCAGGTTCTTAAGAGCGTGCCGGATGTCCGTTCTCAGCTTGCTGTCGTCAGAACCGTTGAGGAAGCCCGAGCTTCTCTTGACCTGCTCCGCGATCCTCATGAAGACGATGGACACGTTCATAAAAAGAAGAAATCAAACACGGCGAAGGGCGGAAAGATTCTTGCTTGCGTCATGGGCACTGATTGCGATTCGTATCTTCTCACCACCGCGCGCGAATTGGCAACTGGGCTGGATGCAAATGTCGATGTCGTCTTTCCATTGCTGATTCCACGCGATATGCCTTTATCCGGAGCGATGCCCGAAGAAGAAAAACTTGCCCGAGCTGCCCTTGACCGTGCTTATGCCAACCTCAAGGCGGATCAAATTGATGCCGAACTGATTCTGGAAAGAGGGCGAGATGTTGCTTCAACCATCCACGGGGTTCTAGAAGAATATCCGGCATCCCATGTCGTGATTGGACTACCCGGGGGAGATCAGGCAACTGATGACTCAACGAAACTAGTTCGTAGCGTACTGGGAAAAATCAACACCGCAGTAATTTTCGTGCGCGGACCTCTTCAGTAGAAGATTCTGGGCGGGAAGAAGGCGGCGCATGGAGCTTCCCTGCCCCGTCCATAGTTACCAACATTCCGTGTTTGTGCGCCAACCATAATTATGGACGAACAAGAAGCCCATTCGCGCCGACTATCTTGCTGGTTTGGTGCAAAAAGGCAACTCGAATTCACCTCGGAACGAGGCTCGAACCAAGCAAATCGCCCAAAACCTCATCAACCGTAATGCCCTGAGTATCAACCTCTGGACGCAAAAGCACACGGTGGCGCAAAACAGGAATAGCGAGCTCCTTCACGTCATCGGGGATCACAAAATTACGATCACGCATCGCCGCCACGGCCTTAGCCGCGCTCAGCATTGCCAAACCAGCCCGAGGCGAAGCACCAATCTGGATATCCGCATGGTCACGCGTGGCGGCGACGAGCGAATAGAGATAATCAATAATCTTATCCTCGACGGTCACGTTCTGAACCACCTGCCGAATCTGCATCAGCGTCTCCAGATTGACCACAGGCTGAATTCCCGCATCTTCAAGGTTCTGCGCCCTGAAGCCTTGGTGGAACCGCGAGAGCACAGTCTTCTCGGCTTCCGGCTCGGGGTAGCTCACCAGGACCTTCATCATGAACCGGTCTTGCTGAGCCTCGGGGAGCGGGTACGTACCTTCGAACTCAATGGGGTTCTGGGTCGCAAAAACTAAAAATGGCGATGGCAGCGCGTGCCGAATCCCGTCAATCGTAGACTGACGCTCTTCCATCGCTTCCAAAAGCGCGCTTTGCGTTTTTGGCGGAGTCCGGTTGATTTCA
>JBEIDH010000045.1:0-16845 GCA_040383535.1 Chthonomonas sp.
ATTGGCGACCTGCTCACGATGGCGGGATTCGAACTTGAGGGATTGGAGCAGGTGGACGGCGCGGATGTGCTGGATATCAAGGTCGTCGCCAACCGTGGGGACGGACTTTCGGCTCTTGGTTTGGCACGCGAGATCATTGCCAAAGATGCTTCTGCCAAACCTACTCAGCTTTATCTTGACGCTCATACTGGTTTTTCTCGCACCGAAGGTGAACCTGCTTGGAATCACGCCATCGCGATCAATACTCCCAACTGCAATCGCTATGCTTTGCGGCGATTTGGTGCGGTTGAGAATGGATCTTCTCCTTCCTGGCTCGCGGATCGCTTGACCCAAGCCGGAATGCGCTCAATTTCCCTGCTTGTGGATTTGACTAACTATGTGATGCTGGAACTCGGGCAACCTTTGCACGCCTTTGATGAAGCGAAGCTCGACGGCTCGATCCAAGTCCGACAAGCCACCGAAGGCGAAGAATTCACCACTCTCAACGAAGTCGAACACAAGCTTACGGCGAAGAATATGGTCATCGCCGATTCTTCTAAGGCCATCGCGGTCGCCGGCGTTATGGGGGGTTTGCATAGCGAAGTCGACGAAAACACGAAGGACATGCTCCTTGAATCCGCTCACTTCGATGGAGTCTCAGTTCGCAAAACCCGCAAGGCTTTGAACCTCAACACAGATGCGAGTTATCGCTTCGAACGCTCGGTCGATCCGATGGGAGTTGTGCGTGCCTTGAACCGATTTGCCGATCTTTACGAGCAGATCACAGGAAAGGCTTGCGATGCTGGGGTTTATGACCTCTTCCCGAACAAACCTGAGCCAAAACCAGTTCTCTTCCGCCCCGATCGCGCGCGAATGATCTTTGCGATGGACTTTTCGGACGCCGAATGCGTGGATTATCTGCAAAAATTGGGTTGCACCGTGACCGGAAACGATCCGTACATGGTGACGCCTCCGACTTGGCGCGCGGACTTGGAGATCGAAGAAGACTTGATCGAGGAAGTCGGCCGGATTCACGGCTACGAGAACATTCCCGAATCCAAACCAAAAGGAACCACGCCAGGGGGCGGAACTTTTGGGCTATACAGCATCATTGACACCGCGAAGAAGACAATGCTCCGCTGCGGATTGGACCAAATGATCAGCCATTCGTTGCGTGATCAGCATGCTTTGGACTTTCGTCCAAATAGCCGCGTGACGGTCCGAAATCCTCATTCGCCCGAGATGGCTTATCTGCGCGATTCCTTGCTACCCGGCCTTGCCGATGCCGCATTAAAGAACGGTGGGAAGAACGTCGCGCTGTTTGAGATCGGGAAAGTTTTCGTCAAGGGTGAAGTCCAGATTGATGAGTCTCCTGAACTTGCAATCCTTGTGACCGGTGAAATGCTTGCTCAACATTACGCCCAATCCGGGAACGTGAATTTTGACTTTTGGGCCCTCAAAGGAATCATGGAAGAGCTCGGGCACTTAGTGAAAGACGACATTACGTTCGAGCTTCCCCGACTACCGGACGCTCGTTTCCACCCAACAAGGCAATCTGGAGTTCTTGTTGATCAGGGTCGGCTGTGGGTTGGAACGATCGGGCAAATTCATCCTGATGTTGCGGAAGAACTCGGGCTTCCGGAAGAAACTTACATGGCGGAGATCGACCTGAAGGTGTTCTTCTTGAACCCGGATGCGGAAATCAAGATGAAGTCTCTCTCCCGCAATCCCGCCGCTCGCCGTGATATCGCGTTTGTGATCAGCAAGGAAGTGCGATTCCGAGAAATCGAAGCGGCACTAAAGGGCGCTTGTGGGGATTTGCTTGAGGAGCATCGGTTGTTTGATATTTACGAAGGCACCGGAATACCAGAAGGCTCCCATTCCTTGGCAATCTCGTTGCAGCTGAGGAAGATCGGGCAGAACTTCACGGATGAAGAAGCCAATCAAGTGCGGGACAACGCTGTCAACGCAATCGTCTCCCTTGGTGGATCTGTTCGGTAATCAGCTTTCCAGATTCCGCTACTCGATTCGCAGGGCTTCGACAGGATGCTTCTTCGCCGCATTCAGTGCGGGGAGAATTCCAAATAGGATGCCAATGCCAAGCGCGATAGACATTGAGAATGCCGCGAGACTCGGACTGATTTCGGGCTTGATCACGGTAAATGTTGCCAGCAAGTAGCCGACGACGACACTCAGCGTGATCCCAACAACCCCACCAAACAGACTGAGCAGAATCGCCTCGGCAAGGAATTGCTGAAACACATCTTTCCTGCATGCTCCAACGGTCTTACGGACACCGATCTCCTTAGTGCGCTCGCTGACGCTCATCAGCATCACGGTCATGATTCCTACTCCCCCAACGAAGAGAGCAATCCCGGTGAGTCCAGTGACTAAGTAGGTCAAGATCTGCATCAGTTTGTAAATGAGGCCGAGCAACTGCTCTTGGGTAAGGACTGAATACTGCTGTTCATCCAGCTTGCTCCCCAGAAGCTTCTCCATCTGAGCAACGAGAGATTTGGGTTCAGCTTCGGGTTTGGACTGAACCATGATCCGGTCAATTTGGGCATTCGGGTTGCGCTTTTTGAACCCATCCCAGGGGACGTAAACCACATTCTGAAAACTCGCCATGCTGAAGAGCGAGTCTTCGCTCGATTGATCTTTGGTGACGCCGATGATCGTGTAGCTCTGGCCATTGATCTTTACATCCTTTCCAAGCGCAGAGATTTTCTCACCGAACAACTCGTCCGCGGCAATACTACCGATCACGCATACATACTCGGCGTCATTGGTCGAATCATAGAGTCTGCCTTCACGGAGTTCAACTTGGTGCATGCCGAACCATGCGGGTTCGGCGGCGATGTTTACGGGGTAGCTGTCTTTTTCACCATAGCTCACTCCGCCCCCGGTAAAAGTTAGGACAGCGGCCCGTTCGACGCCATCCAGTTTCTCGATATCTCTGGCGAACTCCTTTTTGAGATAACTCTGTCCACCCATGTTTGGGTTCATTTGCATCGCGCTGGGGTCAATCCTTGCAGGAAAAACGATGAGTACGTTTACACCTAAGTCCTTGATTTGCTTGGTGATGTCCGTCTGGACTCCCCTTCCGACTCCAATGAGCAATGTGATCGCGACAACCGCGACCATGATTCCGGTACTCGTGAGCAGAGAACGCTGCCAGCGTTCCGTAAGGGCTGCGGCCGCAGCTCCAAAATTTAACCAAAATCTTTGCACCGCCCTTTTCAACGAGTCCAGACCTAAGATCGTCCCATGAATTCGAACTTGGGCCGGTTATGCAACCGACCTGCCCGCTGCATAAGCTTGGACTTCCCCTCAGATACTAAAAACGTCCTTACGAGATCCGTTGATCAGGTTAGTCAGCCGGAACGGAAATCCACCGAAACGCTCACACCGCGCTTGGTACCCTAGCCGATCTACTGGAATTTCCAGAGTCGCGAACTCCAGACCTTGATGCACATCCAAAGCATGGAATGAAACCTTTCGGAGCAGAGCTGATAATCAAATTTTTTTGGGGAACAGTAACGCTAGCGTTGGTGATGATTGCATCTCCGTACGTTGCTCTAGATAAGCAATTTCATTACAGCTTTGACCCCGACGTTCAGGCTGCCATTTCAGACCCAGATTCAATGGTTGTGTGCATCCTGGACCAAGCACCCAACCAAGGTAACAAATTAGAGCGCGTTGCACTCAACTCGGTCATCGTTTCGCGTAAGACGGTGAACCCAGATGCACTCCTCCAGTGGAAGGTGATGACACAAAAGCTGACAAACCGTGATAATATAAGCCTTCCAAACCCTAAAAAAGGAACGCCAGTTTTTGCGGTGAGATTTAAGAAGGGCGAAACGTCAATTGACGCCATCTTCTGCCCAGATGCTCGCAACATGTATTTTACGAAAGGAACCTCCGTCAGACCATTCTTTGCCCGAGATTTCCGAACAATGCAAGATACATTCGATAGACTGTATGCAGCAACAAAAGAGAAAATCGTTGTTGAAACTTCTGTTCCCTAAGACCACACATCCACACCAATATCAGGGTGCAGATACCTTTTGAGAAGAGTCGCAAGCGACGCCGCCTCCTCACCTGTGAGCTTACAAGCGAACTCCGTCTTAATCACCTTATGGTAGATGGGCCATGCCGTTTCCCGAGCAACTCGACCCGCCGGAGTAAGTACGGCAAACATTGATCGACGGTCAGCCGGATTGACATCTCTGGCCACGAAGCCCTGCTTTTCCAAGCGGTCGATCAATCGAGTGACCCCACTCGGACTCAGAATCACCTTCTCCGCAAGTTCGCTCATCGTAAGGCGACCCTTAGCTGACTCCTCTAACGTGAGCAAAACATCATAAAGATCCAATGGAAGCCCACCATTTGCCCTAACGAGCATTTCCATCCTGCGGATGAGAGCAGCGTGTGACCTTAAGAAAAACGCCCAAGCCCGTTTATGATTGACGCTAAGTTCGGCGTTTTCACCCATGAGAACTGTAATGTACCAAAATATTAACGAATTACGCTTCGAGTGGTAACTGCACCTTTAGATCGCAAAACCTGAATTCTCTTTTGCATGACTGAGGACGAAGCAACTTTGGATTCGGCCAACGCCCGGAATTCGACTTAATTTTTCCCGAATGAGCTTTTCATAAGCAGGCATATCTGTCACGACGACCTTAAGTAGGAAGTCGAATTCACCACTTACGTGGTAGCACTCCTGAATTTCAGTTATGGCTTGCACAGCCTCCACAAACTGGTCAATAGGAGTTTCCTGATGGAGACTGAGGCTGATTTGAGCCATTACCGTTAGGGAAAATCCTAGTTTCTCCGCGCTGAGCGCAGCGACGTACTTACTGATGTATCCCTGCTCTTCTAAGCGCCGGACACGCTGGAGCACACTTGGTGGCGAGAGTTTGACGTGCCGTGCAAGATCAGCGTTGGTCATCCGCCCGTCGCGTTGGAGCTCTCTCAAAATTTCTAGATCAACTTCGTCCAAATGTGTTTTGCTCATCTTTCTACTTCGATGTAGGATATCCTACACCGGGGTACCTTTGCTTTATAACGTTCAAGGCATTAAAGGATGTTAAATCTGCCTTTGACTTTCCATTCTTCGGCTCGGTCAGAGTAGCCCTCCGGTAGGGTACACACTTCAGTATGACAAGCCCAGTCTTAGCCCCCCGATGGGACATGACCCCTTTCTTTCCTTCGCTCAACTCACCTGAGTTCAAATCAGCCTTTGCCGAGCTCAAGGAAAAAACGAACCAACTCACCCAGACATTCGATTCCTTCGAGATCTTCCCCGGTCAAATCGCGCCAAACCCGTTCCAAAAGTTCGTTGAGGCGTCCAATGCCTGGAATCAGTTTGATGAGTATTCCACACTTATTTCGAGTTACATCTACGCATTTGTCACAACAGATGCAAAAAACGGAGTGGCGCAAGGATACCTGTCCCAGTTCATGCCGATCAGCGCAGAAGCAACCAAGGTTTGGAACCGATTCACAGGCTGGGTTGGGTCACAGGATCCCGAAAAATTGTCGGAGGCGAATGGCCTTAGTCCGGATTACGCCTATTTTGTTAAGCGGTGTCAAACTATCGCCCAGCACCAAATGTCTGGACCGGAAGAAGATCTCGCCGCCGAGCTCGCCCAGACCGGATCTAGGTCATGGTCACGGCTTCATGGAGACGTTACTTCGGGAATCGAAGTCAAAATCCCCGAGAGCGAAGAAGTCCTCCCCATGGCGGTCGTACGGAACCTCGCTTACGATTCTGATGCCAAGAGACGAGAGACGGCATACTTCGCCGAAATCGCCCGCTGGAAAGAAATGGAAACGCCCTTGGCCGCAGCGATGAACGCGATTAAAGGCGAAGTCAACCTTTTAACAAAACGCCGGGGATGGGAGTCCCCTCTTCATCAGGCAGTTTTTGAAACCAACATGGATGTCGCAACGCTTGATGCGATGATGGGAGCCGCCAAGAACGCCTTCCCCGTTTTCCGGCGCTACATGCAACTTAAGGCGACAAAACTAGGCTACGACGGAGGACTTCACTGGCATGATGTTTTCGCTCCAATAGGCAACACGGGCGACTGGGCTTACAATCTCGGGGCAGATTTCGTCAGCAAAGAATTCCATGGATTCTCGAAGAAAATGGGCGATCTCGCCGATCAAAGCTTCGCCGAAAACTGGGTGGATGCCGAGGCTCGACCTGGAAAACGTGATGGCGCTTTCTGCATGGGGACCCGCCCAGGCGAAAGCCGGATCCTCATGTCCTGGAAAGAATCCTACGGAGCCGTTTCGACCCTAGCCCACGAGCTAGGGCACGCTTATCATAACCTTTGTCTCCAGGATCGCGCCCCGATCCAGCGCGAAACGCCTATGACTCTTGCGGAAACCGCGAGCATCTTCTGCGAGGCAATCATCGGCAAGGCCGCTTTACGGCAGGCAACCCCCGAAACAAAGTTCGGCATCCTCGAACAAAGCCTACAACGCGCCTGCCAAACCGTCGTTGACATCAGCAGTAGATTCCTCTTTGAACAGAAGGTTTTCGACGCAAGAAACCAGCGAAGTATGAGTGCAGAAGAGCTTTGTGAAACCATGCTTTGGGCACAAGAAGAAACCTACGGTAACGGATTATCCGATCGCCGCCATCCGTACATGTGGGCAGTAAAGCCACACTATTACGGATCAAGTTATTACAACTTCCCTTACATGTTTGGGCACCTATTCTCTTTGGGACTTTTTGCGCAGTATGAAAAGGATCCGAGCAACTTTGTAGCGAGATACGATGATTTGCTGAGTTCCACCGGACTCGCAGATGCAGCAACCCTCGCGGCAAGGTTTGGCGTTGACATTTCCACCAGTGCGTTCTGGGATGGCTCTCTCAGCGTCATTGCTAGCGAAGTTGAACTTCTGGAATCCCTATAAAGCAACAACAACCCATCAATGCTCCCCCAAATCAACCGCTATAGACAGTTCAAATCGCTGTTCAGCATTTATATCCAAGACGGATTGGCATATAAAGCGAGCGGCGTGATTTGGGTTTTGACCGATGTTGCAACCGCCGCGACAATGCCCCTAGTCCTCGCCGCGGCGGCGGGGGGAGGCGAGATCGCGGGATTCTCCAGAGGAGAGTTCGCGGTCTACTATCTCACCATGATCATGATCTCCTGCTTCATCCAATGCCACTTTATGTGGGAAGTTGCTTATGAAGTAAAGGAGGGTATTTTCAGCACGCAGATCATTCGTCCCGTCGGATATTTAATGTTCATGACCGTGCGCAATCTTGCGTGGAGATGTATCAGATCTTTACTCTTTGCGCCATTTTTAGTGTTACTTTTCCTGGCCTACCAACCGTTTATGGACGGTAGCACGGTCAGCGTCACTCCAATCGGGATTCTTGCGATCATTCTTGGGCATATTTTGTCGTTTATGTTCGTGATGGCGTTTGCGATGCTTGCACTTTTCCTTCAGGAAGTCAATTCCATCTTCGAGATCTATTATTTCCCGATGTTATTCCTTAGCGGGCAGATCTTCCCGATCGCCATTTTCCCGGAATGGGTTCGAAACATCACGTACTACTTCCCTTTCTATTACACAATCGCGCTCCCAACAGAGATCATTGTTGGCAGATTAAGCGAAAGTGCCGCCATGCCGTTCATCTACGGTCAAGTCGGGTGGATTATTGGGTCCTATTTGGCGTTCCGAGTGATGTATCACTACGGAACCCGGTTCTACAGCGGCGTGGGAATGTAGGTTCGGATACACTCTGTCCATGAATCAAGTTCTGGGCAGAACAAATGCCGTATTTCCGAAGGTTTGGCTGAATCTGCTGATGCAAAATGACGCAAAAGAAGGCTGGCCTTTCGAACTGGTGAGTGCCGCCCTCGATGCAAACACAGTCATCGACATCTCGTCGCAACCGCTCCTGTGGGGAGGGCAAATGCGCGGGACTGATGCGAAGATTATGGCCGTCAGCGGGAAAGAAATCTCCAACGCAACCAGCTCCGATCACGCCGGAGACCTGTTGCAGGCGCGGCTGTTGCAGACACTTTCGAGCTTGGGGAGAGAGTCGCTGGATTTTTATTTCCTGGATTATCGCCGGGCGTGGGAGGAGCATCAGATTAATGGCGCGCTGGAGACCTTGGAGTACGCAAAGCAAGAAGGAGCGATCAAATTCTTTGGCCTATTTGCAGGAGGATCGAGCCTGGCGGCGTTGGGGATGTGGCAATTTCATGATGCCTTCGACGTAATCTTGTGCCCCAATAATCCGCTGCAAAGGGACGGCTACAAGACCCTCGCCCCCCTCGCGCAGGAGAGAAGAGTCGGTATCGTGGGCTGCTCTAGCCTGAATTGGGGGGGCGAAAAGCCGATCCCGGCTTACGCAGATCAGCTCGGGTTGAGCCCAAATGAGCTTGCGCAGGTCGCAATTCGCGTAGCGAGTGAGCATCATCCCGTCCTGGTGGGAGTGCGCTCGCCCGAAGAAATCACCACAGCCATGCAATCGGGATCGGTCCAGCCTGGGGATGAAGAAGTTCTAGATCGCGTCCGCCGAACCATCGCAGTGTAGTCAGTAGCTCCCGCTATTGTGAGTCATAAGACCCGGAAAAGGAAAAAGGACGACCCGAGAACGTTGGCTGAGCCGTCCTAAGTACTATTAAGATGATGCCAAAGTTTCGCGCCCTCATGCCGCTTGTTGCTGCTCTCGTTTCCCTTTCCGCCCTTGCCCACGCACAGAGCGATCCCGCCAAGCCTGTTGCCAGCGTGAATGGCGAAGCCATTTCTGGCATGGATTACTTCCGAAGAATGGAATTTCTTCCCGGCGTCGGCCGCATGATTGGGGATAGATATGTCCAATCTTATCCAGGCTACATTGCACTTCAGCAATTGATCAACGAACGACTGATGCTTCAGGTCGCAAAGGAGCGCGGCGTCTCCCCTTCCGATGCCGAAGTCAAGGCAGAAGTCGATGTTCGGCTCAAAAAGACTCCGAAAATGCTAGAAACCCTAATAAAAGTTGGACTTTCCAGAGCAGATTTGGAACTTCAGATCCGGGTGGAGATCGCCGAATTCAAAATCGTTACCCAAGGCGTTACGATCACCAACCAAGAGGTGGACGAATTCTACAAAAAGAACCCGAGCCTTTACACCGTGCCGAAGCTTTACAAGCTCAGCCTGATCTCCGTTTCAGAAGACAAAAAGGAAGCGGTGGACGAAGCTCTGAAAACCAAGCCTTTCGCCGACGTTGCCCGCTCCCTGAGCCAAGATCCTTCCGCTTTGGATGGCGGTTCGATCGGAAATGTCCCCGCGAACGTGTTTGCCCCGGCAGTCCAAAGCGCTTTGGACGCAACAAAGATCGGTTCAAGCACGGATTGGATCGCCGGTTCTAGCGGATGGTTCAAGTTCCAAGTGAATGACATCAAGCCAGAAGAGCGCATGGTCCTTGACGATTCGTTACGCACCCAAATTCGGCGGCAAATGATGATCGACCGAGGAAGAGCCCGCAACAACATCGAAAAACTCATGGGCGACGCGCGGAAGAAGGCCAATATTGTGGTCAATCAGTCCGGTTTGGACGAGATGATTAAGGAATGGCAGAAGGGCGGGATTATTGACTAAGGCCTTGTTCTTTCCTTTCTAAGAACTTATGTGAGTATGGGTTTCTCCTTGCGAGGATCCCATACTCTTTTGCCCTTTCTATCCGGTCCGGAGTCAGACCTTTACGGTTTTCCACTTGCCTTGCTTCCACATGTACATCGCGAGGAATCCGTGGAGGGCTTGCGATGCGCTCATGGCGATCCATGCACCTTGGCTTCCCATGCTTTTCGTCATAAAGAACGCCATCGGCACCCGGATGAGCCAAAGCGCAATAATGGTGAGCCATAGCGTTCGCTTGGCATCCCCCGCGCCCTGCATTGCGCCAACAATCACCATAGCGTAACCAAACAAAATCTCGGTGACGATGAGAATCCGGATGTAATTGGCGGCTTCTAATGCCATAAGGGGTTTATCGCCACCAGTAAGATTCCCCGCTATGACGTTGGCATAAATGAAGATCGGGATACTGAGACAGAGGATGATGATTCCCGCGTAGTGCGACGCCAGCCAACCAATCTTTTCTGCCCGCTTTGGATCCCCTGCCCCTAAAGATTGACCCACCAATGCCCCGGCTGCCACCGATAGTCCGAAAGCGGGCATGAACATGATGCTTTCGATGGTGATCCCAATCCGGAGGGCACCAAGGGCGTCAGAAGCGGTCGGCGTATCTTTTAAAAAGAGTGTAAAAAGTGTGAAAGATCCTACTCTCATCACAGATTGGAGCGCACTCGGCACCGCGATGTTTAGGATTCTCTTGACCCACGCCTTGATGGGTAGAGAAATGCTGACTTTCCCAAGTTTTGTTTTTGTGCAGAAGCCTGAATAGATGAGCGCGGATACCCATCCGCTGATGACTAGAGCCCATCCTGCCCCCGCCATTCCTAATCCCAGACCAGGGATGGATATTCCGAACAATTGATGCCCCGGAAAGATGAAGAAGAAGTTCAGAACCATGTGGAGCAGAATCTGGATTCCACTGATGAACATTGGGGAGACGGTATCACCAATCCCCCGCATGGATCCGCTGAGTGTGGTGATAATCGCAGTGCCCGGAATACTTAATGCGTAGATACTGAGGAACTGAGTGAACAGCCCGCGAGCAACTGGATCATTGGCGGGGATCAAGATTTGCCCGGCAACTTGCGCGATTCCGAAGCAGACAAGACCAAATACAAGCCCAAACATGAGCGTTAGGCTGTAACATTGCCGGTTTGCCTCTCTGTATTCCTCCGGTCGGTTTGCGCCGTATGCCCTGCTGACCAAAGCGCCTGCCGCCACGCTCACGGCCATCGCAAGCGAGAACATCAGGAACATGATATTCATCGCTGCGCCGTGGGCAGTCAGCGCGGATTTTGGAAGATGTCCGATAAAGAAGGTGTCAAGCAGACCATTGAGCACTTGCAAGCCGTTGAGAGCAACCGCGGGAGCGGCGAGCTTGATGAGGGTCTTTGAGATGGGCTCGGTTTCGCCTGGAATAGCGCCTTTTTGCGAAATTTTTACCACGAAAACTCCTTGCACAAACAATTAAAATCCATATCCTTTCTTCTACCCCTTCGGTCGGGCAATCATTCGCCAAGATTTTGCGAACATTTGCTTTGGCTCTGGGTCAATTCGGCTGGTTTTGTCGGGTCTTTTGGCCCGCAGTTTAAGTTCGAATCATTGGTTTTTTTCACTTTTTCCTAAGATTACTTCGCAGGAGCAACGCGAAAGCCCAAGTTAATCGTAAACTAGGCTATGCGACGCTTCTTGTGCGTATCTTCTCTTTGCGTTTTGGCACTTTCACAGGTCCTTGCTCTCGATCCTGAGCAAAAGGTGACCTATGAGGTTCGAGCTTCTCGCATCCCGGTGATTTTGGGCGCACTTTCGACGACGCTTGAAACAAAATTGACCGTTGATCCGATCCTTGAGCGAGAAGTTCTTGCCATCAAAGTTAAGGATGTCACCGCGAAGTCGCTGATGGACAAGATCGCAGAAACGCTTGGGGCAGAATGGATCCCGAGTACGACCGGATTTAAGCTCGATCGCTCCAAAGATCTCCAAACCTCCCTCGCTAAAGCGGATAGCAATACCCTTTTGAGCATCATTAAGGCCGAAATTCAGAAGACAAAGGAAAATCCGAATGCCCGCCGTGACATGTTTGACCTTTTCGGCGGAGAAGCGCCCGGACCAGAAGTCCCCCAAGTCGATCCAAATCAAACTCCAGAACAAAAGGAGATGGCTGAAATCACGAAGGAGCACGGAGAAATCCTGAAGCGCGTCCGCTTGGCTGCTTTGGACGAGATTAATGCCGAGGCGATCTCCAATCTGATCATTAGCGGACGCATCGTGTGGGCAACTAAGCCCAACTCAAAGCAAAAGACCTTGTCGAATACCTTCGTCAACATCACTCGTGAAGCTAATACCCAAATTGCAAAACTCCGCACCCGCGCCGAGCAAATTGAACGCAAACTCGAAGAGGAAGCTGCAAAGAAAGCACCTGGGGAAAGCAAACCCGAACCACCTCCCGGGCAATTCGTGGGGGAACCAACCGACCGCGCTGGAGACGATTTCCCCTACATCTCCTACATGTTACAGCCTCTGGACCAGATCTTGATCATCGCCGAACGGCAAACTCCCTACAGCTTTGTCGTTACCGTAAAGTCAGCATTCGATACGCTGGATTATCTGGGCATCGAACTCGAAGGTAATCGGTACGAGGCGATCATGGAGCAAGTGGCGGAAGTTCGCGGCGGAGAGGCTCCCAAAAAGAAGCCTTATACTCCCTCCATCACGCTAAAGAACCCCAAGAAGGAAGTTTCCCAAACCGAAGCATCGAAGGTTGCCCAATCAATTGCCTCGGAGTTTGGTGACGGAGCCGGTGCTCCTGACGCTGATAAAATCAGTAACGCACTAAACAAGATCAGAGGATTCTATAACAAACCCGATGAAATTGATCCGCTGAGCAATGCGGCAACCCAGTCTCTGTTTGAGATCGCGACTGATCAAAACGCGAATTTGGTCGCGTATATCCCCGACAGTGCATTCATATTGGAGAATACTTTTGGCGGCGCGCCTGCGAATTCTCTTGAAAAAGCACTCCGCTCGCTAGACAATATTGGCTCTGTAACCCTCTCCAGTCAAGATGGATGGGTTACCGGCAAGATGCGCTTCCCGAGTATTTCCCCTTTCGCCCGTCTTGATCGCGTGGTAGCCCGGAAGGTGGGCGACGAGGAAGCCAAGAACGGCTCTCTGAGCTTGGCGACACGCATCGCCTTTGCTCAGTCTTACCCCGACTACAGCCAAGACCTGATGAACGCGCTAGGATATCTCATTTTTCCGAGCATGATGGCCGGAGACGGTGGATTTATGGGCAGATCGGCCTTTACTGGGCTCCGTTTTTACGGATCGCTCACCCCTCCGCAGAAGGATGTTCTGCACTCGGGAACACCAGTGCCCTACCGAACGCTTCAGGCGAATCAGCAGCTTCTTTTCTTGACCTGCCTCACCGGATTTGAGGATCTCGAGCGAACAAAAGTCAATCAAGGAGGCATGTTTGACTTCCTAGAATCCATGGCCGAAGACGAGAATTCGATGGGAGGAGGAGAGGAGTATAACGAGGACACCGCTCCAAGACAATCTCCATTCCGCGACCGATCTGATGCTGAACCTTTCCTGATGACGGAGGGATTCGCATTTGGATCCTTTGATGAAGAGAAGGTGATCTCACCCGCCGGGCCGAAGAACACTTTCTTCCCGGTGAGCGAGATGAACGCGAAAACTTTTGCTGCTCTCAAGGCAATGAAGACCTCGAAGACTTATAAAGAGATGGAAGCGTTCATGCCGAAATTTGATAAAGGCTTCTACTTCGGTACGAAGACCAACCTCAATATGAGCTTTGCAGTGAAGGGATACGGTGCCCGCCAGTCGGTTTCCGATTCCCAAATGGGTAAAACTGCGCTCCAAGAAAACCAACTCCCCGCCGATTTCTTAGCCGAAGTGAAAGCTGCCTATGAGAAAATGCTCAAGGGAGTGGAGAGGATGGATAGTTACGGCGAGGAAAAACCGACTCCGTAACGGATCATTTCCGTTTTGGGCTCAAAACTTTTAGCCTGTCTCTTTGGGCTGAAGGTTTTTCAGTCGTCCGTTTGATCCAAGATTCCGTCTCTCACGTAGATAGGAACTTCGCAACGCAACGCGAGGGCGATTGCATCACTCGGACGGGAATCTACCTCCAACAGGGTCTTGCCATGCTGAATAAAGATCTTGGCATAGTAAGTCTTGTTCCAAATATCGTCTATCACGATCTTCGTAATATGTCCACCCAGCTTCTCTAAGATTGATTTAAGAAGATCGTGGGTGAGCGGACGATCGGTTTGGCTCCCTTCGAGGGGAATGCTGATCGAAACGGCCTCTGGCGCACCAATCACGATGGGTAACTTCCTTTCGCCATCGGTCAGCAAGACGAACCGACTTACGTTTGATCCAGTTTCGGCGAAGAAAACACCCTCAACGGAAACTTCCACAGGCTCACCAAGATCGAATGGTTCCTGAATGAGGTCCTCATCAGCATCAAAAGGGAAAAAGGATGGCGGCAGATCGCTCTCTTCCCGCGATTCTTCTTCGTTCTCTTCAGCCATGCCCTTAATGTACCACCGGATGTGTCACTGGCTTAAGATATTCCATGTATGGGAGGCAAGAAGTCTCCTCAGGGCTAGCGAAGTAGTGGATTGCGCCCGCTAATGCGAGTGCGGTGTCAATGCTCGTGACGCAGGCAATCCCGGTTTCAATGCAGGCCCTGCGAATCCGTTTCGCTTCATCCGTGCTAGAACCTGGGCTGGGGGTATTAATCATCAGGCTGACCTCGCCGTTCTGGATGAGATCTAAGAAATTCCTCCCACCGTCTTGAATCTTGCCCACCGTGGAACATTCAATCCCGGCACCATGCAGGATCTCTGCGGTACCGGCAGTAGCCACGATCTCAATGCCATTTTTTATGAGATTGTTTGCGATCTCCACCACATGTTTCTTGTCCATTTGGTTTACGGTAATCGCGACTTTGCCCTTTTTCTTGAAGGTCACGCCGCTTCCGACCATTGCTTTATAAATTGCCTTACCGTAATCTCGGTCTACTCCCAAGACCTCCCCGGTGGATTTCATTTCCGGGCCAAGTGACGGCTCTACTTTACTAAGCTTTTGGAAACTGAAGACCGGAGCTTTGACCGCAAAGTGGGCGGCTTGGCTAACTTTTCCTGATAGATACAAATCTTGATCTGCAATGAGTCCCCTTGTTGTTGGACCGAATGATTCTTGTTCTGCTTGAGTCTCTGCGCTCAACATTTCGCCTTGAGAGCACCATAGCCCGGAGCCGTATCCCAAATGATCTAAAGGTTGGCCCATCATGCAGCGGGTTGCAAGCTGAACAATTGGAACCCCCGACAGCTTACTGAGGTACGGCACCGTTCGTGACGCCCGGGGATTGACCTCAATGACGTGCACCTGCTCGTTCTCGTCCATGACGAATTGGATGTTCATCACGCCACGGATTTTGAGCTTTCGGGCGATCTGCGATGCAATCTCAACAACCCTCCACTCCACTTCTCGGGAAAGGCTGACCGGTGGATAGACCGCCATCGAATCGCCGGAGTGGACCCCAGCCCGTTCGATATGCTCCATGATTCCGGGAACCAGGCAATCTGTACCATCGGAGATCACGTCTACTTCGATTTCCTTTCCGGATACGTAGCGATCCACCAAAACGGGCTGACCAGGATTGGCTTCCTCGGCGTACGTGTAAAACTCTCCAAGTTGGTCCTCGCTGTAAACGATCTCCATCGCCCGGCCACCGAGTACGAAACTTGGTCGGACCAAGATTGGATATCCAACTTCTCTTGCAACGGAAGTCGCTTCTTCCAAGGATCGCACAGCACGACCAGCCGGCTTTGAGATTCCAAGCTCGGTCAGCATGGATTCGAAAAGATGGCGGTCTTCGGCTTCGGCAATTGCTTGTGCGGATGTCCCGAGGACGTTTACTCCGGCATCGTGTAAACGCTGGGCAAGGTTAATTGCAGTCTGACCACCGAACTGCACAACTACGCCAACAGGCTTCTCGTGCTCAATGATCGGCATCACGTCTTCGAACGTCACGGGTTCAAAGTAAAGACCATCGCCGGTGTCAAAATCCGTGCTCACCGTCTCTGGATTATTGTTGACGATGATAGCGCGGTAACCCATTTCCTGGAGCGCCCAGACGCAGTGGACACAAGAGTAATCAAACTCGATTCCTTGGCCGATGCGGATCGGGCCCGAACCTAGAACCAGGACGGTTTCTCGTGTGTCTTCCGAATACTTCCGGTCAGCATCGTTGGAAACCCCAGTTGTTGAATAATAGTAAGGCGTTTTTGATTCAAATTCTCCGGCGCAAGTGTCAACCATTCTGAAGATGCGTTCCGGAGTTGGACCTGGATTCCGCTCGTTTTCGAGAAGTATCTCCATTTTGTTGAGGAACCAAGGATCAACATTGCTCAATTTGTTCACGCGAGCAACGCCCCATTCCCGACGGAGCCCTTCGGCGATTGCCCAAAGCCGTTCGTCGGTAGGGATTCGAATCGCCTCGGCTAGTTGGTCATCCGGCATTCGAGTCGCTTCCGGATTGTTGCGATCTCCGGCGAACTTCACGTGCCAAAGATCCTTCTGGGCTACTTCAAGACCTCGAATCGCCTTCATGAATGCAGCTTCGAAGCTACGATCAATCGCCATGACTTCCCCGGTCGCCTTCATCTGAGTGAAGAGCGTCCGGTCGCCAGACTGAAACTTATCGAACGGCCATCGCGGGATCTTGACGATACAGTAGTCAAGTGCCGGCTCAAAGCATGCTTTGGTCTTCCCGGTGACTTGGTTGTCAATCTCGTCAAGTGTCCTTCCGACCGCAATTTTTGCCGCGACGCGCGCGATGGGATATCCGGTCGCTTTACTCGCGAGTGCCGAAGATCTTGACACGCGTGGGTTGACTTCAATCACGTAGTAGTCGAATGACTCGGGAGACATTGCGAGCTGAACATTGCAACCGCCTTCGATCCCCAGAGCTCGAATGATCTTTAGCGAAGCTGTTCGGAGCATGTGATACTCAATATCACTTAGCGTTTGACTTGGTGCGACGACGATGGAGTCTCCTGTGTGGACTCCCATCGGGTCAAAATTCTCCATGTTACAGATCGTGATGCAATTGCCTTTGCTATCCCGCATGACCTCGTATTCGACTTCTTTCCAACCGAGCAAAGAGCGTTC
>JBEIDH010000046.1:0-15213 GCA_040383535.1 Chthonomonas sp.
CGGAAAAATCTTCCTTTGGTTGGATCTTCGCTTGCGATTGTACTCGCCGCGGTGTGCTTGTTTGCTGGTTTTGCTCCGGTATGGGGTGGGATTTTTTTGTTCTTAGCGCTTGTCGGTTGTTCTTGGACTTTGGCGCAAATGAGGCTAAACGACGTTGAGCATAAGCGTACTTTGAAGTCTTTGGAACAAGAGCGGATTGATTTAGAGGAACAGAGCCAGGCTATTGATGGTCTTGCCGAAGGGCTTGATGTTGCGCTTTTCCTTTGCACTCCAGACGGGCAGATTATCTTCGCGAATCAGAAGGCTTCTGAGCTCTTCAGCTTCCCCAATCCGGTTGGTCGAAGCATTTTGGCGGTGACTTTGACACATGCCTTAGAGAAGATTATCCGTCAAGCGAGCGACTCGCACGAGCCTTACAACGCTGAACTAGGTATTCGGGTGACTGAGGATATGACCGTGATCGTTCGTGCCTGGCCAGAGCCACCTCGCGGCGAGAGAGTTTTTCTTTCGCTGGTGGATATCAGCCATATTCGGCATTTGGAACGCGTTCGCCGGGATTTTGTTGCCAATGTCTCGCACGAATTGCGTACTCCGCTCACTACAATTCGCGCTATGAGCGAAATTCTGACCGAATTAGAAGCCAGCGACGACTCTCTTCGCGAAAAGTACTCCCAGTTGATTGTTCAAGAAGTAGACCACCTCGCTCTGATCGTTGCCGATTTATTAACCTTAAGCGTCGCGGAATCCAGAGAGCTCATCAAGGGTGGGTTTGATCTAGCCGAAGTGGTGGAGAGCGTTACCTTTGGATTGCAGCAGAAAGCTAAAGCTAAAGGTTTGACACTTTTGCTCACCGCTCCTGAATCTCTTATTGTGGATGCTAATAGTTCGCAGATCACACAGGTTCTGACAAACCTTATTGATAATGGAATCAATTACACAATGACTGGAAGCATCGCCATCGAGGTTGGTGAGGAATCCGGATACGCCTTTGTTGAGGTGAAGGATACTGGTCTGGGTATTCCCGGAGAAGATCTTCCTCGTATCTTCGAACGCTTTTATCGCGTTGACAAGAGCCGATCTCGCTCAAGCGGAGGCACGGGATTGGGATTGAGCATTGTGAAGCACATCGTCGAAGCCCACGGGGGCCGCGTTACTGTGACCAGCGCACTCAACATCGGTTCGACCTTTAGAATCGAACTTCCGATGCGCAATGCAAGTGAACTTAGTTCCGACGTGGAGAAGTCAACAACGCCGTAGCGTCTAGTGTTCGACTAGCATGTTGGCTCATGTTTCCAAGGCGATCCACGCTCGCGACAGCAACTGCCCGGACCGGATCATTTCCAGTCTTTCGAGGCCAAGTGACAGATGTGGTCGTCCCCGGATAGATTCTGTTTTGCCAAGTTGCACCGACCAGAACCGCAAGTCGAATCCATCGGGGTTGTTCTCCACTCACCGAGAACGAAATTGTGTAGTTACTTCCCGAGGTCGCTAGAGAGAGACTCGGCATTGAAGGAGGGGTCTGGTCCGGTAGCCATGGCGATGCCGGAACGAGAGCCTGCTGGGCATAAATTCCAGCCTGGAAAGTTGTCCTCACACTCTTCAGATTATCTTGAAATGCGGAGGTGTTATACCAAACATTACCAACGGACCCAGGAAGATTGCGCGAGATTCCAACTTGATTTTCGAGTTCACTGACTGCCCAATCCCCTTGAGCGGCATCAAGCCGATAGGCAGCATTCGAAATCCAAAGATGGCGATTTGCGATATTTTGTTGCGCCCACCAGTTGCTCAATAGGGTGTAACTTTGCCCAACAGAATTGATGGTCCAGTAGAGTTGAGGAGAAAGGAAATCAACCCAGCCTTGTTGTAGCCACTTCCTGGTATCGGCGTACAATTCGTTGTAGGCACTTTGGCCATTTGTGCCTGAAGGTTGCCCAGAAACCCATATACCATTTGGTCCAATTCCAAACATCATGTTTGGCTTCGCTGCCTTGATAGATTGGCTAATATCTTGAACAAAGTTATCAGTATTCTTCCGCCGCCAATTTGCCAAGGTTAGCCCGGCTCCATATTGAGCATAAGTCGCCGAATCAAAAGCCGTGGTTACCCCTGAAGGATAGAAGTAGTCGTCAAACACAATTCCGTCCACATCATAACGGTTCACTACATCCATGATTGCCGATTTCGCACGAGCGGCGGCATCGGGTACACCCGGATCCATCCACCAAGTGGAGGAGGTTACCTTTCGGACGAGATCATATCGCGCCCGATACACGTGGTTTGGCGGTAGATATGTCGTGCTCGAAACCGAAGTGCCAGCGTCGTCCCAATTTCCTGCGGTTGGAGGTTCAAATGCAGGGGCTCGGGTCAGCGCCCGGTAAGGATTGAACCAAGCCATGCACCACATTCCTCGGGCTTTACATGCGGTGATCCATTCTTGGAGAGGATCATAAGTTCCTGCAGGAGCTCGGCCCATCCGACCAGTAAGATAATTTGACCACGGCTCAAGTGTGCTTGGATACATCGCATCGCACTGAGATCGAACTTGGAAAATCACAGTATTGATGTTCATCGCCTGGAGTTGATCCAGAGTTGTATTCATCAACGCTCTTTGGCTCGTTTGGATCGCGGTTGTATTTCCGCTTGATGCCGGCCAGTCAATATTGAAAACGGTTGTGAGCCAAACCGCTCGGGTTTCTCGCGCTGGTGCAGGAATCCCCAAGGACGGATGATTCACAAACCCTTGATTCACGGTTTGGGCATTTGCGATCATCGCAAATGCGGCCATTAGTCCAGTGGTAAGTCCTCGCTTCATCATTGGGTTTTCACTTCTTAAGCACAAACGGTGCCGAAGCATTGCCCACGCGGTCGATTGCATAAATAACCATACGTTCAGAACCCGTAGTCATCTTAAGGTCCATACGCCCCTCGTACACTCCAGTGATCTTAAATTTACCCTTGTCTTCGGTCAAAATCACGTGCTGGTGAACGCCTGGCGCTCCACCTTCAAGCCTAAACACTCGTGGATCGTCGGTTTTCTTTACATTTGGCATTGCGGGAGCCTTACCGTCGAGCCAAGGTGAAGCTGGGACGATTGCTTTTTCTTGATATGGTCCAGCCAACAGTGCTTGATTGATTCCCTTGTAGTTGTGTGTGAAGGACTTCATGCTAAAGTGCACGCCTCCATCTAGCCCTCGATCTTGGATCATATCAAGTTGGCGTGTAACCTGGCTTGTCTCCCAGCCTTCGTTCAAACGCCCGGTATAGAGGCCTGGCCAAAAGTGACGATTCATTTTGTTTTGGCTCTTCCACCAGTCCAGTAAAACCGGGAATGACTGAGCCGTTTGCTCAATGGGCCAATAGAGTTGAGGCGTAAAGTAGTCGCACCAACCCTTTTGGTACCACTTCAGTGCGTCTGCAGATAAATCTTCGTATTGATCAACCCCGGCTTTGATTCCCGCTGGGATTCCTGGGCGGTAGATACCAAATGGGCTAATTCCAAATTTCACCCACGGCTTTTCTTTCTTGATACCTTTGTAAACCTTCTCCACGAAGTCATCCACGTTCTTACGTCGCCAATCGCTTTTGCTCAGCTTGCCGCCCTTTGCTTTGAACGCATTGTAGGTTCTGTCATCTGGGAACGGGGTGTCCTTGACCGGATAGGGATAAAAATAATCATCAATGTGGATTCCGTCAATGTCATAGCGCTTGAGAACATCCATAAAGACGTCATAACTTCGCTTCTGAACAAGCGGATCACCAGGGTCCATCCATTCAAAGTTGCCGTACTTGTACACGCTGCTTGGGTTGGTCTTGCTAATATGGCTCTTCGTCATTGGCCCCTTTTGGGCACCGTGATTTGCTCGGTAGGGGTTGAACCAGACGTGAACCTCAATGTTTCGCTTTCGAGCTTCGTCAATTGTAAATTGGAGCGGGTCATAGGGTGGATTCGGAGCTATACCCGATTCACCAGTCAGGTACCACGACCACGGCTCAATTTTGCTTTTGTACATGGAATCGCCGTGCGGGCGAATTTGGAAAATGATCGCGTTCATATTAAGCTTCTGAATCGTGTTCAGAATTCCGATCATTTCGGCTTGCTGGGTTGCTGTGGATAGGCCAGGTTTGGTGGGCCAGTCGATGTTATCTACGGTTGCCACCCACGCGGCCCGAAAGTCTCTCGGGATTTCTGGATTGGGTTGAGAAACTACTGAAAGCAACAGTGCTGAAAGCATATTCAGACATGATACGACGAATTCGCCCAAAGTGTGTGGAAAAGTTGCCAAAATTGAGAGAGAAATGGGAATCATCAAACTCGATCGCCTCAACATGAACGCTCAAAAAGTCACCCTCCCAATGGGTTTGGTTGTCGAAGAGATCACCCTCAAAACCGAATCCGCAGGCTATGACTCGCGCAAGAATACTCTGGAGATGAGTAAGCCCGGTGTCGTGAGGGCTCGTGTGACCGCTGATGATTTGGCAAACTTTTTAGCCGGAGAATTCCCTGCCCCGCTGCGAGATCCAAAAGTTGAGCTGATTCCCGGCTTTGTGTTGGTCAGTGCAACTGCAAAAGTGCTCATTGAGATCACCGCCACAGCGAAGTGTTTGCTTGAAGTCCGAAATCGATCCGAACTTCACGTCGTCTTGGTGGAGGTGGACAAGGGCGGCCCAGTGCAAGGTCTGGTCGAAGGACAGCTCGACCGGATCAACCCCGTGATCAAGGCGGAGGACTTCCCGATTCCGGTGAACCTGGACTCTGTAGAGATCGGGCTTGATGGCATTGTTCTCACCGGAACTTTTTCCGGATCAGAATTCTGATCTGTTAGGTTTGTGACCGAATGGTCAGACTAGTACAAGTGACACTCAATACTTTGAAATAGTGACCGGGTACACTTCACCTTCGAACCCGGGCGAGTGGCGAAATTGGTAGACGCACTGGATTTAGGTTCCAGCGGTTAATAGCCGTGAGAGTTCAAGTCTCTCCTTGCCCACCAAGATTCCCTTGAGGTTATTCCGCAAATGAGCACCAACAAGCCGCTTCAGATTGTGTGCATCCAGGCCGGGACAAAGTATAGCGACGAGTACCCAAACCGCCTCCAATCCATGCTTGAGAGGTGGATGGAGCATCCTTTTGAACTCACTTGTTGCTGTGATCACGACCGTCCGTTGCACCCGAAAATCAAGAAAATGGATTGCCGAGGATGGGGACTCGAAGGGTCATTTGTAAAGCTCAGGTTGTTTGATCGAACCCTATTTCCTGATGAATTTATCTTCATTGACCAGTCCATAGCGATCAAGAAATCAATGGCTCCGATGATCAATTTTTGCCTTGAATCGAAAAAGGAATTTGTTGCGATGCGAGACTGGCACTACGATTGTCTTGGCTCGGCGGTTATGCTCGTACGACCCTGTGAAATGACCGAGGGTTTTTATACAAGTTACCGGGACGGTAAGCGTTATCCGACCAAGTCAACCGCGCTTGGCGACCAAGATCATATTGACGCCTATATCGAGGATCATGGGTTTCAAGACCGAGTGGATTACATCCCATTAGAGTGGATTGCAACCTACAAGGGCTTGCGTAAGCTCAACGAAACCAACCCGAAGCTCGCCAAGGAACAACTTGATATCGCGATCATCGTCAAATTCCATGGACCTCCGAAGAACGAGCAAGTTCTTGATACATGGCGGAATTTCTTCTTTATCATGAAGCGAAAGCCTCATAAGGTCTTCAAATGGTATCGGTACCTCTCGAAAGAACTTGCCGAGTGGTGGCGCTAGCCCTTACTCTTCGGCCAGGCCGGATCCCGGAATTGCTGGACTTCGATGCGATAACCATCAGGATCCTCTGCGAAAAAGTGATAGATCTGAAATCGCTCGTTTAGCCTCGGCTTGCAGTCGGTACTAATGCTCTTTTTCACAAAGTCCTCATAGACCTCATCAACGAATTCAGTCACAAGAGTGAGGATCACCCTGTTTGGATCAGCCATTGGTTCAAAGTGATTGCAAAACCCCCAAGAGCACCCTGGTTTAACTTCAAAGATTGCACAAGCTCCTTGATCTAGGACTTCCCTGAGTCCTATTTTTTCGACGTAAAAAGCCCGGGTGACACTAAGGTCACGGACTGGCAAGAAGGTAATTCCTGAATCAAACGTCATGGATAACTCCTTAATTTTTGAAATGCTTTGACTACGTCCTCGCGATCAAAGCTTAGCCCACAGATTCGGTTGAATTCGGTGTTCCTGCTGCACGAGTTTCTCGCAACGCAAGTCGAACACTTCTCCCTGCTCCGTACACAAATTGTGTTCGGAGAGAGTGGTCCCCATTGCTTCGGTTCAAGCGAAAGCTTTGAGAAAAACACGAGGCTTGGAGCGTGAACCACGGCCGCCAAATGGGCAGGACCGGAGTCGCTGCTCAGGACCAACGATACACTTTGCAACTCCCGGACAAAGTCCATCAAGTCTGGTTGTCCGATCCAAGTCGGCTTATACGGGGCAAACAATTCCTGGGCATTTTCGGCATATTCTGGCGAGCCGCTAATAGATAGCCTTACGATCGGTTCGATTGAGTTGATCTCATTTAGTGCACTGAATAAAACACTCGGATGAGCTGGCTCGTTTGTTTTTCCATTACCCAGGTGAACGTGCACTGATCCTGGTTCCCTTTGCCTGACTCCGTGTCCAAAGATTAAGTCGTATTCCACCGGAACGATCATTTCCGGCAAGACCGGGCGGATCATCTCCGCCCAATATGCTAGCTCGTGCATTGTGCCTCTTAACTTTCGACGAATGATTTTCTTCGTATAGAGCGGGGCCAAGATGCTACTGGATCGACCGCTCGCGATCGGCTTCTGCAACGTCCGCAAACAAGCCAGAAATCGTTTCCGGTGAAGCCCAGATAATTTCCAAAACTTTGGAGGACGATGCTTGTAAACAATCTCAGCAGATGGATGGTCAACATCCGCATCCAATTCAAGAACGGTAACGGCAGGATTAGATGCGTACAGAACCGCAAATTGATTAGGTGCCTTGATCAAGAAACGAACATCTGGAAACTGGCGGTGCAAACTGAACAATAGCGAAGCCGTGATAACATTATCCCCAAGAGAAGTAATGCGATCCGCGATCAGGATAGTTCTCTGGTCAGCCACTCACCGAAGATTACCCGGTGCATCATTTCGGCGGACTCTGGAACGAACACGCCATAATTGACTCATGCTCAAAGTCGAGTCGAAGGGGCCGGTGACGACGATCACACTTGATCGCCCGGAGGTACGGAACGCACTAAGTGATACGCTGATTGCCGAGCTGAATACGGCGTTTGCATCGCTCGATCCAGCCACGAGAGCTGTGGTTCTAACCGGTGCTGAACCCGCGTTTTGCGCAGGCGGTGATCTGGAATGGATGCGACGAGCGTCTGGCTACACTGAGGAGCAAAATTACCAAGATGCTCTGAAACTCGCAGAACTGTTTGAACGCATCGCTACTTGCAAACCCATTGTTATTGCAAAAGTAAATGGTCACGCTTTTGGTGGAGGGGCGGGAATTGTGGCTTGTTGCGATGTCGCTGTCTCCGCCGATAAGGCTCTTTTCAGCTTCAGCGAAGTCAAACTTGGTCTGATTGCGGCGACGATTAGCCGCTTTGTTGTCCCAAAAATTGGTCAAGGTCATGCGCGGGCTTTATTTAGTACGGGGGATATTTTTGGTGCGGATCATGCTCTGAGGATCGGCCTGGTGCATGAGGTCGGTCCCAAAGAAGACCTCGACGAAATGGTAACCAAAAAACTTAAGGCAATCCTTGCCGCTGGTCCCGAATCGGCGTACGCCAGC
Source organism: Chthonomonas sp. (assembly GCA_040383535.1). Taxonomy (GTDB): domain Bacteria; phylum Armatimonadota; class Fimbriimonadia; order Fimbriimonadales; family Fimbriimonadaceae; genus JAFLBD01. The sequence goes on from JBEIDH010000046.1 coordinate 7,830, forward strand.
AAGATGCTCGCCCAAAATCCATTCCTTGACCCTAGCACTGGAGCAAGAGCCTTAGCCGAACGGCGTTCGACTCCAGAAGCTCAAGAGGGCATCGCAGCATTTCTCGAAAAGCGAAAAGCGAGCTTTGTGGTGGAACCATGATTAAAAAGATCCTGATCGCAAATCGCGGCGAAATTGCGGTGCGCGTCATCCGCACAGCTCGAGAGATGGGTATCGCAACCGTCGCAATTCATAGCGATGTAGACGCCCAAATGCCTCATGTTTTGCTTGCCGACGAAGCCATCGCACTTGGCGGCAATTCTCCCACCGAGAGCTATCTTGACGTCACCAAAGTCCTCGCCGCAGCGAAGGAAAGCGGAGCAGATGCGATTCATCCTGGTTATGGTTTTTTGAGCGAGCGTGCCGATTTTGCCGATCAATGCGCCTCGGCTGGAATCATTTTTATCGGGCCTAGCGCAGACGCCATGCGGGCTCTGGGTGGCAAGATCGAAGCCAAACAAATTGCGGTCAAGAGTGGTGTTCCCGTCACTCCTGGTTACTTCGAACCCGGGGCCACAGATGCTGAACTTAAAAAAGCAGCCGCCGAAATCGGTTACCCTGTGATGCTGAAAGCCAGCGCAGGTGGTGGTGGCCGGGGGATGCGGATCGTTGAGAAAGAGTCCGATTTTGACGATGCCTGCCGCCTAGCCAGCGAAGAAGCCCTTAGCGGATTCGGGGACGGTGCCATGATGGTCGAAAAGCTAGTCCTCAAACCCCGTCACCTTGAAGTCCAAGTGATCGCCGACACATTTGGCAACGTTGCCCCCCTCTTCGAGCGCGAATGCAGTATCCAACGTCGTCACCAAAAGTTGATTGAAGAAGCCCCAAGTGCTTACTTTGGCTGGGATCACCCGATGTGGGAGCGCATGCGAGATTCAAGCGTATCGCTTATCAAGAATGCGGGTTACTACGGCGCAGGAACGATTGAATTCATGGTTGACCCTGTGACGGATGAGTTTTACTTCCTAGAAGTCAACGCTCGTTTGCAGGTGGAGCATCCGGTGACGGAGGCAATTACAGGTCTCGACTTGGTTCGACTTCAGATTGAGGTTGCGAATGGCGCGAATCTGCAGGAACTCATTCCGCAGTTTTTGACCCCTGATCGAAAGACCTTGAACTGCCACTCGATCGAGGCACGGATCGTTGCCGAAGATCCCGCGACAGGATTTATGCCAAGCATCGGAAAGCTCCTTGCCTGGCAGGAACCAAAGATTCCTGGCGTGCGGATTGACACCGGTTACGGAGCAAACCTGGAAGTCAGCCGATTCTATGACAGCCTGCTCGCAAAAGTCATTGCAACTGCCCCGACACGAGAGCAAGCAATCGGTAAGCTAATTACTGCACTGGAAGACCTGCACATTCTTGGGGTTGCCACGAACATCGGGTTCCTGATTGATGTTCTGCGGCATCCAGAATTTGCTAGTGGCGACATTGATACTGGATTCATCGGTCGAAACTTCTTTGAGTGGTCGGCACCTGAAGAATTCCCTAGCGAGCTCATAGGTTTGCTAGAGATCGCTCAGCCTGGGCAGATGGCTTCATCCGGCGCACCTGCAAAGGGACGAGTTGCAGCGCCAGCATGGGGAACCGGGGACGGATTCAGAAATTCCCCGCCTGCGTAGAAGAAAGAAATGACGCTCACGCCAAACGCAATCGAACAAGAAAAGCGCGACGCCGCGATCGCCGCAATCCTGGCCGCAACCGCGACGAACACGATGATCAAACTGCCGCCGTTTGATCCAGAGAAGAGCGTTCAGAGTCCAACTGTCGCCTCGGCTACGGTAGGAGTGGAACCGAATGTTTTCGGCAGCACATACGGAGAGTTTCGTTGGCAATTCGAGGGTGAGGAAGATCTTCTTCACCTGATCGTTACCCGTTCAAACTTTCAGACCTTGACCGTCGAGGAGGCTCAGGCGGTCGTCGCGTTCATTCTGCGAGGAATCCCCCAAGCCCTGATATGGCTCAAGCCAGGCGAGTATAGTCAGCACTTTTACGTCGGACACGACGAAGTCGAGCGGTACGTCGAAAGGTAATCTGGGTTGTTCAGATAGTTTGCTCCCGAACAATTCATCACCCAGAGTGGTAGAACAAGGCATGGCAACTGGGGCTTTTCATGGTGGGGCGTTTTTTGATGCGATTGGGTCGGACTTTTCGGACTTATCCAGACGCTCGCGAATCATCAATGCCGACGTACTTGACGCCTGGTACCCACCATCTCCCAAAGTCGTGGAAGCGATCCAGCCCCACTTGGAATGGCTCATCCAGACAAGCCCCCCTACGGAGTCGGAAGGACTCACCGAGGCGATCGCTGCCGCGCGAAATCTCCAAGCCAAAAACATTCTGGTGGGGTCCGGGTCTTCCTCTCTCATGTACATGGCGTTGCCCTCACTGGTCGGAAGCGGTGATGAGGTGCTGATCCTTGATCCGATGTACGGAGAGTACATTTATCTTTTGGAATCGGTGATTGGGGCGAAAGTTCGTCGCCACAATCTGGATGAGTCACGAGGGTTTCTCCCTGATGTGGATGCTCTGATCCAAGATGCACGAGGAGCCAAGTTTGTTGCGATGGTAAACCCCAATAGCCCGACCGGCCGAACTCTACCCCGGTCTGAAATTTTGTGTTTGCTTCAAAATGTCGATCCAGCTACCACGGTCTGGATCGATGAAACATACATTGACTTTCTGCCTGGTTCCGAGTCCGCTGAACCTCTTACTACGGACTTTCCAAATTTGATCATTAGCAAGTCAATGTCCAAATACTACGGGCTGTCCGGTCTCCGGCTTGGCTATTTGGTCGCGAGTGCTGAGCGGATCCACGAGTGGTCCAAGGTTTCTCCTCCTTGGAGCGTTGGGCTCATCGCCCAAGTCGCGGGGGTTGCCGCTTTGGCCGACCCAACATACTACCGTCGCGTCGCTCAGGAAACCGCCTTTTTGAGAAATGACTTTTCGTCACGACTTGGGGAACTTCCCGGACTAACGCCAGTTCCAAGTGACACGAACTTTTTGCTGCTCATGCTCGATAAACCCGGGGCGCAAGAGATCGTAGACCGCTGTCGAGAATCTAGTATTTTTCTTAGAAACTGTGATTCCCTCTCGCCTCGATTCCAAGGCAGGGCTGTGCGTACGGCAGTAAAAACCCCTGAGCAAAATGAATTGATCATTCAGGCTTTGGCACGAATATTGTGATTCTGATCCGTGTGGTGGTTGGCGGCACCACTCACGGACGGAACCATGATCAGAAACAAAGGGATTTTTTCACTCGCAACTGCTAGTCTGCTCGCCTTGACCTTGACAAGCGTCGCAAGTGCACAAGCCACAAACTCCCTCAGCCGCCCTCGGCTCCTCGTTGATCGCACAATTAATCCGCAGGGCCGAAGTTCCGATCCCCTGGTTCAGCAACTCCAACAAGAAACCATCCGCCAAGCTGAACTCGACCTCCTCACTCAACCTGTGAAGTACGAGCTCGTCTCCGACAGTCTGCTCACTAGAAGCCGCAATGCCCTCGGCCGCATTCTTAACCTTGGGTCTGCCTACCGGATCACAAATGACGTCCGATATGCCAATCGGATGAAGGCCGAACTCGCTGCGATGGCGGTAATGCCGAATTGGTATCCGACTCACTTCCTCGGCACCGCAGAAATGACCACCGCCGCCGCGATTGGTTACGACTGGCTCTACAATGAGCTGACACCGGCGGAAAGGATGGCGATCCGAACTGCGATCGTAAGTAAGGGTTTGAATCCAGGATTCAATGAATACAAGCTAGGAGCCGAGTGGACTCAACGTATTACGAACTGGCCTCAGGTATGCGGTTCTGGGTTAGGAATTGGCGCACTTGCAGTGATGGATACCGATCCTGTCATCGCTGGGAAGGTTCTCGCCTACGCGATTCCAGGGGTTCGACGCACTGTTGCCGACTACCTTCCAGCTGGAATCCCAAGTGAAGGTCCAGTTTACTGGCGCTATGGAATGAACTACCAAACAATGTTTAACCGAAGCTTGGTGAACATTTATGGCACCAGACAAACTGTTCTTCACAACGGCGTCTATGCAAAAACAGCCTGGTACCCAGCTTCAATTCTAGGTCCAAGCGGTAAGAACTTCAACTTTGCGGATGCCAGCGAGACGTTTGTTCCAGCCCCAGCGACCTTAGAGCTTGCAAGAGTTTATCGCCAACCAGCAGTAACCAATTGGACCCGAGATCGCATTTCTGAAATGATCGCCCGGGGCGATCTTTGGAGAGAAGAGCATCGGCTTTCCGCACTCTTTTTGGAATGGATGCCACGAGTCTCCTCCTCAAATGCGGTCCCGCCGCTTGATCAAGAATGGAAGGGGGACCAGACAGTGGTTACGATGCGGAGTGGCTGGAACGACACAAACGCACTCTATATCGGCATCAAAGCCGGTCAGAATGGTCTTGCCCACGGACAGCTTGACCTAGGTTCCTTCGTCTTGGATAGTCAGGGACAACGATTCTCCACCGACCTCGGAAAGGATAACTATAGTTTGCCAGGGTACTTCAATGGTGGCGCGAATGGTCAACGATGGAACATCTACCGAAACACGACGCGTAGCCACAGCACGATCACTTTCAACAACGCAAACCAGATATGGAACGGATCCGCTACGACCGAACTCGTTGCCGCGAACACATTCGCTGCACAAACTCGAGTAAACCTAACCGGAGCTTATGCCGGTCAAGCGACGAGCGTCAATCGCACCTTTACGATGATCAACCGGAGCGCAGTGGAGATTCGCGATGAGGTGAAAGGTGCTAAGACGGGTTGGCAGTGGCAAATGGTCACGACCGCTTCCGTAGAGCTTGGTGGCAACATTGCTCAACTCACGATCAACAACAAGCAAGTTCGGTTAACCATCGTTGGCAACGCTCAAGCCTACTTCGAAGTTGGGTCAACGACTCCACCAACAGCTGCCGAAAACCAAAATGCGGGTACTCGAATCTTGATGATTCGGCAACCTGCCGGAGATCGTTCGCTTGCAGTCCGAATCGAACCAATTCAATAAAAAAACAGAAGCTGTTGATTGGGCTCCGCTAGTTTGACGAGCGGAGCTCTTTTGTTCAAAGAATAACAATTTTTAAATCAGGCGTTAATACGGTCTAACTCAAAATTGTTAAGAAGCCGATGATTCCTTTACGATGTTTAGGGGAAGCGCTATCAAGGCATTTTTTACGGTTGCTCCAATGTTTGGGGTCGGAATCTTGGGTGCGTACAATCAGACTGCTCGTGATATGCCAGTCGCTCCGGAATATGGTCCCCTAACGCACGGAAGGATCAATGCTTACGCACCGGCTGTTCAGTTATCATCATCCCTTGTTGCTAACAAGTCAACACCTGCCAGTCTTTCGGAGACAAACAGAATCGCGAGATTTTGGATCAAGCAGTATCAGGAGGGAAATCTCCGGGACCTGCCTCAGGTGGCTCCAGATGACACCGCAAGAACAGGCGTGAAGAGTGAGATTCTCACGGCAAGAAATGCAATTCAGTGGCATCTTTCTCGGAACGCAGCGAATGCTATCCAAGCCGGAGATAAGCCAGCAGCAACGGAATGCCTCGTCACTTTGATTGAGATTGCCGACGTCTGCAGACGAAGCGACATTGTGTTCATGCTGCAGTCGAACTCGGCGATCGCTTCTTCGCTTAATAGAATTCAAGAATACGGACTTCGCTTAAGTAGTCAACATATCCTCCGCATTAGTAACGTGATCCACGAAAATCAAGAAGTAGCGCAGACCCTTTCGCTGGTCAATAATTCTTGGGCAAGCTCCCTTCAATCGGGCTCAAAATCATTGAGTGCAACGAGCCGACAGCGGCTGAATCAATGGATTGTCAATCCGACACCGGAAGAGCGAATGAAAATTTTGCGGACTTATGGTCCCAGCGTGATGGGGCAATCCATACTCAACTCACGCGCCTACAATTCGGCAGTCGGCGTCGAGCAAAGATGGAATGAGATCCGTCGAACCCATATGCCAGTGGTCGCGAGCAGTGTTGCCTATGGCTCCTAAACGCAGGATAAACTTTCTCATTTTAAGATGAGAAAACCAAAAAAGCCACCGGAAATCCGGTGGCTTTCTAATTTTTTGGAGCGGGCGAAGAGATTCGAACCCTCGACCCTCTCGTTGGCAACGAGATGCTCTACCACTGAGCTACGCCCGCATCGCGTTTCGTATTTATACCCCGCCACAAAGCAGAATGCAAGTGGGGACGCCATAATTAGAGCTGTGTCCGACCTACCTGGCCTTCATGAGTGTCTGCTCCCGATCCTTGAACATGCGGGGATGATTGCTTGCCAGGCCCGGGACGCGATGAGCCATTCTCTAAAGTCCGATGGTAGCATCGTGACAAACGCAGATACCGCGGTTGAGACTTACCTTCGGGAGGCTCTTGTACAACTTCTTCCTGGAAGTACGGTTTGGGGCGAGGAGGAGGGCTTTGATGGCATTGGCAAAGCTGGGACCTGGGCGGTTGATCCGGTTGACGGCACGAGCAACTTTCGTTACGGTTCCCCACTTTGGGGTGTGAGCATCGGTCTTGTGCGCGATGAAGGGCTGGTTCTGGGTGGAATCTTCCTCCCCGATTTTAGCGCGATCTACAGCGGAGGTCTGGGCTTGGGTGGTTTCAAAAATATGAAGCCGTTGCCCATGATTCGCCGCGGTCCTATCATGCCCGAAGAACTGGTGAGTTATACAGATCAGATCGCTGTGCGTTACAACAGTCAAATTCCGGGCAAAATGCGATATCTTGGGGCATATGTTGCCGAGGCAGCAAGTTTTCTAGAGGGTCAGTTTCGCGGCGTCATTTCTGACAAACCCGCGCTTTATGACGCTGCGGCGGCAATGGCTATCGCAAGCGAACTTGACGCAGAAATCCGGTATGCGAACGGTGATCTATTTGATCCCATTGAGTACCTAGGTGGGGAGCGTTTCAAGGCCCCGGTTCTTGTTTTTCCGAAGGAATCCGGGTTTTTTCTCCAGTAATTACAGATTGAAAAGTTACTCTGAGTCCAAAATCTTAAGGACCTGATCATTTGATGGATTATCGCTCGCATCCACACTTCGATATTCCCAAGAAACCTTGCCATCGGTTTCAATCTTGAAGACCCCAGGCATTTGCCATGGGTCACCAATGGGGAATCCCACAAAATGACCGCGCAATGTTGCTCCAAACCCTCGAATGAAGACTTTTGGGTTGAACATTTGCTTGCCCGAGCCGCGACTTAACCCAAATGCCCGATACAGGTCTTGGTTTGTATCGCAAATGAACGGGTGGGGCGTTCCCATTTTCATACGAAACTCTTCGGCTTGTTCTGAAGAAGCCATCGA
>JBEIDH010000047.1:0-13846 GCA_040383535.1 Chthonomonas sp.
GAATGCTCATATCCATGATGCCGGGAACGAAGCCAGCACCGATGCCTTGGATCTTATGTGGGTTCGGTTCTCCACCGCTGAGGACGGGTGATTTCTCAGGTTCGACGGCATAGACCTTGAGATTCGGCATTGCTGGCTTAAGGACCTGGGCGACTCCGGTGATGTGCCCACCGGTTCCAACGCCCGTGATCAGTGCGTCTAGACCCTCTGGGAAATCCGCAAGAATTTCTTGCGCACTTGTCTTACGGTGAATTTCTACATTGGCGAGATTGTTGAATTGCATCGGCATCCATGCTCCTGGATTCTCGGCGACAAGCTCTTCTGCCCGAGCGATTGCTCCTTGCATTCCGTTTTCCTTTGCAGTCAGCACGATGTCCGCGCCAAAAGCGGCGAGAGCACGGCGGCGTTCCAAGGACATGGATTCGGGCATTGTGAGAATCAATGGATATCCCAAAACTGCGGCAGCCATCGCAAGCCCAATTCCCGTGTTTCCGCTGGTTGGTTCGATGATTAAGCCGCCTGGCTTGAGTTCGCCCGACTGTTCTGCGGCTTCGATCATGGCAATCCCAATTCGGTCTTTAATGCTACCGCCGGGGTTGGCGCGTTCGAGCTTCATCCAAACATCATGATCCGGAAAGAGCCTGCTCAAGCGGACGTGGGGAGTGTTTCCGATGGTTTCTAAAATGGATTGGGCTTTCATACGAGGTTCTCTGTGCGGTGTTTGACGCGAATTTCGGGCTTGTGAGTCACAACTGAGTCGGCAGGAACGCTTTCGGTCAGCCAAACATTCCCGCCAATGATACTTCGGTCACCAATGACGGTCTCCCCGCCTAGAATTGTCGCCCCTGCATAGAGAATGACGTCGTTTCCGATCGTCGGGTGACGCTTTTTCTGGGCAAGTGATTTATTGACCACACTTGCCCCCAAAGTCACGCCCTGATACATGATGACTCCCGTCCCGATCTCGGCCGTCTGCCCAATAACTATGCCAGTTCCGTGATCAATCACAAAGGGCGACGCGATCTTTGCGCCGGGATGGATGTCTATTCCGGTTTGGCGGTGAGCGTATTCGGTCATGAGTCGTGGAAGAAGCTCAATTCCTTGAATCAAAAGTTGATTTGCGATGCGATAGATTGCGGTTGAGTAAAACCCTGGGTACGCGAGCTTGATTTCCACAATGGATTCCGCCGCAGGATCGTGGTCCATGATCGCTTGGGCGTCTTCCTCGGCCATTGCTTTGATGTTTGGGAGAGCGTCTGTGAACTCCTTTGTGTGGTTTTCGATGCTTTGCCGGGGATGTTGCATGGCAGTAAGAATGCTTGCGAGGAGTTGCTCGACTTTTGCAAGATTTTCGGGGATATTCGCGCCTTTTGGTGCGTGTTGGGGATAAAGCAAGCCCATCACTGCGTCGGCGAGTTGCCAAGTTTTGTCCCTGAAGCAAGCGCAAGCCGTGCAATGATCGTGTTCATGCTGAAGCGCCTCCATTTGAGCGTTGCTGAGTTGGGAATTCATGGGTTCACTATGCTACGCCGATGTCCTGACTCATTGACCATTTAGCCTCTGCAGACCTGCCTCGTTTTGGTGGAGTTGCAACATGATTTGATTGATCAATTCGGCTGAGCCCAGCGCGGAGGTATCAATTTGCACTCGATCTCGCACCCAAAGTTGATAATCCCTCGACATTGCTTCCAACCAAGTCGGGAGCACGTGCCCCAGTATTTCTGGCTCCCGAGTTTCGATCCTCCGACGATGTTCCGATTCGTCCGAGCAACTGACCTCAATATCAATATATCGTTTGCCAAGCTGGATCGCACATTGCCGATATGCCTCTCTGGTGAGTTCCCAAGGGTTGACTGAGTCGCAAACCACGGTGTTTCCAAGCGCAAGGTTTGACTTTGCGAGGGCATAGGCGACTTCGTATCCTTTGCCTTCAATGGGTTCAACTCCGGATAGAATGAGCGCCTGTTCGATTTCATCGATCCGCAGATAAAACGCGCTAAGTTCGACCGCAAGCGCCTTGGCGAGTGTGGATTTCCCAACTCCAGGCAGTCCGGAAAAGATGACAAGCATGATTGAGACTACCTCCTCCAGGGCACAATCAGGCAATTGTACTGTCATCCTGGCACGGGACTTGCGCTATCATAAGCGAACTATTTGAGTCTAGATTACGTCCTATACTAGGCTCAAACAAGGTCAAGCGTTTTCGCAGTTAAGACTCGGGCAATTGACCGAATAAAAGGAAATGAAAAAGGCGAATCAAGATTTTTGGAAGTTCAGACTCGCAAGTCTTTCTGGGCTTGCGTTGTCTATGACTGCTGTCGCCCAAGCTCAGCTTCTGCCCTACACGCCTCAGGATGTCCGCCTTGAATTGATCCAAGCTCCAAGTGCAACCCAGATTTTGCCCGGACTGAAGACAAATGGTTTGAGCTACACCGGGATTGAAGAATCAGAACCAGCTGGTAACGTCGTTTCGATCAAAGGCTCGTACCTTGGTCCGACGATTCGTGCTTACAAGGGCCAGCAACTCACTGTAGCCTTTCAAAATAACATCGGGTACCCCTCAATCACTCACTGGCATGGGCTTGACGTTCCTGCCAACATGGACGGACACCCGGATGATGCGATCAATGATGGCGAAACCTTTAAGTACAGCTTCGAGATTTTAAATAGGGCTGGAACCTATTGGTACCACCCCCATCCTGATATGGAAACCGCAACGCAAGTCAATGCGGGGCTCGCCGGGTTCCTGATCGTCCACGATAAAGAAGAGCACGGTCTGAACCTTCCAAGCGGGAGATTTGACGTTCCGCTTTGTATTCAGGACGCAACGTTTGACTCAAACAATCAGCGTGTTTATAATCCGATGATGATCCCAGGCTTCTTCGGAACCAGGGTCATGGTCAATGGTTTCCCAAATTACGTTCACTCGGTTTCAAAAAGTGCTTACCGGTTAAGACTGCTTAATGGTTCGGTATCACGAATCTACAAATTAGCGTTCAGCGACGGAACTCCAATGATCGCCATTGGCACGGACGGTGGGCTGCTCGATCGTCCACGCACCTATCCCTATATCATGCTTGCTCCCGGTGAGCGAGTTGAACTTTGGGCAGATTTTCGGAATAAGACGATTGGTAGTCAAATCACTCTTCGCAGTCTTTCATTCACGAGCAACGGTGGACAAGGCGCAGCTGTCAATATCATGAATTTTTCGGTTGACAAGACAGCGACCGAGCGCAAATCTTTACCAAGCAAACTGACAACCATCGTTCCCTATCAATTAGCAAATGCAGTTAATGCCGGGAATCCAAAAACTTACGCGATTGGTGCGGTTGGGGTTAATCCAAACATGCAGTACACCCTGAATGGTGGACTGTTTAACGCGGCATCCATTGCCGAAAACGAAGTCGCGACCGCTGGATCATTGGAGTTGATTCAAGTCACGAACACGTCCGGAATGCCGATCATTCCCCACCCGATCCACTTCCACGGCCGACAGTTTCAGATGCTGGATCGTACGGTGCTCCCGGCAAACCAAACGAATTGGAACAGCGTGAAGGATGGTTTCATCATGCAGGGTTGGAAGGACACATTCCTGATCATGCCAGGTGAGACGGTTCGATTCTTGGTTCAGCACGGCAACCACTTCGGAAAGTTTCTCTATCACTGCCATAACCTAGAGCACGAGGATATGGGCATGATGCGGAACTTCCAGATCGTTCCTTAACTTCCCCTATGATCGTATCGTAGAGAAAAGCTTCCTTAATCTATCTTGGCCTAAGAGATTGCGTGAGACGGTGTGAAAAGACTTATCGTCTTTTGGCGGAAATTACTTCCGTATTCATTCCGGCCCAATGGAGTTGACCACCGAACCTACCATGCTCCATCTTGATGCACTTATCGGCGATAGAAATGAGCCCCGCATCAAGCGCTTTCTGGCTTGCCTGTAAATCGGTCAGCTTCAGTTGTGTCCAAACAGCTTTGGCCTTGATCCGAATTGCCTCCTCTACGATCTTTTCCACTTCAAGCGGCGGGCGGAAGACATCCACAACGTCAATCTGGAAAGGCACACTGGAAAGATTTGGGTAGCACTTTTCGCCCAAAATCTCCTCGGCTTTCGGATGGATTGGAACGATTGTGTACCCTTCGCCCTGAAGATAAGATGCGACCATATTACTGGCCTTAGTCTTCTCGGTCGAAAGACCAACGATGGCAATGATATTCGCACTCTTCAGCAATTCTTTAATCACTTTGGAGTTCTGAAACTTCGCTCTTTCTTCCGAATCAAGAGTTGTATTTAGTGTTATATCCCCGATAGCGCTTGCTCCAGATCCCATAGTAAGTCCTCAGTGGTTTCAAGCCCGACGCTAAGTCGGATTGTTCCAGCAGTAATCTTACCCGCCTCGAGTTCTTCGTCCGAATTCTGCTGGTGGGTCGTACTTGCCGGATGGATAACTAGAGATTTGGCATCGCCGACATTTGCGAGGTGAGAGAAGAGCTGAAGGCCTTCGATAAACGCCTTCCCCGCCTCTCGCAAGTCTCCCACACTTGTGTCCAGATCGAACGACATCACTGCTCCCGGTCCCTTTGGCAGATACTTTTTGGCGAGATCGAACTGGGGATGACTTTCTAAACCAGCATAATGCACCTGTGACACCTTTGGATGAGCTTCCAAGAATTTTGCCACGGCAAGTGCGTTCGCCACGTGGCGATCCATTCGAAGACTTAGTGTTTCTACCCCGGTCAACAGGTTGAAAACATTGGTCGGGCTGATCGCAGCTCCCGTGTCACGCAAAGTTTCTGCGCGCAACTTAACCAAGAATCCGTAGTGACCAAAGGTATCGTAAAACCTTAAGCCATGGTAACTCGCAGATTCTTCTGCAATGGTCGGAATGTTGGAAAAATCAAAGTTGCCAGAATCTGTCACGATCCCGCCAATACTCGTTCCGTGACCACCAATGAACTTAGTCGCACTATGCAGTACGATCGTCGCACCCCACTCGATGGGTCGGCAAAGATATGGCGTCGCGAAAGTGCTATCCACGACAAGTGGAATCTTGTTTGCATTTGCGATAGCACTAAGCTGCTCTAAATCCGCAATTGTGCCAACTGGATTGCCAATTGTTTCGACAAAAAGGCACCGTGTTTTCGGCGTAATCGCGGCTTCCCAAGCTTCCAGGTTGGTTGGATCTACAAACGTCACATCAACGGCTAGCTTCTTAATGGTGTGTTTGAGGAGTGTGAGCGTCCCTCCGTAGAGGTGTGCCGATGCGACGATATGATCTCCCGGTGAGCAGAGGGTCATGAAGGTCGCGAATTCTGCCGCCATTCCACTTGCAAATGCAACCGCACCTGTTGCCCCTTCGAGTGAGGCAATCCGCTCTTCGAGTACCGCGGTCGTCGGATTATTGATCCGAGTGTAGATATTGCCATATTGCTTCAGTTCAAAAAGGTGAGCCGCTTCATCGGCGCTCTTGAACACATAGCTAGTTGTTTGATAGATCGGAGTTGCCCTCGCTCCGATGTGAGGATCGGGGATCTGGCCAGCGTGAAGCATCCGGGTTTCAAAGCCAAAGGTCTTGGATTCAGACATAATATTATCGTTTAAGGAAATTGGCGACTTCAGGTGATAGCGCAACGAGAGAACTAAACTCTTCATCACTCGGACGCTGAGGACGATCTCGTTCGATTTTCACCACACAATAGAATCCCAGTGGTTCATCTGGCCCAGCAATAAATTGGTGCCATGTCATGGGAGGTACATGGATAAAGTCCTTGAGCTCCAAGGGATGTACAGACTCGGAAACAAAAACTGCACCCGATCCCCTGGAGATAATCACTGCGTGTTCATGCTCGTGACGTTCCAAGGTTGAGTGACCACCCGGTTCAATTTCAAAGTATCGAAATTCGACACCCATTCCGACGCCCCCAGCAAATAAAGTTTGTCTGGATACCCCCTTAAACAAAGTGCCGTCTTCTTTATAAGGTTTAACGTCAACGCCCTCCCATCTAAAGTCTCCTGAACTCTTCGTGATCATGTTGGTTTCTACGTTGATTCCTTGCCCCGGATTTGTAATGCTCGCCATAGCTGTGAACCTTGATGATACCGGAAGCAACCGTTTTCCGAAGAAAATTAGGCAACGCGCTCAACCGAATATTCCCCGCTCAGGTTCATAATGAAGCCATGAAGGTTTTAGTGGTCGGCGGCGGCGGAAGGGAGCATGCCCTGATTTGGAAAATGAAGCAAGAGGCGGAGGTGTATGCGACCCCTGGAAATGCGGGCATCGCTCAGGAATGCGAAATTTTCGACGTTTCTTCAAAAAATATCTCTGGAATGATGGCTTTGTGCTCCCGATTGAAGCCTGATTTAGTTGTTGTTGGGCCAGAAGACCCACTGATCGCAGGATTGGCTGACCACCTGATCGGTGAGGGATTCCCCGTTTTTGGTCCGTGCCAGAATGCGGCGGCACTCGAAGACAGCAAGGCTTGGAGCAAGCAGCTGATGGTCGAAGCAGGAATTCCAACAGCAGAGCATCAAACCTTCCACGGTCCAGACTCGGCCAGCGACGCCCTAGAGTACGCAACGATCCGGTTCGCCTACGGTCGTCAAGTTGCCGTCAAGGCCAGCGGAGCGGCACTTGGGAAGGGCGTAGTAGTTTGCAACACGCTCGATGAAGCTGAAGACGCCATCGGGTCCATGCTCGTTGAGCAAGAATTAGGAGAGGCAGGCAACACCATTGTCATTGAGGATCGGCTGGTGGGGCGAGAATTCTCTCTCCTGACCGTCGTGAGCGAAGGTCAATTCTATAGTCTTCCTGTGGCGCAGGATTATAAGCGGGCTTTGGACAATGATCGCGGTCCGAACACGGGCGGCATGGGCACGATTTGCCCTGCGGATTGGGTTACTGACGAGATGATTGCCAAATCCGAGGCAATGGTCGTTGCGCCAATGGTGAAACTGTTACAGGATAAGGGAATCAGCTACCGTGGGGTCCTCTTTAGCGGTTTGATGGTGCAAGATGAAATTCCTTATTGCTTAGAATATAACGTAAGATTTGGTGATCCGGAGACGCAAAGCGTAATGCGACGTATTGATTCGGGACTCACTGAGCTCCTACATGCGGCGGCGATAAACCAACCCTTGCCGGAGCTCGTGGTGAACAATAAGAAGGTTTGTACAGTCATTCTGGCAAGCGGTGGATATCCTGGCAAGGTCAAAAAGGGAGTGCCGATTACGGTAGGAACCATGCCGGATGGCGTAATGGCTTTCCATGCGGGGACCGCTATGGAAAACGACCTATTGGTCACGAACGGAGGTCGCGTTCTTGGAATCTCGGCGATTGCTGATTCTTTGGATAATGCGAGGGAACTCGCGTATCAAGGTGTGCAAGCAGTTAACTTTGAAGGAATGCACTATCGCTCAGATATAGGAAGTTAGAAGCTGATGAGATCAAGAATGAGTTTAGAGTCTCGCCATTGAGTTTATGACTCTCCTCTAAACTCATTCCCTAGTTCGTGGAATGCGCTAACGTTTTACCAGAGAAGAACAAGAGTTCAATCCTGAGCCAAATCGATTCGAATACTCTTAAACTTATTCTTCCCAGATTGCCCGAACACGATAAGGATCTTACTTGGCTTACCAACCTTGGTCATATCACCAGGCTCAGTTCCGAATAGAAGTTCGTTTGTATACCCATTTCCAGGCGCAACGGCAGTATATTGATCTTTAAAGCTAGAGTTGCTTATTTTTAAGACCTTTCCAGCATCATCGATAAGTTGGAACTGGCGAAGCCCGCTCGTACCAAAGTTCATTGGCTTACTCGTCAGGTTGCGCCATTCGAACTTGACCGCCATCCCGGTTCCCTTTCCGAACGGACTCTTCGCAGGAGTAACGCTGTGGACCTTCACGCGCCATCCTTCGTTCTGAATGAATTCACCCAGGACACCCTCAACGGCGTCAAGTTGCATTTGCTCTTTCAGAGGCTTAAACTGAATGGAGACTCGATCCTTGGTAATCGTGACCTCGGCTCCCGCGGCTTTGAGAGCTTTGGCGTCAATCCATGTGTTTTCACCCTCATGAAAAAAGCCCGACTGGTACTTCTTTCCGTTGATATAGAGGAAATTTTGCGCTTGACTCGCTAGCACAACGGAGGCGGCAAGCACGCCGATGACAAGAATTGCATTTCGCTTATGCATAGAATTCATCATACTTCAGACGAAAAGCCAGCACCTAAGTATCGAAGGCGAATGAAAACTTTTCCAAACAAGTAAAATGCTTCGCAACGGTATGCAGCTCTTTAAACCCACATGGAAAACCACTTGGATCAAAACGACGGAAGAACTGGAATCTTCGATCGAGTGGATGATGGCGGAGGAAAAGCTGGGCGTGGATACCGAAACCGCCGGTTGGCAGGTCGGAAATGAAACCCTGTGCCTGGTTCAGGTGGGCATGCCGACTCGCAAAGAAGTTCTGCTGATCGACCCGCTGACCATTCCTGATCTTGCCCCCATGCTTCCCATGCTGGAAGAGAGTGGACCGTTAAAAATCGCGCACAATGGCTCCTTTGAAAAGAAGCAGTTCGAACGGTACAAGCTCCCCTACAAGAACACTGCCGACACCTTTTTCATGGCGAAAGAGCTTCGCGCGGATCTCCCCGGGCATTCCTTGCGTGCGTGCTGCCGCGAAATTCTGGGTTTTGACCTCAGCAAAGCCGAACAGACAAGTGACTGGTTTCAGCGCCCCCTGACCTTCTCCCAGACGGAATATGCCGTAAGCGATGCCGAAGTCGCGGTTTATCTTTATGATGCATTGAAGGATTTTGAAGATCTCCTCTACTTTGATCCGGAGTTAGAGATGGAAGAGCTGATGGGAATTCTTCGCGCCGCCCGCGATGAACACTATGCCCTCACCCGGGCAGTGGCGAAAGAGCTTGCACTTTGCCTTGCTAAACAGGAACGATTAAAGAACTGCATCAAGGAGCGACTGGAATCCGGTGAGCCCGCCTATGAAGGCGTATTCGGGGAGGCGAAGATGAATCAGTCGAGGAAGTTCGAGATCAACCCCGCAAAGTTGCGCGAGGTATTCCCTGAATTTGCGGAAGATCTTATTCGAGAAACTGTCGAGAAAAAGGCTCTTCTTGAAGCCCTAGAAGCACGCGGATTTTCGAAGAAGCGAATGGACGAAGTCAATGAAGTTGTTGGGTTCACGAACCGGCTATCCATTAAGCTTTCGGATTCGGAATGATCCGAAGAAAGCGTTGCGATTGGGCATCACTCTCGAACCATCAGTTAAAGGGCCAGATCAACACGAAACTGATATTCCCTGCCGCAAGCCAGCCTAACCCTTGATGGAATGCCGCTTCTTCCACAGTAACTATGAAACCCCGGTTTCCGCCCATTCCTCGACGTACGGCGTTGACGTATCCACCGCAACCAAATAATTCTCGACGGAACCCATATTCACCCGCAAACGTACTTGGGTACAGTAATGCTTGAGCGGCAATGTGCCGATCATGTCATGGAGGACATATTTAACATGGGAATTCCTTATGTAATCGAACAAACAGCTCGCGGTGAGCGCAGCTACGACATTTGGTCCAGGCTCTTAAAGGACCGGATCATTTTCTTGGGAACCGAGGTGGACGACTATGTCGCGAACCTGCTCGTCGCCCAAATGCTTTTCCTAGAAAAAGACGATCCCGATCGCGATATTGAGTTCTACATCAATTCGCCAGGCGGATCCGTCAGCGCGGGACTAGCGATCTACGACACCATGCAATTGGTGAAGTGCGACGTCAACACCTATTGTGTCGGTGGAGCAGCTTCGATGGGCGCGGTTCTTTTGAGCGGTGGAGCGAAGGGCAAGCGATACTGCCTTGCTAATTCTCGCGTAATGATTCACCAGGTCAGCGGAGGATTCCGTGGCACGGCGGCAGATATTGCCGTTCAGGTCCGAGAAATCGACCGATACATGGACACACTCATGGGAATTTTGGGCAAGCATTGCGGCAAAGACCCGGATGTCGTGCGCAAAGATTGCGATCGAGATTACTTCATGTCCTCGCAAGAAGCCCTGGATTACGGAATTATTGATAAAGTTTTGGACTCCGTTGCACGATAATAAAGGATAGTTATGGCGAAGTCTCCTGAGCGGCGTGATCAATGTAGCCTTTGTGGCAAAACAAAGGACCAAGTAAGAAAGCTAATTGTGGGTCTCCACGGTGCTGTCTGCTCGGAATGCATTGACCTGTGCAACGACATCCTAAACAACGATCCTGAAAAGGCTCCAACTGCGGCGAGTCCTCGGCCAGCCCGAGCATCTGGCGCTGCGGCGTCTACCCTTCCGACCTTTGAAGCATCAAAGGTTCCAAAGCCGAAGGAAATCGTTGAGTTTATCGATCAATATGCCATCGGTCAGGAACACGCAAAGCGTGCCCTGAGCGTTGCGGTTTACAACCACTACAAGCGAGTTAGCTCGAACCAGACGGATGTTGAACTGCAAAAATCGAACATCTTGATGGTCGGTCCAACCGGAAGCGGTAAGACTTTGCTGGCTCAAACCCTCGCAAAGATTCTCAACGTTCCATTCGCCATGACCGACGCAACGGCTCTCACCGAAGCTGGTTATGTTGGTGAAGACGTGGAGAACATCCTTCTGAAGCTGTATCAAGCCGCAGATGCGATGGATCCGAAGCGAGCAAAAGAACTTTGCGAGCGCGGCATCATCTATGTTGACGAGATTGACAAGATCGCCCGAAAGAGCGACAACCCGTCCATCACTCGCGACGTGAGTGGTGAGGGTGTTCAGCAAGCACTCTTGAAGATTCTAGAAGGCACGGTTGCCAACGTCCCGCCGCAAGGTGGCCGAAAGCACCCGCAGCAGGAATACATTCCGATTGATACTTCAAACATCCTCTTTATTTGCGGTGGAGCGTTTGAAGGCATCGAAGAATCGATTCTGCGTCGCCAAAAGACGACGACCATGGGTCTGGCTTCTAGCCCGATGTCGAAGAAAGAGCGCGATCCAAACGTTCTTCGCGGCCTCGTTCCAGAGGACTTGATGCACTTTGGTCTGATTCCAGAATTCATCGGACGATTGCCGGTCATCACGACCTTGGATCGTCTGGACGAAGAAGCTTTGGTCCGAATCCTGAGCGAGCCTCGCAATGCGTTGATCAAGCAGTACACTAAACTGTTCGAGTTTGACCAAGTTGAACTTGAGATCGAACCAGCGGCATTGTACGAGATTGCTGGTGAAGCGATCAAGCGAAAGACGGGTGCGCGTGCCCTGCGTGCGATCTTCGAGCAGATCATGCTTGAAGTGATGTACGAGGTTCCTTCTGCCGAAGGAATCAAGAAGGTGCTGATCCCAGCCGGAGTCATTACCGAAGGCAACAAGCCCCAGCTCTTAGGCGAAGGCGAAATCAAGCGAGCTTCGTAAGTTATCTTTCGATCGGCATGAGAGGCGGCTGTCTGGGTTCAGACAGCCGCCTCTTTCCTGAGTGATCTACCCGTGATCCTTCATCTCGGCAAAGACCGAGAGATATTGATCTCCCTTCTTGATTTCCTTTTCCTTCGCCCGAGTTGCATCTGTAACCTCACAAATTTCGACCAGGGTTGCAAGGTCGGATGACAACACTTTACGATCTTCGTCATTCAGGCGGTAACTCACCACGCTCTTCCACTCTCCCCAGTCACCTCCGCCAGAAGCGGGCAGACCTTCTTTGGAAGCCAGCTTGATTCCAGCGGTTGAGAATGCCTCGGCTGGGGTCATCTTTTCTGGCATCAGAGCCATGATGTTCGCGACCTTTGGTGTCTTGTTCGGCGAACTGGTCGGCATGATCCAAACTTTTTCGTCACGGGCTCTTCGGGTTGCATCCAAATCGCTGGAACATTTAACGGCTCTAGTTTCGCGGTGACAGGATCCAGGAGTTTTACCGTCAGGCAAAGCGAATGAAGCATACTCACGTCTTTCACATTACATGTTTGAGGAGAAAATATTCATTCGCATTATTTGTAAAAAGGCACAATTCCTCATAAATTCCTCACACGAACGTCTTATCCTCTCTTCATGGAAAAGCAAAACTCCAAAAGGAGGCTGACGTTGATTGTGTGCGCCTCCGGGATCATCACTTCAGCGGTAATTTATGCCCAAACGTATAGTGGGGGGGTGACTTTACCGTTTACTCCCAGGGTTTCAATCACCCTTGATGGGACATTTAGAAGAATTTCCTCGAACGGGATTCCAAATCACACGGTTGGAGTCTTTCCTGGTCCTGGAAATCCGAACACCATTTCGCCGCAGAACTACAATAAGAAAGTCCCGATCAATCCTACGGTCCTGACCACAGCCCAACCACAAGGATATGATTTTGGAATTGCGGTTAATGGTGTGCCTTTTGACCCTGGCACAGCCGAACTTTGGAACAACAATCAGGCTTGGCGCTATGAGGCCCTATCCGGATTCATGGTTGCAAACGGAGCAAATCGGCTCGGAGTGGATGAGAACCGAGCCCATGTTCAACCGACGGGTGCTTACCACTACCATGGGGTTCCTTATGGACTCCTCAAAGTAACACGGGCGTTGAAGCGCCAGACGATCATCGGATGGGCTGCAGATGGCTACCCGGTCTACTATGCTGGTAGGTACGAGGTGGTTTCAGGAGAACAGCTCTCGTTCACCGAACTCAAGTCTGGATATCGCCTCAAGCAAGGCATACGCCCACCGGGTGCCCCTCCCGGTGCGTACGACGGATCGTTCGCATCCGACTACGAATGGGTTGCCGGACTTGGAGATTTAGACCGGAACAATGGTCGCTTCGGGGTGACGCCTGACTTTCCGAGCGGAACCTACTACTACGTGATCACCAACACTTGGCCATTCATCCCGCGATCTTTCCATGGCATGCCTGACGTGTCCTTCCGAAAAGCAGGACCAGCACCATAGGCTGAATATTCAGTACAAAAGGATCAATCTGGCATGGACTGATCCTTTTTTTAACCCAGCAAGGCAGTGCGCAATTGTAATGGCATTCCCTCATCAATTTCTCATAACCACGCAGTAACATCAAGCCATGACAAAGTTTAACAGCAAATTTTCATACCTAGCCCTGTTTACGGCTGGTACGGTTTTAGCCTCAGTGAGCATCTACGCACAGACGGCGCGAAGCGGTGGGATCAAGCTGCCGATCAAGGCGGAAGTCAACATCGAAGTTGATGGCGAGTTTCGCAAGATCACGTCAAATGGCATTCCCGAACACACCGTTGGGCAATTCCCTGGAAAAGGGAACCCAAACAAGATTTCCGCGCAAAGTTATACGTTTAAGGTTCCAGTCAATCCTAAGCCAAACACTGGTGGTCGAGAAATGCGAGGGGCGATGTTTGGAGTTGCAATCAATGGAGTTCCGTTTGATCCCGGTACGGCGGAACTCTGGAACAACAATTTCGCCTGGCACTACGAAGCCCTTTCGGGATTTCAAGCGACAGGCGGACGCAACAACCTTGGGCTGGATGAGAACCTGGCACACGTCCAACCAAACGGCGCCTATCACTATCATGGTTTGCCTTTTGGTTTGCTGAAGTCACTCAATTACACCGAAAAGATGGCTCAGGTCGGCTATGCGGCAGATGGCTATCCAATCTACGGAAATATGGGCTACACCGATCCAGACGATGTCAAGAGTCCGATGAAGGAGCTCAAATCGAGCTACAAGCTCAAGCAAGGCAATCGTCCAGTAGGCGGGCCTCCGGGTGCTTACGATGGATCATTTGCCTCTGACTATGAGTGGGTTAAAGGTGCAGGAGATCTTGATAAGAATAACGGCCGCGTTGGCAAGACCCCGGATTATCC
>JBEIDH010000048.1:0-13244 GCA_040383535.1 Chthonomonas sp.
GCATAAACCCCATCCAAAGGCAAAACGCTGGCACTTGCCCGGGCGAGATTGACGGTCGGGTAACCGAGCGTCCGGCCCAGCTGCTGACCCTTGATGACCACTCCAGCCAAAGCAAACGGGCGACCCAAAAACACCGCAGCGCGGTCCACGTCTCCGGCGGAAATTAGATCCCGGATCAGCGAAGAAGAGACCCGATGACCCTCCACCAAAAACGGCTCCATCACATGCGTCTCAACCCGCGCCGAAAGCCACTCGGGAGTTCCTTCGCGCTGGTGTCCGAATGCGAAGTCATGACCCACTACAACCTGGTCCGCCTTCAAGGCCCCGATGAGAATCTGATCAAAGAACTGGGTGGCGCTAGTTCGGGAGAGCACGGCATCAAATGCCAAAATGACACCTGCAGAGGCTCCACAGGAGCGTAATGCGATCACATTTTGCTCTAACGTTCCAAGCGCGGGAGGAACCCGATCTGGTGCCAAAACCGAAAGAGGATGGCGGTCAAAAGTTACGATCACGCAGGGCTGCAATCGCTCGCGAGCCATCGCCACCGCGCTCTCCACCAGGTACCGATGACCCAAATGAACACCATCAAAGGTGCCAATGACCACCGTACTCGATGGCCATTCAGCAACAATATTTTCGATCCCAAAGTGAACGATCATTCTTACTTTTTGATCGGTGGAACTTGACGTGGAGTCCTGACGACTGGCTTCTTTTTGAGTTCGTTCAAGATCACTTCGATCGCCTTATCAAGTTGGGCGTCGCCACCCTTCGCATCCACCAACGGATCGTCTTCAACTTCAATATCAGGCTTGAAACCATAGCCATCGGGGAACCACTTGCCATCTGGATCGTAAGATCCCTGAACTGGGCAGGAGATAGTGCCGCCATCAATCGTCTGGATTCCGCCGACCGCGACAAAGCCACCCCATGTGCGAGTTCCAACCGAAGGTCCGATCTTCATATAGCGATATCCCATGCTGAAGTATTCCCCGTCACTCGCGGTTTGTTCATCCACAATCAGAACTACGCGAGAAAGGAATCCCATCCTGTGATAAGGAACCGCAACACCATATCGCGACTGATCGTATTCGAAGATCACCCGCTTAAGTCGTTCGAGAATCATTCCGCTCGTGATCCCGCCGCCATTCGAGCGAAGGTCAAGAATCAAGCCGTCCTTGTGCAAGTTTGGATAGAAGTGCTTCGTAAATTCCGCCATCCCAAAGTTGCCCATATCGGGAACGTGGACGTAGGCGATGTTCGCGCCTGCCTTCTTTTCGACGTACTCTCGGTTGCGAGCGGTGTAATCGAAGTACTCGGCTTGTGAGAGCGAAGAGCCGGCTTTAACCCAAACGGTTCGCGCAAACTTGCCCTCCGCATCGCTCGAAACCTTGAGCTTGACGAGCTTGTTATTGCTGTCCATCAACACCCGGCTTGGGTCAATTCCGTTCATCACGACGCCATTGATCTCTTGGATGTAGTCGCCGACTTTGACGTCCACACCCGGTTCAACCAATGGGGATCGCTCATCAAGTTCAAACTCATCCCCACGAAGGATCTTGGTAATTTTAAGCTTATTGCCTTCGTAAGCGTATTCTGCACCCAGGCTACCGACTCCGGTCACATTGCCCGGAGCGCGGAATCGGCGATAACCGCCGCCATTGTACATGTGGCTCACGTTGACTTCGGCCTGCATCAATCCGATGAGCTGGTTCAGATCTTCCCGGCTACCTACGCTCGGGAGCAACTTTTCCATCCGCGCCCACACTGCATTCCAATCCGCTCCGTGAAGCTTGGGATCATAGAATGTATCGCGAATGTGTCTCCAACCTTCTCGCAAGACCTGCTTCCATTCCTTCTTCGGATCCACAACCACGAACCAATCGTTGAGCCTAACTTGCCCAGTAATCCCGCCCGGAATTGCGCCCGTAAAGATCGTCTCGCCGTCACTAGCCAAGAAGGTCGAACCATTTGAGGCCACCTCGTAGCTGGCGATTCCTTCCTTCAGGGTTGTCACGCGCTTTTCTTGGAATGAGTACGACCGAAGATTTCCATCTTGCAGGAACATCACCTGACCTTGAAGTCCAGTCAGGCTAGAGAAACTTCCAATCAATCCAGGGATGGTCATGATTCGGCTCGGTGCGGCGGCTAAGTTCAAGACCGATGGCAGCACCGCAGGAGGCGCAGTAGCACCAGCTGGCTCTTCGTCAATCTCGGGAAGGAATGGACTTCGAGCGTCGGTCGTCAGAGCAATCGCCATGATCTTCGACGAATCGCCCGCATTGAGCTGGAAGTCAAACGGATCCCACTGCAGAAGCACGTTGCGCTCGCTGATGAAATACAAAAACTTTCCGGACTTATCAAAAGCGGGGCTTGAATCCTTGGTCCCCGGAGCAGTCATCCGGTGGTGCTTTTGATTCGCGATATCGTAAATGTAGATGCTCGATTGGTTGAAGGCATCGGCTTTGACGTAAGCCACCAACTTGCTATCCGGGCTAAAGGCAACACCAACTGGACTGTAGTAATCATCGGTGCTCAGTTTTTCAGCGGTTTTCTCGGCGTAGTCAATTAGCCAGTGAGCGTTTGATCCATCAAGTACAGTCAGGTATTCCCCGTTCGGCGACCACTTGAGATCGGCTAGGCTGGTCTTTGAAAAGCCAGTGATCTTGGTGATCGGGCCACCGTTTGCAGCAATGGTGTAAACGTTCGGGTCATCCTCGCGATCGCTAATGAATGCAATGGTTTTTCCGTCCGGCGACCAAACCGCATTGCGGTTGTTCTGACCAGGTATGGCGACCAAGGGCCGAATATCTCCGTTGTCGGTTGGTGCAGTGAAAATTTGACCTCGGGACTCGATCAAAACGCGCTTTCCGGTCGGGCCAGGTGAGTACATTTGCAATTCACCCGAAACGCGATGAACCAGCGAATGAATCCGATCTCCAGCTTGGTTCACATCAAGCGGCTTGGATTTCTCTGTTTTGGGGTCAAAAGTGAAGAGCTTCTCTCCAGAGACATAGACAATATTTTTTCCATCTGACCCTGGAGCGAGCACGGGCTCGGTGTGGTTCGTAACCTTACGGATTCCCTTTGATTTTGGATCAAGCTTGTACAGATTCACGAATCCTTCACGATCAGTGACATAGTAGATTTGATCACCGCAGAAGGTTGGATAATGATCATTGTACGGGCTATTTGTCAGTTTGTTGAACGTGTTAGCCGAACGGTTATACAGCCAGACTTCGTTCGCCATACCGCCCTGATAACGGGCCCAATTGTGGGTTTCGAGCGGAGTTTTAGTGTAAGCAATCAGGTTGCCATCCGCGCTTACGGTTCCTTGTGCTGCCTTACCCATCGGAAGCACCGTGGGAGGAGCATCGCTGAGAGGTTGCATCCAAAGCCGCACATGTCCAAGACCCGTCCCTTTCGCGGAACGATAGAGCAGGGACTTGCCATCCGGCATCCAATCCACAACGCTTGCATTTGCGCCATCGAAGGTCACACGCTCAGGCTGACCGCCGTTGACCGACATCACATAGACTTCCGGGGCACCAGCGTATGCGGCGGTGAAGGCAATTTTCGTCCCATCGGGGCTGAACCTTGGCCGGCTTTCATTTCCGGGGTGTACGGTAAGCCGAGTGGCCACCCCACCCTCGCTTGTTGTAAACCAAAGATCCCCTTCGCTCGCGTAGACGACTTTGTCGCCATGGATATCCGGATCGCGGGGGAGGAAAAACTGATTCTGCGCCTGGGCACTGGAGCCCAAAAATGCAGAACAAACGAAAAGCCAAGCCGTGGCACGCATTCTCACAATTTAGCACGTCTGGCATCGGGCTCGTTTTCTAGAGCCTATGACCCAGTGGGTTAAGCTCTGTCACCGCAGTCGCCGCAAAATGCGATCTCTAGATCGTCTTTCCAGACTTAAGCACCTTTTGAGCGAGGGCATTCTTACTTGCTAAATTGACAAGCTCATCAAACGTTGACGCAACGTGGACGTCTGGGCGCTGAGTGCTTCGGCGCCCCCCTGCGATCCCTAGCGAAAAGCTCACCGCTCGGCTCGCGTCGTCAACGTAGATCGAACCCGAACGAGAGGAAATCGCCGAGGCGAGAAGCTCGGCTTCCTGCCGAGGGCGGGTTGTTCCAATCGCGAATTCATCGCCTCCGTATCGCACCAAGATTTCGCGCTTGGGGTCTATCGTCTCCTTTAAAACTTGTGACACACGCTTCAAGACATGATCACCGACGAGGTGTCCATGTTGCTTGTTATAGAGTCCAAACTGATCAAGATCGATAAACAGGATCGTAATTTCCCCGCTACGAGCAAGGATCTCAACACCCCAATCTCGCAACTGATCGCTCCAGCCTAACCCCGTCAATGGATCCCATGATCGGCGTAGCTCCTTTAGCAGCATATTAGCGCTCACGATGCCATAAAACCGAACTTCGTCCATGACCACCGCGTAGGCGAGGTCTTCCTCAACGAACTTAGCGGCGGCTTTCGTGATCTCCATATATGGCGGCAAGACCGTGACTTGCGGCCGAATGAACATCCTCACGTCGGCACGTTCCGGGGCATGGTGGATCATGTCCATTGTCAGGACGCCCTGCAAGATCCCGGACTCCATCACAGCCACCGCATTATGCTTGTGACCGCGCATCAAAATTTGAGCCGACTGAACCAGGTGAGATGGATTCACCCAGACTGGGACTAAAGGGAGTTCTTCAAGTATCTTCAATTTGGCCTTTCGGGGAAACCGCCACTAGGAGTACGTACACTCTAGCCAAGATACAGACGGAATAGACGCCCGTGCCATACCGGAATTTTGCAAGTCTAGGTCTTTTACCGGGAATTCACACCGCTCATTTGCGAGGAGTGGAATGTCGCAAAAAATGACTGAATACTTGAGTCGAGTAAATCCTGGACACGATTGTCGGTGAGGGCAAATTGCATTGCCTCCAAATGCGCATGTACCATCCCGATGCTTATGCCCAAATCTCGAGCGACTTGGCATTCTGGAATCCGGAAACCGGACCTCAAAAGGAATGCGGCGAAGCACATTTCGAGCTGGGAATGATCTTCAAAGGCATGACGGGCAAGTGCGGACCTGATGGATTGGATCACCTTAAGCGTCAATGATCCCTCGCTCTGCATCAGAATCGGTTGCAACTGACCAATGGCGAAAAGCTCATCGGTTGGGCTGAGGAACATGCTTTGGCTTAGCTTAAGTCTGTTTAGCGCACCTTGGATGGACCTAGCATTTCCACCCACCGCAATCGCCAAAATTTCGATCAGTCGCGGCGAGAGATTAAGGTCGCAATTTGCGGCAAGCTGCTTCACCACGAGAATCCGCTCTCGTACCTTTGGCGTTCGGATCGAGAACACTGCCCACCGATGGGCGGAAGGAAGCTGGCTAGCGATTCGGCGATGACCACTTTCTGCGCAGAACGCTAATAGGGTCGGTCGCTTTAGACGAAGACGAAGCTCTAAAGCGAGTCGAAGCTCGTTCCGCGTTCGCAGCCTTTCAAGGCTCGCTTGAGCATCGTCAAGGACCAGTAGCGCAGGTGCTTCTGGTCGCACTCCAGAATTAAGAAACTGATTTGCGCTAGAGAAAACCGCTCGCTCTCGATCCGCGTCAGACAATGCTTGGTGCGTGCGCTGGATCAAATGACTCTTTCCCCATCCACTTGGCCCAATCAGAGCCACAAACGGGATCTGACCGCTCGTGAAGAGCTTTGCAGCCTCAACGGCTTCGACGTTAGAAGGGACAAGCGCAAAGTTACCAAGTTCATTCGGTCGGACGATTGGCTTCGCAACATCCAGACCCCCGATTTTGGTTTCTAGATGATTGAGCTCCTTTTTTGTATCCCGTAGCGTCTCAATAATCATCTTGGTGCACTGCGCACTTTACCTGTACGCGCTTTTATTGTCCCCTTATTCGCGCACATTATCAAGCCCAAGAGTGCCGGATATCCCCGCTTTATAATCAACCTAGGGCATTGAGAGCCAAGGAAAGCGAAATGTCATCAATTTTCGCTTTTTTTCATAAAAATCATTCAACTTTTGAACCTGATTCTCTTATGATCAGTGCTTTATCTTTCGCCAATATTTCTCGTAATCAAAATTTGGCGAGTGATTTTTTACGTGACAAGACATGCAAGAATTCGCGCCAATCTTAATCATATCAACCGACTCAGGTTTCATCGAGTGGGCCGATCCAGCACCATGGCACGACTCGCACCCAACATCAGCCAATCCTGGTGTAGAACTTCTATCCATAAAACCTGTATTTTTATCCAGCCCGACCACATGACAACTCACACAATCAGGATCGCGGTCATGTCCATCATTCTCCAATGTCTTCAGTGCAGAACTGTGCAAAGAATTTGCCCAAATCTTATACGCATCGGCATGGCAAGAGCCACATGTTTTCGACCCCGCAAATTTTTCACCTTCTGACCTCGGCATCTGTTCGAGTAGCTTTTCGCTGGTGACGCGCTTTAAGTACCGCGAATAAATCAGGCTCACATCCTTGTTGTCATCCCACTCGGGACCGAGATTGATGACTCGGTAGCTTGTAAACTGCTTTCCGTTCCAGGTGAGCCGCAGGATTTGCTTCCCTTTTTCGCCGGGGAAGACCCACCAAGAGCCGTTCTTCTTTTCCGGAGCTTTTAACGCTTGGGTTGCTTTCGATGTGATCACCAATTTCGCGCCTTTTGTCCACGTCTCGGACTTGTCAGGATCTCCCTGAACCATGACAATTCTTGGAAGAGTGCCAGCAGTAAAGGACCGAGAATCGGGATCAAACCCGTCAAGCCGATTTCTTGCGCCTACCGCCTGGATCCGCAGCCCGAGAGACCGTACATCAGGCAAAAAACCCGGCGCATCGAGATCGCTTGCAACGACTTTCTTTCCCGAAAGCCGGGCGACGGATTCGACCAAAGGCACTCCAAGCGAAGTATCGCGCTCGTTGAGATTCACGGCGGTAACCTTTAGGCGCCCCAGAGCCTCACCGATTGCTTCTGCCTTCAACTGGTCCTGGCGAGAATTCCAAGCCACAAAACCACCGTTAAACAAGAAAATTGTTTGACCTGCAACCGTATTTGCCTTCACCGCTGAAGCGAGGCGCCGGATTCCTCCTTGCATTGGCTTAGTGCAACCGCATGGGCTCAGATAACCATTAATGTCCCCCGCGATGAGGATCACGACCTCCTGATTTGGCTTCTGCAATCCGGCAATAAGCCACGGCAAAACGGCGAATGCCGCGAGCCCATATTTCATGGCACGACCACATAGACGCGACCACTGACGCGCGGTTGGGCCGGGTCGTCGGTCATGACCTCAAAATCCTCGTTCCAGTCCCCCGAGGGCAACCCGCCCTTATAAGCGACAACGATCCGGTACTCGTCCGTTTTTCCGATGTCCTCAAACTTCACCGAGATTGCTTTACTCTTGGTTTCGAATCTTAAGATCTTAAAGGGTTGGCCAGGGCGGCTCACAATCCCGCTGGTCGTGCCTCCAGCCTTCGCGTTGGCGATATACATAACGGCAGGATCAACAATGATTCCCTTCTGCAAAAAAAAGGGCATCCGCATTACAGGGAATTTGGGATCATCCGTCAGAACTTCCAGCATCACGGGGCGACGCCCATCACCGATGTTCGAGGAAAAGAGCATGTTGATTTGGTAACCCTTTCGCTTCATCACGGGCTCACTGAAAATCGGGTCAGCCTTCTCGCCTTCCCAAATCCGCCAAGTTGAAGATCCATACCCAACGCTCAAGCGAGTACCCGTAACCTTGAACGGTCGGTTTTCGGGATAAGTCAGATAAGCGATTGCCGCCCTTCCATTTTCGTTGACCTGCAAAACCGGATTCTTCTCGTCCCACAAAAAGCGGTAACGAGGATCGCTGAAATAGGTCACAGGGAACCGCCGGATCGGCATTTCTGGGTCGTTGCTGTAAATATAAATATTCTTTGCCTGGAGTCCCATGAACTCCTGGGTGTCAATGCGAATCGTCTGACTCACGGTATCACCGGGCGCAATCGGCGTCGTGGCTGGCATGACAAAACATCCACAATCAGGAAGCATCGCGTAGTACAGCGGGACATTGCCTTGATTGGTCACAGTCATCGTAAATGCCGGGACCTCACCTTGCACAACCTTTGGGACCTCAACCTTCAGGGGGTTGATGCTCAACCTGGCCGCGCTGGGTTGAATGATAGTCTTCTTCGCAGCAAGAGACTTGAGTTCGTTCACGACCTTCAAATTGCCTTTTGCGAGTCCAAGTTCAAGTGCGCTGAGCCTTCGAAAAATACTGGAGGGCTCTTCCCCGCGAAGCATCATGCCATTCACGAGAGGTAGCGGAGCCAACCCAAAATGGGCTCCAATCGCTTGAGCAACGTCGTTAGAGATATCACGCCCTCCGGTGCCGAGAAGGTTCTTGCCTCGCTTCATGGCAATCGTCAATTCCACGCTCGGACCTGAAACCAAAAAACTGGTCGTAAAAGCCGCTCCTCGGGGCACACTTGAATCTGCATTGGGCGAAAGCTGATCGGTAAAGTCAATCGCGATCTCGGCTCCTGATTTCACAAGCTGAATCTTGAGCCCATCAAGCTGAACCGTCCACTCGCGAATCGCCTTATCTCTCGCCTCAACGAACTCCGCGCGTCGCGCAGCCGGAACCGCTTTGTCGTCCCAGCTCATAGTCAAATTGAGATCAGGAAGAAGTCGAGCCTTTTTCCCAGCATCAGCAAATTTGGAGCCGGAAAGATCTTTCTGAACGGCATAGACCGCTTGGTGAAAGGCCTCGTTTGCACCCGGTTCCACGATTGGCCCCACCGGGGGAGCCGATATCAATCCAATCAAAAGCGATGTCAGCATTTTTCGTTCCGCTGGTGTAGCGTACTCTATGCCTTTTGACGCCTGAACAGGTTAGATGAGTTCTTGTTCACGACCAAACTTCATCACCACAGCTTCCATCAGGTAGACCGGATGGACATTGTCAATGTTAGGAATGCGCAATTTCTCCGAAAATGGGCCCCAAATATCGGCAACCATCTTCGCCTGAGTTGGTGGTGGCAAGTACGGAAACCGGTCGCAAAGGCGCTTGATCACGATGTAATCATTCATCGTCATGCCGCGCAAGGTTGGAATGCGATCTTCCAGCGGGTGAGTTCCGACCTTGTACGGCGCGGGGGAGAACTGCTTCTCCGTGCGAGGCTCATAGACCACAATCGTTCCCGCTGCGATGTCGCCAAACCTCTGAAAACGCGGCGTCATGAACATGCAGATGATGCCCGCGATGTAGGCAAACGGTACCAGATCAGCCGGCCGAAGAAGGTTCCGGATCACCGCCGCTCGCCAGTCAATCGGAGCCCCGTCCATCATCACGGTCCGAAGTCGCAATGCCTTTTTCCCTGGCGTCTGACCGTTCCACATTCCCTCGAAGAGGATGAAATAAATAAAGGGCGCCGCCACCGAAACCGGAATGAGGATCGCCTGAAAAACCGCCGATTGCGTCACGGCACCAAAAAGCGAGACCAAAATCACGCCAAGGACCATCATTGCGGTGATGCAGAGCAAGTCAAGGATCTGCGCTTGCACGCGAGTACTGAGCCCTGCCAAACGGTAGGACACAATCACTTTTTCGGGAATCAAAACCGGAGCGATATCGCGCATTTGTTTGTTTCTTACCTATCCATCACGCCACAACATGCAAAACAGTTGCACACCTTCGCAAAACTCTGCATCGCATTCAACCACTGAACGTAATCTTTCACGTATTATAGGAGCAGAATGATCATCCCGACTCGGCGATTTTGGTGGCTGGTTGCCTTAGGAATTCCTGTGGCATTGCTGGGTGCATTCATTCCGGGAATCGAACGTCTCGTTCTTCCCTACAATATCGCGCTTTTTGGCTTGCTTTACGCCTCCAGGTTCCGGATTCCAAATCTCAAACTTTTGGAAGTCACCAGGAAAACGGACGATGTTCTCAGCGTCAATCACGCCAATTCAATTGCGCTGAAAATCTCGAACCACAGCGGCTTGCCCCTCAACGCAGACATCGTTGATGAAAGCCCCGAGAATCTGGTCACAACGGAAAACACCTTCAGCGCCAGGGTTCCAGCAGGCGGGACGTTTGATCATGTGTATCATGTCAACCCGGTTGAGCGCGGCCGAGACTTTTTCGAGGGAACCTACCTTAGGATCAAAGCTCCGGGCGGGCTTGCCGTAATCCAAACGAAGCTCGATACCGTGCAAGAAGTCCGCACCTACCCAAACATCAAGGCGGTTGAAGAGTTCGATCTGTTGAACCAGCGTGGGCGGCTTTCGACCCTTGGCGTCAGACGTACGCGATATCGGGGGATTGGCACCGAATTCGAATCTCTGCGGGATTATCACGAAGACGACTTCCGGCGAGTGGACTGGAAGAGCACAGCCCGTCGCGGCAAGCTGGTTGTTCGCGATTACGAGCTTGAGAAGAATCAAGTCGTGTTCATCGCGATTGACGCGGGGCGATTGATGCTGAGCGAAGCCGATGGCCGCAAGAAAATTGATCATGTTCTAGACACGGCTCTGATCCTGATGAATGCGATTGATCGTTCAGGGGATCAGATCGGGCTGATTGTTTACGCCGAAAAGGTGATCAAGTTCATTCCGCCTCGGCGTGGGCGAGCGCAGATCGCACATATCCTGGATGCTGTGCATGATCTTCACGCCGCTCCCGTGCAAAGTAATTTCCAAGCCGCCTTTGGGTATCTCGCCTCGCGCTGGAAACGTCGCGCGTTGATCATCAACTTCACCGACTTGGAAGACGAGCATGAAGCGCGGAACTTAGTGCGTGCAATTTCGGGGATGCGGTCTAAGCATCTGTGGTTCATTGCCCGGATTCTGGATTCCCGAGCGAATCAGCTGGAAAGTGTCACCGCAAAAAGCGCGGATGCCATCTACGATCTTGGCGCACTGAATTGGTACCTCCGTCGGCGGGAAGAAGCCGGAGCAATTCTGCAAGTCAGCGGGCTCAAGCAAATTGAAACCGAAGCGCAGAATCTCTCGGCGGCATTGGTGAATGCGTATTGGACGGCAAAAGAAACCGGACAGCTCTAGCGGCTTCAATACAACTGTCATTCCGAACCGAAGGGAGGAATCTGACCGTAGTCTCCCATTGTATATACAGGAGGCAGCAGCTTGTAAAGGCTCGCAAGCGGGCACCAGATGATCAAGGACGATCAAGCAGACTGTACAGTCGAATTCCTCCCTCCGGTTCGAAATGACGAGCGATGCTCGTGAATCAAGTAAAGTAGGACCATGGACAACCGCGAACTCATTCGGTTACAACTTGCCTCCGTCCGTTCGGATTTGGCGGAGACTTTTCCTCGCTTGACCGATGATCTGCTGGACTACGCACCCGGGGCAGGAATGCGGACTGTGCATGGGCAGTTTGTAGAGATTCTGGCGACCGAAGTGAGCCTCCAGATCGTCATCGCGGGGCAACCAGGGCGGGATTACGCGGAAATCGAGCAGCCTTTCCTGGATATTCGAACAATGGCAGGACTGATCCGAGCTGCTGATGCCACGAGAGCAAGGACCTTAGAGCTTCTCGAAGCTTGTGCTGATGAAGATCTGAATGGGAACGTTCAGGTCAGCGAAAGCTTTGCCAGTTGGCTCGGAACCCCTCGCGAGGTTCCTAAATCAGAGCTGTTCCGCCATATCGCCAGGCACGAGTCCTATCATGCGGGGCAGTTAGTTTCTTACCTTTGGGCACGAGGGGATGATCCTTATCAATGGGACTAACCGCATGAACTTACATTCTATGCGCGGATTACTCAACCTCCCCTGCTCGCTCCATCTTGGTGGGGAAAGGGTTCTTTTTGCGCTGACGCGCAAAAAAGAATCAAAAACTAAGGCTCTTAGCTCAACTTTCGCTTTCGGAGCAGTGCCGCCAAACCTAGACCTAATGCAGTCAACGATGCAGGTTCTGGAACCGCATTCACTGCTACATTGTCCAGACCGTTGTAAGCCGTCTGTCCCGCATTTGCCTCTTGAAATTTCAAAGTCGTCGTCGTCGAGGTCGCGGTGAAGTTCCACGAATACGAATGCCAAATCTGCCCCGGGCCAACTGTCGGAGTAAAGATCTGGAACGACCCAGCCGCGAAGACCGCAATACAGGACTGACCATAGGCAGGGTTGGTCGCCATATCAAAGGTCACAGCGTAGGTTTGCCCAACAGTGGTGGCGAAAGATTGCTCAATTGCTCCAGCCGGGGCAGCGTCAAAGAATCCGGCAAGATCAAGGTGACGCGATCCCTCCGAAGCAAAAATGCCGTAGAGGTTTGAATTGTCAATCCAGGCAATTTCATCCCCGCCAGATGTCCAACCCGTGACAACACTTGAAGAACCAAGAAGCTGCATCGCTCCTTGTTGGGTATTCACAAACGATCCCCCCGCCTCAAAGCTCCCATTAACAATCAAACTCGCCTGAGAAGCGGCGGCAGTGACCGCAAAGCACGTAAGAATAAAATATCTCATGCCCATACTATAAAAGAATTTTTCTTAAAACTAGCGGAAAACCGGTAGAAACTAGTAAAAAAACGGAAAGCCCCTAGCGTTAAACCACGCGACCGGGATAAGACTCCAGCCCGTGCTTGAGAACTTCCAAGGCAATCTCCAGTTCCTCGCACTTGTACACGTAAGCAAAGCGCACTTCTTGCTTGCCCAGCCCAGGAGTCACGTAAAACCCAGTACCGGGAGCCATCATCACCGTCTTGCCTTCGTAGGAAAACTCTTCCAGCATCCACTGGCAGAACTTGTCGCTATCATCAATCGGCAGTTTCGCCATCGCATAAAAAGCTCCGTCAATCTTCGGCACAGTCACGCCAGGAATCGCGGAAAGGCAGCGCACGAGAACGTCGCGGCGAGCCATGTATTCGTCGCGCATCTCGGAGAAATATTCGCGCGGCGTATGGAGCAAAGCTCCTTCCACCCCAACCTGCTCGACGCCGGGAGGACTTAGCCGGGCCTGGGCGAACTTCATCGCCGAACCAAACACTTCTTTGTTCTTGCACAAGAAAAAGCCGATCCGCGCCCCGCATAGAGACAGCTTCTTCGACACCGAATCAATCACCAATGCGTGTTGATCCAACCCTTCGAGGTTCAAAACCGAAGGAACCGGCTGATCGGTGTAATTGAATTCGTGATACACCTCGTCGGCGAAAACGAACAGGTCGTTCTTCAGGGCAAAGTCGCGCA
>JBEIDH010000049.1:0-12650 GCA_040383535.1 Chthonomonas sp.
GATTCACCCCGCCGCCTAAAGTGAGGGTCACCGCTTCGCCAGGGCGAGTCGGGTCTAAGGCAACGTCATAAGCGGGCCCGTCAAATTCCGCGAATCTGCCAAGCAAAACATTGTTCTGCGGGTCATAGCGATGAACCCCTTGACCACCAGCCAAAAGCATCATTTCAAAGCTGGCAAACGACGCGGCAACGGCGCCGAGTAGGCCAAAAACAAGCAAAGCACGCAACTTCATGCCCCTATTATAACAAGCGAATCGACGATTCGTTCAAGAAAAATCAAGATTTTTTCAAAATATTGAGCCGACGCACCTTCAGATGCGGAAAGAGACCCTGCTTCCGGCACAGCATTTCCTTAAAATGTAACGATCGCACCTATAAGTTTGCGCACCTGTTTTAAAGAAAATGCCTTTCCCCTTGTACGCCGGGAAGCAATT
This sequence comes from Chthonomonas sp., assembly GCA_040383535.1. Classification (GTDB taxonomy): domain Bacteria; phylum Armatimonadota; class Fimbriimonadia; order Fimbriimonadales; family Fimbriimonadaceae; genus JAFLBD01. The sequence goes on from JBEIDH010000049.1 coordinate 434, forward strand.
TCTTAAAGAAATGGCGTCCCGGCGGTCGCCCGGATCGCAATTTCTGCTCCGGATTTCATCGCACCTATAAGTTTTCGCGTCTCCTCTCTTCCGGCGAAAGAAAATCTTATAGGTGCGATCGTTACTTTTGTGAGATTTGTTTAAAAACCTGTGACCGTGATCAGAATTCTTGCAAGATTTTTGAACCTAATTACCAGGTTTTCTGCGATAGATCATCAATTTTACCGGGTACATGGAATATATCATACGTACGGCCCCCGAAGGGTCAAGGAGGAAACAAATATGGCAGCTGACTTTTTGCCAGATGCAGAAGCACAATATAAAATATGGCTCGATAACTTCGTAGCACAATGTGATCTTAACAAGACCGTTCTTGGTCTTTCGACGTCGGCCCTTGCAAGTATTACGGCGGACTATGAGGGCTACAGTGCCTCATATGCCGAAGCTACCACGACTAAGGAAGTTCTAAAGGGTCTAACGACCACTAAAATCAAGAATCGCCAAAAGATGAGCGGAACTGTACGCAGTTATGCAAAACTCTGGAAAGCAAATCCTGCAATTCCTAGTGCCGTAATTGGTGCTTTAGGTATCCAAACCAGCAGCACTTCTGGTCCAGTGGTTACCGTCACAGGTTTAGATGTTGTGGGCTGCGATGATGGTGTAAACAAGCTATCTTGGAACCGCAGTAGCAATTCTCCTGGCACGATGTTTATTGTTGAATATCGGCTAGACGGAGTGACCAATTGGACCTTTGCTGGAGCAGTTACAAAGACAACTTTTGCCCACGACGAGCAAACACCTGGTGTCACGGTTTGGTACCGAATCATCTCCACTCGAGCCGGAGTAAATTCCGCTCCTTGCGCACCAAAACCGGCCTACGGGAACCTAGACGATACAGCACTAAGCGTTGCAGCCTAAAGATTTTTCGTCGCCAATCCGATAAATCTTGTGGGGGAAACCCTAATCATCTATACCATAATTCCCTCCGTCACCAGTTCGCTGGCCGGGGGGTTTCCTTTTTTTCTGGTCGCCTTGGGCAGCGGGGTTTGTGGACAAATTTTTAGAAAAATTTATGCGAGACTCTAAAGATTCTGCTGCGCTTGGCAAAATATACTTTGGGAGTAATCACCCATTGCCATTAAGAATAGTCACCCCGGGGCCATTTACCTCTCCGGGGCCTATTCGTTTTTCGGGTGCTGAAAAAACCAATCTCGGTCATCCATAAATTCACACTTTTTTTGTTAGAAAACCCTTAAGATCTTTTTTAGGTGCGCCATTATCTTTATTGGTAGGAAGAAAGTCTGTAGACATAAAGAGTCCCCCGCCAGCCCTGTGCTGGTTGGGGGATTTCTTTTTTTACATGACTTATCGAATCCTGTTCGATTACTTATCAGCTCCCTTTTCACTCATAATAGGAGCATTATTCCCACATTGGAATTTTTACGCCCGCCTTTTTGGCGAACGTTGCCGCTTCATCGTAGCCCGAATCCACGTGTCGTATCACGCCCATTCCGGGGTCGGCGGTGAGCACATTTTCCAGCCGGCGATCCATGCGCTCGGTGCCATCCGCCACCACCACAATGCCGGAATGCTGGGAATACCCAATCCCCACCCCGCCGCCATTGTGCAGCGAAACCCATGATGCGCCACTTGCAACATTGATCATCGCGCTGAGAAGCGGCCAGTCCGCGACAGCATCAGTTCCGTCTTTCATGTCTTCGGTTTCTCGGTTTGGCGAAGCGACGCTACCGCAATCCAGATGATCTCGACCGATCACAATCGGGGCTTCTAGCTCGCCTTTCCGCACGAGATCATTCATCGCCAGCGCGAATTCGGCGCGCTCTCCATATCCTAACCAGCAGATTCTTGCTGGCAAACCTTGGAAATGCACGCGATCTTTTGCCAGCCTCATCCAACGGTTGAGCGTCTCGTTGTGCGGGAACATCTCCAGCGCGAGTCGGTCGGTCCGGGCGATGTCTGCGGGGTTTCCGCTGAGTGCCACCCATCGGAACGGCCCTTTTCCTTCGCAGAATAACGGCCGAATGTATTCCGGAACAAAGCCTTTAATATCAAAAGCATTCTTCACGCCCGCATCCACGGCGTTCGCGCGGATGTTGTTGCCGTAGTCAAAAGTGATCGCGCCCATTGCCTTGAGGTCGAGCATTGCCTGGACATGAACGCCCATCGTCGCGACGGATCGCTTGACGTATTCTTCCGGGTTGGTGATGCGCAGGCTATTTGCTTCGGCGAGTGACATGCCGTTTGGAATGTATCCGCCGAGTGGATCGTGGGCTGAAGTTTGGTCGGTCAGAACATCCGGCACGATTCCCCGGCGCACCATTTCTGGCAAAACATCCGCACAATTCCCCACGAGTCCTACGCTGATCGCAGGCCTTCCTTCAAGCATCTTCAGGGCTTCATCGAGCGAATATGCGATTTTATCGCAATATCCGGAATCGAGTCGCTTTTGGATCCTTGCTGGATCAACATCAATCGCAATGCACGAAGCGCCATTCAACACTGCCGCAAGCGGTTGCGCTCCTCCCATGCCGCCGACTCCGCCGGTTACAACCAACTTCCCTTCTAAAGAGCCGCCAAAGTGCGTGTTTGCACAAGCCGCAAAAGTCTCAAAAGTCCCCTGAACAATGCCCTGAGTGCCAATGTAAATCCATGATCCTGCCGTCATTTGGCCATACATCATGAGGCCCTTGGCTTCCAGATCGCGGAAAACCTCCCAGTTTGACCATCGCCCGACTAGGTTCGAGTTCGCGATGAGTACACGGGGAGCATCCTCGTGTGTCCGGAAAACTCCGACTGGCTTGCCAGACTGCACGAGCATTGTCTCGTCGTTTTCCAGGTTCCGGAGCGTTCGGACGATGGCATCAAAGGACTCCCAATTCCGTGCCGCTTTCCCGGTTCCTCCATAGACGACAAGATCATCGGGTCGCTCGGCGACTTCAGGATCTAGGTTGTTGTGGAGCATTCGCAAGGCGGCTTCCTGGTGCCAACCTTTGCAGGAGATTTGTGTCCCACGCGGCGATCGCAGACTTGTGCGGTTTGACATATCTTTATTATACGAGTCTGAAGGATACAAGATTAAATGGTATCGAAATCAAAAATTGAGCTTTGCCATACCGTTCCTGAGGAAAATGTCATTGATTTTTTTCCATTGGAGCGCTATCAGGAGGAGGACTACAAGCAAGCATTTCCGGGACATGGTTGCTCATGGCTTTTAGTTGTCTACTTTGCCGCTCGGACAAGGCCATTACTTTCCTGGAACCAAAAGTTTGGTCCTAGCAAGTCTCGGAATCATTTGGACTCTGCTCCGGCAGCCATTCCCCACTTTGTCCGAATCCAGAAGTGAAACTGATCGCCTGAAGGCTTCTGCTTTCGCCAATTGCACAACCGGGATGATGATTACGGATCAAGGTGATCGCATTCTCTACACAAATGCTCCTTTTCAACATTTAACCGGGTTAACAGAGCAAGAACGGCTTGGACAGTGGCCATGCGATCTCTTTGACCCCCTCGAACAAGATTTACCCAGGAGTAAAGCAGTGTTTCCTTACACTTCTCAACGCCTTCCGTTTTCCGACGAGATTGAGATCCGACGGACAGAAGAGCTCCCTTGCATGAAAGTCATCACAACAGGTTTATCTCAGACAAATGTGTAACTCGGACTCACTACCAGCAATGGTCAGCGCACCTGGATTACGGTGAATACAATGCCGATTTTCGATGCTCAAGGAAAAGTCAGCGGAATTGTGAACTCAGTTGTTGACATTACGCAAAGATTACAAGTGGAGGATCAGGTTCAGCACCAGCTTATGAAATTGACGGAGAACCAGATAAAGATGGAACTCCCCTTGATTATCCGGCCTCGGCTGAGGGAATTAGACTTCAGATCGAGCAGGAAGAATGGTCACAAAGGGCTGTTACCGTTAGTCTGGGGCTGGCCGTGATTACACCTGAAACGACGCCACACTCCTAGTTACGATCTGCTGACGCCCTCTTATATCAGGCGAAAGAAAATGGACGAAACAGGGTCGTTACAAATCCGCTACCGAATCAAGATCGGATCGCGGCTTAAGATTTGTCTCGCTAGTTTTTCAATGTCCTCCGACATACTCCGATCCTCATTCGCTACCGGAACAATCCCCTCAACCCAGTTCTCAATGACCTGAAGACCCGGAGACGTTCTTAGCGGTCTTCGGAAACTCAGTCCCTGAACGGCTGCGGCAAGTTCGATTGCGATGCACTGAGCACAGAGTTCCAGAACTTGTTTGAACTTGAGCGCGGCGGTCATTCCCATGGAAACGTGATCTTCCTTCGCGGCGGAAGTGGTGCTGTTATCCACGCAGGCCGGGTGACTGAGAGTTCTGGCTTCGTTTAAGGCTGCAACTGCAGCGACATGGGCGATCATGTAGCCGCTCTCAAGTCCAGGATTTTTGCACAAGAATGCCGGAAGCCCATCGCTGAGATTGGAGTCAACAAGCCGGTCAATCCGTCGCTCTGAGATGTTCATCAGGTTGGTGAGTGCTATGGTAGCGTAGTCAAGCGCCAAGGCTAATGGGGCTCCATGGAAGTTACCGCCGCTTACGATAAGGTCGCCGTCAGGGAAAATTAGAGGATTATCCGTTGCGCTTCCAGTTTCAATTTTTAAGATCGAGAAGGCATGCTTCAGCGCGTCCAAGCTTGCGCCATGCACTTGCGGGATGCACCGGAGGCTGTAGGCATCTTGTACCCGCGAGTCGCCTTCGATGTGCGATTCTCTGATCTCGCTATCTTGCAACAAGTCCCAAACCATTCTCGCGACCTTGGTCTGCCCTTCGTGTGGACGTGCGTCGTGAATCCGTTGATCAAAAGCGGCAGGAGTTCCCATCAGTGCCTCAAGGGTTAATGCTCCGGATACATTCGCCCACTGACAAAGTCGCATTGCTTGTGCAAGTGCGAGACCGCCAACGCTGAGGATTGCTTGAGTTCCGTTGAGAAGCGCGAGGCCTTCTTTAGCCTTCAGGGAAAGGGGTGCCACATTTAATCGGCTCAGAATATCGGAGATGGGTTCAAAAGATCCTTCTCCGATCCTCGCCTTCCCTTCCCCGATCAATCCCATTGCCAAATGAGCTAGCGGTGCAAGATCTCCGCTCGCTCCCACTGATCCGCGGCTAGGAACATAGGGCAAGATGTCGTGCTCGAGGAATTCTGCGATCTTATCTACACATTCGGTTCTCGCTCCGCTGAATCCTTTGGCGAGGACGTTTGCTCGCAGAATGAGCAGCGCTCTTGTTTCTTGTGGTGTCAGAGGAATCCCAAAGCCACAAGCATGACTTCTGACCAGATTCACCTGCAACTGCTCGACCTGGTCATCAGGGATCCTCACATCGCTCAGTTTGCCGAAGCCGGTGTTGATTCCATAGACGGTTTCTCCGGTCTCGACAACCTTATCAACCATTGCGCGAGAACGCATCATGTTCGTCCGAACATCGGCAGATATCGAAATTTTTACCGGAAATTGCACAGAATCCAAGAGATCGAAAAGGTTGATTGGATCACCAGTCAAAGAAATCATATTCATTCGAGGGTACCCAATGAGACAAAAAAAGGCCGGGCTCTTACGAGCCCAGCCTTAGATTTCCCTAACGGACCGGAGATTATTCGTCGCCGAGGCCGAAGTTAGCAATGACTGTTTCAAAGTCAGATGGTCCAACTTCACCGTCGTTATCAACGTCAGCATCACCAGGACCACCGAATTGAGCCACAACTGCTTCGAAGTCGCCAGGTCCAACTTCAGTATCTTGGTCAATGTCGCCATTGACAAGAGCAGCGCTTTGTCCTGTGAGGGAGCTACCAGTGAGCGTCACGTTGAGAGTCTTGGAGAGGAATGTTCCGCCCTTGAACTTCAGCGTATAGTTACCGTTTGGTGCGCCACCAGGAATGGTGATCGAGTATGCGCTTGATCCAACGTCAGCGACCGAAACGTTGCCGTTGTAGGTGTTTGTGCCATCTGAGAGTGTCCAGCCAATGGACTCAGTTCCACCAGATCCGACAGTGCTCAGCAACTCAAGGTTTCCGGAGATGGTCTTTGGAGCCGGTGCCATGTTCGTTCGGAACGCGAGTCTCCAAGTACTTGTGGTTGCGCTAGTGGATGGAAGTACCACGAAACCGTGGTTGAAGTTCGCATTGTAGTGCGCTACCGCCAGCCAATATGTTCCAGCCTGAATTGTCGCACTTGCATCAATTCCGCTGAAGACCGAACCGATCGAAGCCGTTGGCAACGTCGTCGCAGCCAATGCTGTTCGTGGCGCAGCGGCTCCACCGATCGAAAGCTGGGACATGAGTCCAACAGAGTCGTCGTCGTCGGTAGCGCGGAGAACACCCGTGTTGTCGTAGAGAGCGAACTCAGTGTCCACTGCTGCCGCTTGACCTGGATTTGTCGTGGCATAGATATCCACGAAGTTCGTATAGTCCGTATCTCGTGGGATCGAGAACTTGTACCATCGAACGTTATTTGCTGCCGGACTCAAGGCTGGTTGAACCGAAATCAACGGTGTTGCAACCGGAGCAGTTGTCGAGTCAATCATTCCCAGATCAGTGAACGTTGTCGGAGCAGTTCCTGTTGCTGGCGGCGCCGGAACTGGTCCGCCGGATGGAAGAAGCGAGAACACAAGATTTGTGTGGGTTGCTTCTGCGACGTCCAAACTACCACTAGTATTCGCTGTTTCGAAGAGCTCTGCCGTCCAAGTCGAACCAGTTGGGATCGTTTGTCCGTAAAGGTTCAGGTAGAACGAGGTGCTAGTTGTCGGGGCCGGAAGGAAGGCCAAGCTTGCGGATCGAGCAAGAACGGACTGGCTACCGCCAGATGTGTACGGCGTAATCACCAAAGAGAGATAAGGATTTGAACTGTTTCGAAGCAAAATTCTTGCCTCAGTTGCAGTTGTTCCAGTCATGGAGATGGATCCGCTTTCGTATCGGACGGTATCAACCACATAAGCCGGTCCTGAGTGGGTACCTAAGTTAATGATCGTGTTGCTCGGGTCACCCAACAGGTCAATGGAGGCACCATTGATCGTAAAGGTTTGGGAAGCAGAAGGCGGAGTAATCGTTTGGAATCCAAAATCAAGATTGGAAATCGTGGCTTCAGCAGTATCGGCAAGACCATCGGCGAAGCCATTATAAATTTCGACGGTGTAGGTGCTTGCATTTGGAACAAGTGCGGATACCAAGGTGCCTGTAACTGTTCCGGTAAGCTTGCTTCCGGTAACGTTAATTCCGTTTGAACCTGGGATCAAGAGTTGTGGGTCGTAAGACGCGTCACGGAAGATTGGGATATCCATGAACGATGTTGGGAATGCAGAGTTTCGGATGCGAGCCTGAGTATCGCTCGGCCAGTCCCCAGCTTGTACTTGCGTATAGCTTGCAGATCGAACCGAGTAAACACCGGTGACTTGGCGCAGGCCTGCCGAACTAGGACCAGTCAAAACTGGATTGCTCAAGTCTGCAGCGGCATCAATGGAGTCAATTGGACCTGCGAAGGAGAAGTTGACATCAGTCGCTGGCAGTGCAGGAACAGTTCCGTTCGCAGTTGTGAACTTCAAGTTTGTTGCGTTGGAGTCAATTGCGTTCGCTGCGTCGTCAACGGAATCGAAAAATTCAACATACCAAGTGGAACCGCTTGTGATGGCGGAACCTACGAGTGGGCCGGAAAGAGGCCTGGAAACATTCGTCGTAAGAATTGGAGAAGCAGTGAAGGCTGCAGCTACGTCATTAAGGTTGAAGTACGCTGCGAGTCCTGGCGCGGCCGAGTTGGAAAGGGCAACGAAGAACTCACGGCCCCAAGTGCCGGACGCAACCGCGGTCAAGGTTGCAGAATCAACTGTTACTGTTGGTGCCAGATTGTAGCTTGCGGTAGCTGCTTGGCTTTTCTCGATGTTATCCGTGTCGCCCCAAGCATCCCAAGAAGCGATGGTCTCATTCGAACCTGTTGGGCTGTAGTCAAATACATCTTGAGCGAGAACCGCTGCCGATGTCGCAACGACTCCGAGCGCTGCGAATAATAGTTTCTTTGTGTTCATTTGTGTTAACTCCGAGGATTTGATCCTACCCGAACGATGATTTCGAACGATACGATCCAAAGGTCTCTGGACCCTTCCCACTCATTTTACAAACTTTGTTCCAAATTTAACTGGCAGAATCAAAAATTATTGCTGCCAAGGCTAAATTCAGGTTAAAAAGCCATCATCTCGCAAAAAATCAAGTAAAAATAACAGGGTAGCCTGGATGATGATCTGGTGATTAACGGATGAGACTCCGAAGATAATTACTTCAATCAGTGAAAGATGATTACTCTGCCGTATATTAATAGGAATTTTCATCGTTTTGATTCTTTTTCCGGAGATTCAAAAACTCGTCCGAGTCCCAACGATCCGATCCCAACGAGACAAAAAAAGGCCGGGCTCTTACGAGCCCAGCCTTAGATTTCCCTAGCGGACCAGAGATTATTCGTCGCCGAGGCCGAAGTTAGCAATGACTGTTTCAAAGTCAGATGGTCCAACTTCACCGTCATTGTCGACGTCAGCATCGCCAGGGCCACCGAATTGAGCCACGACTGCTTCGAAGTCGCCAGGTCCAACTTCTGTGTCTTGGTCAATGTCGCCATTGACAAGAGCAGCGTTTTGTCCTGTGACGGAGCTACCGGTGAGCGTCACGTTAAGAGTCTTGGAGAGGAATGTTCCGCCCTTGAACTTCAGCGTATAAGCGCCGTTTGGTGCGCCACCAGGAATGGCGATCGAGTAAGCGCTCGAACCTACGTCAGCGACCGAAACGTTACCGGTGTAGGTGTTTGTGCCATCTGAGAGTGTCCAGCCAATGGACTCAGTTCCACCAGATCCGACAGTGCTCAGCAACTCAAGGTTTCCGGAGATGGACGCAGATCCACCACCGCCACCAGCGACGTTAGTTTGAAGATTGAGCTTCCACCAGTGTGCACCTGCGGTTGTGCTTGGGGTTACAGCGAATCCATGGTAGAAAGCAGCGCTATATCTTGCAGCTGCGAGATAGTAGGTACCTGGGGCCAATCCATCTCCATTTCGACCGTCTTGGGGAACACCAATTAAGGTTCCAAACGGATCTGCGACGGTTCCTCGTGGTGCATTTGCGTCACCGAAGCTCAGCTGAGACCAGAACTGGGCTGAGTTGTCATCGTCGTTTGCAATCAGCAAGCCGTTACTGTCGAACAATGCTAGCTCAGTATCTTCGTCATCTGTTGCCAGAATTGGGTTTTGCGGGTCCGTAATGTCGCTACCTTGATCGACAAAGATGTCAAGGAACTTCCCAGCTTGATTGAATCCAGCCGTAGTGAACTTGAACCATCGAACTTCACCAAGTGCAAGAGGAGCTTGTTGGGATGAAAGCGGAGTTGCAACTGGGGCTGTAGTATCGTTAATCACACCGAGGTCAATCGGAGTTGCTGGAGCAGTTCCAGTTGGGATAACAAAGGTACCGTCAGTTAAGGAGATTGTGACTCCACTGATGGTCGCCTCAATTGCGTCTACCCCGTTCTCTGTCGTTTCAGCCAATTCTGCGGTCCATGTACTTCCAGTAGGAATCGTGGCGCCGTAGAGGTCGTAGCTGTAGGACGCTGGCGAGACGGTTGGCGTGAGCAATGTCCCTAGGAAGATGCTTCTGTTAGTGGCCGCTTGAGGGACACCGGCAGTACCACTAATGGTGGTTGGTGCGACGACCAATCGGTAGTATGGATTCGCGCTGTTTCGAAGAACAACAACGGCGGTCGCTGCTGAGCCAGCTGTGTCAACCTTCGTAACTGTCCCTCCGGAAATTCGCACTTCCGACCCTAACTTGTATGTTGGACCTGAGTACGTACCGAGAGCAATGACCGGGTTGCTGGAATCGCCAATAGCGTCATACGTGTCTCCAGAAATTGTCCAGGTTTGGATCGGAGGAACGACTGCACTCAAAGTGAATTTGAAGTCCGTCGCTGTTTGTTCGGATACTCCTGCAGTTCCATCGTTGAACGTGTCTGCAATCTCCATTCTCCACTGGGCTCCGGAAACGATATTGCCGAGAAGGAGCGGGCCAGTCAACGTCCGAGTCGTATTGGCTGGAACGGTCAAAGCACCCACATATGCTGTGGTCCCTGTTGGTTGCAATTGCGCCCAGAGAGTCGGCGCTGCGGCGAAGAAGATTCGGACTTGGAATTCACTTCCGTAAGTAGCCGTCGCAATCTCGGTGAGCGTGAGGGAATTCACAACACACGAAGAAGCGAGAACATAGTTACTCGCGGCTAGTGGCCCATCAACGGTTTGATTGTCAACGTCACCGAATGCGTCCACAGCATTCAAAGACTGGGTCGTAAAATCAAAGACGTCGGTAGCCTGAGCAAAAGAACTCAGGAGCACAACCCCGAGCGCTGAACTTATAAATTTTTTTGTGTTCATTAGTTTCTCCACGTAGTGCCCAGATTCGCTCAGGCTTCATCGGAAACCTAGAGATAGAACGAGCATTAATCTCATGATACAAAAAAAATGAACAATTTGAGCGGCCATCATGAAAAAAATCAAAAAAAATGCGAACGAAAAAAAGAGCCCCGATTCCTAGTAGCGGAACCGGAGCAATTTTTCAGAGTGCTAGCTTATAAGTCGCCGAGTCCGAAGTTAGCAATAACGATTTCAAAGTCAGCTGGTCCAACTTCACCGTCATTGTCAACGTCCGCATCACCAGGACCACCGAATTGAGCCACGACGGCTTCGAAGTCTCCAGGTCCAACTTCAGTGTCATTGTCAACGTCACCATTTCGAAGGCTGACGGCTTGAGTCAAGCTCGAGCCCGAAAGAGTCACATTAAACGTGCTCTTCAAGAATGTGCCGCCGTCGAAGGAAAGGGTGTAAGCACCATTTGCTGCTCCGGAAGGAATGTTGAAGCTGTACGCTCCGCCACCGAAGTCATTCACGGTGAAGTCGCTTGTGTACGAGTTGGTACCGTTGGAAAGAGTCCAGGTGATTGTTTCTGTTCCAGCAGCCCCATCATCTGCGGTGTTTTGGAGAACCAAGTTACCGGAGATCGTTGCTACCGTTGTGACTGCAAAGCCGAAGTTCTTGACACCGAGGTCCGGATTTGGAACGCTCGCCGCGAATACTTCCGGTGCAAGCCCGCTCACGTAGGTAACGCATCGAATAAAGCCCGTTGCGGAATCCGTGTCCCAAGTTGGTTGGAAAGCATTAACGGGCGGATTGAGCATGTCACCACAAGCCCAGCCAACTGGAGCTGATTGAGCTGTATTTAAAACACGGTAGAACAAGTCTGGAGTTCCAGTGTATGTTCCGTTCCAGAAACCTGTGCCTGTGTGGCCACCAAGAAGCTGACCACCCAGTTGCGCTGCGTATCCTGCTTCGAGAGGGATGTTGTCGGTATTACTTCCTTTGAAAGCAAAAGAATCCACGGTAGTGAACAGCGGGATTCCGTTATCCAAAACGCCGTTTCCGTTGTCCAAAACTTCTGCGTCTAGGTCAATACCTACGGCTGGAGGATTTCCGAACCCAAGGGCGAATGTCTGGGCATCATTTTGGATGTCTGGGGTGAAGTCGAAAACGACGACGCTTGTCTCTGCCGCAGGCAGCGGATTGAATTCCGGGAATCCGTCTCGAATGAGAAGTAATCCGTTTGATCCAGCCGAGTAAGTGCCGAGGTTAATGCGGGCAGTAATTTTGCCCTTATTGGCATTGTTTTCGCCTTCGATGACTAGGAGGTAGTAACCCGCAAAGGAGAAGTTAGCAGGAGCCTGGATTTCAATGGACTCTTTGCCTTGGTCGGTTCCTGGAGGGTTGATATAGAGCTCGGTTAAAAATGGGGTCTGTGCTTTCGCCGCAACCGTGGCAAAAATTGCTGCGCCTAGCGCTAGGGTCTTTAAATTCATGATATATCCTCTTTCAGATGTGCAAGGCACTTCGCGATAGAACCTTTCTTAAGTTAAGACAATGTTAAATCTTGATCAAACCGGTAAAAATAAGACCCCTGCCTGAAAACAGGCAGGGGTCAAGTTCATTGCTCTTTCAGCAGGAACGCTTAGTTATCGCCGAGTCCGAAGTTAGCAATAACGATTTCAAAGTCAGCTGGTCCAACTTCACCGTCATTGTCAACGTCAGCATCACCAGCACCACCGAATTGAGCAACAACTGCTTCGAAGTCTCCAGGTCCAACTTCA
>JBEIDH010000050.1:0-12479 GCA_040383535.1 Chthonomonas sp.
CGGAAAAGTTTCCAATCGCAAGCAAATCTTAATCATTTAGTAAAGACTTACCGAGCGTCGCCCCCGTGAGCGAGCGGGATAAAGGCCCTGATCAGCGACCTCCATTTGATGGTCTGCCACAGTCTATGAATCTTCTGGTGAAACTACTAGGGTCTTTTTAAAGTCACGGTTGTATAATTACGGGCATGGAACTGAAGCCACTTGTAATTTCATGCGCTGTTTTGGCGCTTTTCGCTTCCCAGTCTGCCGATGCGTTTGTGATCGACACGTTCTCCGACCTCCCTATGATTGTCAACGATTCAACGGTCGGAGGAACCCTTGTTGGTGATTACGGCACTGGATCAAGCGCATGGCTCGGTTCAAGACTTCTGTTGGTATCTCAACGTGCAGCCCCAATCGGTGGAGTCGCAACCGGCGAAGTAAATGGCGGATGGTTCGGTAGCAACAGCCCACTCTCTACAAGTAATACCCGAGTTGTCTACGGTGCGACTGGGTGGTTACCAAATTTTGGTGTTTTTCAGTTCGACGGAAACCGCAATGAGAATCTTTCCGCGTTCTCTGGAGTGCGCTTCACAGTGCTTGCTGCCAAAGCGGGTACCAGACTGGAATGGGAAATGAGTAGTGACGGTGCTGCATCTCTGCTGCGCACGACATTGACAAGTGATGTTAATACGGCAACAACATTTGATCTGTTATTTGCGAGCCCGACTCAGGTGACGGGTTCATTTAGCCTTGCATCAGTAGATTATGCTGTGGCAAATGTAAGCACAATTGATGTACCTGGCGGCGGGTTTGTAGTCTCCAAAATCGAATTCATTCCCGTTCCAGAACCAACTACAATGGTTGCTCTTGGTTTGGGTCTAGCCGCTGTGGCTCGCCGACGACAGAACCGCGCCTACTCATCCAGGCACACGATTTCTTCGAAAACCTCCACCCCATCAGCGGGTGGAGGTTTTTTTTCGCTCAAATTCCTGGCTGCCTAGGCAGGATGGATTCCTTTTTTTAAGGGAATGACTGTTGAAAGTCCGCCGCATCCCTCCCACCCGTCATCTCGACCGAAGCGAAGCGGAGTGGAGAGATATGACTGTACAGGCGTGTGGGCCCGAGTTTCTCGCAATCCGACCGTCTACGCAAGCGAGTCGAGGACATCGTCCCCACACCCCTGGGCGCGCATATTTCTCGGCTACGCTCGAAATGACGAGTGTAAGCACGCCGCCACCGACAACGGGGAAGCCGCCACCGTCAACAGGGAAGCCGCCACCGTCAACGGGGACACCATTACCGCCAACGGGGAACCCGTCACCGCTAACCGGCAAACGGTTACCGCCAACAGGCAAATGGCTACTGCCAACAGGAATTTGGCTACCGCCAACAGGCAAACGGTTACCGCCAACAGGAATTTGCTTCAGGAAGCATTTATCCCGGTAGATATAAGGGAAAATAACAAAAAGTGTGTTAAATTTTGCACGGTATGGAATACCTCCGGTGAAAGCCCGACACGGGCAGGGGGAAAAAATACAATCATGTCACAAGACTTTTTGCCTGATGGCGATACTCAACTCAAAAACTGGCTTGATAACTTTGTTGTCAAGTGTGAACTTTACGAAACTCAGCTCGACTTGACTGCGGGCGAATTACTGTCTATCGCATCCGGCGCTACGAGCTTTAATTCCGCGTTGAACACCACAACTTCTCTTAAAGATGAGCTTAAAGGTGCGGTCGCCGATAAAGCGAAAAAGAAATCCGATGTCTCTTCACTTGTCCGGACTTATGCGCGACAGTGGAAAGCCAATCCTGCCATTCCTCCTACTATTTTGGGAGCGCTTGGAATCACATCTTCTTCGACTTCGGGCCCCGTGGTAACTGTGTCAGGATTAACCATTAACGCATGCGGTTATGGCGTTAATCAATTGAAATGGAATCGCACCGGAAACGCTCCTGGGACGATCTTCTTCATCGAAAGTCGGCTCGCTGGATCGAGCACCTGGAGGTTCGTCGCTGCCGTCACTAGGACGAATTACAACGACGAAGGGCAAACCCCTGGGCAAGCTCAGTATTACCGCATCACCAGCATCCGGGCGGGCGTGAACTCGAATCCGTGCTTGGAAGTCGGCGTGTACACCGGCTCCGGCGACGGAGATTCCGAACTCACCATCGCGGCTTAAGGCTGGGGTTTGGCGAGCATCAAAAAAGTCCTCCCGGGTTCCGGGAGGACTTTCTGTATTTCCCTCCGAGTCCCCTTTCGCCTTTAGGAAGAAAGGGCTAGGGAAAGAAGGTCTTGGACACTCGCTGAGCGTGAATTTCCTGACTGAGGATTTGAAAGGTTAAGCGCAAACGCCCCCTTCGCCCCCTAACCCCCTCTTCCCGCTGGGCGAGGGGGGACTTTTTTTGTCGGGGTTGGGAGCCTTAATCCTTCTTCTTGTGCTGGCGCAAGAATGCAGGAATATCGATGTCGGATTCGTCGAAAAGCTCCGATGTATCCGGCTTATTTTCGCGGTTTGTTGCCGCGAGGCGGTCCCAGATTTCTCGCCGACCAGTGACCGGTGGCTCGGGGGCTGGGGCTGGTTGGGCGGTTTCGATGGTCTCGACAACGGCTTCGCTGATCACTGGCTCAACCGGCTTTGGCGCGACAAAAACGCTTGGAGAAGCGATGGTCGTGGTTTGCGTCCCGGATGCCTGAGCGGCTCGGCGGCCTTCCAAAGTGTGCGGATTGAACCCAGTCGCGATGACCATGATCCGAACCTGATCTTCCATGCTCTTGTCTTGCACGAGACCGAAGTAGATGTTCGCGTCTTCCTCGTCGCACATGGACTGGATGAACTGCATGGCTTCGATCGCTTCTGGCAAAGTCAGATCCTCGCCAGCGGTGATATTGACCAAGAGCCCCTTGGCGCCGTAAATGGTTTGTTCCAGAAGCGGGCTGTCTGTGGCGGATTTCGCGGCTTGAATCGCGCGCTGCTCGCCCAGACCATAACCGATTCCCATGAGAGCCGGGCCGGCATTGCTCATCACGGCGCGAACGTCCGCGAAGTCAACGTTGACCAGACCTGGGATCGTGATGATGTCGCTGATGCCCTGAACGCCTTGACGCAGAACATCGTCGGCGACTCGGAAAGCGTCGGTGAGAGTCGTCTTCTTTTCGACCACGCTCATGAGGCGATCGTTTGGAATCGTGATCATCGTGTCCACTCGGCCGATAAGACTGGTGATGCCCTGATCGGCAAGCCGAGCTCGGCGTGGACCCTCAAAACCAAACGGTCTTGTGACCACGGCAACGGTGAGCGCACCGATTTCGCGGGCAAGATCAGCCACGACAGGAGCGGCACCGGTTCCGGTTCCGCCGCCCATACCGGCGGTGATGAAGACCATATCTGCGCCTTCCAGAGCCTTTCGGATCTCGTTCTTGCTTTCTTCGGCGGCACTTTTGCCGATCTCAGGATTTCCTCCGGCACCAAGTCCGCGCGTCAGGTTATTCCCGAGCTGCACCTTGGTGGGAGCCGCGCTGTGCGCGAGCACCTGTTGGTCTGTGTTCATGGCAATGAAATCAACGCCACTGATTCCGGCATCCATCATGCGGTTAACAGCATTGCTGCCGCCGCCACCGACGCCGATCACCTTGATCACTGCATTATCTAATTTAGCTATATTTTCGCTGGTCCCCATCCGTTACACCTTCAATTGAAAGAATGTTTTTATGCGCTCTGTCCAGTGCGCAAAGCCCGACGCCGGAGAAACTTCCTCTCCGGTACTGAGGGCATAAGCTCCCAGTCCCAGACAGGCACTCCATTCTGGCCCGCTGACACGAATGCCGGCAGGACCGTCTACATCGGGGGTTCCGAGGCGCACGTTTGCGTCCCCAAGAACCTGAGCAAAGAGTTGCGGTGTGCCTGGCAGGAGCGATCCTCCGCCAGTCACCAAGATTCCACCGGGCAAAAGCCCCATGTATCCACTTCTTTGAATATGTTGTTTCGCCATTGTGGCGATCTCGCGCATGCGGCTCTCGATGATTTCGATGAGCACGTGGCGATGCAGATGGCGCATTTCGATCTGGCCGATCTGGCGAATCTCTACTGTGGATTCGTCTTTCTTTTTTCCCTGAATGGCGCCGCCTCTGCGCTTTTTGAGGCTCTCGGCGTCTTCTGGTGAGGTCTTCAGGAGCATCATGATGTCGTTAGTGACATGATGCGATCCGATGGCGAGATTTGCGGTATATGCCACCGCGCCGCCGAAGTAAACGCTGATCGCTGTGGTGTGGGCTCCGATATCAATCACGGCTGCACCGACTTCCATTTCCTCTTGGCGAAGAAGTCCCATGCCAACGGCAACGGAACTTGGAACAAGCTGGGCGACTTCAAGACCTGCCATTTCCACGACCTTTTGAACGTTGTTGAGGTGAGAAATTTGCCCGGTGATCACATGGGTGACGACTTCGAGTCTGGAACCGCTGAGTCCAACTGGCCGGGTGATCCCGCGGACGCCATCGATCATGAATTCGCGTGGAACGCTGAGGATTTGCTCGCGCTCCGGAGAGTGCCCGATCTGCCGCGAGTGGTTGACGACTTGAAGGACGTCGCCGGAGGTGATGGTTCTGCCGATCGGGATGATGGGGACGTAGCCCTTACTGGACATTCCTTCAAGGTGCGGTCCACTGATCCCGACGACGGCTTCGGTGAAATCGTTGGCGCCGAGTTCTTGGCGGCATTCGCGGATGCACGATGCGGCGTCTTCGATGTGGGTGATAACGCCTTTTTGAATTCCACGAGCAGGCACGCTGGAGGCAGCTTCGACTGTGAGGCGACCATTGCCCTGAAGCCCCAAAATACACATCGCGACGTGCGAAGACCCTAAATCCAACCCTAAAACCAAATCGTTCATCTTACGAAACTGAATCCCCTGCTTGAATACTTTGCGCTTGTTGCTGTGCCTGCAACTCGCTTTTCTTTCGCGCCCTTGCGTCTTGCCATCTGGTGAGTGCAATTCGCCTGATGACGCTCAGGTTTGTAAAAATTCTTTGACCAAAAATCAGAACGCACACCAAGTAAATGTTCGCTCCGATTCGATCTCCTAACCAGCTTAACCCAAAAGCGATCAAAATGTTTGAGACAAATCCTGTAAAAAGGATACTCGAATCAAATTTGCTCTCAAGATTACTACGAATCCCGCCGCAGATGGTGTCCAGACCCGCGAGGCAAGCGACTGCGACATAGACGCCAAACTCTCCGGTCAACGGCTCTTTAATCAGAATACCGAGACCAATCCCGAGGATCAGAAAGATAACAGGAAGAATGTTCAATTCTTGGCCTCTGGCGGGACTGTGCTGAGTTTTTTGGAAATCTGGCCTTTGAAGGCCGGGACGGTCATTTTCGTGACGGCTTCAATCTTGATCATCTTGGGGTCAACCAAAATGAGCTCTTCGACGATGCCGCCCGGAAGATTGAGTGCTTTTTGGAGCTCGACCGGATCGCCAATGACCTTGATCCTAAGTGGGGCAGCCATTGCAACATAGTTCACCTGGATGCTCGGACCGACGCATCGGATAGGAGAACCAGCCACGATGCGTTGATCTTCGATGGAGATTGCCTCGGCTCCTGCGATCCAGCACTCGTTGAGAATTTTGATGAGATCGGAGTCATGAATAATTGCTTCTTCGATAGGGGCTTCCAGGGCATTCTCACGCTTCGAGGAATCTGTGAGGGTGATCACAACCCCGGGACCGCTGAGGTCGGTGAGTCCAGCCGCGATTCGGTAATCCTGGAGGCTTTGTTGAAGAAGCTTTGCGGAATCCGCGCTGGCGGCTTTTTCATATTCCGCCACCCTAGTGCGCAGAGTCCCGACTTCCGATTGCATTTCCTTGAGCTGAGCCACGAGCTCGACGGAAGGAGGACTGACAAGTCCGGAGCCCTTTGGTCGCTGCTGGGCTGTGGTCCAAGCCAATCCAAATAAAACACCAAGAACGAGCGCAAGTGCGCTCAAAGTAAACGTCGGAGATTTTGTTTCAATCTTGGTATGGAAGGGGTTGTTCATTTCTGTGGATCAACCGCCCGCTGGAACAACCATCGGAGAATTCGGGGACGTCAGATTGACTTCGGAATTGCGGGTGTATAGGTCTGGATCGGAGTCCAACATTTCCCGTAATTTTTGTAGTTTTTCTTCCAGTGCGTCCGAAGACCCCAAAATTATTGTTGCGCGGTCCGGTACCCGTAATGATATCACCCCACGGTCACTAACTTCTAGGGTGTAAGCCGTATCTTTGAACTTATTTTTTAATAATCCGCAGAGCTGGGCAATTTTTTGACGAGGGTAACCACACATAACCAATCCAGTCGGCTGTACAGTAACTTCTGGCATCACCACGCTAACAAGGGACTCGCCAGATTCTGGGGAGGTGAACAAACCACCGTTTTGGTCCAGTGCTAGGTCTGGACGATCCACAATTCGCGCCACCGGCACCTTTGAGGTGACCTTGAGCAGACCTCTTCCAAACAGATTTTGGGTGTATTCACTGGTTAAAACGGCATCCAAAAGCTGTACTTCGCTTTCGACTTTCAAGGTTCGCACCTGCATTGCTGGAATCCCCTTGACTTGATTTAGGATCTTGGCGATGCTCTCAGCGTCTCCAGGTTCGGATCCAGTAACTCGAACGATCTTCGCCGCTGTCAACGGTGAGTAATAGATTGCAATGTAAAGATGCACGAAGAAGGCGATCCATAACCAGGGCGTCAGGATGATCCGGGACTTTCGCTTACTGCGTGACTTTTTGGGTGGCATTTTCTAAAATCCTTACACATAGCTGTTCAAAGCTAATTCCAGCAACTCCGGCGCTTCTCGGTAATAGACTCGTCGGGGTCATTCCCGGCAGCGTGTTTACTTCCAGAATTACAGGTTGTCCATTCGGTTGCACGATCATATCAGTCCGAGTTGCGCCAGAACAGCCGAGCGATTTATGCGCTTTTATCGCAAGATCCTGTAGTTTTCTGGTTGTCTCCGCATCGAATCTCGCCGGACAAATTTCTTCGGTTGCACCGGGGGTGTATTTGCTTTCGAAGTCATATTTTCCGGTCGCCGGGACGATTTCGACAATCGGTAACACTCCATCCCCTAGAACCGGAATGCTAATCTCAATTCCCTCGATCCAGTCCTCGACGAGGACGTCAGGCGCGTACCGCATCGCCTTTTCAATGGCCGTTGGTAAGTCTCGGAGGTCTTCTACAAAGCTAAGTCCGACTGTCGAACCCTGAGAATTTGGTTTGACGATCACCTTTCCAGTAAAACCAGCACACTTTTCGATTCCCTCTCCCGGTTGCAGAAGTACGCCTCTCGGTACTGGAAGTCCCGCTGATGTGAGAACTTGCTTTGTCGCTTCTTTGTCCATCGCGATCGCGCTCGCCTTGATCCCGCTCCCGGTGTAGGGAATGTGGAGCATTTCGAAAAATCCTTGGATTGCTCCGTCCTCAGCATGAGTCCCATGGACGGCCAAAAACGCAACTCCTGGCCGCTTAGCTCCGGTGAGGAAGTCTAAGTTTTGACCTGAAAGTAGCAATTCACTGATGTCAATAAGTTTTGAATCGTAACCTGCACGAAGTAGTGCTGCATGAACGGCCGTTCCACTATGCAAACTCACTTCGCGTTCCGCGCTATCGCCGCCGTAGCAAACGATCACGCTTGGTTTATCTGGGCGATTGAACTCAAGGAGGAAGTCGGGAACGAAAGAGCTTATGCTCCCTGCACCCATGCCAACGATCACATCTCCTTTTCGTCTAAGTTCGGCGACGAATCTTGGAAGCAGGTGGCGGGAAGGTATATAGTCACTGATGATTGTCAGTTTTTCTGCAATTCTTGCACTACTCATGCCTGGGAGGGGAGATTCTCGCGCGGGATAAATATCTGTAAGTACAACATGATCGGCAAGGCTTAGACTTGACGCAAACCCATCCAGGAAATCTGCGGTGCGGCTATACATATGGGGTTGGAAAACCACCAACACCCTTCGACCTGGGAATTTTTCTCGCAGACCCTGAATCGTTGCTTCGATCTCGGCAGGGTGGTGCGCATAGTCGTCCACAACGGTGAGATCCGGCGTATCCAGAGCGATCTGCATTCGGCGTTCTGCGCCAGTAAATTCCATTAAAGACTGATCCACGTTTCCAATTCCTAATACTATTGCGACTTGCCGGACGGCTTCCGCATTGAGCCGATTATGCTCTCCAGGCAAGGCGAGCCCTCTTAGTAGGGCATCCCGATCTGCGGCATATCCCGTTTTCTGACCCAGAAATTTCGACGCGATCTCAACCGCGCCAGGATCCAGAGCACAATAAAATAGACGCCCATCTTCTGGTAGACGATCCAGAAATTGCAATACCGCGCCCTGCAGAGTCTCCCAATCGCCATGAAAGTCCAAGTGATCCGGCTCCAGGTTGGTCAGAACAACATGACTTGGATTCAAATCTCGAAGCGCATCATATGCTTCACAAGCCTCGACAACGGCATAAACGCCCTTGCCGCATACAACAGAACCACCAAGATCTTGCACGTATGCTCCCACAACGATGATCGGATCTTTACCCGCATCGCGCATCGCCTTTCCTAGCATTCCGGTTGTGGTGGTTTTGCCGTGGGTTCCGGTCACCGCGATGACTTTGTGTCGCCGCAAAAGCCAACCGAGGGCCTGGGATCTACGGAAAATCTTTAGTCCAGCTTGCATGGCTTGGATGACGATTGAATCAGTTTGGAGGTCAATCGCATCCGTTACAATCAGCCCCGTCCTTTCAGTAAGGTGGGCTTTTTCCGGATTGATTTCTACTTGGAATCCCATCGCGCGCAGTCGCGATACCGCTTCGGACTCAACAGCATCACACCCCCCCGCATAATGCCTCTGATCGCGCAACAGCTGCGCAACCCCCGACATTCCAACTCCACCTATCCCCACAAGGTAAAAGCCGTCGCAAAACTCCATTTCGGGAGTCGGCGAGAATGCGGATTCAATTTCGATTTTTGTGCGCACGGAACCCTTATGGTACCAACCTAGAACGGTGGATAGAGAGCAAGAGACGCCGCGCCATAAAGGCCGGCTTCGTGACCGTAGGGCGAAGGTACTGCACCGGGCAACTTCAGCCATGGAGCAAGTCCAACCCCGCCGCATAGGACAATTACGTCTGGCAGGAGTAGACCCTTGATCATCGCATATGCTTGTTCGGCAGCGATTTGTGCCTGATTTCTTTGCTCTTCCGACGGCGATGGGCTCAGTGCGGCACCTCCCAGTAAGTCTTCGAATGAAAGATCGCCGAGTTGCATATCATTAAGGCGGGGATAATTTCCACCTGGAGTCATCATGATTTCTCCTCGGTCTACGCATCCACACCCGACTCCCGTCCCAAGTGCCAAGGTCGCAACTCGTTTTCCAGCGAAATCAGGATGCATCGCATGACCCCAAGCCGTTGCTAGTCCATCGTTTAGCGCAATGCTCATGATTCCATCAAACGAAAAGTGGGTGCCAACATGATTCGGAATGATCGCCTTAGCTTCGGTGACGACTTGTGACTTTGGGTCAACGACTCCTCCAGTTGAAATGCCAACCTGTCGCACAGAACTTGCTAATATTTGTGCCGAAATCCAATTTAGTCGCTCCTGCTGCCCCTGAGGAAGAGCAACTTTCTCTAAAGAAAGGAGTTCAAGTTCGGGCGAAAAAACTGCAAATCGCAACCAAGTCCCCCCAATGTCCACGGCTCCAACATTTTCTGTTGGTCTCGAGACCGCCTTGGAAAATGAAGCGGTTTGTTTCACCGGATCGTTGAGCGAGCCTCCGATAACGACCGCGTCTGCACCGACATTGATCGCCGTCCGAGCTTGCCAAGGGGCCGAATAGCGCCCTTCAGCAACGAGCAAGAATTCTCCTGGCAACCCAGAACAATCGCGTAAGAAATCTAGATCTGGTCCATGTGTCGCGGGGCGAGCTTCTGTATATCCAGCAAGGGTTGTTCCGATGAGATCGCATCCGCACGAAAGTGCAAATTTCGCGGAAGCCAAACAATCACAATCCGCCATCGCCAATGCGCCCCCTTTGTGAATCATCATCACGAGATCAATCAACTGTTCACCACCGGGACGGAAACGATCCGTGCCGTCAAGGGCAATGACCTCACAACCCAAATCCAACAAAGCCTGAATCTCAGATAAAGTTGGGGTGATGTAGATCTGAGAATCAGGATAGTCAATCTTGATCAAGCCGATAACGGGAGCATTAGTCGCTCCTTTGATAACCCGGATGTTTTCGACGCCCTGTAAGCGCAGCACCTTTGCCCCATTTGCTAGCGACGCCTGAGCGGATCGAAGCAAAACTTGCGGATCCTCCAAAGGCGAGCCCGGACTCGCTTGGACGCTCGCGACCAATGGCGCATCGCGAAGAATTGACTTCAGTTCCGAAATAGTCATCTGCTACTCCATCTCGATGGTAGCGGGAGGCTTGCTGGTGAAGTCATAAAACACGCGATTAACGCCCTTGACTTCATTCACAATCCGGCTGGCAACGGCTTCCAAAAACGCAGGAGGGAAGGCAACCGGTACGGCCGTCATCGCATCCTCGCTACTCACGGCGCGAAGAACGATTGGCTGCTGGTGAGTTCTCTCATCGCCCATGACGCCGACGGTCTTCACATCAAGCAATGCGGCGTAAGATTGCCAAATGCCGTCCTTTAGGCCAGCTTCCAGGATCATTGCGCGGAAAATCCAATCCGCCTCTTGAACGATCCGAACACGATCGGCGGTGACTTCGCCCAAAATCCTAACCCCAAGCCCTGGACCAGGAAATGGCTCGCGACCAACCATTTCTTCCGGCAAACCAAGTAACCGACCGACTTCTCGCACCTCGTCCTTGAAGAGCCACTTTAAGGGTTCAATCACCTTCATCCGCATCCAATCCGGAAGTCCGCCGACGTTGTGGTGAGTCTTAATCTTCGCGGCGGTGCTGGATCCGGACTCAATCACATCCGGATACAGAGTGCCTTGGGCAAGGAAATCGCAATCCTTGAGTTCTTCGGCATGATCCTCAAAGCACCGGACGAACTCCGCTCCAATGATCTTGCGCTTCTTTTCCGGGTCAGTCTCGCCAGAGAGAGCATCCAAAAACTGATCCTTGGCTTTGATCAGAACCAGGCGCGGGTGGAAATGATTAGTAAATTGCTCCACAACCTGCTCGGCTTCGTTCATGCGGAGAAGGCCGTGGTCAATAAACACACATGTCACTTGATCCCCTAAAGCTTTCGTGAGCAAAGCCGCGCATACGCTGGAGTCAACGCCCCCACTCACCGCGCAAAGAACTTTGCCATCGCCAACTTCCGCTTGAATTCTCGTGATCGCTTCTTCAATAAACGAAGCTCCAGACCAATCTCCGGCGAGACCCGCCTTGTCAAACAAAAAACGGCGCAAAAGTTCTTTTCCGTCTTCAGTGTGGGTGACTTCGGGGTGAAATTGCACGCCGTATCGCTTCTCCGAATCGTTCTCCATCGCGGCAATCGGGCAAGATTCGGTGCTAGCGGTGACGACATAACCCTCAGGGATCGCCTGAACCTGATCACCGTGGCTCATCCACACAACCTTGTTTTCAAATCCTTCCAGAAGGGAACCAGAGGCTACAGAGTCCAGGTGCCTCTTGCCGTACTCTCGGTCATCGGCTTTTACGACGGATCCACCAAGGCGATTGGACATCCATTGCTGTCCGTAACAAATCCCCAAGACCGGCAATCCGCTCAGAACTTCGGGGTCAATATCGGGGGAATTTGCATCCAATACCGAAGAAGGACCGCCGCTGAGAATGATTGCGGTAGGGTTAAGTTCCTGGATTTTTGCGCTGGCTTTGGACCATTCGACCATCTCGCTGTAAACGCCCAATTCGCGGCAACGCCGGACGATGAGTTGGGAATATTGCCCCCCAAAGTCCACAACTAAACAGGTCTGATGTTCCAAGACAAGATTTTGACCGAATCGAGGTGAGATAGCAAGGGGCTGTGTTCGTTCGGACGTTCGGAAGTTAGGAGGTTCGGGAGTCCTGGAGAGGAACCTGATCCAAGCCAGTAAAGAAGGATTCGAGACTATACGCATCCGTTCTGAGCAAAACCGGACCCCCTCACCTCCGAACTTCCGCACCTACGTAGGCCCAAAGTCCCAAACCCCCGAACCAACTGTGATCGGGGGAGTCAGACAGAATGTACTCGCCCAGAAAACTAAAACGAGAGGCGAGACAAACAACGAAAGAGAGCGAAAGCAACTCCGAAGTAGCCAACTCATCACCCCGGCAGGACTGACCTCCCCGGGGTATTTTTTTGCGAATCAAGTCATTTATGGGCAAATTCGAGGTCATTTGTTCACTTTCGGAAGTTTTTTCATTTCACTGTCATTTGGCGCGAAAAGTGTTGTATATATACAAGTATCCCAACGAGGATTCTAGTGCTTCTATGATGCTTGTCAAAAATAATTTCAAATCCACG
>JBEIDH010000051.1:0-12089 GCA_040383535.1 Chthonomonas sp.
ACATAGATACGATCTTGATGACCGGCACTCCGGAAAGCTCTACACCGAATGGACTTCTACTCGAACTCTCGCAGTATGTGACGAATATAATTGAAGGCCGAACCGCGACGGCTCCACAACCGACTTACGTCAGACGCATTGAATCGGTACCAGGACGTGCAGTCGATTGGTCAAAAAAGTGGGCAAGCGCATTCCCCAATAACAAGAAGTGGGCAACGTATTCTGGAAACCTCATCGCGCCTGTTTCCGGGACATACACATTCAGGGTCGTACAGGATAATGGTGCACGGGTTTTCTTAAACGGAAACTACATCTGTGGACTCTGGTATGACGGCTCCGGCACTTCAACTTCTTCGGGAATTTCCCTCGTCGCTGGGCAATCCTATCCTCTAATTATTGAATACATGGAGGGCGGCGAAGGTAATGAACACTTAGATTTCCAGTGGGCTTACCCAACACAAGCTTGGCAAACGATCCCTCTCGCGGCGGTGACTCCAGGTCTTGGATCGGACCTCCTCTACTTTAACGATTTTGAGACAAACGGATTGACTACGCCCGAATTCACATTGACAAATCCTCGGAATTCCTCACACGGTAACGGACCTCAAGGAAATACCGTACCTGGAGCAAATGGGGTCGGGTGGCTTCCGGGAGCGAGTAGCGTACTTGGTGACTTCGGTGCTCCAATGTACCCGACCCTCTTGCAAACCACTCAACCGTCGACTGAACTCATGCTTTTCCGATCAGATTTGCGCTACGATGCCAACAATTTTGACAGT
Organism: Chthonomonas sp.; assembly: GCA_040383535.1. Classification (GTDB taxonomy): domain Bacteria; phylum Armatimonadota; class Fimbriimonadia; order Fimbriimonadales; family Fimbriimonadaceae; genus JAFLBD01. The sequence continues at coordinate 780 of JBEIDH010000051.1, forward strand.
GTTTTAGCAGCCAGCGGGGGACCTGCAATCCTTTTATATAACTCAACCACCAGCTTATTCGCAAATGCTGTCAAACGGTCTTGGCAACTTGATTGGGTGAAATCTACCAGACTTACCACCTTTAGAGTTTGGTCCTCTTCCGACTTTTCTGGAACCCCTCTAATCGAAAAAGACCGGAATCCGGTGATGAACTCCCCGAAAGTATTTTCTGGACTTTCAATCGCTGCGCAGACCTACACGAATCGGTCGGTTCTGATTGAGGGAGTGGAGTACAACAGTGGAAATGGTTTTGTATCTCTTCCCTCGGCCAATGGATTATTGACAGGCAACACTTTGACGAGCAAATACTACAAATTTGACGGCTATAGTCACAACTTCAGCTTACGAGGTGTTACCAGCATGGCTGATGAAGAGTTGGATCGGCTCGAAAATATGAAGTTCATCGTGACAGGTATACAATCCGATCTGACTTTACCTGGTGCAAAACTCAACTTGGGAACTGTACCGGCCGGTCGCATTATTTTGTACTGTGAGCCCATCTTCCTTCAGTCATGGGATGGAAACAATTCCGCCGGTCCCGACAGATTCAGACTTAAGGTAAACGGCGTGAATCACTTCGACTTTTCGCCATGGGATTCGCCCCTGCCTCTGATCCTCAATGGTCCAATTTCAACACAGTTCTATTCTTCGAATGGACCAGTCTTTGCGCATTTTACGACGATTAGGTCGGGCGTGTGGCAATACTCTGTACGGACTGAGTTTGATCATCCAGGCGGAAATCTGACCATCGATTTTGAGGGCTATGGAGAAGAGAAGCCAGGTCAACCGAGTGGGTTTCAGGGCATTAATGATGAGAGTTGGGCTTTGGACAACATCGCGATTAGGAGGGTTCGGTAGTGCGTCGTAAGGGGTTTACGCTTGCCGAGATGATCATCGTGTTGGGAATCATTGCGATGATCTCTTCTGTAGGCGTGATTCAGTTCACAAATCAAGCGAGCAAAACGAGGGAAGACCAACTTCGGCAGGACCTTCAAGTTGTCCGAACAGCGGTGAAGGCGTTCTACGAAGATACGCTTTTCTACCCGACTACTCTGAACGACCTGAGTTCTCGTACAGCTCCATCAAGTGCCGCAAATCCTACCACAGGAGCCGGTAGCTCTTATGAGACCGTTCGATGGCGAGGACCTTACCTCGACCGAGTCCCAGTAGATCCAATCAGCAGAAATGCGTTTTCGTACCTTCCTGGTGATACGGGCTTCGTACGTAGCTCAGCGGCTGGAAATGACTCAAAGGGAGTCGCATACTCTAGCTACTAAATTTCTTACCAAATTCTGAAAATTCCGCTATCATATCGGGTATGCGCTACTCATTATTAATCATTGCTTTGGGCGGTTTGCTTTCGTACGCTAACGCCTCATTCGATCTTGTGTTCGTTGCAGACAAGGGAACGGATTCAATCCACCGGTTCGACGGAGACAATGGAGTTTATCTGGGCAACTTCGGGGCGGGAATGCTATCAAATCCGAATGCGATTGTTGCGGATAAGGAATCGAATCTGCTCATCGTTGCAGATGACAACGGCATTTTCCAATTTGACCTATGGTCGGGAAACCTTAGAAAATACACCGGTATTCCGGGAGCAACCAGCATTGGAAAAATAGCTACGGGAACGTATTATTTCGGTCAATCAGGAAGCGTACCGTACCTGGGTTCGATCATCGCTGGTTCAAGCGGATGGTACACCGGGCAGACTCTACCAAATAGTTCTAACTGGATTTTTAACGGGGTTAACTCGAACGGAAAGCTGATGGTGACAGACGTCAACACAAAACAACTGAAGTACTTTAATACCACCGGTGTGTTCGGGACGGCTTCACTTCTTTCAACAAGAAATCTACCCGCAGGGTCTTCCCCTGGGCAGGGTGCTTCCAGTTCCTACTGGGGAGTTGTCGCAGACAAGAACTCGAATCAGTACTTTTTAACTTCAGCTACCGATCCGAACATTTATCCTCGGTCGCTTAACACTCTCTCCACCGTTAGCGGCATCGAATTTGCACACGACGAAGTGATTTACGCCGCGGGAAGAAACGCTTCGAACACTTCAGGGCTTCTCACCCGAACCTTTGCGGGAGAGTTTTTCACCAACGGGACATATGGAAGCGGGATCTTACAAGATCCGTCTGCAGTCTCGGTCGTGATTGCTCCCGAACCCGGAACTCTAATCGCGCTTTCAGCCGGCGTTCTGGCTCTAGCTCGCCGAAGAAAATCAGCCTAAAATCAGAAATCCCAGGGCCCCTGGATGGTGAATCTTCCAGGGCCTTTTTCGTTTGCAACCTGCTCGGCGAGACCTTTGATTTCGTCTAAGATTGCCTCTTCAGACTCACCTACGGAAACACGAGATTCGAACCAAGGCACGATCATGCGGTGGCTGACTTGATCCCCATTCGGACCAGAAATCTCGTTGAAGCTGACATCAATACTCAGCACGATTTCGCCATCGTGACGACCCAGCAATGACTCGCACATTAACTCCAAATCTGCTCTGAGTTGATCGAGAGAAGTGGAAGAAGACTCACCTACCAAGAGATTGCCAAAATTGTCGGTCGCGCTAAATTCCATACCGATCATTATGGACAAAATAGGTGATTCTCGATTTATCTAACTAGGCAATCGGTTCGTCAGATTTCCCAAGCCCTTTGGCTGGAACCAATAACAGTAACGCACCAATTGTCGCCAAACCCGTGATCCCCAATGGGGCAGCGGGTGGTGCTCCGCCTTCTCCGCCTCCCGACTCGGATTCCTCCCCACCATCGGCTTTGGCAACAACTGTGTTGGTTACACTAAAAAGTTGCTGAATAGGTCTGAAACTCCCTTCAGTGTGCATGAAGACGCCGTACATTCCGATTGGAATTCCAACCAGGCAAACCAATCCTGCGACAATTCGAATCTGCTTCACTTGACTCACTGCCGCAAGTAGAAAGCCAGCCGCCACAAATCCATAGACGATCGGAATCCATCCTTGCCAATACTCGCGAACAATTTCTTGGTGCAAAACCCTCACCTCCAACGCTGTTAATGCCATCCCACCCGCAAGCACCGCCAAAATCATTTGATCTCTATTTAATTTCATTATCGTTCGTTCCTAATTTGTTAGACTCCGCCAAGGGGACTTTTTTTCTCATAATTTCTTTAAGTGATCAAGGGGTTGTCGTTCTGGGCAGGAGTCTTATTGTGAGTCCTGCGAGGAATACGAAGATGGTATGCGATGAACTTTGCATTCCTTCGGCTACAATTCAAAGAGATTCTGAGACCACCGCTATGCACCCGATTTTGCCAACTGGCGACGTAACGTTCTTTATGACTGACGTCGAAGGTAGTACCCGGGCCTGGGAGCTTCGTCCGAACCTCATGCGCGAGGCTTTGCGGTTTCATGATGAACTTGCCGAGAGCATCTGCCAAAAGCACGGAGGATTCTTACTGAAAAGCAAAGGCGAAGGTGACGCACTTTTCATCGTTTTTCAGGAACCTGACCAAGCGCTGAGGGCGGCGGTTGAGCTCCAGGGTGCCTACCAGGAAGCAGAGTGGCCAGGCGATGAAACGCTCAATGTCCGAATGGCATTACACTGCGGCACCGTCGCCGACGCGCGTCACGGGGATTATTTTGGTCCGGTGGTTAACCGCTGCGCCAGGATCAAGGGCGTAGGTCACGGCGGTCAAATTCTTTGTAGTGTTGATATCAAGCGCCGGGCCGAGATAAGTGTGGGTCCCGAAATGGGTTTCTTACCGCTGGGCGAACAGCGGCTTAAGAGCCTCGACTTTCCTATCGAACTCTTCCAGATCGTTGCGGAAGGCTTGCAGGCTGAGTTCCCCCCGCTGACTTCAATCAATGCCTACCCAAATAACCTCCCTTTTCAGGTTTCTAGCTTCATCGGGCGCGATGAGGAAGTGCGTCAGGTCCGAGACCTCTTAGGCACAAAATCTCTTGTGGTCCTCCAAGGGCTTGGCGGGACAGGAAAAACACGACTTGCCATCCAGACTGGCGCGGAGGTCATTCAGGATTTCCCCGGAGGCGTTTGGCTCGTCGAACTTGATCAAATTCACAAAGACGCCCCAGTGGACCGGGCAATCGCCGAAACAATTGGAATTACTGAGAAGTTTGGGATCTCCTTCTTGGACGAGCTCAAAAACTATCTTGCGGCCCAGCCAACCCTTATTATTTTAGATAACTGCGAACATATTCTTCCGGAATCAACAAGGGTCTCAAGTGCGCTTATTGGAGCATGCCCAAGGCTCAAGATTCTCGCAACTAGCCGAGAAAAGTTTAGAACTCCAGGGGCATTTCATCTTGATCTTGCGCCGCTATCCATGCCCGATGTCGCATCGGAGTCACGCGCCGACCTTTTGGATAACCCGAGCATTCAACTGTTTTTGGATCGTGCTTCCGATCAAGCCGCTGCATTCCTTGAGGACTCAGAGAGCCTTGGCATCATTGCAGAGCTCTGCAGGACATTGGACGGGGTGCCTTTCATGATTGAACTCGCCGCGGCACGAGCACGATCGGTACCACTCGGAACGATGCTTGATCGGATTGAAGACAGGTTCCGGGTTCTTGGCAAGGGCGACGAAAACCGATCCGCTCGTCAACAAAATTTACGCGCACTAATTGATTGGAGTTATGACCTCCTCAGTCCCGAAGAAAAGCAATTCCTCCAGCGCGTCTCGGTTTTCGCGGGAGGTTGGACCATGGAGGCGAGTGAATCCATCGCCGGAATTGACCCTCTTGACCCGTACGACGTGATGGACCACCTAAGCGCGTTGGTTGACAAGAGCCTTGTCCAGCTAGATCACTCAACGAAGCGGTACCGAATGCTGGAAACTGTACGCTCCTACGGGCGAGAGAAGCTGAAGGCGTCAGACGAATTTGAACTGATTCTCAAGCAATATCACGATCACTTTATCAAGCTCGCTCAGTCAATTGCAGACGATGGTTCCGGTGCAAAAGGCGAGAAGGCATTCAAGCTTTTGGATGCAGACATAGAGAACATTCGTCAGGTCATCCGGCAGCTCTTGGAGCCTGATCCGGAATCGGTCGTCGTGATGATCGTCGCAATGTTCAGATACTTCCACGTCCGGGCAAAGTTTTCGGAGGCCAAGGCGAACCTGGAATCAGCGATGCAGAATCTCCATGCAGGTGCGCCACAGAAACTGGTTGCCCAGGCTTCGAACGTCCTTGGAAATCTCTATCGTCTACGTGGAGATTCAGCGAGCGCGACGGAGTGGTTTGAACGTTGCCGATTGATTTACGATGAGCTTGGGGACGCAAATGGCGCCAGCGCTGCACTCGCGAATCTTGCGACGACCTACCTGTATGACAACAAGGTTGATCAAGCGGTTGCCTTGGCGGAGGAGGGTCGCGAAAAGGCTAAAACCTCCGGACAATGGCGGGTGATGGTCACCTGTCTCCTTGTGCTGGGCAATTCGGCATCTTCCGCGAAGCAATACGATCTCGCACTTGAACATTTTGAAGAAGCGCGGGATATTTCTCAGCGAGAGAAACTCAGTGATTTAGCACCCTATATCTCGAATAATCTTGCCCTGATCTACAGCAAGCAGCATCGGTTTTCCGAGTCATTGACCCTCTATGCAGAGTTGGTCTCGTCGGCGATTGCGTCATCCCAGAGAGTCATTCTTCTGGACGCGTTTCGGTTTTCTGCTACCGCCCTGCTCGGTTTAGAGCGATATTCCGACGCTGCATCACTATTTGGCTTGGAAAAGCGGCTGAGGGAGCTGTTAGAGATCGATCTTGGTAAACCGGACATGGAGCTCCTGACCCAAGATTACCAGCGAATCCAAGCCAACCTGAAGGATGACTTTGATTCGGCGGCGACGACTCTGACTCGTGGAAAGTCAGAGGAACAACTCTGGCAATCCGGGGCAGAATTCCTCTCCCGCATTGAAGCTGAAGTCCGAATCGGTTCAGCGTGAGTCCTAGTCCCCAGCAAGGCCGAAGTTCTCGACGATGATTTCGAAGTCCCCTGGTCCAATCTCGTTATCCAGGTCGCAATCGCCCTGGTACAGCGTTGTAGGGTCTTGTCCAAATGCATCACGTGGCCAAGCCGGTTGATTAAGTTGCGGAACGATTTTTGAGAGGTAGCCACAACCCGTGTATCCAGGTGTCACAAGCGGATTGCATTGGAGCCTCATACGGAAGGTTGCTCCTACTGATTCCGGGACTTGAACGGGGAATCGGCCTGTAGCAGCCGTGTACTCGCGGATTGAAATAGTCGGCTCAAAGACCCCAGCTTCGTTCCCAAACTAAATCGCGACGAGCGGAGGGATTGTGCCGACACAGCTGTCAAGAAGCGATTAGTGTTGCCGCTAGGGAGGCATCTTCAGAGGGACCGAAAATCAAGTCTTCGCTCTCACTCGCAGAGGACGTTTCGGCGACGAATGCAAACTTGTTGACGGAAATCGGAACCCTGATCTCAGATCTGCAGGAAAGCATGAACCGAGGTAAACGCTCTGGAATTGCCAGACCAATCCGGATGACCGAAAAACTGAAGGCAAGCGATTGAGGTGGTCACCTGAAAGTCGCTTAATCTAACACATCAGTTTCAAATCCAGAGAAGCAACCCTTAGCAATCCGCTGAGGGTTGCTTTTTCATAATTCAACATGGTTGCAAGACTCATTCGCCTGGTTCTAGGGGCACGTTCCTCACGACTTCAACCTCCCCGTCCCCATTTAGGTCCTCCATATCCGTCCGAGAATACTTTATAAAGTCGATCTCACGATCATTTACAAACTTAGTCAAGGCCGGATTTCCTCTGGCATTTATAATTGCGACCTCAACCTTTTGACGGGCTTCATAATTTTTTCCTTCGTTTTTCAGAATATATGCTTCAAAAAGTGCGAGAGCGGGAGAGTGCGGGTCGTAACGTCGGGCTTCCGCTAACACCATGCGTTGCTGCGTGAGTTCCTCCGAATTCGTGCCCACTGAACGGTCAAATCTACTAAGGTAGAAAACCGCGACCAATGGGCGGAGATCGCGTCCCTGCGAAGTAGAGGGGGCCAAATGGCTTCGCCTCATAATCTCTCTCATTGCTCGGTCTAGCTTTGACCTTTGCAGCTCCTCAATCGGGGTATTATTGTCCAGCATGTAAGCAAAAGCTGCAGGTAGAGAGGTAAATCCTTCACTTTTAAGTTCCACTAGGTACTCGTAGGCGATCCTTTTTTCCAACTCAAACTCGTTCTTACGATATAGGTGTGATGCCAAGGCAATACTAGCTTTCTTTCCATATTTAGGATGGTCGCAGAGTTGCAGTAGCCACGCCTTGCCTCTTGTTTCATCAGTTTGCAGTAAGCTTAACGCACGGCCAAGTTCGGTCTCCGGAATCGTAAAACCCGCGGTCGATAACTTTGGATTTGCTGATATTCTACGATTAAAATCCTTCGAATCTGAATTACCCTGGTTCTTGGTAGTTGCTCTGACCGTCGAAATAAGGGTGCCAGAGTTTGGTGAGCAGGCACCAATACACAATGTGAATGCTACAAATGCTCCCAGATGAGTTCTGAATAAATGTGTCATGAGTTTAATTATTTGAGAATCGGTTTGCCCATACTAGTTCAAATGGATTCGCCTCAAAGCTTCCAAGTACGTTAGTGTCATTGCCTTGAAAAATCATTGGGTTCTCAAGAGCATCGTTAGCTCTTTGTGCGGCCGCAATCCAACTCCACGTCGTGCGGCGAATTGGCACGTCGGCTACGTTCATTCCGTCACAGCTCACTGGCCGGAATACGTCATACATCTTGAACCCTAACTCCGCCCCAATGCGAACGAGGGTAGGTGTTGGCCTCCTTACGCTTGGGCTGTCCGTGGTGTATTTGTAAAAGTCACCAGCAAATTGTTCTGTTAACCAAGGATAAACCGCCGGGTATGGATAGAAGTTGTCAAGTCCGATAGGCGGGTTGGGGTCAGGATAATTTGCGTTGGGAAAGTGATAGACGACCCCTTCGTACAAAATAGAATATGTAAACTTAGATCCCTCAGAAAAAATTTGCACAAGAAAATGAGAACCGTTTGGAGAAGGATACGAGGTGGCATCTATCTGATACGTTTCAAAGTAGACGCCAACGGCCGTAGTAGGACTTAAAGGATATTGAAAGTTTGTTTCAAAGTCTGAATAAATGCCATAATCGTGGTAACCTGCAAATGCCCCTGTGTAGCCTTCCATGTTGCTCTCAGGTTTCAGAATTTCGATCATTGAGGATGCGCCCCCACTCTCAGTTGAATTTGTTAGCTGGATTGAGAAGTTTGCGACAATCGGCGAGGGATCACAACTCTCAAAGCTGAAAAATGAAATGTTGTTTTCCGAAAATGCATCAACATTTAAACTGTGATTAGTTCGGCGACCAAATGGATCAAATCCAAAACCAGTTTCAACGTAAGCTATTGGTTGCTGAATCGGCAACGTCCAGTTGAAGTTACTGAGCGGGAAAGAATGGGAACCGCCATCGGCAGGGTTGGTTCCCACGCATAGTGCACTCACTAGTAACTGCTGACCTACGAGTGACTTCCATATTGCCCCCGCTTGGATTGCACCGAGCTCCGCAAGTACCACCGGAGCAAGGGTCGCACCATATGAGACGTCTGCTCCGCACGCTTTCGCACCCCAGGTATGGGGAAGGGTTTTAGTGGCATTTGCCGAAGGAGTCCTAGTGATCGTTATTCCACCGGACGGTCCAACTGTCACGACGGTTTGCCTAAAACCTTGGCTGGTACCTCCACGCGCCGGATTTGACGGATCAGAGGGAATAAACGGATCACCCAGACCATTGGAACACGACCCACTGTCCCCAGAATAGCTCGCAATACTATGCTCCCACAATACTGCGGACTTCGGGGGCGGTTCACCAGGAAATTCGGGTATCCACGTAAAGGTCGTCTTAATGCCCCCGGAACAGTTGACGGTTGCAATGAGTGGACCGCCGGGAAGTGGGTATGGCTCGCCCACGGCTCCACCACCCCGTCGTGGAACACCATTTGCTATTGTTGTTGTGTACGGCTGGTTCGGGAAAGGACCGTTTCTACTTACTTTCTGAACCCTCCCTCCAGAATAAGACACCTCAAAGTATCCTGCAACTGCAGAGTTAGATACCCCCACCAAAACGAGAGTAAAAAGCCAAGAACAAATGAGTTTTAATTTCATGACCGTCTTACTTTTCTAATATAAGCAACTTCCAAGAAAATTTAGTGCCACTTTTAAAAAATTTTTTAAAAATTGCTATAAGCAAACTTGAATTCAGTTAGGGTCTGTTTCACAAGACTGGCCTTCTCGCCAACATCTTTCTATCCGACCAATTCTGCTATCAGGCGGTGAGCTTTAGGAGAGTGAGCCATGAGCTTCTCCGCCAAAGTGAGCTGAACTGCGCCACGAATCAGGTTCAGATTTGGAGTTTCGGGGCTAATCTTGAAGTACGAATCGCCGCGCAGATAATCTGTTAGGAACCTAGTACCAAGTTCAAGCGTGATGGAAATCACTGCCTCCACCATGAGGTCAAGCTCTTCTGGTCTTGCGAGCGTTGAAGTCTTTAAGAATCCGGTCAAGACGGCAGCATAAACGTCTTCGTCCACGACAACCTTGCTCAGGTCAGATTCGCATTCTCCGGCAACGTTGACCAATGAACGCACCATATCGCCCCAATCCGCGAGCCAAGTCCCTGGCACGATGGTATCTAAATCGATCAGCGACTTGACGCGACCGGTCTCGGAGCAGAACAAGAAGTTCTCAATCTTCGTGTCGCCATGGATCATCATCCGCCGAACGGTGCCGTCTTGCAGGGCATTGTGTAGGACCATCGCTTGTTTGCGATATTGATTGACCTTGTCAATCCAAACTCTCGCGCGGGTTCGCCTTTCTCGGGCTTCTTCGGGGCTGATCTGGACGAGGAAATGAACCCCAGTTGCATCCCGTAGCTCTTCACTCTTGGGCAAATACGGCTCTGCACTCAATGGGCTACGCACGTCGTCCAGCACGGCATCGAACTGAGCGTAATAGATATCAGTGTGCCGATACCCTGGCAGTGGGCTGGGTAGACCCGCTGGCATGGAACTAGTCAGGTCTCCATAGAGGGCGAGCCCCCTTCCCACTTCTTCAGCTGTATTGAGCTGTAGCCCAGAGTCAAGTTCGCTCAAGCTCTTGTAGCACACGATCCCTGGAATTTTCTCCATCAATCGCCAGACGCACCAGCCGTGTTCGTCGCTGATGTCAAGGAAGGGCTTGTGGTTCCGGGTCGGAACGAGTGTGATCGGTTCCCAGAATTGCGGGTTATCGTGCAGGGCGGCATTCTGCGCTTTGATGCAAGCGACCATGGAATCCATCACACGATACGGCCGTGTGAACACGTCAGAGTTCACCTTTTGCAGCAAGTACTCTTGGCCATCGCCGCCTTTGAGAACGTAGGTGTGGACGTTGATGTTGCCCTTTTGAGGGAAATCGTCCATCGTGACGGGAAGCTCAACCTGGAATTGGGAAACGATAAAAGCGAGGTCTTCTTCCGTAAAAGCGACCGCGCGGCTGTCCAAACCTATCGGCCGAACGTGAGATGATTCCAGGAGGTTAAAAACCATTTGTTAACCCAAACGCTAGAAGTATACGCGATTCGGGGTCCAAATGAACAAAACCCAGGAATTCAGACAGTATCATACGCTCGTAGATGCACGGATATTCGATTCAGATACCTCAAGTTGGGATGGGCTCAGCTCGGCTTGGGATTGATTCCCTCCCTTGGCAGGCTCCGGATGCTTTTAGACCCAAAACGGTCGTGGCACTAGAACAGACAGGGGATAGCCTATTGGTTTTCTTTCGGGTCGAAGATCAGTTCGTTTTGGCCCGAACGCAGGAGTTTGATGGTCCTGTGTATGAGGATTCTTGCGTGGAGTTTTTCTTCACCCCGAGTCCGGAACCAGGACCCTACTTCAACATCGAGGTCAATGCCGCTGGGGGACTAATATTCAACCGGCAAACCGCGCGAGGGGTTGACCGAATTTCTTTACCAGAGTCCGTTCGTGGCGAGATCAATCTGCACGTTAGTCCTGGAAAAATCATTGTGCCGGAGTTTGCCGGACCCCTGGATTGGGAAGTGAGCTACGAGATCCCCTTTGCGCTGTTGGAGCATTATGGTCCGGTTAACCGGACGGAATGGCGCGGGAATTTTTACAAGTGCGCGGAGGCGAATTCCCATCCGCACTTCGGCTCCTGGGCGCCAATTGGTACGCCAAACCCAGACTTCCACCGCCCGGAGTTTTTTGG
>JBEIDH010000052.1:0-12001 GCA_040383535.1 Chthonomonas sp.
CTTTCACGCGGATTGTGATTATCTTTAGCCTCCTCCGGACGGCGATGGGTACACAGAACATCCCGCCGAACCAGATCATTGTTGGTCTGTCTCTTTTCTTGACACTCTTCGTCATGGCACCGACCTATGAGGCGATCAATAATAAGGCTTTGAAGCCCTATATGGACAAGCAAATCACGTTCGAACAAGCACTTGACCGTGCCGAAGACCCGATCCGTGAATTCATGCTGAAGAACACCTACAAGAAAGATCTCCAGATGTTTTTGAACTACCGAGGCGAGAAACCAAAGACCCGCGAGGATGTCTCCATCGTCTCTTTGATCCCTGCATTTATCATTTCCGAACTCAAAACCGCCTTCATCGTCGGCTTTTACTTGTTCTTGCCGTTCCTTGTGATCGACCTCATCGTGGCGAGCGTTCTCATGAGCCTCGGTATGATGATGATGCCTCCGGTCGTTGTTTCACTCCCGGCGAAGCTTTTGATTTTCATTCTTGCAGATGGGTGGAGTGTGATCGTTCAATCTATTCTTTCGGGGTACCGCTAGCGTATGAATGAAGCCATTGTTCTTGATCTCACGCGCCAGGGCTTGATTGTCGTCTTGCTCGTTTCCTTGCCAATTCTAGCGATTGCGCTCTTCGTGGGTTTGATCATTGCCGTTTTCCAGGCGATCACTCAGGTGCAAGAAATGACCCTAACCTACGTGCCGAAGCTGCTTTGCGCGGCTTTGATGGTGGTGATGTTTGGGGGATGGATGATGACGACGCTCGTTGCATTCATGCGCGTTTGCTTTAACTATGCCGCTAAGGTGACGACGTGAAGCTGGACGAGTCCTGGATTTTTGCCTTTTTCTTGTTCTTCGTACGTTCGAGCGCGATGTTTTTGGTCTCGCCATTATTTGGTGCGAGTGTAGCGCCTCGTATTCGGATTCTGTTTTGCGTGATGTTCTCGTTTGCGCTCACGCCCATCATCCAGCCTTACATGCCTCCGATTCCGCAGAGTATCTATGGTCTACTCGCGAATGTCGCTCACGAAGCTTTTGTCGGAATTTTGATTGGACTAAGCATCCAGCTTCTTATGATGGCTGCGCAGATGGCAGGGGCGATTATGGACATGCAGCTTGGCTTTAACTCCATGCAGATGTTCAACCCCAATCTTGGTACCACAACCACGATCATGGGTCAGTTCCACTTTTTACTGTTCTTCGTGCTCTTCCTGATGATGAACGGGCATCACACGATGATCGCGGCATTTGTGGATAGCTATCAAATGCGTACCGCAATTGGGCTTGGTGATCTCGGAGCAGCAAAGACGGGGGTCGTGACCCTGATCTCTACCTTGATGTTGTTGGCGGTCCAGATTTCAGCGCCCGTCGCAGCCGTTAGCTTTATTGTGGACGCGGCGAGTGGTGTGATCAATAAGTCCATTCCGCAAATGCCCGTGTTCATGGTCACGATGGGGGCGAAGGCTTCACTTGGCGTGGTCGCTCTGGCACTTGGGCTTCCCTTGCTAACGGTTGCGACCCAATCCGGGATTGAGCACACGATGCTTCATCTTTACAAGATTCTTGCGATCAAAGGAGGGCAATAGGCATGGCTGGCGGCAACGATAGTGGCGAAAAAACAGAAGAACCCACGCATAAAAAACTTGAGGAGGCCAGGAAGCAGGGTAATGTTGCCAAATCCCAAGAGCTGAACGGATCGGTCGTGCTTCTTGCGGTGATCATGGTTTTTCCTGCTGCGATGATTCAGTTCGGGAACGCGATGATGATGAGCATTCGAACGAGCTTTTCGCACGTACCCACCACTGTAGAACAAGGCGCACTGACGAAGATGGGGATGAGCATGCTTATGCCGTCAGTACCTTTCTTAGGAGTCATTCTCGGAACCGCTTTGCTCGCTGGTTTGTTCGTGAATTTTGCTCAGGTCGGGTTTAAACCGAGTCTGGAAATCCTACAACCGAAGCTGACAAAGGTCAATCCGATGGAGGGCTTTAAGCGGATTTTCAGTAAGCGAGCATTGGTTGAGGGTTTAAAGTCCCTTTTTAAGGGTGCGATGTTTGGTTATGTCGCCTATGCGGAAATCGTTGCGAATTGGTCGAAACTCCTTACTCTTTCCTGGCTCGTTCCTGCAAACTCGGCTGGCGTAGTAGGGGGACTCTTTTACTCAATTGCAACTAAGATTGGTGGAATATGGTTTGTTTTGGCCGTCGCTGATTACTTTTTCCAGCGTCAGCAGACCCGTAAGCAACTGATGATGACGAAGGACGAAGTCAAGCGCGAAATGAAGGAGCAAGAAGGATCGCCAGAACTCAAGCACGCCCGAATGGCGCGGGCAAGAAAGCTTTCGCGTGGACGCATGTCCGAGGCAGTTAAGTCGGCCGACGTAATCATCACCAACCCAACACACTTTTCCATTGCCATTAAATACGATCGTTCCAGCATGCACGCGCCGATGGTGGTCGCGAAAGGGCAGGATTACCTGGCGCTCAAGATTCGGGAACTCGCTGGGGAAAACAAAGTCCCGATCGTCCCGAATCCCCCTCTTGCGCGGAGCTTGTATAAGCACTGCGAAGTCGGCGACTTCGTCCCAAGAGAAAGCTTCGCCGCCGTAGCCGAGGTCCTAGCGTACGTCTACCGAACGATCCACAAGATGAGGAAGTAGGGCGAAGGACTCACCCCTTCTGGCTTTGCCCTAGCCAGGAGACTTAGGTTCGCGGTACGCTCCAGAGCATGCGAACTGAGTCGTTCGAATTTTTTAAAACCATTGTCAACACCCCCAGCCCGAGCGGCTACGAGGAACGCGCGGCGGAGGTTTATCGCCAGTACACCAAGGGCTTCGCTGACGAAGTCCGCACCGATGTCCACGGCAGCGTCCACGCGATCCTGAATCCCCATGCAGAAATGCGCATCATGCTCGCCGGGCACATGGACGAAATCGGGTTTATCATCCACTACATCGACGATGCCGGTTTGCTTTATTTCAAGACCATCGGTGGGCATGATAGCGCGATTCCGGTCGGGCAAAAGGTTTGGATTCACGGCACAAAGCAGACTCCCGGCGTCATCGGGCGAAAGGCGATTCACTTGCTCGACGACGACGAGCGCAAGAAGAAGCCGGAGATCAAGGATCTTTGGATCGATATTGGGGCGGCAAGCCGCGCCGAGGCAGAAGAATTCGTTTCCCTCGGCGATGTAGCAACTTATCAATATGAGTTCCAGCAAATGCTTGGTGACCGAGCGGTTGCACGCGGATTTGATAACAAGATGGGCTCATTCATCGTCGCTGAGGCTTTGCGGTTGCTAAAAGAAGAGGGCGGGCTTGACCCAAATGTTGGTGTCTATGCAGTTGCGACTGTGCAAGAGGAAATCGGTCTTCGAGGAGCGAAAACTTCGGCTTACGGAATTAATGCGCAGTCTGGTCTAGCCGTGGACGTGAATCACGCGATTGACTATCCGAGCGTCAGCAAAACGCGCTACGGTCAGCTTGATATGGGCAAGGGCCCAAGCGTGGTGCGAGGGGCAAACGCCAACCCGATCGTGTTTAACATGATCAAAGAAGCCGCTGCAAAGGATGAAATTCCTTATCAGGTGGACGTGGAAGCAGGAGGCACTGGCACCGATGGAAACGCTATGCAACTCAACCGAGCCGGAATGGCGGTCGGAATTCTGGGGGTTGCCTTGCGCTACATGCACACTCCTGTCGAGATGCTTTCGATCACCGACGTCGAAAATTGCGCAAAGCTGATGGCGGCATATTGCCGAATGGTCAAGCCCGATACTGACTTCACTCCAAGGATTTTAGGCTAATGTTCGTTGATTTGTTGAAGGATTCCAACCAGGCCCTAGGCATTGGTCACTTCGCGGTTGACTTCATGGCGGGGAAGTTGGGTCGAGGTCCAAGTGCGGCGGTATTGGAGCGGACACGGTGGTTTCATACTGATAGTGTTCTTTGTGGACTTTCTGCGCTTGCTTTAGGTACAAATGCTCCGACGATTTTGCGTAACGAAGCCCTGCAGTACCGAAGCGAAGACCCGGCTCATGGCGCATTTGTGTTTGGATCAAACCAGCAAGTAATGCCGGAGAAAGCGATTGTCGCGAATTCGGCGGCGGTTCGGGAATGGGATTCTAATGGCACCAACTTTGGGTACCGCCCCGAGCTAGGAAATATCGCGGGCGAATTTGGGCACAACGACTTTTATCCTGTCGTGATTGCAGCGTGTCAACAGCAAGGTCTGGACGGGGCGACGGCATTGCGCGGGATGGTTCTTTTGGACGAAATCCGTGGGCGACTTGCCGAGGTTTTCTCTTTAAAGACCTACAAAATTGATCACGTCGTCCATGGCGCAATTGGTTCGGCGGCAACTTATGGAGCCTTGATGGGCGCGACTCCGGAACAGATCGAGTCTGCTATCGGGATGTTTGTCGCGCACTATATTCCTTGGCGAGCTATTCGGGCTGGAAAGCAACTCAGCGATTCAAAGGGTGCATCGGCGGCGATCTCGACCGAAGCCGCGATCCTCTGTATGAAGCGATCAATGGCTGGCTTTATTGGACCAAAGGATATCTTCCGCAATCCTGAAGCCATTTGGCGATTCTTTGAACCAACGACTGAGGGAGCAGAGCGCTGGAGAGAGTCGGGCGATTCTCCGTTTGATTTACGTCTTTCGCACTCTGGCGACGACTTCGCGGTGATGGGCATGCACTTCAAGCTCGGGCTTTATGAGCACCAATCGGCGGGGGCATTGCAAGGCCTTTTGGACCTGATTTTGGCAAATCCATCGCTACTTTCCGACGGTGGCAAAGGCATCGAGAAGATCGTGATCACTGCCTACGAGCCAGCGTTTGGAATCATCGGAAACCCAATGAAGAAGGACCCGAAAACCCGCCAATCTGCCGATCACTCGATGGCGTACATCGTGAGTACGTTATTGCGCAAGGCTTGCGAAAATGCCGACGAAGTTTACGGGGCTATTGGTACGGATGATTTGTGGAAAGCCCTGATGCTTGACCCTCACGACTTCCACGCCGCCGCGATTTTCCATCCCGCAACGCGGGCGTTTATGGAAAAGGTCGAATTCAAGCACGGTGGAGAAGAATACGACGCCAAGTATCCGGACGGCATCCCGACTTCGATCCAAATTCACGCAGGCGGAGAAGTTGCGGATTCCGGATTGGTGATGTACCCAGCGGGGCATGCTCGAAATACTTCGGCAGATCTCGCTGGAATTTTAAACCATAAGTTCAATCTCCTTGGGTCGCTAGCTTTTCCTGAGGAAGCGAATGTCGCTTCGCTCGTGAAACAACTCGAAGCGATTGAATCTGTAGATGGATTCCACATTGCAGGAATTTACGACCTGCCGATCGGTAGCCGACCAGGTTATGAATAGGTTGACAGTGCCTCGTTTAAGTCGGGGCACGTTTTTCCTTCACTGGATGGCAATTCGTTTAAGCTGAAAAGACATGGATCGCGTTAGAGAATAACGAAATGCCCAAAAACAAAGGTTCGCGGTTTTGTGCCTAGGAAAACAATCTGTGAGGAATGCTATTCCAGCTCCGCGCCGAAGTTCTGCACCCAGTACAGCTTAAACTTTGAGTCGCGGTTCTCTGAAAATCCGATCCCAAGGTGCTTACTCTTCGGGCACATGATGTTCTTGTAGTGCCCCGGGGACTCCAGCCATGAGTCCACAACTTCCTTCGCCGAAGTATAACCAGCCGCGATGTTTTCTTTCAAGACAGCATAATCGGTGTATCCAAAACTTGGAATGCGTTGTCCAATGGTGCGACCAAAAGAGTCTTCATGACTAAAGTAGTTCTTGTTCGCCATGTCGCCTGCCATCCATTGGGCGGATTTTTCTAGGCGATCATCATACTCTAGGGCCGCAAGCCCTTTCTTCTTTCGGGCCTCGTTGGTGAGGCTGAACACCTCCTTTACGAGCTTATCTCGGCGCGAAAGGGGCTTGTCTTCGAGCGCAACACTATAACTCAAAAGGATAAATGCGAAAGCACAGCAAAGCACATTTCGAATCCCCTTCATGCGGTAACGATACCCCCGAAAGACTAGCTTAATGTAGGAAATGAAGTTACAAACCGATTACTTGGGCGCAACTTGTTGGGGATTCGATCCACTCTTCGTGATTACACTCGCCAAAGTAAGCGCCATTTATGACTTCATCGGGTTGGTACTCGTACTGATTTCCGCCCCGATTGATGCCTTGTGGCCAGCCGTTTTTTAGATACGGTAAAAGGTCTTGCTGGGTCGGAACATCCTGCGGGCCTTTTTGGAAATCGTTGGCCCATTCTTGCGCCGCTGCATCAAGCGCACTCAAATTTGCGAGGACGGCACTTGTTTCCGCATTTCGCCTTGACCGCAAGAAATTGGGCGTTCCAACGGCCAGCAAGATTGCGATGATCATCACCGTGACCATTATTTCGACTAATGTAAATCCCCGTTTCATCCAAACTACCCGAAGGGGATATTCCATGGACTAACAACTTTTTGAGATCATGCTCGACATGATCCTAAAATAAAGTTAGTTTTGTCGTAAACACATCTTCAGCACTCACCCGGTAAAATGCCGCCATGCAGTCACCCGGACTTTCCACCCTCAACAATCCCTTCGGTCATCAGAAGTACTTGCTCAAGAAGCGTATTTTGATCATGCTTGGGGCGAAACTCAACATCTACGATCCGAGTGGGAACATGGTGATGGTTGTTCAGCAAAAGGCGTTCAAGCTTCGAGAGGACATTCGGGTCTACTCCGATGAGGGCTTCACACAAGAAGTTTTGAGCATCAAGGCGCGGAGGATCATGGATTTTTCGGCGGCGTATGACGTGGTTGATCCGATTCGGAACGAGAAAGTGGGCGTCCTTCGCCGCAAGGGTTGGAGCTCTATTGTTCGCGATAACTGGGAAGTCCTCGACGCAACGGACGTGAAGCGCGGCGAGATCACTGAAGACAACATGATGCTCGCGCTCATTCGTCGCCTGCTGACGAACCTCGTGCCGCAGAACTACGACATGGTCTTCGACGGCACAAAGGTCGCCGACTTCGGGCAAGGCTTTAACCCTTTTGCATACCACCTTAATATTGATTTTTCTATAGATAGCGGCAAAAAGCTCGATCCCAGGCTCGGGATCGCAGCGGCGGTGTTGCTGGCGACTTTGGAAGGTCGGCAGAGCTAAGCAACTTGCGCCTTAGTCCTGACTCTCTGCTTCCATCAAGGCCAGCGTCTCTGGACTCAGCAGCACCCGTACTCGGGTGATGCGCTGACGCGCCATGTTTTCAATGATCATCGTGCCAATCTCGGTTTGAATACTATCGCCAAGTCTCGGCATGCGTTGCAAAGACTCAACCAAAATCGTTGCGAGAGTCTCGGTGTTGTTCCGGGGGATGGAGTCGATGTCCAAGAAGTCCAGAAGTTCGTCGAATCGAACTTCTGCACGGACTGAGTATCTCACCGTGGTGATCTGCTCAATCACCGCGCGTTCGCTCTCGATCTGGTCTTCGATTTCGCCAAAGACCTCTTCAACAACGTCCTCTAAGGTGATAAGGCCGCTCGTTCCACCGTACTCATCGCGAACGACTAGGATTTGAGTTCTTGATTCCCTCATTCGGTTTATGACCTTTGTCAAAGTAAGATTTTCCGGCACGACCTCCACCGGACGCACCAAAGCCTCCAGTGAAAAGGGCTCAACTTGGGGCTTACGAATCAAATCCAGTACATACAAAATTCCAACCACATCGTCCACATCACCCCGGCAAACCGGTACCCGGCTATGCGGAATCTTGGCGCAGGCGGCAATGACTTCCTCCCGAGAGAGGTTGACGTCAATCCACTTGACATCCAGTCGGTGGATCATGATGTCAGCGGAATCCAGCTTGTCAAACCGAAGGACTTTGCTGACGACATCGGCGTGGGTCTCCTCGATTATCCCTTCAGACTCACCTGCTCGTACTAGCAAGGCGAGTTCTTCGCGGGAAATTGACGGAGAATCCATCTTTTCGGGGTCAATGCCAAATGGCCGCAGAAGCAAAGCCCCGCCTTTCTGGACCGTCCACGCGAATGGTAGCAGCACCAAGCTTGCGAACACCATTGGTCGAGTCAGAACCAATGCCACTCGTTCTGGATTCTGCAATGTCACCAGCTTTGGCAGGAGTTCCCCGACCACCACCAGCACGAAAGTTACAATGAGCAGAGAAAGAATAAAACTCACACTCTCTGGCACACCAGTCCCAAAAGCCCGTTTAAGTGATGCTCCCAAAAGCGGCTCGGTCAAGGAACCAAGAGCAAGACCACAGACGGTGATTCCAACCTGGATACTGGCCACGTACTTGGACGTTTGGTCCAAGATGCTGAGCAATTTGACAGCGGTACGAGATCCATTCTGCGCGAGAGTTTCCACCTTGCTTCGCCGTGAGGCGACCAGTGAGTATTCCGCAGCGACGAAAAATGCCGAAAGCAAAATCAGAAAGATGCTAAGCAAAGCTTGTAAGGAAGATTCCATCGAGAATTTCTGTTATTCTAGCAGACCTGATCCCGGTACTATCTGAAAAATGTTGCGCGGAAGTCCGGATGTCATTGTGGTTGGGGCAGGGGCGGCGGGCATTATCGCGGGTTGGCGGTCGTCTCAACTGGGTGCAAGAACCCTCGTTTTAGAAAAGACGCCTCGGATCGGCACCAAGATTCTCGTCTCGGGAGGGGGTAAATGCAACATCACCCACGCGGGAACGATTGAGGAAGTCCTTAAGGCATTCCGTCCCAATGAAGCGAAGTTCCTCAGGCCGTCGTTTTACCGTTTTACCAATACTGAAATCGTGGACATGGTCACGGAAAAGGGTCTGGAGGTTTACACTCGCGAAGACAATCGCATTTTCCCCGTGCATCAAACGGCTAAGGATGTAGTTGCAATGCTCAGCACTCTGCTGGATCGGTGTGAAGTTAGAAAGGAAACTCCGGTGACCGGATTACTGCTGAAAGATGGGGTTGTGAAAGGGGTTTCGACCGAGTTTGGTGAAATCGAATGCGAGCATGTGGTCGTTTGTGTAGGGGGTTCGTCCTTCCCGAACAGCGGCACAACTGGTGATGGTTGGCCTTGGACGAAAGACGCTGGTCATCAAATCGTGCCAATCCGAGCCGCATTGGCACCGATGTATCTCCAACTTCAATGGGAAACTCCCAGCGGAATCGCGATCCGCGATGGGGTCCTGAAGGCTAGAAGCAACGGAAAAGAAATCGCACGATGGCGCGGCGATACGCTTTTCACCCACCAAGGAGTAAGCGGTCCATGTGCGCTAGGGATAAGCCGGATCGTGGCGTCAACAATGCTTGATCATCCAGTTTCGCTTGAGTTTGATCTTTTTCCGGACCTGCCTTTTGAAGCCCTCCGCGATGACTTCATTTCAAAAACCCAGTCCAATCCGCTTCGGACTATTGCGACGCATCTCGAAACTCATTTTCCCGAGCGTATCGTCGCATTGATCCTAGGTGACGCGAAAATTCAGCCGAGTGAGAGAGGAAAGGATTTCACAAAGCAAGCCCGAAATCGCTTGATCGAGGTTTTGAAAGGCTGGACTCTAGGCCAGGTTCGAGCAGTTCCATTGGAAAAAGGAGAATGCGTTGCAGGTGGAGTCTCGCTGGATGAGGTGGATCCCAAGACGATGGAGAGCTTGGTTTGCAAGGGCCTTTACCTTTGCGGAGAGATCTTGGACATTGCCGGTCCGGTCGGTGGCTATAACCTTCAAGCGGCTTGGTCAACGGGATTTGTCGCCGGCGAAACCGCTGCAAATGCAGCTAAATCGGTTTCCAGGTCATAGTTTGAGAACCTTCCGGCGGTTCCGTTCGTTCTAACTGATATGGCACTCTCGCTTTTAGCTTCTGTTTTGATGCTCTCCGCACAAACTTCTTCACTCGTTTGCCCCGTGATGGGCGACCGAGTTAATGCTCGAAGTGCTGCGTACGAATACAATGGCGCAAGGTTCGCTGTGTGTTGCGCAGGATGCACCGCCAAGTTTTTTAAGCAGCCTCTCGAAGTTCTGACGAAAGCAAATGAGAACAAATGGGTGACTGGGGAGTTCCTGTTCGATCCAGTTACGCGAACGCTTCTCCGAACAAAAAAATTGAAAACGTTCTCGGATTTTGAAGGCGTCCGATTCTACTTTGATTCCGCCGAAAACAAGGCAACCTTCGACAAGAGTCCAAAAACCTACGGGACATTGCCAAAGAAGGAAGTTCCTCTTGATGTCGTGGCGAAGGAGGAATTTCTCGTCTACTCGCGGATGGCGGGATACTTTGACCTTGACGGCATACGGTTCTATCATTCAAAGCCCTCTGATAAAGGCATGGAAACTCCCAACCTCCAGACAAGTGCGAAAGAGTATGCGAAGATGGCGGTTGCCCCGGTCGTCCGGATGATCCCTAAAACCGCAGAATCCGACGTGATGGAAATCTCAAAAGGGTCTCCATAGATCCGCAAAATGTGCCGATAGTTACCCGTAGGGCTCGTAAAATTACGTGCTCTGCGAGGAACTTATGCAAATCCAAAATACGACTGCGCTGGGAATGTTCCCAGTCAAAGAGTTGAAGGGATCGCATTTCAAGGAACTAGCCACCGAGGTCCAGAAGCCGACCCGGAGCGATGTAGTGGACCTGGGAAATGCGCAGCCTTTGATGACGACCTACAATCCAGGTAACGCTGTTCAACGAGCGGCGAACTCCCTTTTTGATCAGATCACCGCTCACTTCGGCAAAGAAGTTGGCAAGGATTCGGAACTCCAGAGGTTGGATCTGGACATGGATGGCGAGATCGGGCCTTCTGATTTCGAGGCCGCTGTCTCGATCGCCCAGTGGGCGGAAAAACTACCGAGTTTTGAAGAGATCACAAATAGCTTTGGGCTATCCGCCGGGGATAAGGGCTATGATGCTCGCCTCGATCTGGATGGTGACAATGAGATTGGACCTGGAGATTTCGAAACCGTTGTCTCCTTGGCGAATCTCGAAAGCCGAGACATGATCTTTGAAGGAATCACGGAGCGATTCGGTTTGGCTTCTGGCGATGAAGGTTACGACGCTCGTTATGATCTTGACAAGGATGGCGAAATCGGACCAGGCGACTTTGAGCAATCTGTCGCTACCCAGTCTGCACGGGGGACTCAAACGGACAAAACTTTGTCTGAGCTTTTGGGGCAGCTGCTTCGAAATCCTGCGATCGCCCAAGGTCTTGATCTGAACGGTGACGGAAAGACGACGAAGTTTGATATCACGGCGACGATCTCCGCCCTTTCTTAAGTTAGAGATATTAGCGTGGCACGGGAAATCTCCCGTGCCGCTTTTTTGCGTTCCCAGTATTAGTCCCTGACTTATCTATGGAAATCATGACTTGGCATCACCCTTGCGAAAAGATCATCACTCAACGACAATTGGAAGTTGACCGGTAAGGTTCAAATGAACTGGAAGGGTGCTACTCAGCCATATTCCGTTGGATTCTCGATGCGCGGTGTTGAGGCTTGCCCAGAGCCAGCATCTATGCTCGCCATGGTGATGGGTACGGTTGGCATCTTCGCCCGAAAGCGACGCAATAAGTAATTTTTTGACTCTCCCTTCCTTTCCTTGCTTCTGCTGTTGTCCCCGCTCCCCGGTTTCCGGGGGCGGGGCTTCCTCTTGATCCCCCAAAATTTTGTGCGTTCTTTTCTTCGGGTGTATTCGTCTGGGCGCAATCGGGTATCATGAGCGGTCGAGCAAGCTTTGGCTTGCCACGCTAATTTGGAGAATTTAAGTAAAACCATGAGCGAAGAAACCACTCCGACGCCGGCCATTTCGGATCCAGCAGCTGCGTCGAACTCCGGTGGATTTGATAAGGATCCCGCCAAGGCTATGGCCGCGGCAACTAGTGCAATTTTGAAGGACAAGGAAGGCGATCTCGCCCGACCAAAGGCCCGACGAAAGCGAAAAGTCAGCTACCTGACCATCAACAAAGTTTACAGCGTTGATTACAAGGATGTTGC
>JBEIDH010000053.1:0-11816 GCA_040383535.1 Chthonomonas sp.
CATGCCGCCGCGAGGACCGCGAATGGATTTGTGGGTCGTACTCGTGACCACATCGCAATGAGGAATCGGATTCGGATATTGCCCACCCGCGATCAGTCCGGAATAGTGGGACATATCGCACATATGCATCGCCCCAACGCTATCGGCAATCTCGCGCATCTTGGCAAAATCAAAGGTCCGAGGGTAAGCCGTCGCGCCGCTGACAATGATCTTTGGCTTGCTTTCTTGCGCGACTTTATACATTTCGTCGTAATCGATGTATTCGGTTTCGGCATTCACTCCATAGGGCGCGATATTGTACAGATGCCCCGAAAAATTGACCGGCGAGCCATGAGTCAGGTGACCGCCGTGAGCAAGATTCATCGCCATGAGCGTGTCTCCGGGCTTCATGAACGCAAAATAAACCGCCATGTTCGCTTGCGCGCCGCTGTGGGGTTGAACGTTGGCAAAATTGGCACCATAGAGTTCGCAAACCCGAGCGATCGCGAGTTCTTCGACCTCGTCCACGACTTCACAGCCGCCGTAATAGCGCTTTCCTGGATAGCCTTCGGCGTATTTGTCCGTGAGCACGCTGCCCATGGCCTGGCGAACGGCGAGGCTGGCAACATTTTCGCTTGCAATCAGCTCGAGGTTCGATTCTTGCCGAGCTTCTTCCCGCTGAATGATGTCAAAAACAGCCGGATCGGACTGCTCCAAAGAAACGCGGTGAGATTGAGTGCTATGCAAGGTCGCCATACCCCTTATTGTACGCGAGAATTGCCATTTTAGTGGGCTTGACACCCGTATCTGATGCAGGAATCAAGAGGAGCGACATGTCTGCGTCCGCCCTGAGGTGGAGACGGTTTGTATGCCTCCAACCCGCTTAGGTTTTTAAGGGAAGTCGGCTGATTTTGTTCGAAGATAATCAAATCCGATGCGGAATCAAAAGGATTTTGTCCGGCGTACAAGCGGTTTTGTCCGCAAATCAGGAAGTGATTTTCGAAATTTGAAGAGGAGTCTTCGAAATTCTCGGACTTCTTTTCGAAAAGAAAGGAATGCTTGACGAAATATATTGAACTCTTTTCGAAAAAAAGTTCGCGCACGACGAAAAGTTTTTGGTTCTTTTCGATAAGAATTTCGCGTACCACGAAAATCTTTTGGTTCTTTTCGAAAAAAAAGTCCGTGGATAACGGAAAATACAGCGCGAATTTCAAAAAGAAGTTTTGTCTGCATCCATCCCTCCCTCTAGTGGAGGCGATGGGCGCAACATCTATAAGCAAGAAATCTCGCTTCTCGTCAGATTAAGTGTACGTGCCAAAAGCCTCTATCCGAGGGCGGGATGGAGGCATTAAAGGGTTACCTATGGATGGGGCGTGATTCCCGTGACGTTGACCTTAGGCGGAACTACTGTGACAACTTCCCTTTTTCCGCGCCAAGGGTCGTATCTGGTTCCAATGAAGACTGTCGTTCAGAGGGCCGAGGGGGTCACCATAGGCGAAGAGGTTCGCATAAAGCTAACTATCGATTGCTAAACTATTGTTCTCCGCAACAAAGGCTCTCTGGGT
This sequence comes from Chthonomonas sp., assembly GCA_040383535.1. Classification (GTDB taxonomy): domain Bacteria; phylum Armatimonadota; class Fimbriimonadia; order Fimbriimonadales; family Fimbriimonadaceae; genus JAFLBD01. The sequence goes on from JBEIDH010000053.1 coordinate 1,545, forward strand.
GTGTATGTTTGCTTGTCGCCACGAGTCCGGCTGAGGTTTCCTCTTGAACGGCCAAATCAGGCTGATCCCTACGAACCATCTTGCCGCTTCTCAATCCGGTTGCCTTGCCTTGTGCGAGGACCTTTACTCCAGAGACCCAGACGTATTTGACACCGGTGCTGAGAGCCGTTGGGTTTGAAGTTGTAGCATGATCTTGGATCGTTTTCGGATCGAACACAACCAAGTCGGCCGTCCAGCCCGCCCGAAGTCGACCTCGATTCTTGATCTGGAGGGTTTCAGCCGCAAAGGATGTCATTTTGCGAATCGCCTCCTGAAGCGAGATGACCTTTCGATCTCGGACATACCGACCAAGAATTCGCGGGAAAGACCCTGCACCACGTGGATGGGTTCCACCAATGGAGCCGTCGCTGCAGAACATCGTTCGCGGGCTGGCGATGAACGCCTCGAGATCCGATTCTTGCATTGCGGTAACGGCGACGCTCTGACTACCTGTTCCATTGGGACCGTTGGTTTTGTCTAATATCTCTTGAATAATGCTGATCGCGTCTCGATTCGTTAGCTTTGCGATTTCGGCAAGGGTTTTTCCGACCCAATTGGGTTCATGCGTATACCGGGTTAAGCGAACATTTTGAGCTCCGCCGACATCGGAGAGGGCCTTCACCCATATTTCCCGATTCGCCCAGTCCCGGCTGGCTGAGAGGGCGGACATTGTGGACTGCCAGAACGTGTAAGGATACACATCAGCTGTGATTCCCTGCTTCAGTCCTACCTGATTCGCCTTGCCCGATCGTCCCCAAACAGCGGCGCTACAAAGCTTGATGTGAGAGATTTGACCATGAATTCCAGCTTCTTTCGAAATGCGGATCAGTTCTTCGAATGATTCAAAGGCCTTATCGCCTTCGTCTCGAACGTGACTAATATAAATCCCTTTGTATGGCGCGACACCCTTCGCGAGGAGAATCACTTCGTTGGTGTCACTGTAATAGCCTGGATCGTATTCCAGTCCCGTCGACAATCCCAATGCGCCTGCTCTCATGTCGTCAATCACCAGCTTCTGCATCGCAAAAGCCTCTGCTGGAGTGGCGTTCCGCTTGTAGTCGTCCTTTAGAATCGCGTCGCGGACGCCGCCATGACCAGAAAATATTGCGAAATTGATCGCGGGTCGATAAGCGGCTAGGTCTTTAAATGCTTCTCTAACGGGTTTCCTCCAGCCTCCATCTTGCCCAACGACAGCGGTGGTGATGCCTTGGCTGAGCTGAGACACCGCCAGTGGATCTTCATCAATGCCACGGTCGGCATGAGAGTGAGCATCAATGAATCCAGGACTGACTGCTAATCCTTTAAGTTGAAAAACAGATTCACCCGGTGCTGCCTTGAGTTTGCCTACCGCGATGATTTTGTTGCCTTGGATTCTCACGTCGCCAATATACGGCTTAGAACCGGAACCATCATAGATGGTGCCGCCCGAAAGAAGGATGGTCGGTGTTAGGACGATCGCGTAGGCAGACAACATGCGTTAGAGCATACTGGAAATTAATTTTTTCCAGCCGGAGCGGGCATCTTTGTGCGCGCCTCAACAAGATCCTGCCTCGCCCCTTCTGGGCTCATGCGCAACGCACTCATCACATCAATATCACCCAGGGTGGCGACAAGGATTGATTTCCCCTTGGCGTCTTTATTGGTTGCTATCATCATCCTCACCCGACCTGATTCCCAGAACCAATAGCTACCCAATTCTCCAGGCACGGTCGGTTCAGCAGATCTGGCAAAGGCTCTCTCGTAATCCGTGACCATTGATTGGATGGTATCGAAGTCAGCGTTCTCTAACGTGTAATGGGCCAAAACGACCTTCCCGCGCAAGAGCACTACGCCAAACGCTTCGACCTTTGACTGCCAACCTTTCGCGACATAGTTCTCGCCCGTAATCGGCGATTCTTCGAAGAAATCAAACCCATTTGCCGGTCGTGGAAAGACGCGAAATGCTTCGTCTTCCGTTGCGAAAAGGGAAAGTTTTGCGGAGCCTTTGATCAAAAACGGATCTCCAATCTCGGCAAATCTTTGGGTGGAAAGTTTGACGACTGGCTTCTCCATGAGCAGGGCTTCCTGCGTCACGGGATCTGCGCCAGCATCACATCCAGCTAGCAGAACACTAGCTGATAGCAAGAATGCGATACTTTTGAACGCCTGCGGGAGCAATAACTTCAAATTCATCTCCAACCAATTTGCTGAGCATGGCCGCTCCGAGCGGCGAGGAAATCGAAATCAAGTCGTTCGCGGGATCAGCCTCGAAAGAACCCACAAGGTTAATAGTCAATTCATCTCCCCACTTGAGATCTTTCAGTGTGACCTTACTTCCAAGGTGGGCGGTTTCTCCGGCTCCATCTGGGCGATCCACGATCTTTGCCCGTTCCAAGACCTTCTCTAAATCCGATATACGACCTTCGATTCGGCTTTGGTTAAGCTTTGCTTCGTGATACGCCGCATTTTCCTTCAGGTCTCCGTGGCTCTTGGCTTCTCGGATGGCGTCAGCGATCCTCGTTCGCACTGGGCCCTTTAGGTCTTCCAGTTCGAGTTTCAGCTTTTCGTAGCCACCCTTTGTCAGCACGATTTCTTCTGCCATGACATTCCATTGTAGCAGGGTCGGTGCTTGTTGCGTTAACGTGATATGATCAATATATTGTGCAAGTTTCTGTGGTGATCGTCAGTTATAACACCCGGGAATTGCTTCGGCGCTGCCTGAATTCTCTTACCGATTCAGCCATCGGCGAAATCATCGTCGTTGATAACTCCTCCAAGGACGGTTCTACAGAAATGGTCGCCTCAGACTTTCCCGGGGTCGTGCTGATCCAATCCGGTCTCAACCTTGGCTACGGCGCGGCGAATAATCGTGGATCTGCTCTTGCGAAGCATGAGCTCGTACTCTTTTTGAATCCAGACTGCGCGGTGAATGAGGGTGCAATCGCGAAAATGGCACGGGAATTCTCACAACCCCAAGTCGTTGCGGTTGGCGGGCAGCTCTACAACGAAGGCGGCAATCAAGCTTGTGCTTGCTGTGAACTCACGCTTTGGACGGTGTTTTGCGAGCAGACGATGCTTGAGAAGATTCCTGGTTTCCATCCCTATTGGTTACCAAATTTGCCGCAAGGTGGTTCGCGTGAGGTTGAACAGGTCATGGGTGCATCGCTGATGGTGCGAGGCAAGCCAGAATTCGATGAACGGTTTTTCCTCTACTGCGAGGACACGGAACTTTGCAAACGACTCCGATCTCGAGGTCGCATTGTGCAGGTGGATGCGCGGATCCTTCACGCTTTGGGCGCATCGTCGGAAGGAGAAAATCGCTGGTGGAGTATTGCAATGTACAACCGGGGTAAGGAACTCTATTTCTTTATTCACCACGGAAAGCTCAGCTCAATTATCTGTCTACTCATGAACCGGTTCGGCGCGCTGATCAGGATGGTCGCCCACGCTTTGGCACTAAGGAAAATTAAAGTCAAGATGTTCTGGCGCGTCTTAACTGCACCAATTTCGGGACCAACACTACCAGAAGACGCAAAAACATTCTAAAATAAGCTATGCACCGCATTCACAATATTGAAACCACCTTAGAGACCGATAACGCGAAAATGCACAATTCCGTCTTGGACTCGACCGGGATGCAGGAAAGCAAACTTACGCAGGTTAACCTAGAAAAATCTTCGTTCACAAAATGCGGCATGATCGGAACGGGATTTAAGGAGTGCAACTTTACGGCAGCGGCTTTCGAGGACTGCGATTTCACGGGGGCGACGATTGATGGAGTTCTGGTCGAAGAACTTCTCCATCTTTATCGGGCCTTTAAGCGCCCGAATGATACGCCGTAATCACGACTTCTGGATCGCCATCCATCCGAACTTTCCCATCTTCTAGCCAGACACATCGGTCCGCGACTTTGCGGATGGAGTCCATCTGGTGACTGACAAACAAGATCGTGCCACCGGATTTCTTGAATTCTTCAATTCGGGAGTAGCACTTTTGCTCGAAGGCAAAGTCCCCAACGGCCAAGACCTCGTCCACAATCAGAATGTCCGCATCAACGTGAGTTGCGATACTAAATCCTAGCCGGGCGAGCATCCCAGAAGAGTAAGTTCGAATGGGCGAATCGATATGGTGCTCTAGCTCGGAAAAGGCGATGATCTCGTCAAGCTTTGCTTCAACTTGTTTACGCGTTAGACCTAGAATTACCCCATTAAAGACAATGTTTTCGAGTCCAGTGAGCTCGGGATGGAATCCGGCTCCTAATTCCAATAAAGGAGCGATCCTGCCGTTGACGACCGCTTGCCCACTGCTGGGCTTATAGATCCGTGAAATGATAGAAAGTAAGGTGCTCTTCCCCGCTCCATTTCTTCCGATCAGGGCGACGCACTCTCCTTTTCGAATCTCTAAACTCAGGTCATTGAGAACGGAAAACTGCTCAATGCTTCTTTTAGATTTACGCAGAATTGCGGTCTTTAGCGAGCTTGTATGACTCAGCCGGAAAGACTTCGTGAGATGCTGGAGGGAGATCATGACACTCATGGCCGCTCGACGAACCCCCATTTCATACGATTAAAGTAGCGGTATCCCAGAATCATGAAAGCAAAGCAAACCACGATGCAAATCCCGAACAATCTCCAATCCAGTGGAATCCAGGCAAGAGTCTCTCCCCCAACCTTAACATCCTGGGGAGCGACAAGTATCTTACGGTACGCAACGCAAAGCATTGCGACTGGATTCAAATGGTAAGCAATGTACCCCGGGGAATTCGTTCCTCCGCTCGCACTGGCAACGAACTCGCTAAAGTACATCACCGGGCACGCAAAAAGGAGAAGCTGCATGATCACCTGAATAATATATTTCACGTCTTCGTATAAAGTGTTCATCGCGGAAACAAAAAGCGAAACCCCAACCGAAAGCATGAAGTTAACGGCTAAAGGAATAGGCAAAAGCAACATGTTCCAGCTGAACGGAGATTGACTCGGGTTGGCTAAATAGATTACTCCTAGGAAAACAAAGTAAACAACCAACGCAAGGCAAAAGTGTATAAAGTTGCTACAAACACTCGCCAGTGGAAATATCTCTCTTGGGAAATAAACCTTCTTCACAAGCTGCATATTCTGCAAAATGGACTGCGAAGAATCCATGATAGACTGCTGGAAGAACATGTAAGGCAAATAAGCAGCCAAGATATATGCAGAAAAGTTGGGTGTTTCGTTCCGCATATAGAACTTAAACACAAACCAAATTACCCCGACCATCAGCAGAGGGTTCAGGAGCGACCAAAAGAAACCAAAGAGGCTATTTTTGTAACGAATCCGCAGATCCCTCTCTACCAATGTAAACAGGAGTTCACGAAATCGCCACAGTTCAGCCAGCTCTTGGCGCATCACCGAATCATTTTACCGGTGAAATATCCGCCCCAACCTGATCAATGAGGTTCTGGACGCGCTCGGCAATGTTCACGGCGTGATCTGCGACTCGCTCGATGTCGTGCAATGCGATCAAAAGATGACTCAATGCCACCGGGCTCTCTTCAGCTGTTCGCATCCGGTCGTAAATCTGGGTTTTCATTTCGCGGAACATCTCGTCGACCTGATTTTCGAGTTCCAAGACTTTCGTTACGGCCACAGAATCACGCCGAACATAGGACTCAATGCTCAAATGGAACATCGCGCGGGCAATTTCGGAAATAGAATGCAGGTCTACTGCCCCTGTCGCACCGAGTTCTCCTTCGATACCGGCGACACATTGGGAAATATCCACGGCAAGGTCAGCGACGCGCTCGATATCGGTGATCAGCTTCAAAACCGTTCCCAATAAGAGAATGTCAGAGGAAGATGCGGCGGAATCGCGCAATAAAACAAGGCATTGCGTCTCGATCCGGCGATCGATAGTGTCCACTTTTGAGTCAGAAGCGATCACTTCTTCGGCCAATTCTCCATCAATTCGCTTCAGCGCGTCTACAGAACGCTGGAACATGAGCTCCGAACGACTCGACATCTCAAGCAAATCATGCTCAATGCGTCGGATCATCTCGGAAAATGATGGTTCGGGAATATTCTCTAGGGCCAAATTTCTTAACACTCCGTCCTGGAAGAGGCTAATGTACCCCACATATCAGCGAAAAGGGACACATTGTTAAGAACACTTAACGTGAATTTTTTGTTCCCACAAGCGCGTGGTGACAGGCCACTCCATTTTCGAGCAAAGGCAGAACGTTATGACACTTCTCTGAAACCAGGGGACACCTCGGAGCAAATGTGCAGCCATTCCCAGGGCCTTTTGTTTCCTGAATCACTTCCGCGTCCGGCAAATGACCTATCGAATTGCTGGTCAATGCAGATTCAAGCAGTAACCTTGTATATGGATGCTGAGGATTTTTAAAGATATCAGAAGTTGATCCAAACTCCACAATCCGCCCGAGATACATCACCGCGATCTGCGTACTCATGTGAAGTACAGTCGCAAGATCATGTGAAATGTATAAATAAGCACATCGTGTCGCGACTTGTAATTCCTTTAACAGATTTAAAATCTGGGCTTGAATACTTAAATCCAGCGCGCTGGTTGGTTCGTCGCAGATGACCAGAGGAGGCTCAAGGGAAATCGCTCTTGCAATGGCAACCCGCTGCCTTTGTCCGCCCGATAACTGATGAGGATATCGGTCGGCGTACCTAGCATCAAGCCCAACGCGTTCAAGAATTGCGGCGGTGTCAACCTTTTTCCTGACCACGGCAGCAGGTTCGGCGACTAAGTCTTTCACCCGCCATCGTGGATCTAAAGACGCAAAAGGATCTTGCCAAACCACGCCTACTTTTTCTGCCTGGTTCCGCGCAACGCCTTTCACCACTCCGCCTTGCAATACAATCTCGCCCTCATAAGCATGAAGCCCAAGAATTGTGCGTGCAAGTGTAGACTTTCCGCATCCAGACTCACCAACAATGGCTAAAGTTTCGCCAGCATTAAGGCTTAGAGAGACATCGGATACTGCTTTAAACGCGCCATAAGAGACGCTAACATCTGATAATGTTAAAACGTTCACTCGTCATCACCTTCATCCACAGGTCTTGATATTAACAGCCGCTCTGTAAGCTTTGTTAAAAAGTCCTGATCGTCCACACTGACCAGCCGCGTAATCCTTGGCGAAGTGGTCAATCTGACGTGATCGCCGCTCAGCATTTGCAATCTGATCTGCCCGTCTACGCTGAGAATAACATCTCCCCTCGTCTCGATCTGGACGTCAAAAATACTCTCGGGCGCGAAGATCAATGGCCGGGCCGATAAGGTGTGGGGCGTGATCGCAGTCAACATGAGCAGGCGAAGGCTTGGATCGACGATGGATCCTCCTGCGCTGAGCGTATATCCAGTTGATCCGGTCGGGGTTGCGATCAAAATCCCGTCGGCTGGGTAACGCGTGAGGAATTTTCCGTCTACGCTGATCCGAAAATCCACCATCCGCGTCGTGGCCGATCGTTGAATGGCGGCTTCATTGAGGGCATGGAGCGTGGCAACGCTTTTTCCGTTGCGGATCAGTTCAGCCTGGACCATCATTCGGGTCTCAATTTTGGCGGATCCGTCCATAAATAAGCTCAAAGCGGCTCCAATTTCGTTCGGATGGCATTGCGTGACGAACCCAAATCGTCCGTAATACACACCCAGGATTGGAGTTCCCCGCTCGCTGCAAAGCTGGGCGGCGTGGATTAAGGTTCCGTCTCCGCCAAAACTTACGGCAAGATCAGCATTGGCAAATTCCGCGCTATTTACGGGCAACAGGTCGGTAAACGTTGCCGTTTCCGTGTGCGCATAGACCTCAACGCCCTTGGAAAGCAGCTTCGCCGCCGCCTTTTTTGCGGCTTCGATGGCATCCGGGCGATGCAAATTGGCAAGGATGTGCACGCGCATGGCTATTCTTGATCATGGCGCAAAGTCCGCGAGAATTTCCGGCTCTCGTGGCTTGCCTGGGGTTTCGAGTTAGGGACGATTGGCCCCAATTTCTTGTTTTATACCCATGCTTTGCGAGGAAGTCCTCTCAGTTTCAGTCGAAAAGTCGCCGGCTGGCTATAATTTTTTCCGGATTAGCTTTAAAGAATTCACGTTTGGCTATAGGAAATTCCCGATTAGCTTTTAGAAATCCGCGATTAATTATAATAATTTCCCGATTAGCTATAATTTTTTCCCGTTTAGCTTTAACGAATTCCTGATTAGCTTTAAGAAATCCACGAAAAATTATTGCCAGCCGGCGAGTTTTGAACACTATCCCACGTTTCTTGATTGGCTAACCTGGGCTTGTCTTGATGCGGTCGCGGAACACAAAAAGTGCCCGAGCCATTACTCAGCAAAATTGCCAACGGACAAAGACAAGGCCGCGACTGGATAAGATCAATCCATCGCCTGGGTGTACACGGCGCGAAGAACTTCGTCCGGGGTCGTCCAGCCGTTGAGAACTTTAGTACGACCGTCTTCCAGCATGGAGCGATATCCTTGCTTTCTCGCAACGAGCATCAGTTCATCGTACGAAGATCCTATTGCAATCGCGTTCTTAAACTCTTGCGTTCCGGTAATCAGTTCAAATAGTCCAACCCGTCCTTTAAGACCGGTGTTTCGACATTCTGGGCAACCGGTTCCTTTCATAAATCTTGCTTTACCTAACTCATCTGAGTTAAACTTTAGCATCTCCATTTCATCTTCTGATGGAGTATAGGGCTTCATGCACTTTTGGCAATTAAGTCTGATGAGTCGCTGGGCAAGAATTCCGACAATGACCCCGGCGACTAAGTATTGCTCCGCACCCATATCCATCATACGGCTAATCGTTTCTACCGCATTGTTGGTGTGTAAAGTACTTAGAACAAGGTGTCCGGTAAGGGCGGCTTGAATTCCAATGGCAAGTGATTCTGGGTCTCGCATTTCTCCGACCATCATCACATCCGGGTCTTGCCGTAAGAACGAACGCATGACGCGTGGGAAGCTAAGTTTCTCCGTAACTTGAACTTGTGCAACCGCTTTTTCGAATTCATATTCGATGGGGTCTTCCACCGTGACAATGTTTCTGGTCTTGGAGTCCAAGGTCAAGAGCGATGCGTAAAGTGTCGAAGTTTTCCCGCTCCCGGTTGGTCCGGTGACAAGAACTAATCCATAGGGCACGGCGACGGCTTTTTGCCAACGCTTTAAGACATCATCGGGCATCCCTAATTTTGAAAGTTCGACTTTCATGGCGCCAGGATCGAGGATACGCATGACGATTTTTTCGCCATTTAAACATGGGACGCAAGAAACACGAGCACTCAGCCGGCGCCCGAGATATTCCATATCAATTCGTCCATCTTGGGTCTCGCGTTGTTCATCAATACGCATCCCAGATGCAATCTTGAGACGGGCAATAACGTTTAGCGCGAGGTCCACTGGCAATTGGCCCGCGTCAACTAAGACTCCATCTTGACGGAAGCGAATCTTCATCTGCTCGCGCTCTGGCTGGAGATGGATATCGCTTGTTCCAAGCTCCAAGGCTTGCACAAAAATGTTGTCCACGATCCCAACGGTCTGAGAAACTTCGTCCCCGCCCATGTCCCGGGCATTGGTGCCCTCTCGAAGGATCAAGCGGAATTTCTTTCCCGCACCATAATTGTAGTTATCGTTGTATGCCATGAGCGCAACCTGAACTTTACTCAAAAATGATCAAGGCTTGAAGGCGATATAGCCTGCCACGATCACCAAAAATCCTGCAAAACAACGACGCATTGTAAGCTCGTCAAGTTCGAGGGCAAGCTTAGAACCAAAAAATGCCCCCAAAAGGATGCCCAAAGCAATGATCCCGCCCTTTTGGAAGTCAATCATCTGCTTGTCGTAATAATTCTTGACGGCGAGTAACCCAACCGGTAGAAGAAGGGCCACAAGGGATGTGCCTTGGGCTTTCTGTTGCGTAAATCCGAAGGCTAGAATGAGGAGCGGAACAATGATAATCCCTCCGCCAATCCCAAAGAGCCCGCTACCCATCCCAGCCGCCAGCCCGATGAGCAACGCGATAATAATTTCCATGACCTGCCTAGGCTACCCACTTTAATGGGAGTGGTTTCGAGTAAGATTCCGGGCACGATGGACCAAGTCAAAGACGCCTTGAAGAACCAATACCACGCGGGTCTGGCAATGCTGCGCGATTGTATCGAAAAGTGCCCGGATGAGGTGTGGAACCAGCGCCAAAGTGCGCGATCATTCTGGAGAATCGCCTACCATACGCTGTACTTTACGCACATGTATCTC
>JBEIDH010000054.1:0-11631 GCA_040383535.1 Chthonomonas sp.
AGAGCTTCGTCGCCTTCTTTTGTTCCCATATCAAGCCAGATCTTGGCATTTGTCTTTTTTGCGATGGTGAGCAAAAATTTGTTGTCCCACCAAACGCTGGGCGACACAATGCCGAGTTTTCCATAGATTTTTGGATAAATGAATCCCATATAGGCCGTCATCAGGCCTCCTAAGCTCGAACCCGCGATCCCGGTGTTCATTGCTCCTGGAGCAATCTTGTACTTATCATTTAACCAGGGCATGAGTTCTTTGTGCATGAATTCGGCGTAATCTTTAGCGCGGCCTCCGCCGTGTCGGTCGGATTTGGTGGGTGTGTATTCCTCGATGCGCTTGGATTCGGCATTTGCGACCGCGACAATCAAAATCGGCTCCATGAGACCTGCTTTGATCAGAGCTTCAGCAGTTTCGTCAATTTTCCATTCTCCGGCATAACTTGTGCGTCCATCGAATACGTTTTGACCATCAAGCATGTACAAAACGGGCAAGGGCTTATTGGTTTTGACGGGAGGATAGTAAACCCATATGCGTGGCTTTCTGTTCAAGATTTTGCTGGTGAAGTTATCGTACAGAGTGACGCTCCCTGTGATCTGCGCCAGCCCGATTGTGGGGACACTGGCGAGCAGCGTGAAAAGAAGCATTGCGCGGCGCATGTGATATTCTAACTGAAATTGTATGGGGGATTCGCACAACGACAAAGGTGCCGGGGAATTGCTTTTAGCCCGGCTTGCAACGGCTAACCAGGTCGGGGCGGTGCTGCACTATTTGCTCGGGCTTCTTTGCTTGGTTGGGCTGGTAAGTGTTCTGCGCTCGGGGATGAGTGGCGCGGACGTCTCGTTGCCCTCAGGATTCCCGGAAGGTCCTGTAGGATTGGCGATTTTGTTTGCTTGGCTCGCGACTGCGTGTGGGTTTGTGTTTTTTCACGCTACGATGATGCTGCTGGTTGCCCGTAATTGCCGCCGGCTGAAGAGCTACAACACGACCTATGTGATGTCGATCGCGAATATCATTATGTTTCCCATCGGCTCGATCCTCGCGGTTCGGGGATTGTCGGTGCTTGGGAATCCGGCGGTAAAAGATTTGTTCTCGGTTATTTCACAGCCGGTTCCAGGACCCTCAAAGTCCGCGCCGCCGCATCAATCCGAGCGCGAACACCAATCGGAACCGTGACCTGGTTTTCGATGTGGCCAAAGGAAAAACCCGAATAAGAGGGAAGTCCAAACCTTTTTGTTCGGTCTCTAAGCACTTCGATCATGGAGAAGTCATTTTGGCTGGGCGTTCTTGCCGGGTCTGCCGCCCTTGGTCGCACGGAACCAAATACAATCCCCTGAGCGCCCTTTAACGCCCCCGCTAACCACATGTGGGTGAGCATTCGGTCAACCTTGTAAGGATCTTCTCCGATGTCCTCAAGACACCAGATCGCGCCATGTGGATCGGGGAAGTATGGGGTTCCGATGAGATGGGAGATAAGGGTCAAATTTCCGCCCAGGAGTCTCCCTTCACCGACGCCTTCGACCAAAGTTTCGGGCAGGGGATCCATTTCTTGATCCCGTGAACCAAAGGTGCCGATCGGAGCCGCCGTGAACGCGGCTTTCTTAAACCATTCGGTGTCAAAGATACTCCAAGTGCTGTTGCCCACTGGCCCGTGGAAGCCGATAACTCCCGTTTTGGCGTTCAGGGCCGTCAATAGCCCGGTGATATCGCTATAGCCGACGACCACTTTTGGATTGTTTTTGAATGCGTTGTAGTCAATTTGGGGGAGCATCCGCATGGTTCCGTAGCCGCCGTGATAGCAAAGAATCCCGTCCACCTCGGGGTCGCGCACCATGGCATTGAAGTCTTCGGCTCTTTGATTGTCCGTTCCAGCGAGGTAGCCGTATTTCTCGCGAAGGTGGTTGGCTTGCTTGACCTTAAAGCCAAGGGCTTCCATCCTGGCAATGACGGTTTGGATTTGATTCTCGTCGCCGGTCGCGCTTGCCGGAGCGATGAGTCCGAAGGTATCGCCGCTCTTCATGCGCTTGGGGCGAATGGTTTTTGGGACGCTTGAGGCGCTGGCGATCATGGGCAAAGCTCCCAGAGCAGTGATCCCGGCGGCTGTGCGGAGAATTCCTCGCCTGGAGATGTCGGTTTGTTCATCAATCGGTTCCATAGTAGTGCCTGAAGTGGGTTTTACCCCAGGGGACGATGTGGCGGATTTGAGTCTATTGCCCCCGTATTTTTGCTATGAAATGGTTTGTTCATGAAAATTTAACAAAAAAGTACTTGCAATCGCAATATTTCTGTTTATACTAGTAATTGTTCGACTGGCATTCTTAACAGGGTTTCTGTCGAGCGCAATTCTGAAGTCCGATTTCTTTGGACTAAGACACAAAGGAAATATTATGAAATTGAGAATCCTACTTCTATCCTCGCTCGTGGCAATCGCGGCGCAATCCATGGCTCATGAGATGATCTACGTTGGCACGCTTTCTGGTCTGCAGGAAGCTCCACAAAACACCTCTCAAGGAACTGGAACCGTACGCTACACATTCGACCTTGACATGTTCACAATGCGCGTTGAGGCTACATTTTCCGGTTTGACAGGAACTGTGACTGCTTCCCACCTCCACGTCGGAAATGGTCCAGGAACAAATGGCGGCGTGGCTTCGATCCTGCCATCTTTCACCGGATTCCCAACTGGTGTGACTTCGGGAACTTATGATCGAACATTTGATATGACGATTGCTAGTAACTGGAATCCTACGTTTGTCACTAATAACGGAGGAACTCTATCCACCGCCTATAACACGCTGATCGCCCGGCTAGACGCGGGTCGCGGGTACCACAATATCCACACAACTGCAGTCGGTAGCGGAGAAATCCGTGCTGACCTCCGACCAGTTCCAGAGCCAGCCACTTTGACTGTGCTCGGTCTTGGTTTGGTCGCTGCTCTTCGACGACGAAAGAGCGCATAAGCTCTTTTCGCAATTCATTAGCCGGTCTCTCCTTTCCCGGAGACCGGCTATTTTTATGCCTTCGGTTTGTTTGCCCGGCACTTGTCGGAGCAGAACTTGACTTCGTCCCAATTCTTTTCCCACTTCTTTCGCCAAGAGAAAGGTCGTCCGCAGGTGACGCAGATCTTGGTGGGGAGGTGGGAGTTGTTCTTCTGGGGCATGACGAAGGGCTACTTTTTGCCCGAAGCCGGGTTCATTGACTTTGTGGAAGTCAGGCGATCAAGGTATTGGTCGGCAAGCTTTTGGGCGTTTTGACTCGCGGGGTTCAGCAGGATCGTGCCGACGATGGTGGTCATCCCGTCATAGCCCACAAAAAGGACAGCGGTGGACTTTTCGCCTTTCGCATTGACTTTGAGGAGATTCGACCGCCTCAGGCTGACGCCGTTAGAATTCGCTAGTTGGCTGACCTGGGTCACCATTTTGGTGTTCGTGGACTTGCAGATTGATTCCGTGAGCTTAAGGATCATGTCCTTCATCAGGGCGTCGTTCTTCGCGTTTCGGGTGGAGATCCCGGCATGAATATCAATGTCTGGCGAAGCAAAATGAAGCTGTGGCGAACCCGATTTACTCGGCACCAGATCACCGTTGCTGGGGACGATGCCATTCCAGTTCTCGACCCAAAAGATTTTTGGCTTCTCCGGATCGGCTGGGGCTACGGGTTTCGTCGTCACGCTTCCGCTTTGCTGACATCCGGCAAGAAGCACGCCCAGCAAGATTGGGAAACCGAACCGAGAAAGAGTAGTCACTTGCATAGTTTATTCGTTTCTACGCGTGTTTGGAGTCTGTGCTCCATCGCGAAAATTGCATCATCAGAGCGGCCAGATTGCAGGGCGTATAATAGGGAGCATGCAACGACAGGTGATTTCGACCCCCAACGCTCCGGCGGCGATTGGACCCTATTCTCAGGCGATAAAGGCGAGCGGGACGTTCGTTTTCTTGAGTGGTCAGGTGCCTCTGCGACCGGACGGGACGATGGTGGAAGGCGATATTCGTAAGCAATGCGAGCAGGTCATGAACAACTTAGCGGCTGTGCTGGAGGCTAGCGGATTGACCTTTGCGCATGTTGTAAAGACCACGATCTTGCTCTCCAGCATGGATCACTTTGCGGTTGTGAATGAGGTCTATGGGGCTCGCTTTGCATCCGAGCCTCCTGCGCGAGCGACTTTTTCCGTGGTCGGACTGCCTAAGGGCGCAGATGTTGAAATCGAAATGATCGCGGTGTGCTCGGATTGAAGCGCGTTGTCAGCGTGAGTCTCGGATCGAGCACACGCAATAAGTCCAGTAAGTTCAACTTTCTGGGCGAAGAATTTCTGCTAGAGCGGATCGGGACGGATGGCGACATGAACGCCTTCACAAAAATGTTCAACGATCTGGACGGAAAGGTGGACGCGATGGGGATCGGTGGGGCTGACCTCTACTTAGTCGCTGGCACCAAAAAGTACACCTTCAAAGATATTGCAAAGTGCATCAGCGGTGTGAAAAAGACCCCGGTTGTGGACGGTAGTGGGCTAAAGCACACGCTAGAACGAAACACGATTGAGTACCTTCAGGGCGAAGGAATCATTGATTTTACACAGGAAAAGGTTCTACTTGTGGGTGCGGTGGATCGATACGGAATGGCACAGGCTTTGGACAAAGTTTGCCCGGATGTGATTTATGGGGATTTCTATTTTGGATTGGGCCTCCCAATCCCAATCCGGTCGTACAAGCGGGTTGAGCAACTCGCAAAAATCTTGCTCCCCATCATCACCCGTTTGCCACTGAAGTGGTTCTATCCAACCGGGAAACAGCAGGAAGAACGCAAACCAAAGTTTCCTAAACTTTGGGCGGATCGAACTCTGATTTGTGGGGACTCCTTGTTTATTCTCCGCTATGCGCCGGATATGCTTGAAGGAAAGACGATCATCACCCAGTCCATGCGAAGTCAAAACCTTGAATTCCTGAAGCAAGCTGGAGTAAAACGTATCATCACAACCACACCAGTTGTTGATGGAGAGTCGTTTGCGACGAATGTCATGGAAGCCGCGATTGTTGCGTATTTGGGTAAGGCGGTCAGTGAAGTCACGGAAAACGACATGAATGAAGTGCTGACAAAGATTGGCTGGAAACCTAACGTGATTGAGCTACAGGAAAATTCTGCAGTCACCGAGGTTCCGCAAAACGTCTCAACCGGAGTCGGCTCACACCCTTGAGGAAAGAATTTTGAAGAAATTTGCCTTTGTCGTTCACCCTATTGCAGCCAAAGATGCGGCCGCACGCTTCCCGATCATGAAGTATCTGCCCGATGGTCTGATTGAGTCGATGCTGGCAAAGAAGTCGCCGGGGATCATGAGTCACATCACTGGGATCAAGTCAATCACTGGTCAAGAGGCTGAGGGTTGGTTCATTGGTTTGCCAATGACGCCACGCATGATGACGAAACCAGAGAACCTAGAATTCGCATATAGCCGGATTGTCGAATGCGCGAGGATCGCAGAGGATCTCGGGGCAGAAATTATTGGCCTGGGTGCCTTTAGCTCGGTCGTTGGGGATGGCGGGATTACCGTCGCCGATCGGGTAAAGATCGCGGTGACAACCGGGAATAGTTACACCATTGCCACGGCGGTCGAAGGCGCTTTGCTCGCTTGCGCTAAACTCGGGATTGACCCGGCGAATTCTAATCTTGGTGTGGTTGGTGCGACGGGCTCAATTGGAAAAACGTGCGCCCGGATGCTTGCCCCTCGATTTGCTTCGACGATATTGGTCGGAAGAGACCTGGCACGAACACAAGAAGTCGCCGAAGAACTTCCACGAGCCACCGCAAGCACCGACGCTGCGACACTTTTACAAGCCCACGTGGTGATTACGGTGAGTTCGGCGGGGAAGGATATCGTCTTTCCAGAGCACCTTCGACCGGGCGCAATCGTCGTGGATGTTGCCCGTCCCAGAGATGTCAGCGTCAGGGTCGCTAAGGAACGTCCGGATGTATTGGTGATCGAGGGTGGGGTCGTTCGAGTTCCAGGTGATGTGAACTTCAATCTTGACTTCGGTTTTCCGGAAAAAACTGCGTATGCCTGTATGAGCGAGACGATGATGCTTGCGCTCGATGGGCGGATGGAGAATTTCACTCTTGGTAAAGAAGTCAGCGTCGCCCAGGCTGAAGAGACCCTTGTTCTGGCTAAGAAGCATGGGTTCGAACTCTCTGGATTCCGGTCCTTTGAACGGGAAGTGGACCAAGCCGCAATTGATCGGGCGAAAGCTGCAGCGAAAATTGCCATGAATACGGCGATGCCGAGCCCTCAGTTGGTCCCATGATCGAAGCAATTGCAGTCAGCCATTCCTTTGGCGAGAAGGAAGTTCTGAGCAATATCAGCTTCTCGATGGAACCGGGGGAGATTTTGGCCGTTATGGGTAGCTCAGGGGGAGGGAAGACAACCCTCCTTAAGTGCATGTCCGGACTCCTTAAACCGACGAGCGGTGAGATTTTGGTCAGCGATGTCAGCGTCACAAAGGAACCTGAAAAAGCCCGAGGCATGATGGGTTTGGTCTTTCAATACGCGGCTCTTTTTGACTATTTGAACGTTGAGGATAACATTCTCTTTGGACTGGAGCGGCAAACCAAGATCCTCTCAAGAAAGAGAAAGGAGCTAGCGGCAGATTTTCTGGCGAAGGTAAACCTCGCTCCCGAAACGGCAAAGCTGAAACCGAGCGAACTGAGTGGTGGGATGCGAAAACGTGTTGGTTTGGCACGAGCGCTTGCCATGGAGCCAAAGGTTTTGTTTTACGATGAGCCGACAAGCGGACTTGACCCGATCACAGCTTATGCGATCGATGAATTGATCGTCGAGACCCGGAACCAGTTGCAAATGACAAGCGTGGTGGTGAGCCATGACGTGAGTAGCGTGATGCGTGTCGCGGATCGTGTCGCCTTCCTCAGTAGCGGAAACCTGCTGTTTCTAGGTTCGCGAAAGGAGTTTGGCGAGACCCAGGTTCCGGAGATCAAAGATTTGGTGCAAAAGGCTCGATCCGAGACATTTGTTTAAGAATTTCTTTGGGTTACTGAACTCTTTGGAGCTGTAAGTCGTTATGCTCCATGTGAACGGCCTTGCGGAAGGTCAGCGCGAATAGCAGGTTATCAACATGAAACAACTCAACAAAGCATTTTTGGCACTCGTAGCCCTCGCATCCATCTCGACGAACGTTTTCGCCCAAGACGCTGGCCCATCTGGGGCAGGCCGTCCTGGTCGCAATCCTGAAGCCGCTCAGAAAATGAAGGCGAAGATGGATGAGATCGAAAAGAACATCGTCGCTAAGCTCGGTCTATCTGATGCCCAGAAGGCATCCCTTAAGAAGCTTCAAGAAGAAACTCAAGCAAAGACCAAGAAGCTGATGGAAGAGCGCAAGAAGGCTGGAAAGGGCGGAGATCGCGACGCAATGCAAGCCAAGATGAAGGCCATTCGAGAAGAGCGGGAAGATGGAATGAAGAAGATCATGGGCGAAAAGAAATTCGCCGAATATCAAAAGGAAATGAAAGCCGCGATGAAGAAGCTCCGAGAAGAAGCCCAAAAGGCTAACGGCGGCAAGGGCGGAAAGAAGGGTCCTGGCGGCAAGAAGCCAGCCTAATCTTTTCCAAAGAGAATGATAAGTGGGCCGCCTCAAGTGAGGCGGTTCACTTTTTTGTATCGCACGTCTTGGGTCTGGGCGAGAAGCTCGTGCGCGTACGCCCACCGGGCAGAGCTCTCCACTTCGCTTCGGTCGATTTGACGGTCAGTCCTTCTAAGCAAAACCAAGTACATCTGAAGAAAATCATTCAAAGATGTAGACAAGGGATAACTAGTCTCTATCAATTACGTATACACCCAAAACAACTTGGCAAAAAAGTCAAAAAAGTTAGCCTATTTCCCATCATTTCCCAAAAATTCCCACTATAATCCAATCATCAAGCGACGAAACCACGAGGGTGACGCAACTTGGTACTGGGCGGGAATCCAGTTTCGAGAAGGGTGGTCGGCACGGATGGCAAACCGACCGCCTTTTCTTTTCCCTTAGCATACAACACAGTAAGGCAAACAGAGGCAAAAATCGTGAGTGAGTTCACAACCCCCCGAAAGCCGTTACTCGGGACCGATGAGGGAACGATTGACGACAAGGGCCGAGTTCTGGTTTCTAAAAAGAACCGCGAGCGGCTCGGGGACGATTTTGTGCTTGGCCTTGGAGATGTTGGATGCCTCGTTTTTTACACCAACGAGGCCTGGGAGCGCACTCTTCAACGGATTGCATCGCACGATGATCTCAACTCTGGGCGTCATCAATACGCCCGCCTGGTCGCCGGAAACTCCGCTGACGATTTAAAATTTGACTCTGGCAATCGCGTTGTCATTCCTCCATTCCTCAGAAAGAAGGGCAATCTCAAAAGCCGAATCGTGCTTGTCGGGGCAATTGACCGCCTTGAACTCTGGGATGCGGACGAATACGAAAAGTATGAGGCTGATCCGGCTAGCTATGGGCTTCACGCTCGTGAAGCTCTTGAACGAGCATACACCCAGATGACGGGGAGGATTCTATGATGGCGACACAGCATATTCCCGTGATGCTTAAAGAATGCTTAGCCGCACTGGATCCTAAGGTAGGAGAAGTCATGGTTGATGGCACGCTTGGTTTGGGTGGTCATGCTGCGCACCTCGTGGAGGCCGTAGGCCCGGCGGGAGCTGTGATTGGATTCGATTGGGATCTGGATATGATGGCGATTGCGAAAAAGAGTTTGCCAAGCATCGGTCTAGTTCATGCCGATTATCGCGCAATTCCAGAGGCGCTTCAGGTGCTGTCTGGCAGTGATCGGTTCGTGGTCGACATCCAGAATCCGGTGAAAATCTCGGAGCCATTTGTTGACGGCATTTTGCTTGATATGGGATTGAATTCTGCGCAGATCGAAGATCCAAGTCGGGGGATTTCGTTCATGGAGAATGGTCCCTTGGACATGCGCATGGATCGCTCCGAAGGGATGACGGCCGCTGAGTACCTGAATTCGGCGAGCGAAGATCATCTCGATAAAGTGCTCAAGGAATTTGGAGAAGAGGCCTGGAGTCGCAAGATCGCAAAGGTGATCGTGGATCGCCGTAAAGATAAAGAGCTTGCGACGACGCAGGATTTGATTGACTGCGTGCTTGCCGCAATCCCGCTAAGTAAGCGAGAAAAGCGCATCCACCCAGCGACGCGCACGTTTCAGGCGATCCGCATCGAGGTGAATCAGGAGCTTGCCGATCTGGAAGAACACTTTATCCGAATCGCATATTGCCTCCGTCCTGGTGGGAGAATGGCAGTTCTGTCGTATCACTCGCTCGAGGACCGACCGCTAAAGAAGGCGGTCAAGTCTCTCGAAGCAACAGGAAAATTTATCAGCCTCAACAAAGGGGGCGAAACTCCATCTCAAGAAGAGATTGAGCGAAATCGACGTAGCCGAAGCGCAAGGCTTCGCGGCGTCACTAAAGTCAAGGAAGAACAATCATGAGTCTCGTAGCAGATAAGTCAAGAGCGGTCAGTACCCGCCGACGAACAAACCGACCGGTAAAGCGGCGCGTGGTCACAACCAGCGCGGCACCAAAGACGCGTACTCGAGCCGTAACAAGGTCACGGGCAAAAGCGCGTACTCAGTCCAATTCAAATTGGCTGGCGGTCCCGTTTGCCTTTGTGGTTGTGGCTTCGATGGCTTTTGTCGCGAGCAGCGTCGCTGGTAACGTTTTATTGGAACAGGCTCGTCGAGATCGCATCAACAGCGTTGAGCGCGTCAATTCAGCGCGGTTAGAAGTCGCGAGATTGCGCATCGAGCTTAATGGTCTAACCTCGATGGCGGCGGTGGACCGATGGGCGCAGGCGAATCGGATGCACTTAAGCGGCGTCGAAGTTCCGGAATACCTGACGAACCCGGCCCAGACCGCGGTCGTTGCATCACTGGAGCAGTTTCAGGAGCCTTTGGCCTCCTTGCCAGATGACGCCGGTGTGCAGGAATCTAGTGACCAAATGGTGCGTGAGCCAGAAGAGATCGCGCCAACCCTGATCGTTGCGAGTGAGCAAAATGCCGAAAACCTCCCAGACTAAACAAGACGCCAGGCGGCTCGGAACGATCCTGGTTGCGATGTTTGTCTGCGCCGGCGTAAGCCAAGCGTGGGTGCAGACCGGGAAGCGATCTTCAATCATCGCCGAGGCCAAGAAAATTGGTCGGCTTGATGTTTCCCGCGAAGAGTTTGCGCGTCGAGGTGCAATCTATAGTCAAGACGGTAAGGTTCTTGCTCAGAGCAATGACCGCTTCGAGTTGAGTTTGGCTTACAAAAAGGTTCCTCATAGCGAGGGCTTCTTCCTCGCCCTAAGCGAAGCGAGCGGATTGCCAGCTAACGAATTCAGCACCCCAGCCTTCGCGGGCTCAAAGAGCAAAACATGGCAGATGCCGATTCCAAAAGATGCGGCTGATCGAATTCAACAGGTCAAATCGGATTGGAGGGCAGACGGTCTTTCCTTGCGTCGCGTTCCAAGCCGGGACTATCCGTATTCCGATGTCTGCGAAGTCCTCATCGGTACCCAAAATGAGGGGCAAAAGCCGACGGGGATAGAAGCTGGATTTAATGACTTTCTTGCCGGCAAGAACGGATTTCGATCTGGACAAGTGGACAGAACCGGGGCATTCCTCCCGATGCGAATGGAAGGCAACGACCAAAAGGCAAATCACGGTGATGACCTCACGCTTTCGATTGATTCCACGATTCAGGTTGCTGCGACCGCCGCACTAAAGCGATCTGTGCAAACCCAAAACGCCGATCAGGGAGTGGCGATTGCTATTGACCCAAAGACTGGAAACATCCTTGCTCTAAGTACCTGGGTTCAGGGACAGGAGAAGGCTGCTTCAAACGGCTTCAACCCGGCGATCATGGCGCGATTTGCTCCGGGATCCACCTTCAAGATTCTCACTCTGGCTGAGGCTCTGGACTTAGGAGTGCTCGATGTTACGGATGCCGTCGCATGCGGAGGATCGCTTCCAACGGGGTATGGAACTGCGATTCACTGTGCCCATGGTGCGCACGGGCGGGTGGATACAAACAAGGCGATCGCAAGGTCCTGTAACGTTGCCGCGACGACTTGGGCTAGAAAGATTGGTAAGGAAGAGTTCGTCGAGTTCATGACCCGTGCTGGGCTCTTCCAGAAAACCGGGATCGGCCTTCCAGGCGAAATCGCCGGCAAGTACAACCCTAATGATTACAACAAAAATCTTCAGCTTGCGAACATGTCGTTTGGGCAGTCTCTCGATGCTACACCGATTGCACTCTGCGGAATCTTTTCTTCACTTGCGAATGGAGGTTTGAAAATGCCACCGAGACTTGTCACCGCGATTGGCGGAAAGCCGGTCAAAAGCGAAAAGCCGACGCAGTTGTTTAAAACGGAGACGGCAGATACGATGCTCGGTTTGATGGAAGCAGTGATCGAGGAGGACTACGGAACCGGGCACAACTTAAAGATTGACGGTTACCGACTCGGCGGGAAAACGGGGACGGCACAAAAGCTTGGTCAAGGTGCGTCAAAGTCGAGCCCTGCGTACGTCTCTAGCTTTGTGGGATTTGTTCCGGCGCAACAACCGCGCGCGGTGATTTTGGTCATGATTGACCATCCGAAAGAG
>JBEIDH010000055.1:0-11441 GCA_040383535.1 Chthonomonas sp.
AACCAAAAATCCGCCGCCAAAGCTACCCAGATAAACCCCGGTCGAACCGTCGAAGCGATGGATGGACTTCGTTCCTGTGTCCGCCACCATCACCAATTCAAAAGAAGCCCGCGCCCCCGAACTCAGTCCAAACCCAGCGCAAAGCGCCAGAAATCCAATAGAAAATCCTCTCATAGGCACATTATATCAAAGGAATCGCGATTTGAAGCGAATGAGGTCGAAATTTTAACGCAAAGATTAGCGATCATTGCCCACGAAAGAGTAACCAGTCCGAACCAACTCAGACAAAGAAAGGAGCCCAGCAAAAGCCGAACTCCTCTCCACCAAACTCCCGAACAAATCAATAACGATTACTGAAAAATCAGCGCGAGCCCTGCAGCACGGTTGAATTGGTTCACTCCACTGCCACTACTCCCAAAGGTCACCCAATTGGCCCCAGTCATATCATCCATGCGCCCTACTCTGTCATTAAATTCATCTGTAAAGTAGATTTGATTCGTTGTTCGATCTATTTCCAAACCGAATATGTTAGCGAACTGACCAACTCCAGAACCAAACGCCGATCCATACGTCGTCCATCCCGCGCCAGTCATGTCATTGACGCGAACGATTCGATTATTGCCTCGATCACCAATATAAATGCGATCCGCGTTATCCAAAGCAATTCCGTATGGTCCGCTTAATTGTCCGACTCCAGAACCAATAGTTCCAAAGGTTGTCCAGCCGGCTCCGGTCATATCATTAAAACGTGCGATTCTGCCATTGATAAAATCTGACACGTAAATTCTGCCAACGGAATCAAAGTCCATCTCATAGAGTTCAGAACCAAATTCGTTCACTCCACTACCAACAGTTCCAAGAGTGACCCAACCAGCCCCAGTCATATCATCTATCCGTACAATCCGGCCATTGGTGGCGTCACTCACAAAGATTTTGCCAGCAGAATCTATCTTGACTCCGCGAGGGCTCTTAAATTGACCCACTCCAGTACCAAAAGTGCCAAAAGTTGTCCAACCCGCGCCCGACAAATTGTCCATTCGGACGATTCGATTATTACCGCGGTCTGCAATATAAATCCGCCCTTGCCCGTCCGTAGCAATCCCGTTAGGATTTGCAAACTGATTGACCCCAGAACCAGTCGCTCCAAAATTTGCCGCATTGGTCCCGGTCATATCGTCAAAAGAAGTGATGCGTTCCCCAATAACCTCAACCACGGCAATCTTTGCCACACGAGGGCCCTTACTCCCACCCCCACCTCCGCAACCCACAGCGGCAACTCCAATCGCCATCACCAAACTCAATTTAAGAAACGTATGAAAAATCCTCATGCTGAAGTCTAGCATGACTCTATTACCACAGTATCCCTTTTTTGAAAAGCCTTGTAACAAAAAAGAAAGGAGCCCAGCAAAAGCCAAACCTCATTCCCCCGAACTACCGAACCAACCCAAACTAACCCCGACACAAAAAAAGAGCTGGCTACCCCAATAAAGAGTAGCCAGCGAAGATATCAAAAAGAACTTACTTCAAGACTTCAATAATTGCAGTGGGATCTGTGCCACATGGATAGGTTCCGACCAAAGTCTTTGCACCCGTCGAGGATAGATTGTAAGCAGACACGACAGCGGCAGTATAGTCCAGAGAATAAAGCCGATTTTGGCTGGAAACCATCCCGATCCAAGGTTGAATGTTTGCGGTTGTAAAATCAACTCCAGCCCCTAGCAATCCTCCCCCGCCAGGAGTAAACGTCCGAATAACTCCGGGATTTGTATAGTTCATTTGGTGGAGATTTCCATTTTGATCCAACAGCAATTGGTAGACATTGGAGATAGAGGTCGGTAAAGCCGCTGTGGAAAGTGGGCTGAGCGGCGTGAGTTCCCCATTGGATCCGATGCTAAATTGCTTAACAGAATTATCAAAGTCATCCGAAACATAAGCATAGGTTCCAGCAGCATTAACGACAACGGCATATGTTTGGCGTAGCGTTGGAGTCGAGATACTCGGAACGGTCTTTGGGGTCAAAGATCCATTCGCATTGATCGTGTATTGCCAGAGAGCATTGTTGACGCCTGTATACAGGGATTGGCCGTTTGGAGTGATTGCAAATTGGTTAGCACCAGTGTCATTGTACGTCGCGACAAAGGTCAGCGTCCCATCACTGCCAATCTTGTAATGAGCAAATTCACCGAAGCTATCGCAATACAGATTATCGCCACGAACGATGATCCCGTAATCTGACCCATTATTTGCAACGCTAGCCGGTGAAAGCGACGTTAGCTGACCATTTGCTCCAACCGACCACTGTTTAATTCCATTGTCCGTACTTGCATAGAGATATTTTCCGTCTGCGGTCTTCGCAAATCCTCGAACATTGTCGCCTTCAGCTATAGTCGGCGGCGTCAGTGGAACTAAGCCACCATCTGCACCCACGGAATACTGCTGAACAGTGGAACCTTCGCCCCCAACATAGACATAGCGAGCAGTCGGCCCGGCGCTAGAAGAAGAAGTTCCTCCGCAACCAGAAAGAGAGAAAAACGCACCGGCGGCGATCACCGTCAGCGCGAGAGGAAGAAGCTTGATTGAATTCAGCATAACACTTACCCGCACCCCTTCAGTATAATCCGATTCCCGTGAAAGGTGGGGCGAAACAAGAGCAATTTTCCTTGACTCACCACTATTTTCCCTTATTTCGCGGCTATTTTCTCTTATTTCGGAGCTATTTTCTCTTATTTCGCGGCTATTTTCCTTTACTTTGCGGCTATTTTCCTTTATTTCACGACCCTTTTCCTTTACTTTGCGACTCTTTTCCCTTTTTTCGCGACAAAATTCCTTTACTTTAGGACTATTTTCCCTTGACGCAACACAATTTTCAAAAATATCCCTAATGAAATATCCATAACCGTCCTATGATTAAACTACCTCGCTCCCATGAGTGAGACTGGAGCAAAAAATGCCACAAGAATACATTCCATCTGAAGAAGCTCAGCTTCAAATTTGGCTTAATAACTTCGCATCTAAGTGCGAAAAGCATGATGTCATTCTCGACCTCGACACGACAGAGCTTGCACAAATCAATAACGCTGCGATTAATCTATCGAACGAATTGACAAATGCTAGCGAAGCAAAGACAACATATCGCAGTGCGATAGGCGAAAAGAATGCTGTAAAAAGCGTTTCGATCGCCACGGCAAGATCCTATGCACGCACGTTTAAGGCAAACCCAAGTGTGCCAGAATCGGTCTTATTGGACTTAGGAATTGTCTCTTCCAATACCTCTAATCCCGTTACAATGGTGACAGGCTTAACTGTTGTTGGATGCGATAACGGTATCAACTCTCTGAAGTGGAATCGCAACGGAAATTCGTCTGGTACTCAGTTTATTGTTGAATACAGCATCGGAACTCAGACCAATTGGAAATTTGCCGGAGCCCCAACGCGTACAAGCTTTGATCACGAAGGTCAAGCCCCTGGCGTGTTTACTTGGTACCGCGTCACGGCGATGCGAGCCAACAACTCTTCGGTTCCATGCCCTGCTGTATCTGTTTACGGTAGCACTGGAAATGGCGAGCTCACTCTGGCTGCTTAAATCAATAGTCTTTAATCCTCTGTTATTGCCATAGTCCCCAGTCCATTTATGGACTGGGGTTTCTTCTTTTTATCCCAGTCTCCCCTCGCCCTTTAGGGAAGAGGGGACTAAGGGGCGAAGGGTCGCTTGGCGCGGTCTATTACTGAGACTCTTGATTACGATAAAATATTTACGTAAGTACAAGACCTTCTTTCCCTAACCCTTTCTTCCTAAAGGCGAAAGGGGACCGAACAGCGAAAGTAAAGTCCCTCCTCTTGTCCTGTTGGACTTTTATGAGCTGAAGCTTTCGCGAGCAAGACCCGGGATTTAGGGTGGGGATCCACTTGAGATTCTTACTTACCTAATCGGCTAGACCTTAACCACCCCCTAAATCCCCCTCCTTCGCCACGAAAATTTAATGCCGTCGTGATTTTAGAGGGCGAAAGAGGGGGACTTTAAGAGTTCTTTTTGCGCTAACGCGTAAAAAGGAACCAAAAACTTTAGTCCATGAAGCAAGTCCCTCCTCTTGACCTGTTGGACTTTGATGACTTCGATCTTCCGTGGTCAAGGGGAGGGATTTAGGGTGGGGATCATCGCATACTGTATGTATGTGAAATTCTAAAACTTACTTAATATTAATCGCAACAACATCATTGCGCTTCGTAATCAATAGAGTCTTTCCATCCTTACCACCAATCGCAAGGTTCGTCGCGATTACCGGAAGGTGCGCAATGAACTCCGCCTTAGAATTCAGCACCCAAATCCCACCCGGCCCGGTTGAAAAGATATGCCCTTTCCGATCCGTGCGAAGCCCATCTGCCCCACCACGCATTTTGATCCCTTGCTTTTCAGCGTAAACATTAAGATCTGCAAAAATGCGTTGCTTTGTCAGCGCACCAGTGCCCTTTTCCACATCAAAAGCCAAAATCTTGCCCGATGAATACTCCGTAACATAAGCAATATTCCCCTTTGGGTTAAAGCAAATCCCATTCGGCTGCGCAATACCATCCACCGCGATACTCACCTTGCCCTTTGGATCAACTTTAAGCACTCCGGAATGCTTAAATTCCAAATCACTTGGCTTTAAGAACCACTCGGCATGAGTCACGTAGACAGACCCGTTTGGATGAGCAGCAAGATCGTTCATTCCACCAAGCTTTTTGCCTTCAAAGTTATCCGCTAGTGTGGAAACTTCTTGAGGCTTTGAAGGATTCCACTTAATAATCCTTCGTCCCGCCAATTCAACCTGAACTAAACCACCCTTAATCGGCGATGATCCCACCGCATTCCCGCAAGGATTACGCAAAATCTGCGGCTTATCACCCATCTTTCCGCTCCAAGAATAAACCGTATCTCCGCGCATATCGCAGAAAACAAACTGATTCCCAACCCAAGCAGGACCTTCGCAAAAGCGATAACCAGAGCCGATCTGAGTGACGGATTCTTGGACAAAAGGCGAATTCGCAGGCTGGACCAGCAGGGTCAATAGGAGAGCAGACGCGATAGACATGCCGCGATTATGCCCGAAACTCGAGGGGGAAGATGTAAAACGAGTACTATTTACCCTGATGTCGAGTTCGGTTTTAGTTTTGGGGGGATCGGGGATGCTGGGAACGGATTTGGTTCCTGCTTTGCGGGCGGCTGGCTTTGAGGTCTTAGCTCCGACCAGCGCGGATGCGGATATTTCCAATCCTGTTCACATGGCGATGCTGGCGAATGGGGAACTTGGGAAGTTTGATTGGGTCGTGAATTGCGCTGCCTATACTGCTGTCGATGTTGCCGAGACCGACGAAGATAACGCGCATCGAATCAATGCTCTTGGCCCGGGGTATTTGGCGATTGCTTGCGCCGAGAGCGGTACTAAGTTGATCCACATCAGCACGGATTATGTATTTGATGGCAAGTCAACTTTTCCGATTACTGAATCGGTGAAGGAATCTCCCTTGGGCGTGTATGGACGCACGAAGTTTGACGGAGAAAATGCGATTTTGCGCACCCTTCCTTCCGCGATCATTTTCCGAACTTCATGGCTTTTTGGTGCGAAAGGTAAGTCATTCCCAAAGACAATTTTGAAGGCATTTGCGGCTGAGAAAAGCCTTAAAGTAGTGAATGATCAGATGGGAACTCCGACCAGCACCCTGGAACTTTCCGAGATGATTGTAAAGGCGATTGATCGAAATCTCGCTCCCGGAATTTATCATGCGGCGGGGAAAGAGGTGATGTCTTGGCATCGGTTTGCGTCTTTGCTGATCGCCCTGAAGTACAAACAAAAGGACGTCGTCGCGGCTTGTTCGAGCGATGAATATCCGACTTTAGCGCCCCGTCCTGCCTACTCTGCGTTGGATTCTGGCAAGCTTTACTCCAGTCTTGGTCATGAACCGTGGCCAATTGCGCTCGCGATTGCGGAATTTTTGAACCAACTCGGCGACGATTTCGAGCCGATTGGTGTAGAATAGTTTAAGAGGAAATCCGCAAGGGGTGCCAGGAATGGCTGAGATTGATTTTCCTTTTGTCGTTTAGCGACAAGAGCAAATGAAGACCCTTCGAACCTGATCCGGTTAATACCGGCGTAGGGATGCGGTAGATCGGTCGTTTTGTTTTCCGCAAAGGCCATCTACGTGCAAACGTGGATGGCCTCTTTCTTTAAGGAAAACATGATGAAAAAGAAAGCCTTTACGCTTATTGAGTTATTGGTAGTGATCGCAATTATCGCGATCCTTGCCGCGATCCTCTTCCCTGTTTTTGCCCAGGCACGCGAATCTGCAAAACGTACTGCTTGCTTAAGCAATGGTCGCCAGATCGGTATGGCAGTGATGATGTACACCACGGATCATGATTCGGGAATGCCAATCTTTTCCGCCTACGACGAACTTGCTGGCCCGAACGATCCTAATCACCGAGGGGTTGAGAAGTGGGTTCTTCCCTATGCGAAGAACAAGAATATCTTCGGATCTCCAACAGATACTGGCGGTCCATATCTGTCACGCGCAACTCCAAGTTTCATTCGTGGCAAGCGGTCCTATTACGAGGCTTACGGAACAAGCTATCGCTACACGAAATGCATGTTCACAGTTGCAAAGGATTACTCAATCGGAAATGCTGATGTCCTTACTTATGATAACTATGTCACTGTAGACGGAATCGAGGCTCCCAGTGATACACGCATGATGCGGACTGAAATGATGCCATTCTTTAGCGAAAAGAAAACTCCTAACGCATGCGCTCTTTACGGCTATGATTGCGCCGCTCCGTATAATTATTTCCAAATGTGGTCACCAATCGGCGGCACAATGATCATGAGCGATGGCTCGGCTCGCACCGCTACCGGAACAGCGAAGTTTGACGAGACTCGAGTAAATCCAGAAGGTAGAAAATCTGGAGAAGCTAGCACCGATCCCAACGCTTGGACCGGGACTTGGTATTCGCTTTGTGACTAAAATCTTATCCAATTCGCGTAGACTGAGCATACTCAGCACTACGCGAAACCCAAGCGATGAAGAGATCATGATTATCTAAAATCTCTTGGGGCATTCGCACATACTCTTTCATGGGTGGAGCATCGGGTTCAGTTCTCATCAGCTCCGCCCCTGGAAGTGAAAGGGCTTCTTCGTAATCGGTGGGGGCGAGCTTCAGCCCGACTTCCTTTTCGAAGAGAAAGGCGAACATCTTCTCGCCGGTGTAGACGCCCATACCATTGAACATTCGACGCGCACGAACATCAAAGGGCTCGGAAGCCTTCATCATCTGCTCATAGCGAAGAGGACGGTAAACCATCGGATTGCTCACGCGGAAGGGGGGAACGCGGACAAACCGCTGGACATATTATACCAAACCATACGGAACTTTCAAAATTCCGAGTTCCCCAGCCCATGCCTCAGAGTGAAAAGGTAACCTACGCCCATGAGCACTGGCACCAAGAGACTGATTATTATCGACGGATATTCCCTTCTCTTTCGGGCCTTTTACTCAACTCGGTTCATGAGTACGACCGACGGGAGACCTACAAATGCTCTTTACGGCTTCGTCTCAATGCTGTTTTCTCTAATGGAAAAGTACCAGCCGGACTGCCTTTTGGTCGCGCTCGATGCCCATGCAAAGACCTTCCGGCACGAGGAATTTGCCGAGTATAAAGGCACGCGCAAAGAAACGCCGCAGGAGCTTATTTCACAGCTGATCGCATCACGGGAGTTGATACAAGCACTTGGAATTCCGACGATTGAACTCGAAGGATATGAGGCTGATGATGTGGTTGGGACGGTGAGTAAGCAAGCCGAAGAGCGTGGGTATCACACGATTATCATTAGCGGAGATAGCGATTCTTTGCAGCTGGTGGACCACGTTGTAACTGTGGTCACACCAAAGCAAGGCGTCAGCGAAGTGAATACCTACGATCCAGATGCGGTGGTCGCCAAGTACGGATTTGGTCCGGAGTTTGTCGCGGATTATAAGGCATTGGTTGGAGACACGAGCGACAATATTCCTGGCGTGCCAGGCATTGGAGATAAATCCGCGACGTTATTAATTCAGAAATTCGGCTCCGTTGAGTCCATCATGGAGCGAATCGAAGAAGTTGAAGAAAAATTCAAGAAAAAATTAGTAGCCGGGTTGGACCAGATCCCTCAATCGAAGCGGCTTGCGACGATTGTTCGGGACGCCCCTATTTCTTTCGATTTTCAACCCTATTTAATAGACGGCACTCATCTTGAACTTGCAGTCAAATGCCTAGAGTCCTTTGAGTTTAAAACCCATAGCAAAAAGGCTCGAGCCGTGCTAGGGGCCTATCTGCCGGGAACGGAGCAGTCTCGAGTTTCTGCAACGGTGGTCGTAGAATCATTGCAACCAGAAAAATTAGGCGAAAAATCAGGAAAAAATCTAACGGATTGGATTTTGGATCGCGAGTTTGCAGTGGTCTTCACCGATTCTGTACCTCAGCAGAATATGTTTGAGCCAGCCATCCCTGGAGACGCTTATGTCGCAATCGGCCCCGAAGTCGTGAAGGCAAATGCCGCCGAAGTTTTGGAAATTATCCAGCGAGATCCGGCGAGAGTTACCCTGCACGATGCAAAGCCGCTTTACCACACGATGGTAACCAGCGTCGCGCCGAAAATGGACACGATGATCGCTGGCTATATCCTGCAAAGCGACCGCAGTACTTATCCGTTGCGCGATTTAATTCAGAATTATTTAGATGTGAATGCGCCGGAGTCGCCGGAGTCGCTCGCGCTTGGTCTCTCTTATCTTGGAACAGCCATGTCAGCGAAAATAATCCAAGAAAATCAAGAAAAAATCCTTGACCAAATCGAATTGCCATTGGTTCCTATTCTGGCTGAGATGGAAAAGACCGGCATCCAAGTGAATAAGGGATTTTTGAATGATTTTTCCGGAATGCTGCAAGGAAAAATCGCGGAAATTCAGGCTGAAATTTTTAATCTAGCTGGTCATGAGTTTTTAATCGCCTCTCCAAAGCAGCTCGGTGAGGTGCTCTTCGAAAAAATGGAATTAAAAGGAGGGAAAAAGACCAAAACAGGATGGGCAACTGGGGTTGAAATTCTCAGCGAAATTGATCACCCAATATGCAAGGCCGTGCTCTCCTGGCGGGAACATTCAAAGCTGAAGTCTACTTACTCTGACTCGCTACCCAGAATGGTCCTAGACGATGGCAGGATTCATACAAGCTTCAACCAAACGGTGGCTGCCACGGGAAGGCTGAGTAGCAACGAGCCGAATCTCCAAAATATTCCGATTCGCACCGAGATGGGAAGGCAAATCCGCAAGGCATTCACTGCACGTGAAGGGACCGAACTCGTTAGCTTCGACTACAGCCAGATTGAACTGCGCCTTCTCGCCCACCTTTGCCAAGACGAGCCGCTTGTTGAGGCATTCCGCACCGGAGTTGATGTCCACACCGTTACGGCTGCACTAACCTTCCATGTCGAGCAGAGCGAAGTCACGAAGGAACAAAGGCGGCTCGCCAAGATGCTCAACTATGCCGTGCTTTACGGCGTGAGTGACTTTGGATTGGCGCAGCAACTTGGTGAGGGATTTGGCGTTAGCGAGTCGAAGGAATTGATCGCTCAGTATTTCGCGCGATTCCCGAAGGTAAAGGCATTCACTGAATCGGTCGTCGAGGAAGCAAAAGCAAAGGGCTACACTCTGACACTTCAAGGACGCAGAAGATATTTCCCTGAGATCCACAGCGGAATTCGAATGGAAAGGCTTTACGCCGAACGGCAGGCGATGAATGCTCCGATCCAAGGAGCCGCCGCAGATCTGATCAAGCTGGCAATGGTTGATGTGAACAAGCTCTTGGTCGGAAAGAAAACCAAGATGCTCCTCCAGGTACACGACGAACTTGTTTTCGAGATGCCGCCAGAAGAAAAGGATCTCCTCGAACCGATTCGGGCAATCATGAGCAAAGCGATGCCAATTGATGTTCCCGTTGATGTAGATGGAAAAATCGGGCAAAACTGGAGCGAGATGACTCCCATTCCAGTGAACGTTTAAGTTCAGAATTCATAAAGAGTTACGGAAATCACAGTCGATCTTATTGATAAAGCATTGCAACAGTCAGAAATTATTAGTAACTTTATGTTTGATATTTTGTAATGCTCTGGAGTATGATAACTCCGTTAAGTTAAAGAACATTTTCCTCACTGCAGTTTGTACGATCGCACTTATCGGTTGCTCCTCATCCACTCCGGAAGCATCCACAACAGAAGCTCCATCTCCAGCAACCGAAACAGCAGCCGCTGAGGGAACAACCGCTACCACCGTAGCCATGGTCAAGTGCTCCGCCTGTGGCAACGAGTTCAAAAAGGAAGACATGGAAGGTGCTGAGTGCAAGAAGTGCCACGAAGCCCACGGACATTGATTCAATCCTAAGACTTCATTTCATGCCCTTCTCAGTCCCTGAGAGGGGCTTTATTGTTTGTATTTAAAGCGGCTTGTCGGTCTCGGAATGTGAGACCAAGATGCCGAGTGCGGTGAGCGATGCCGCCAAAACCAAACGGTAAACCACGGATACATTCATCATCACCGCCCCCAAGGTAGCGCCACCCGCCAATCCGCCCCAGAGAAGTAAGTAAGGAACCCATTCCCACCTGGATTCGCCCAAAATTTGCGCTGCCATTCTTTTGCCACTACGCACTAATGCCCCAGTGACGAACGTAAATCCATATTCACCCGAAAGGTCGGCATCATAGACAGTGTTGATTGAACCCATTGCCATCACCGCAAACGCCAAACAATAGAGATTGCGGCTCAGATGAATCGCTCCCGCGCTCAGGAGGAGCAGAATCGTAACGATGAGCAAAACCATATTTCGACCATTTCGTCCGGCTTTTTTCCCAGCAATGGATCCCGTGATTACGCCAATGATAAAGAGCCCAACGATCCCGGAGATGGTGAACGCCGACAGGTAATCCAGCTTCCCGGCTTCAACGCCGAGCCGCGTTGTATTTCCGCTCATGAAGCTCAGAAAGTATCCGCCGATGCTCAGGAATCCGATGGAATCTACAAATCCGGCGATCGCGGAAAGGTAGACCGAAAACAAGAGCCGTCGGCGAGAGAGCTCAACCAACGTTTTCCCCCAAAATCACTCGCTTGAGTTTCATGAATTATTATGGCTGTGCGTACCGCCAGGGGTAAGATGCGGACGAGATGAACTTCCCTGATCTGATCACGTGTAGCGGAGATTGGCGCGTTTTTGTAGCAATGCAAGAATCCACCAGAATCGGATGGGCAAGCTTTGGGATATGTTCTCTTTTCACCGCTGCCCTGGGCTACGACTTTTTCCGCCAGCAAGCCAGGACTTTTGTTTTTCCAATCTCGGCTGGGCTATTGGCAATACACCCAGGGATTTGGGTTAGTGCTTATCGTG
>JBEIDH010000056.1:0-11395 GCA_040383535.1 Chthonomonas sp.
CTGTCGATCTGGAATCCGGTGTCGTTTGGCGCGGTGGTGTAGGTCAGAGAGTCAAAAATAAAAAACTCTGGCTCGGGGCCAAAGTAAGCGGTGTCAGCGATGCCGGTGCTCTTAAGATATTGCTCGGCTTTCTTAGCAACGTATCGCGGGTCTCGGCTATAGCGTTCGCGAGTGATCGGGTCTTCGATATCGCAGATCACAACCGCAGTTTTGTAGTCGCCAAATGGGTCAACAAACAGCGTGGTTGCATCGGGGACGAGTAGCATGTCGCTTTCGTCGATGGCTTGGAATCCACGGATGCTCGATCCATCAAAGCCCAGTCCTTCTTCAAAAACGTCTTCGGTAAAGTCGTCGGCGGGCATCGTAAAGTGGTGCCACATTCCAAAAAGGTCGGTGAACCGAATGTCCACGAGTTGACACTCGTTCTCGTTCACAAATGCTACAGCTTCTTTTGGCGTCATGTTTTGGGTCCTCTCTTCCTAACATTTGCCCGGTTTACGTCCATGTTGATCGGGACTTAGTGCCTCGCCCCCCTTCGGGCGGTGCTAATTTTTGCTCGCAAGCCAGAGCATCGCGGCGACTTTGCCGACTACGGACATTATGACGAGGTTAAGACCCATTTCGCTTCCGGGGATGAAGGGTTATTTATGATCAAGTTCCACAGAGCGCTGTTGGGCCGTGGCTTTCAACAGTTTAGAACTTTGGCGGAGTTTCAGGAGGATCCATTTCAGAAAGCAACTGCCTCCATTCCCCCTGAGACATCCGAGCCATTGCATCTTCTTCTGGAACTTCCCTTGCAGATTTCAATTTCTCGACAAGCTGCTCCAAAGACCTCAGAAAGTTTCGACAAGGAGTACATCCCGCTGCATGAGCCAGGGCGTACCATTTCTCGAACTTAGAAGCATTCCCATCAGCAGTTTTGTTTAGAATCCGTACCATATGCGGGCAGGGCTCATCGGGGCTATGCCGATGAACGAAAAAGTGAATGATTGCTCTCAAGTGCTGCCTCCAGAAGAAAAGAGTTCTTGTAGCTTCTTTCTACCTCGAAACAACCGGGATCGAACCGTTCCAATTGGCACTTGCAAGATCATCGCAGCCTGCTCATAAGTCATCTCTTCCACGTCGCACAACACAACCGCAAGGCGAAAGTCCTCTGGTAGCGAGTCAATGAGCCGGATCAACTCCTCACTGGAGATACGGTTTATCACCTCTTGAAAGAGATCATATGACGACTCACCATCGAACTCTTGCTCGTCTGCAATCTGTGGTCTTGACTGTTGCTTGCGGATATGGCCCAGAAATGCATGATGCAAAATCGTCATGAGCCATGCCCTCGGATACTGTCCATCAAATTGCTCCCATCCCGCAACTGCCCGAAGCAGCGTTTGTCCAACGAGATCTTCGGCGAGAGTCGCATCCAACGTGTACCTACGAGCAACTCGGTAAAGAACAGGAATCTCGGCGACCAAAATCGACTCGATATCCTTGCGCTGGGTGGATTCGCGGGATGGGACAATGTTCAGACCTTATGCGCCTCGTCGCTTTCTGAGCATGGCCGCAAGGCCAACCCCGAGTGCAATCATCGTACCAGGCTCTGGAACAGCTTGAATGTCAACTCTTACCAATGGAGTTGAGCTCTGCCAGGTTGGCAATTGGGCAAAATCACCCACTCCGGACTGAATTCCGCTGTGGACGCGGATGACGCTTGATTCAAGGGGATTGCCCGTTCCACCAAGCGGTCCAATATCTGATGCGAGCTGTGTATTCGCCTCTGTACCCGCATCCCATGCGCGGTTTCCAAATACGGTAAAGGTTAGATCTCTTGGGTTCGATCCGTTAAAAACATTCAGCCCCTGCGAACTCACGGATTCGCCAACAAATCCGTCGTTGGTAAATGCGAGCATCGAGGCAAAAGACAAATAGCCTCTGGAAGCATCAGTCTCAAACATGATGGTTCGGCTGGGAGATCCCGGACCGATTGGGCCGCCGGGCACGACGCCAAAGGTGGATACATCGCTGCCCGCCATCGTGGCAATGGAGTTCATTGCCGCTGTGCCACCGGTTTCTGCAATGCTCTTGATTCCAGCGGAGGCAACACCACCGACTTGGAACGTATCAAAATTTGCGTTACTCAGGCTGTACCAAAATGGGCTGAGGGGTTGTCCGCCAAGATTAGTCACCGTCATTTTGAACATCGCGGCATTTGCGCCGGCGGTGATCATGAGAGCTCCCGCGAGAAGAACGTATCGTGTGTTTTTCATTGATTTTCCTGTATCCGTCTCTTAACCGAATCCGGACAATCAGGTCAATGCGCGCCACAGAAAAGAGTTCCAACGATTTGAAAACATTTGGCGAAACGAAATTGAAAGCGCGGGTGTCATGGTGCTGAAAAGCACTGGTGATTGAGCGCAAAAGGATCCCTTCAGCAAGATTCTAGAGACGCATCTCGGATGCGCTGTTTCGATTCATTGGACGAAAATCTCTCGCGTTAAATCTTCCCTTTCCGGCGCTTCATCACAGCAGCAAGCCCGACTCCAAAGGCGATCATGGACGCTGGCTCGGGGGCGGTGACGACGTTCACACCAACCAGGGACGTCGTGCTGTTAATGGTGAATAGCGAAGTAGGCGTGCCGAGGAATCGGCCCGTTCCGGGCTGAGCGTAGTAACCAGTGACCACCGTATTACCGCCGCTTATTCGGTGCGCCGCCGACATGTAAGTCCCGTCATGCAATCTGCCGCCGGTCGTGGCAAGTACGTCCGCGCCAGAGATGGTGTAAGTCAAGGTACTCGGGGTCAGACTAGACCCAGAGAAAGAGTTCACGTTTTGGAATCCCGAAAGCAGAGACCTGCCATAAGTGATCACATCGTTGTTTCCGTAAAGACCGACAGCCGTGTAGCTTAGATTAGACAAGCCGGCCTCGGTAAAGTTGGATAGAAGCAGATTACCGGATGCATTAAAGGTATTGCGATAGTAAGAGCCCCCTCCACCTGTGTATGACACTGCGGCATAACTCCCGTCGGACTTTTGGACCGCTCCAACCGCAACATCGCCGGCTACATAAGACAAATTCCGTATGGACGCTCCGCTATTCTGATTAAAAACCCTCGTCCCCGTGGAGTGCGTGGTGATCAGGGTGCCATCTATCCCCATGCTCATGTGCTTGATATCAAATACCCCGCTCGCAAAAGAACCCAGATACTCATTTGTAAAGTAATTTATCCGGTGGATACGATTGTTGAAGTCGGCAACGTAAGCGGTGGAATTCGCTTGGTTCAGCGTGAAGGCCGTTGCAACAGAAATCCGAAAATTGCTCGCCGCGCCCATGTAAACGTTGTTCTCAATATCATAACGATGAAGCTTGCCATTCGCATCGCAAGCAACCATGAGCTCAAACGAGGCAAACGACGCGGAAGCGGACAACAAAGCAACAAGGCTCAACAAAACTCGGGACTTCATGCAATTATTCTAGCACGGAGCCTTCGAAAATCCTAGGAATTTTTGGCCTAAATTTGAGTTCATCTACTTGTGTCCGGGGCAATTTCTCAACTTTGGTCCCACACATGACCGCAGATCGGATGCGCCGGGCCACATATTGGGATGCCACTGAATAGGTGTTCTCAACAAGTTCAATTCAGACCTTTGTAGTCACTGGAGCATCGGTGAGGCAGGGAAACACGGATGCTGGAACTGACAAGGGGCAACTTCTCACCGTTGCAAGCGGGTTTCGACCTTACAAGCGGTGCCTACAATCCTCAATTTCTGGGGCCAAAACCTGCTCCTTTTGCAACAAAACCCATGGATAATCTCACGGAACCCTAGGTTTTTGTCGCAAAAATTGTGGATTTTGCGACAGAATCCACGATTTTTTTCACAAAAACCAATGACTCCGCGGCGGAATCCGGTGAATTTGCGACGGAAACCAGAGACAACGAGAGAAAGTCCATCACTTTTGTGGCAACAACTGTGAGTTCTCTGCCGATCTATGGAAAGAATCACTCGAGGTGCGCCCGAGCTGGCGCAAGGCTGATCATGTCCACGAACGATTATCTACCGACCAAAGACGCTAATCTTGCCGTTTGGCTAAAAAACTATGTTGATGCCTGTACCGAGCTCCAGGATGAACTAGGGCTTAGCCCTGCTCGGCTGCAAGAACTTCAAGACGAGGTTACGCAATACGAAATCGCACTGGACCAATACACCACTCAGATCTTTGCTGCTCGTGGCGCGACGGCTACTAAGAATCTTAAGCGGGAACAAATCGTCCGTAGAGTAAGAGCGTACACTCGCGAATTCAAGGCGAAACCTGACTTAAGTCCCGGAGACCTGGGTTTGTTGGGCGTCGTAAAGACCCAGACTGGTCAACCTTTGCAAATGGTAACAAATCTAATAATTGTTCCTTCTGCAGAAGGGACGAACTTAATTAGATGGGATCGCAATGGGAATTCGCAGACTACAAACTTTATTATCGAATGCTCGGCAGGAGGGCCAACAGATTATCGCGTTGTGGCGTCTACCACCAAGACAAGATTCAAGCATGTAAACCAAATTCCTGGTCGGCCGCTTTGGTATCGCGTTCTTGCAACCCGGGCTGGCAAGACGACTCCACCCTGTTCAGCTGTTTCGGTTTACGTACTACCGAGCTCCGAGTCTGAGCGAGACGCCGCCTGATCGAGAGGCAAAAATCATATTCAGAGACCACCCACTCTATCTAGACGTGCACCTGATCTTGGTGTCGGCGCATAATCTGAGGAAGGACTCTGGGATTTCCTGGACCGGATTTAAGTAATGAGTAGCCAAAACGAACAATCGCACGGAATGATTCCTTACCTTCACGTCGCCAACGTTCAGGCGAGCATGGACTTTTACCAACTGTTGGGGCTGACGGTAAATGTGGTCTATGGCGAAGAAAACGACCCGTTTTGGGCGAAGCTGGAAGGATCGGATGGCAAGATCATCCTGTGCCGGGCTTCTGGAGAAATTGATCCCCGCGTGCAAGCGGCGATGCTTTACCGATACTCCAGCAACGTGAGCGCGCTTCGGGAGCATCTGATCGCAAACGGAATTCCGAGCTCTGGACCCTATATTGGCGATCACGAAGACGCCTTTACGCCAAAGGGACGGGTCTACGGAATCCAAAATCCACCGCACATGCCGGCCGGAGAACTCCGCCTCCACGACCCAGACGGCTACGTGATTTTGGTTGGACAATTAGAGCCGTAATAAAAAAGGGCGCCCCCAAATGGAGCCGCCCTAAGTTTTTAGTTCTAAAAATTAGAACTTGAATCCAACGTAGAAACCAAGAGCATTCAGTTCCTTTGTTCCGTTACCGTGGTATCGGAGGTCGAGGGTGATGTTTTGGTTTGGCAACTGGTAACCAACAAAAGCAGCATAAGCAAGCTTCGTGGTTGTTTCAGTTGCAGAGCCACCGCTGGTTGAGAATCGAGTCCGATTAAAAGATGCACCAAGTCCCGCGCCGTAGTAAATTCCACCTTCACCTTGGCTGGTCAGAGTCAAGTAAACAGGAAGGGCCGAACCTTCGAGCTTGACGCCGCTAACGCGACGAGTTGCTTGGTACCAATCAGCGCTCAGGCCAAGACTGTAAGACTTCGCTCCAAAGTTGTAGCTTTGGTTCTTGATTTGGTAATCAAGACCAACGCCGAACCAGTAGTCGCGGAAGGTGTCTCGTGTGTCCTTGTCAGTTGGGTAAGCAAAGCCCGCTCGAAGAGTAATGCCTTGCGATTGTGCGGATTCTTGAGCAAAAGCCGAACCTGCAAAAGCAAGCACGATGGATGTGATTAAAAGTCCCTTTTTCATGTGATTTCCTTGTGTGTAGGAGCCTTCAAATCGCCTTCATTCCGATAACCGCGAGCGTCTAATGTTTCCTCTGGCGTTCTGAATGTTAACGTTTTGTTGTCCTACACTCTATATTATAGGCAAAAACTACGGGGAAATTTCCTTAAAAGGACGTTTGACCAGTACTCTTTCCTCTAGCAGGAGGTTACATTGGCACCAAATCGGCTGTCTTTCGCTGCTTGTTCCCATGATGCAACACGAAAATGTCGCAAGAGGGCCCATTCCCTCTTGCGACATTTGAGGCAATGCCTTAAGCCTTTCCAACTTCGAGAGCAATCTGGATGCAAAGCTTGGTCAAATCCACCAAATCCTTGCGGGCGATGAGCTCTTCGTGGGTATGAATCTTGTCCATCCCAGTCGCGACGACGATGCTTGGAACACCCTTCTGATTGTAGACGTTCGCGTCACTTCCCCCAAGGGTCGTCCGGAGAACTGGGTTCCAACCAAGAGCTGCGCTTGCTGCCTGGGCTTTTCTGACCACTTCGGCGTCGTCTGGCACATGGTAAGCATCGTAATGCCGCACGTGATTAATGCTGACTTCTGCCTTCCATTCCCTTGCCGCGCGTTCGAATTCACCGATCATGTGATTCACCTGAACATCGAGCTCTTCAACATTGGTGGAACGCGCTTCGGCCCAAATCCGAACCTGAGCACACACAACATTCGTTGCGGAACCGCCTTCGATGACGCCTAAGTTTGCGGTCGTTTCTGGTCCAATCCGGCCGATTTTCATCTTCGAAATCGCGTCAGCCGCAACCTGGATCGCGTTGATTCCCTTCTCCGGATCCTTTCCGGCGTGAGCTGGTTTGCCCGTGATCGTGATGTCGAGCTTGTCATGGGTCGCGGTGCGGGTCACAAACGTGCCGACAGGGGGCCCGGTGTCTAAAACGTAGCCGAAATCAAGATTCAAATCCTCGATCTTGAGCGCGGCTGCGCCTTTTAGTCCAATTTCCTCCGCGCATGACAGCAAAAGATAGATGTCCCCACGAGGTTCGTCCGAATCCTTGAGGATCCGCAAAGCCTCAATCGCCGGAGCCATGCCGCCCTTATCGTCCGCGCCGAGGATCGTTGTCCCGTCGCTGTAGAAAACACCATCGCGCTCAATGATCTTCAAACCAGCTGTGGGTTCGACAGTATCAAAGTGAGCGGAAAAGTAAATCTTTGAAGCCGTAGGATTGTTCCCCGGGAGTTTTGCGATCAGATTATTCGCGTTACCGCCAATCTCAGCACCCGCTTCGTCTTCCCAGCACTCGATCCCAATCTCTTCCAGATACTTCTTCGTCCAATCCACAACCTCTCTTTCCGCGAGAGCTGGGGCATTGATCATCACCAGGTTCTTAAACAGCTGGATCAGCCGATCCTCATTTACCAAACCAGTCAAAGGATGTGCGCTCAAGGTTCGACTTCCCCGCCCGGCTCCCAGCCTTTCACGCTAGCAAGGGTCAAGACTTCCACGTGCATCGGGCGATCCACCCGGATTTGGCAACTCAGTCGAAAATCGCCCAAAACGCCATCTTCTTCCAGACTTGCCTTTTCGGTTTCGTTCATGTCTGGCTCTTCGGAAAGAAATTTGCAGTTGCAGGTGGTGCATTTTGCCTGTCCGCCGCACCGGTGGCTGACGTCCACGCCATTTTGTTCCAGTCCCAGAACCAGCTTTGTGCCCTCTTCTACTTCAAAGGCACCAAAGCCCTCCACGGTAATTGTATGTGTTGCCATGCCCTCTAGGATACCGGGCAATCTGGTATCCTAGCCCCCGGAATGAATAGCCTATTGGCAGAATCTTTGATCCGTGACGTCCCAGATTTCCCGAAACCGGGGATCATGTTCAAGGATATCACCCCCGTCTTGCAAAGCCCAGCCGCCTTTGCCGAAGTCGTGCATCTGATGTCGGAAAATGCCCGCAAACACAGTGCAGATGTAATCGTCGGGATCGAGAGCCGTGGCTTTATCTTTGGAGTCCCCATCGCGCTTGAGCTTGGACTTCCATTTGTCTTGACGCGAAAGCTCGGCAAGCTTCCGTACGATCGCATTACCGAAGAATACGCCCTCGAATACGGCACCAACACCATCGAAATGCACACCGATAGCGTCACACCTGGTCAACGTGCTTACATCGTTGATGACCTGCTCGCCACCGGTGGAACTGCAGCCGCTTCGGCGCGATTAGTTGAGCGTCTGAATGGTAAAGTCGCCGCTTTTGGTGTGTTGGTTGAACTCGAATTCTTGGAAGGCCGGAAGAATCTTCTTGGCTACGAAGTTGACTCCCTTTTAACTTACTAAACGAACATGAAAAGTCTCGCCATCCGAAGCACCTGTATTCTTACCCTTGTCATCGCCGCGACCGCCTTTGCCCAAGTGCAAACCACAACCGTCGCCATCATGAAGGACGGCAAGAAGTTCGACAAGAAAGAAGTTGTCGTAAAAGGGAAAGTCGAAGATTA
This sequence comes from Chthonomonas sp., assembly GCA_040383535.1. GTDB lineage: Bacteria > Armatimonadota > Fimbriimonadia > Fimbriimonadales > Fimbriimonadaceae > JAFLBD01. Next base: position 8,296 of record JBEIDH010000056.1, read on the forward strand.
CAAGCGCAAGACCAGTAAAAAGGGAACCAAATACACAAGCTTCAAGGTCAGCGATGGCGGGAAATTCCTGAACGTCTACATGAAGGACCACCTTCCTAAGGACCTTAAGGACGGCCAGATGGTCGAAGTACGCGGAATTTACAAGGTCGAAAAGAAAGTCGGCACGATGACGTTCAAAAACGAGATCGAAATCTCAGCCGTCAAGGGCAAAAAGTACGGCGTCAAAGTCCTCCCCGCTGCGGTCAAGAAGTAAGTCGCTTCTTTCTCGCAAGGATCCCAATCCTTGCTACAGAATCGGAATCAGTGTCATCCTGAGCATTCCGAAGGATCTTTTCGGACAAGCCGGGTACTCCCAATTCTTCGCCAGAAGCACGGTAGCATCATAGAGCCACAAACCGCACCACCGCTCTCTCGACCAAAGGGAAGCGCAGCGGAGAGATATGGCTGAAAATGGGTGTGGGAACGAAGGAAGTGCAACAACCTCGAACGCACGATCCCTTTTTGATTCCGCATCGCGCAACACCAGAAGAGAACCCCTTCCCCTCCGAGATTGGATGGATAATGAGTGGTTGAGTACCTAGAACCCACAACGTTAATCGCCTGACAATAGACTCAAGGAATCAACCTAGACGGAACATAAACATATAGAAATTACTTGTATTCCCCCGCATTTGCACCAGTTCTTTGGTAACCCTGTGTCAAGATTGGCACGAATTCTCGTACACTACTCCCGTTGAGATTGTTTGTTCAATGTTCAAACACTTAGGAAAGGAAAACTCATGAAAAAAATTCTTCTCTCTCTCGCCGCTCTTAGCTGCGTTCTCTCTGCTCAAGCAGTTGTTCTTGCTTCGGACAACTTTGATTCCCTCGCGATCGGCGATTTGTCCGGTCAAGGCGGCTGGGATTCATTTAGCAACTTGACATACGATGTTACTGCCGGTGCTGGAATTGGCGGAACTCAAGCCGCTGTTTTCAACAGAACTGGTACAACCACCCAATATGCTTGGAAAAACTTCACCTACGATAGCGCAGCAACAAGTAATAAAACTGTTATCGGTAGCGTCAAGCTGTTCGTTGGTTCCACTCCACAGGGCGGAACGGCAAACCGAGGCGGCTTGTCTGGTTGGGCAAATGATGGCGCAAACCTCATCGGTGGAGCAAGATTGCGAAGCGACGGAACCATCTTTAACTTCGCAACCGGCGCAGCAGTCGGAACTTTGGATGCTTCCCGCTTGAACACTTGGATTGATTTCGCCCTTGCGTTCAACTTCGCTTCCCAAACAATTGACGTTTCGGTCAACAATAGCCTTGTTGGAACGATGAACTTCAGCAGCCTTCAAACAACCATGACGGACGTTGACCTTACAAGCGGTGCTTCCTCTGGGACTCTCGCCGCTGGAACCGTCAAGTACGATGATTACATGGTACAAGCCGTTCCAGAGCCTGCAACAATGACCGCTCTTGCTCTCGGTCTCGCCGCAATCGCTCGACGACGAAAGTCTGCATAAGACCCGTTCACGATGGGGCAAGGAAACTCCTTGCCCCTCTTTTTTGGTCCCGCATTGCGCATCACCGCAAAAGAACCCCGTACCATTACGGTACCGGAACAAAAACACACAAAACCAGGTAACAAAAAACAAAATTACCAGTTCCAATCGTGCCAAACATGCCTTATACTCTTACTTGTTTGGCGATTTCGCCACGAAAAAGGAGACATACATGAAATCAATTATTACTGCAATTTTAGTCGCAAGCAGTGCCATTAGCTTTGCTGCTAGCCTCAATGCCGACTTCTCAATCACCAACGGGAATCCAAACGGAGCATGGAGCTACGGCTACAAAACCCTTCCAACCGGCAGCCTCACAACTTATGGCGTCGCGGGCACATCCACATACATCACCGCAACATTCGAATACTGGAACTCCACACCACCCTCGGAGCCAAACATTACTAGACTCATCGCCGGAACTTTAAATGGAGTTAACGGTGGAGTCGGTGGAGTCGCGATTGGCGATGTTTCCTTGCACGGCGGCCAAAACGGTCGAATTTCAACCGCACGGTACACGGTACAAACCACTGGTCTATACGACCTCAGCGGTTACTTCAAAGCTGGCGACTCTAAAGGAACAGTTTACGGGAACGTTGACGCTTACCTCTATCTGAATTCCACATCCCTTTTCAGCGTGGCAAACACCGCAACGACCCAGAACTTCTCTTTCACAAACGTCAGCCTCAACGCTGGCGACACGTTGGATATGATGGTCGGAATCGGGCAAGATACTTACTTCTATGACACGACGCCAGTCGAGCTTTCGATCACCGCCGTTCCAGAACCGGGGACAATGATCGCGCTAGGCCTAGGCGTAGCCGCCATGCTCCGACGACGCAAAGCTGCATAAGCCAGCGTTAGTCTCGGGAAATTCCAAAGTGCAGACCAGTCAACCTGGTCTGCACTATTTTTGTTGATGGTCATCTGTCCAACCGTCATCTCGACCGAAGCGAAGCGGAGCGAAGAGCTATGCCCACGAATGGGTTTGAGAACGAAGGGAGAGCAACACCCTGGAAAACGCAACCTGTTTTTGGTTCCTTTTTGCGGCTCAAAGAAGGCGACATCGCTTGCAACTTCCCTCTCTTTCGCCCGACTACAGCTCAATCGCGCAAAGTGTTATGGCGAAGGAGAGGGGTTAGGGGTGAGGTCGAGGGATTGCCGACTCGGACGATCGCGCAGGGACAAGCACCGCCACCCACCGCCCCCTAAATCCCCCTCCTTGTCCACCTGATTCGGTGGCGGTTACAAAGACGGCGGGCCAAAGAGGGGGACTTCCGGAAAGATTCCCCCCTCTTCCCGCCGGACGAGGGGGGACTTTGCATTTTCATATCCCCACCCGCTCTGCGGTGGAGATCTGCCGCCTGCTACCTAGCTATTGGTTCCTGCACAAGCTCCACGACTTCAAACAAAAACAGCCTCCACCGCAGAGCGGACGGAGGCATCAAAAACAGTGCACACGTGGCCTCCACCCGTTCGCCGGGTGGAGGCATAGGAATTTCCTTACTTGTTTGTGCGTCGGCGGCGGACTAGCATCCCGGCTCCAAGCAATA
>JBEIDH010000057.1:0-11304 GCA_040383535.1 Chthonomonas sp.
ACTGTACTTCTGCGCTTTCGCAACAAAGCCGCAATACCAACCCCAAGCGCAATCATCGAACCAGGCTCAGGAGCAACGACAGTCACCGCAGCATTGATCGAACCGATCTGAGAAGGCAAAGCGACTTGGGTGAAGTTTTGAAAATTCACGCCGTTTTCAAAGAACTTTTGGTAACCAAATCCGGTTGAAGTTGCCCCTAAAAAGTATCCGTACTCGCCATGACCGCGGGTGATCGCCGTCGTTGTTGTAAGGGTGGAAATCTGTCCTGGAATGTTAATGACAGCAGCTGAGTTTGTTAGGAAATACCGACGATCAGTGGAGGAAAGTGCAAAGCTTAATGCTCCCGATTGGCTAGTCATCATGCCAGCAATCGTATCGCCGGTCATACTGCTGCTAGCAGACGAAACGACGGACGCCGTAGCCGTCGAAGACCCGGAATACTTAATAATAGTCCCAGCCCCCGGATTGGCTACAAAAACATCCGAGCCATTGGATGTGATTTGAGCGAGAGCTGGTGCAGAAGCAGTGTAGACGCTAGAAGCACTAATCCCAGTCAACGTCACCGTTGCCCTCGTCAACCCAGCAACAGTAGAAATGATCAGGTCTCCAAAGTTCTCTCGATAGGCAATTGCGCCGGTTGACACGGGGGCACTGAATAGAGTATCGCCAGTCGCATAGTTAAAAGCGGTCAAAAAAGTGCCTTGCTTCACAAAGACCCTTCCATTTGTCTGATCCAATGCCATCGAAGTCACCGGAAGCAGACTCCCCTGACCAAATGAACCCAGATAAACCCGGTTCACTGGATCATAGCGGTGGATCACGCCATTGGTGTTGTCGGCGATCAGCATCATTTCAAACGAGGCATGACCGATGGCGGCAAAAGATACAGCAAGGCTTAAAGCAACAAACTTCATGCGCTCATTTTAACAGAATTTCCTCCCAATGGAAGGTTTGAGACCAGAAATTTTAGGCGCACTTCGAATCGTGCGCCGAAATTTACATCGTTAACTCGCAAAAATGCGGTGGAAGTCACCGGAAAGTACCTGCCACACATCGAATTTTCAACCCATGTTTATGGCAATTGCAGGGGAGATTTCGAATTCTTGTAGGTTCTCTTCGAAGTTTCGACGGAACTCACCGTAATCTGCTCGATGCTTTTCGAAATCAGTAGGAGTTATATCGAAAAAGTTTGGATTCATTTCGCTAACTTCGAGCAACTTTGCGAAAATACTCCGATTATTTTCGAAAAGACCGGCATACATTTCGAAACACACGCCGTGTATATCGAACAGAATCTGCCACATTTCGAACTCAACTTCACAATCTTCGAAAATACCCCTGAGGATTTCGAAAAGAATGCCAAAGATTCCCTACAGACGCCTTGAGATTAAGGCAAGATCGCTAGACAAAAAGGAAAAATCTGATGGCAAAATACATCACCGAAGAAAATAATGACGGCTTACTTGCAGCCGGCATGACCAATTTTCTAGATCAAGTCGAAAAGAACGACACGATTCTAGGAGTTGATGTTGATGAACTGAACGCAATGAATGCTGCGTTTAACGCTTTTAAAGATGACTTTGAAGCGCAAATTGCAGCAAAGGCAGCACTCAAAGCATCTACATCCGCAAAGAATATTTCTAAAAAAGCGGCGAAGATCATTATCGCGCAATACGCTCAAGAGTGGAAAGCAAACCTTGCGATTCCAGATAACATTCTTGACCTTTTGAATGTTCCAAATCATGTTAATGGTCGCGTTCGCACCCCGCCAACGCAGCCTTTGAATCTTAGACTTCTCATTGGATCTACTGGTGAGAACACTCTCGCCTGGGACCGCAATGGTAACAATTCTTCCACGATTTTTAATATCGAATCTGCTTCTTCGGCAAATGGCCCTTGGACAACTTTTGATATGACTACGAAGGCGAAAATCAACTTTAGCTGGCCACAAGGAACCACTATTTGGTTCCGTGTGAATGCCAAGCGAAATGGTCAAACCTCGCCAAATTCGCAACCGATTGCTCTCTGGGCTTCAACCAGCCTTTCGAAGCTGAAAGTTGCATAAATACGTTTTTTATCCCGGTAGAAAGTCAGAAGCCAAACTGCAATGTAATGCAATGAATCTAGCCCCAAGCCTCGTGCTTGGGGCACTTTTTTTCTCGTTCTCACTGTCATTCCGAAGCAGAGCGAGGAATCTGACTGTAGTCGCTTTTTGTATGTAATTTCGCGCGAACCTTGTACGCTTTTCGACTTGTGTGAAGGAATGACCATCAAGCATAGCGTCCAGTCAGATCCCTCCCTTCGGTTCGGGATGACATTGTACGGAGTGCATGTAATTGTCATTCCGAAGCAGAGCGAGGAATCTGACTGTACTCGCTTGTTGTATGTAGTTTCGCTCTAATCTTGTACGCTTTTCGACTTGTGTAAAGGAATGACCATCAAGCATAGCGTCCAGTCAGATCCCTCCCTTCGGTTCGGGATGACACTATTATCGAAGTTGTACCTAGCGCGGGTGCAAAGCGAACTACGCGCTCGGGTGCGTCATGTCGATCGGGATCACCCAGGCATCAAACTCTGCGTCTGTGACATAGCCTAACTTTGTGGCGGCTTGGCGAAGGTTTAATCCTTCCTTGTGCGCTTTCTTTGCAATCTCGGCGGCCTTGTCATAACCGATATGGCGGTTTAAAGCGGTGACTTGCATCAGATTTGTCTCAAGATTAGCGGTGATCTTTGCGAAATTCGGTTCCAATCCAACCGCACACTGATCATTAAAGCTGACACACGCTTCTCCAATAAGCTGAATGGATTCCAAAACGTTATGCACCATCACAGGCTTATAGACATTCAGCTGGAAATTGCCCTGACTTCCTGCAAAAGCAACGGCGGCATCGTTACCAAAGACTTGAACACATACCATCGTCATGGCTTCGCATTGAGTAGGATTCACCTTTCCTGGCATAATGCTCGAACCTGGCTCATTTTCTGGAATGTTAATCTCTCCAATGCCGTTACGCGGTCCAGAAGCAAGCCAACGTACATCATTTGCCATCTTCATTAACGCTCCGGCAAGGGTGCGCAAAGCTGCCGATGTCTGCACCATCGCATCATGAGCGGAAAGAGACGCGAATTTGTTGTGAGCAGATACAAAAGGATAACCGGTTTCGTTAGACATCTTCGCCGCAGCAAGATTTCCAAAGTCAGGATGCGAGTTAAGTCCGGTACCTACCGCAGTTCCGCCGATTGCAAGTTCAAAAAGTCCGTTCATCGAATGCTGAACTTCGGACAAACAGTAATCAATCTGAGCAACCCAACCCCCAATTTCCTGCCCTAAAGTAATCGGTGTGGCATCTTGCAAGTGAGTGCGCCCAACTTTCACCAAATCTTGATACTCTTCTGATTTTGCATGGAGCGTATCGCGTAATTTTTTGACGCAAGGGAAGAGAGTTCGGTGGAGTTCCATCACTACGGCGATGTGCATTGCGGTAGGGAAGGTGTCATTCGAGCTTTGTCCGCGATTCACGTGATCATTGGGGTGAACCGGCGCCTTTGATCCCATGACTCCGCCCGCGATTTCGATCGCACGGTTGCTAATGACCTCATTTGAGTTCATGTTGCTCTGCGTTCCGGATCCAGTTTGCCAAACGACGAGAGGGAAATGGTCGTCCAGACGGCCATCGATGACTTCATCGGCGGCTTCTACAATGAGTTTCGCGATGTCGCTAGGAATCTGGCCAAGATGAGCGTTCGCCAGGGCGCAAGACTTCTTGAGAATTCCAAGAGCTTCGATGATCGGGCGTCCCCAGATGAAGCGATTCCGGCCGATCGGGAAATTTTGGATGGATCGTTGGGTTTGGGCTCCCCAATACTTGTTGGATTCGACGTTAATTTTGCCCATGGAGTCGGTTTCGACGCGAAAACTCATGGCTCTATGGTACCGAAATCAAAGGGCGGCTTTGATCTTAGGGGTTTGTGCAGGAATCCAGAAGTTTCCTGGGATCTTTGCAAACGATGTCCTCGAGTGAACGTCTGAACTCTCGTATGTTCCGATTTCGGAACTCTTTTGAGAGTTGGTCTCGTTATGAATATCACCATGAATTTTTCGAAACACCTGAGCTTTACGCTGGTTTCTGCGCTGTGTTGTGCTCAATCTGCGATTGCCCTTGATGAAAGTGCTCAAGATGTTCGGCTCGGAGCCGTCACCGTGCCACAAGCAATCAAGCAGCTTGAAGCGATTTACTCGGTTTCCCTCAATGCTTCTGGAACCGTTAAGGATGATGTGATTTTCCTCTCGGCTTCCTCGGTGACCCTTGCAGAGATTCAAGAAAAGATTGCACAAGTCCTCAATGCCGAGTGGAAGAAAGACGGAGAAACTTGGACACTAATACGTCTTGGCGCAACCGAACGCGATGAGTGGGAAAAGTTATACTCTGGATCGGAAACATTGATCAAAGATTCGATCGCAAAGAGTCTGAAGGAGGTCGAAGCAACTCCGGAATTCGACGAAGCCCAGGCAAATGAACTCTTTGGTCAGGTGCGTCAAGGAAGAATGGGCGGAGTTGGCGATTTCGACATGAATAAACTTATGAGAGCTTTGCCAGGCGGCCGGGCAATGATTCAGGTTTTGAACAAAATCCCTGCCAGCGAGATCGCAAAGATTCCCGTCGGGGCAAGGGCGGTATTTTCGACCAAACCAACACGCGTTCAGGGCGCGATTCCAGCGAATATTTTGCCGATCGCAGCTCAACTTGTGAAGGAAAGCTCCGTGCTTCAAGGAGCGGCAATGCGAACCTTCGCCCCTCCCGGCACAAATGTTCCGGCATTCCCAAACGAACTGCCAACCGGACCGGTTGCTCAGGTCATGGTTGTCATTAGTCGGTCAGCGACTGGAGATACTTTCACGTGCTCCATGACGGTTGCCGATGCAGATGGTAACTCTCTCGCCTCGGGATCGCATTCGATTCAGCTTCAGGCTTCGGATTTGACGAAAAATAAGATCGACTTCCCCAAGGGGAAGGAAATGGACTTTTCTCCCTATGCTCCTTTGATTTCACTCCTCAAAACTGTCTCCGGTTCGAGCGATGGTCTTACGCTTTCGGTTGAGTTTAACATCAGTGGAGCGGTGTTTGGGGGACGTCCTCGTCCAGGTTTCGACGCCAACCTTTTGACTCCCACGATTAAAGACGCTATTCGTCAACCGGAGAAGTTTGAGCCGCTGAACTTGTTCATTGGTCCTGCGCTACAAGAAGTCTCCAAGCTACACGACCTTGATATTGTGGGCTGGTTGCCGGATAGCTTGGTCACAAATCGCACTAATGTCTACGGCACGACGGTTAAGGACTCGGCTCAGTTCGTGAATCACATCCTCACGACGGGAGCTTTGAAGGGAAGTCTATCGGGAAGCTGGATGACCTTTGTGCCTGAGCAGGGAGTTGCGGCACGGACCCAACGCATTGATCGCGGTGCGCTCGGAATCTTGTTGCGGAACCTGAATTCGAAGGGAATGGCAACGCTTGTCGAGCAAGGCAACTACGCAGTGACTTCTCCTGCCGCAAGTTTACGGGCGTTTGATACAATTTTTGGGCAAATTCTGGCACCGGAAGCTGTGATCCAGGTCCTTAATGGCGATGATCGGGCAAGAGACGTCTTGAGGGTCTTTGGAGCTTTGGCGCCGAACCAGAGATTTACGCTCCTAAACAACGAAAGAATTCTGGTTGGCACGCTATCCAGCCCGGCTCGAACAGCTTTGAATCATTTGGTCTACTGGAGTCCGGATGGTCCGCGAAGTTCCGCTCCGAACCAAGGAAGAATGCGCGCCGGATTAATGATGATGATGGGCGGTGGACCCATTCAGGACGTTGCGACAGAGCGAACGAATGTTCTGTCCAACGGAATTCCGAACGAAGCCTCGATCGGAATTGAACAGCTGACAGAACCAATGGCTCTTGTCCAAATGACCGACGGCTCAAGCCAACAAATGGGCGCAAGGCAGATTGCTTTAACCAAGATGATGGCGAATCCGGAAGGCCCAATCCGGATGATGGGGACGGGCGTTGGGGAATTTGCGATTCCTGAAATGAAAGCTTTTAAGGTCCTTGAACAGTCGGTGTTTACGTTTGACTTTTTGCTCCGGCCCCAATACGGAATGCGCCGAACGGTCTCAGTTCCTCTCGCTGCCAACCAGACGGGCTTCGTTGGTTTCGATCAACTTCCGGCTACCTTCCTCGCGTTGGTCAAACAGTACGAAGAAGAAATGGCGAACCGGATGGGTAGAGGTCCGGGAGGCGGAGGGCCGGGTGGTCCTGGCGGCGGCGGTCGAGCGCGTCCATAGTAAAACGAACGAAGCCTTCAAGAATAAGATCTTGAAGGCTTCGATTTTCTGATCGAGTGAACTTAGAGGTTGCGGGTGATCATGCCTGCAATGACTTCTTTTGGCTGAGCGCCGACCATTTGGTCCACGATCTTTCCGCCCTTGAAGACAATCAGAGCCGGAATACTAGTGATGCCATATCGGGAGGCAATTTCGCCTTCTGAGTCAACATCGCACTTGAAAACGCCTGCTTTTCCTTCGAATTCTGTCGCGAGAGCTTCGATGGATGGCCCAATCATCTTGCATGGTCCGCACCATTCCGCCCAGAAGTCGACTAGTACCGGATGATCTGCCCCAAGAACCTTAGTATCGAACTCAGAGGATTTAATTGCTAATTCTGCTGCCATATTTTTCTGCCTCCTTCGGCGCCGATTTCTCAAAGGCCGAAGTGTTACCCTTATTGTTACGCATCGGCATGCTTGAATGGTGCGATTTTAGGAAAAGACTGTAACCATCGGGGGGATTTTGAACGTCTTAATAACCGAATCAAGCCCGTCATTTCAGCCGGGCATCTGGAGTGAATGCATTTGATCAAAACCACTTTTCGTATTGTCACCCTTTCCTCGCTAGTCGTAGCTGGCGTGATCGGCTCCGTAGCGCAACAAGCGCGTCCAACAGCAAAGAATTCTAACGCCGAAACCGGTCTGGTTGGAGTCAAGCTCTTTGATCCAGGCTCCAAGGTGATTCGCCTTTACGGTTCACCTGATGAGATTCAGGCGATCGGAACTGCCGGCACTGGTGCAGCTGGTGGCGGGGGAAATGGCGGCGGAGGAGCAAGCGGTGGTTCTGGTGGATCCGATGGATCACGCGGAACTAGATCCGCTGATGACCTTAAGACCTCCCGAGAAACTCTGATCGGTGACCCATTTGGCGTTGGCGAAGGAGATTGGGAAATCCGACAACTACGACCGAATGATGGTGGAGGAGCTGGATCTCCGGAGGCCGGCGGTCGAGAAGGTGGCGGCTCCCGAGATACTGGCGGCGGTGGCGCTGGTTCTGCCGGCGGAACCGGCGGTGGTGAGAGAACGATCTTCACTCGATGGGTTTACAAGCGCTCAACTGGTAAGTACTCCTTTGTTTTTGATAAAGCGAACAGAGTGATCCAAATTGAATCTGTCGGAATCAAAGATTCCAAGGTACGAACTAGGCGAGGAGTCACCTATGGTGCGTTCTTCGGAGATCTGATCAATAAGTATGGCGCTCCGGACGCTTACGAGATCAGCGGAACCAATCTTGTTGTCCGATTTCTCGTAAAGGATCGAGTCGCTTTCAGACTTACCAAGCTTGATCCAAAGGGTAAGCAACGCGTGTCTGGAATCGTGATCGCTGCTGGTAAGGAATAATCACAACTCACTACCGTGTCGGATGATGCCAGCCGTGTAAAAGAACGCGTTAGCATCGTTGATATCGTTGGTAGACGCGTTCAGTTAAAGAAGGCCGGGAAGAACTTTCTCGGTCTTTGCCCGTTTCACAACGACAAATCTGCCTCCCTAAATGTAAGTCCTGTAACTGGGAGATATCGTTGCTTTGCTTGCGGAGCGAACGGAGATGCCATCAACTTTGTGATGGAGACCGAGAAGGTCGAGTTCCGGGAAGCCCTCCGCATGCTCGCGGAAGAAGCCGGGATCACGCTCAGTGTAAAACAGGAAGCCAGTCCCGATGCCGCAAAAAGAGAGCATCGAATCGCGATCATGAAAGTCGCGCAGAAGTTTTTCCAAGAACAGCTTCTTTCTTCGCCTCTTGCAAAAGACTACTGCAAAGAACGAAATCTCGATGCCAAAACAATTGAGACTTGGGGGCTCGGATTTGGTCCTGATCACGGAGAGAGCCTCACTGTCTTTCTGAAAAAGAAGGGCTTTAACCTTGAGGAATGCCAAGATCTCTTTCTGGTCAAGGACTCCGAGCGTGGAGGATTCTATGACCGGTTCCGAAGCCGCCTCACATTTCCGATTTATGATGAGCGAAGTAACTTAGTTGCTTTTGGGGGGCGAATCATTGGCGACGGAAAGCCGAAGTACATTAACTCTGGCGACACTCCGCTCTATAGTAAGCGCGAAGTTCTCTATGGAATGAATAAGGCCAGAAACGCGATGGGCGGTGACGGTAAGGCCGTGCTCGTGGAGGGTTACCTTGATGTCATAGCTTGTCACCGGGCAGGAGTAACAACTGCCGTTGCTTCTCTCGGTACGAGCCTCAGTGAAGAGCATGCGAGGCTTCTCAAGAGATGGGCTAAAGAAGTGATCATCCTGTATGATGCCGACTCAGCGGGGCAGAAGGCCGCAGCGCGTGCTGAGGAGATTCTGAGTGAAGCCGGGCTGAGGGTCAAGATCTCGCTGATGCCTGAAGGTGAGGACCCAGACACCGTCCTGAGAAAGTTGGGACCGGATCATGTGAAGAAGTCCGTTGAAGGCGGGCTGTCTCCGGTGGAGTTTAAGCTTGGTTTGCTTAAATCAATAATCAGCCCATCAGAAGAAGCGTTTTGGCCACAGGCATTCGACATTCTTTCCAAAACAGAGCACGAACTGGAACTGGAAAGACTGTCTGGAGAACTGACAGGATACTATCCCGGCATCCGGGACCCCATTGCTGCTCAAGCGGCTATCAGGAAGGAGGTGCTTAAACGGCGTCGAAAACAGGTTTCAAGAAGGCAAACCGATGCTGATCCGGGTCCGGTCGAACGGCGCGCGATATCCAAAACAGGATTCGATCCCAGAGAGGGCGCAATTTTTAGGGGGCTAATCACCGAGGGAATATCTCGGGAAACTTGGGGCCTCATTTTTGAACTACCATTCATGTCCCCGGTGGCGAAGCAGCTTGTTGCTGAGTTAAAGCGCGCGTTTCCAGAAGGTCCAACGGATTCAAGATCTGACACCTGGTTGGGCGACCTTCCCGTCGATGTGAGGGATGCGCTCCTCCAGATTGAACTAAAATCCATGACACGGTTACGTCCAGAAGACTTCCAGCGAGCGATCTCAGGTCTGATTGATCGGCATCGTCGGATCGAGAAGGAAAAGGAACGTAAGCAACCAGAATCAGAAATTGTCACTCAGCATCGAGGAGAGCAACCCTCTCTTCACAGTTTTGAGATCGAGATTTTGAGAGCCCTCTCGGAACCAGTTTTTGCGGACTTTGCACTACCTGCGGTGAGAGAGTCGCTCTTCTTTAGCGAGGAAGGCGTCAAAATTGAGATGGAAATTGCCAAGGTCCTCGCAGATTCAGATGATCTACTTCCAAATGATTGGCTATCTAGACTTCCTTCTGAAATCTCGGCTCCTGTTGACGCAGTTCTACTGACTAGCCTGATCAAACAAAAGACAGAAATCGTAAAAGAGACTGTTGAAAGGTTAAGGCAAAAGTCCCGACAAAGAGAATTAGATCGCATGAAGCTTGGCGAACCTGACCTTGCTCAGATTCAAAAAACACTTCAGGACATGAAGAATCGCCAAGATCGCTAAATTCTCTACCAATTTAACGAAAATACTTGTATATTGTGATCGTCATTTATTTTTTGGGAGAATCGCATGTTAAGTGGTCATCGCACTTCGGCCGATCAATTTGGGTACACAAACCTTTCTACAAAGAGAAGCCGTTCATCATCTGATGGTGGCGAAGGAGGGGAGGACGCGCTCAGCGTGTGGCTCAGTCGTATCGGGCGTATTCCACTGCTTTCTCGAGAGGAAGAAGTTGATCTCTCAGTCCGGATTAAGGCGGGTTGTGAGGATTCCAAGCGGCGTCTTGTCGAAGCTAATCTCAGGCTAGTCGTTAATATCGCAAAGCGATTTGCAGGCAGGGGCCTTCCACTAGGGGATCTCGTGCAAGAGGGAAACATGGGCCTTATGCGGGCGGCGGAGAAGTTTGATTCTTCGCGAGGGTTCAGATTCAGCACTTATGCAACCTGGTGGATTCGGCAATCGGTTTCCCGCGCTGTGTTTGATCAAGGACGCACCATCCGGGTCCCCGTCCACATGGCTGAGTCCCTGTCAAAGCTGGCACGGTGCACAGCTAGGTTGCAACAGGATTTTGGAAGGGAGCCCACGGTCCAAGAGATTGCTGAGAACACGGGGATGTCAGTTTCTCGCGTAAAGGCCTTGATACGGGTGATCAGCGATCCGATCTCACTTGACGCACCCATTGGCGAAGGATTCGACGGGGAGCTTCTCGAAGTTATAGAGGACTTCTCCCAGGGCTCAAGTATGGATGCCGCCCTCCGTAATATGGTTCGCAAAGGCGTTGAAGATGCGCTCGATACACTTACGGAAAAAGAGCGTCAAGTCATTCTTTTGCGCTTCGGACTCGTGGATGGAGCCACATACACGCTTGAGGATGTCGCAGCAAAACTAGGCTGTACCAGAGAACGGGTGCGTCAGATTGAGCAGAAGGGGATTCGAAAGCTAAAGCAGCCAGAATGCATGGAGCGGCTCAAAGATATGTTGCTTGAGTCATGACGTAGAATAGGATAGTGGAATCACCAGAGGTTGAAGTTCAATTATCATCGGGGGAGCTAGTACCACTAGCTTCGCTTTACAAGGAGAGTCCTCTTGTCCTGGTTTTTCTTCGGCACTTTGGATGCACGTTTTGCAAAGAACAAGTCGCAAACCTTCGTATGCATCTGAATCTAAACTTGGCCTTTGTGTCGATGGCTTCTTCAGAACAAGCCGAAGAGTTTCGTATGAAAATGGGAACGCCCCACCCGTTCATTTGCGATACAAACCAAGACCTGTATCGGGCATTTGGGTTAAGTCGCGGCTCGGGTAAGCAAATGTTCAACCCAAAAGTCTTCATTCGAGGGTTTGGAGCAACATTGCGCGGTCATTTTGTGGGACTCCCCATTGGTGATCCATGGCAAATGCCTGGGGTCTTCAAGATTGAAACCGATGGCAAGGTTTCTTGGGAATATCGAAGTGTGGATGCGAGCGATAATCCATCAAATGATCAGG
>JBEIDH010000058.1:0-10483 GCA_040383535.1 Chthonomonas sp.
CCGCCTGATCTTTGAAGAACTCGAGCGTATCGCTCCCGGGGCTCCATTTTTGTCGCTCGGACAAACTGCTTTTTGGGACGAACCGATGAAAGCCGGAGTAGCGATGTGCTCAAAGGAAATGGGATTCAATCGGCCGTTTGTTGCCGGGGTTCACGACACCGATTACTTCGCCAAACACCCGGGATCGAAGTCAAAATCCGGCTATCTCGCCCTTCCACACAACGACACCACCACAAAAGATCTCTGGAGTGCCGCTGGGGAATTTAGCGCGATCTTCGGTTCGGAAACCGTGATCACGAAGGAAATTCTTCAGAAATCCGGGGTGAGAATCGGCACCATTTTGCGGCAAAGAGAAGGCGTTCTTCACGATGCGACCGAGGCTTATGGATGGCGAGGCGTGGCTTTTGCTGGCGATCAAACCCCCGTGATCGCGGAAACTAAATTCTCCGGTTTGCGCGATGTGCTTTTGCAGACGCTCGATTGGGCAATTGATACCACCGTTGGCGCCGTTCCTGGTTGTCAGGGGAGAATCATGTGCGAGCGGGCCGAGGTCCTAAGAAAGCTTGCCTGCGATGCCAGCGATGAAGCCGAAAATGGCTCGCTCAGCGACTATTACCAAGCTGTTATCCCCAAAATTTTCGAGTTTGTCTCCGGGCGCGATCTTGGGTTAGACGTCACCGCGACGACCCAGCTCCTCAACTTCAACACCCAAACCTCAGGAAAATCCAGGTTCAAACTCGTCGAACTTTTTGTGAATCCCGGCTCTCGCGATCAGGCAAAATCGGCTTACAACGACGCCCTCCGAGGAGGCGAAATCTACACCCTTGACCGGTTTGGGTCGTGGGCAATTCCGTTTGACCTCGTCGTTCCCGGGCACGGGCGCGGCACGATCCGCGTTGCCCCCAAGGCGGTCATCATCATGACCCCGCAACCCCTATTTATCACCACAAAAAAGCCGGTGACCAACATCCACGAGCTCGCGCAAGCCATCGAAGGTAAGTTTGGGCAACATTGCACTTTGGTCGGAAAAGCCGTCAGCCTCATCGGGATGCTCGCCTCAGAATTTGTGTTCATTTTCCATGAAGGCGCGTCCGGATATGTGCATTATTCACGCGATTTCCACCAAAAGCTCGGCGATTTTGCCCCCAAGTTGAACCCAATTCTGCGCGTTAAGTACTCCACATGGGATGCGCTCGCCGAATGCCGCCAATGGCTCAAGATGCCAACCCCGTTCGTCCAGCCGTTCGGCGCGGAAGAGATGTCCACCGAAAGTTTCGCTGGGCGATGGAGCATGGTCGTTCTGGAGCAACAAAAGCTTCTGAAGGATCTCAGCACGATCCGACGGCCTCTTGATCTCGCAAATTACCTCGCGCAAAATTCCGGCGCGTCTTGGTCCGATATCGCCGACCGCTACAAAAAACTCCACGCCCAGCTGGAGCACCTCCACCAGCAGCTCACCGAAATCAAGCAACGCAAACAATCCGCGCTAAAAGATTGGCGAGCCGCAAAGCAAGATGTGGATGCCGCGCAACACGCGCAAGGTCGCCATTGGCGCGAATTTATCTTTGAAAAAAACCCGTCGCCGAAAGAAGAGCAGGACCGAGAAAATCTGATCGCCGAAGTCAAGCGTCTCTCCGAAGTCGCCAAAGAAAAGCTCCTGGCTTATCAAGTGATCCAAACTGAGCAAGACATTTTGGTGCGCTCGCAAGAGGTGATCAAGGCCCACGAACAGCGGCGGGACCTGGAACTGGAGCTGGAGCTAAAGCGTCTTAAGCTGGTGCGGCAGGCAGTGACCGTGACGAAAGGGCTCGTGAAATCGGGCTTGCGGCCATCGGCTTGGTGGTTCCCGCTTTTGTGTCCCGACGGCGGCTGGTTCCGCGCAACGACCGCGACGGCAGAATATTATTTAGAATCCATCCAATGAGCGCGCTTAGATTTTGGAAAACCCAGGCCATCGGCAATGATTTTGTCTTAGTTCATCTGAGCGATCTCCCCGCAAATCTCGATTTATCGTTCCTCGCCCTCAAGCTTTGCGACCGCAAGCGCGGGATCGGTGCAGACGGATTGCTGGTGGTCTCGCCCGGAAATCTGCGCATGTTCAACCCCGATGGAAGCGAGGATTTTTGCGGCAACGGCCTGCGATGCGCGGTTGTCCACGGGTTCAAGCATGGCTTGATCGGCTCGTTCGACTCGCTCCACCACCTCGACCGAGACGTACAAACGTGGATCACTGGCGAAAATCGCGCCAAAGTTGAATTGCCGCCGGCATCGTTTTTGCCTGCGCGGGTCCCTCATCATTTGGAATCCGAACTATTTATGTCTCCGATGATCGTCAGCGATTCGGAGCAGATCGTCAGCAGCCTTAGCACCGGCAGCACGCACACCGTTATCCTTGCCGACGCCCCGGTTTCGGACTCCGAATTTCTGCGGATCGGCACCTTAATGGAACACCACGCCGCATTTCCGCAGAGAACTTCGACGATGTTCGCGTACCCCGTCTCCGACCGCGAACTGGTGATGCGGCCGTTCGAGCGCGGGGCAGGCGAGACTTTGGGATGCGGCACCGGATCGGCGGCGACGGCGGTTGTTTGGGCAAGAAAGACCGGCCTGACCGGCGAATTTGTCATCCGCAACACCGGCGGCGCGGTTTCCGTTCACCTAGAAGCCTGGAACGCCCCCATCCAACTCGAATCCGACGTCGTTGAGGTCTACACGGGGACATACGCGATTGGTGCCGGTGTTGCTCTGAAGTCCTGAGCATCGGTTCGGATTGTTCGGATTGCACGGATGGTTCGGCGGATGAACTGATTATTGTGTTCGGCCTGTTATCGGGAGCGCGGTGAAACGAGGCCCATGGATCTCGTTGTAGCGGTCCGGTGGTTGTAGTCTTGCCCAGCGATTTAATGGCGGGCGTTTGACCGCCCCCTAAATCCCCCTATCGAGTAGGGGGATCTTTTTTGCTTTCCAAACCTAATTGGGTTGGTTTGAAGCCTTCCATTTCTCTAGTTCTTGCTTAAGGATCCCACGGTACTTCCTGTTGCCGCGAAGGGAGATTTTCTCGCGGGGTTCTATGAAGAGCGTATTTTCTCCAGCTTCAATCACGAGCCAACCTCCGAGGAACAAAGCAGAGTGCATGTTGCGCCTGAGAGAGAATCCTTTGATCACACTTTTGGGGATCGTGATTTGCTCGGTTTCGCCGTAGAGCTCTAGGTGATTGGGATGCACGATCAAAAATCCGATGCCTTGATGTGGGTCAAGTGCGTCGCGGAATCCGGGTTTTGCGTATCCGACGAAGATCATTTGATCGGACTTTTGCCCCCTTTCGCGGCCATAAATTCTGCCGAGCTGGGCACGCATTTGGTCATTGCCCCAAAGACCAAAGGCGTTGAGGCAAAACCAACCGATCACGGGAAAGGCCGCCAAAAGCCCGATCGGGAGCAGATCGAGTGGATTTTCGGACCTGTACAGATACAATCCACCCGCCGCAAACGGAAGCGACAGGATCGCCGGAACAAGATTTCCTTGCCATTTCTTAGCTGTCGTCCAAATTGAGGGTTTTCCGGCGGGCATAATGTAGTTTAGACATGCCAAAGACCGGCAATGCTCCGCATCTTATCCGAATTCACCCCACGCCGACCGAGCTTCGGCGCGTTGTGCATGAATTTGGGTCTGATATTGGATATGTGACTGCCCTAGAAGACGGCGTGCTTTATCCGATCAAGCAGCTCGGGTATCACGAGGATCACCTTGAGCTGGTTCCCTTTGGGGAGATATTGGGCCGGATTGGGATGGATGCCGAGGTTCCTTCTCGCGGGCTCGCTTCCCGTGGTCAGTTACTCGCGACGGTGAAGCTGGTTTGCGAAGACCTGAATGAGGATTCTATCTTTGCTGGAGTTGCCCGATTTGCGGGATTTCATGCGGTCCTTGTGGAGGTTCTTCGCGAGCTTCGCTACGCTGGGCTTGATTCTGAACGGCTTGAAGCACTTGCTGAGAGGGTGAATCCGGAGCTTGGTAAGAAGCTGTTTGAACTTGCCGCGATTGACCGCAGTGTCGAAAGTTCACTCGAAGCGATTGGCAAAATCGGGGCTTGGCGCCGAGTGGATCAGCTTCTGGAAGCCGAATTCGAACGTCCCTTGCACTTCAAGCGGCTGCTCGTTTTCGTTGGAAAGAACTATCGTCCGAACGTAATGAAGCTCCTTAGAAAGCTTGCCAACCACGGATTGGAAGTTCATGTGGTCGTCGAGGCATCGCCGAATGCATTCGAGATTGAGGGGCTGGTGACCCGTGCTTTGGAGCCGCGCCTGATCAAATCCCCGAGCGATTCGCATTGGACGCAGCAACTCTTTGGTGAGGGCGTTGCCGAGAACGGGCCAGAGGCGATGATTTTTAGTGCCGCCGATGTTCTTGCCGAATGTGAATGGGCACTTCGGCTATGCCGAGACGCCAAAGATCGCGAAATTCTTGATCACAAAATCGCTATCGTGATCCCCAATACCGATACTTACGCCCCGCTTTTGAAGTCGGTCGGAGATCGTTTTGGGATCGCGGTGGATGTGCGCCTTGTCGTGCCGCTGCTGACGAACGGCTTTGCCAGCATGATGAAGCAGACCCTAGAAGTCCTCATCAGCGACGACATTCGGGCCATCCTAAAGCTTTGCCAATCCAGCTATTTCCCAACGAAATTTCCCCAGCGAAAGGCTCTGAAAGACCATCTTGACGTGGCGATTTTGACTGAAACCAGCTCGTGGGATACTGTCTGGACTTATGCCCGCGATCATGAAGACGAATTACCCTGGCTAGCAGAAATCATGCAATGGCGGCAATGGGTCGCGGATGAGCGGTTGACCATCGCAGAGTGGACGCTCCGGTTTTACGAGCTCACGATCATGGACGCGATCGCCGAAACCGCATCTGATGCCGACGGTAAGAAGGTGGATCACGACCGCAGGGCACAAATGGCGCTCTTGAGGGCAATCCAGGAATATGCCCCGGCATTTGATTTTCGTAAGGCTCAACCGATTGGCTTTAAGCAGTTCGTCGAAACCGCTCTGATGCTGTGGGAACGTGAATCGATGGTCCTGCCGAGCGATGGTCGAGGGGTGCGAGTCGTACGGGAGCCGTGGGAAGCCGCTGACTGCGATGTGATGCTGGCGCTTGGATTGCTTGAGGGTTCGATGCCACGCCGCCGCGCGGAAGAGCCGATTTTGAGCGATGCCGAACGCGAGGAGATCAATCAGTTGCTGGATCACAAGGATAGGCTGATGGATTCTCACTTTGGAGCAAAGGCGGAACGTGACGCATTTATCCGCATCTGTGGTGCTCCAGCGAAGCAGCTGATTCTGAGTTATCCAGAATCCGGCGAGGATCGCGACAATGTCCCCGCGAGCTACCTGGATGAAGTAGAGCGAACACTTGGCAATCGCGTTCTGACTAAGAACTATCCTCGTAAGGAGCTCTTTGGCGTCCTTGCTTCCGGGAAGATGCTGGAAGCTGATCTCGACCTCATGGAGGCGATGGAAGGGCCAAGGATCGTCACAAAAATCGAAACCTTACATCTGGGGGAAGCGCAAGAAAAGGTTCGACCCAACTTCGAGGAGGGCATCAAAGTTGGCGAACTGTTGTCCGGGATGATGTGCCCGTTTCAATCCATTTCCCGCCACCGTTTACAACTGAGGAAGAATGCTTTCAGGTTCGAATCCGAGCTCGCTGCCTTGCCGAAGAAGGCACTCCTGGCAAAAATCTCAACCGAAGAAGACGCCACCCGAACCCTCAACGGCAGGCTCAATCAACTCTTGAGAGAAGCTGCCTATCAGAGCGACGAGTGGGAAGTCGCCCTCGCCGAAGCTAGCGGTCGGCGAATGATAGAAGGTTGGGTTGACCTAGAATTTTCTGCTCGACGGCAATGGGGAGTTAAGAATATCCGAGCAGACGTGGATCTGAACGATCCCGTTTTTCAGAATACGATGAAAATCGCGGGCCGCACGGTGAAAATCACTGGCACCGTCGCCGCTGTCAGTGAAATTGGTCCTTATACAACGGTCCGGCTTTACAAAACTGGGGTCAGCGCGAACTTCCCGAAGGTCACCGAATCGCCTCAGAAGTGGTTGGAATACGTGATCTATGGTTGTCTTTTGCGGCATGTCAATTCCGCCGTTGAAGTGGATCACGGGGGAACGGCAAGGGTACTCAACATCCTAAAGCGGCGCGAGGGAGACGGGCTTGCGGGCAAGGGCAATTTCCTGAAAATCCATCGGATTGACAGCGACGATTGGATCGCCACCATGGATATGGCGCGTGATCTTCTGGCGAAATCCGTCTTACAACTTTCGAGCGGGGAAATGGAAGCGATCCCCAATGAAGAGACTTGTAAGCATTGTGAGTACGGTGACTTGTGCCGCGTTTCGACCGAGCTTGCGGATCTTTCAGCCGAGCTGATGGAGGTGCCAATTGTCGCAAACGACGCCTGAACAAAACTCGGTGATCTCGGATCGTACGGATCGCTTGACTGTTCGGGCGGCGGCGGGATCTGGCAAAACCCGGACTCTGGTCGCCCGATACTTGCGATACATCAAAGAAGATGGTCTGACCCCAGATCAGATTCTAACGATCACATTCACGCGTAAAGCCGCCGCTGAGATGAAAAAGAAGATCGTCAGCGAGCTTCGGGACGCAGGACTGAACCAGCAAGCCCAAAGCGCAGAAACTGGTCCAATCTCGACCATCCACGGCTTCCTCGAACGGGCATTGCGCGAAAACGCCATCGCCGCCGGCATTGATCCGGAATTTGAAATCATGGACGAAGGCACTCACCGGGCGATGCTCGAAGATGCCCTTCGGGAGGAACTCACCGCCGAAGGCGAGGGGAAGAGGTACGTCGCTGAGTTCCTCCGAGTACGAGCCGGCAAGCGCGAATTTGGTCAATCCGGGGCGTTGCACGAAGCCATTGCCAATGACGTCCGCAGTGCGCTGAGCAAAATCCGTGGCACTACAGTCAGGCTCAGCGACCTTCGAGCGATGTACAACGACCATTTGCTCCTGGGTCAATTGATCGTCAAGAAGATGCGCGATCAAGGTGAGGGGAAGAAGGCCGATCAGATTGAGGCCGCGATCGAAGCCGGTCCAAGTCACAAGGATGGAGGCAATGAAATCCGCGCCCTCGCCCAAACCTGCGGGCTGATGCAACTCGCCCTCGGCGTCTGGAAACGCCTTGAAGAGCGAATGGTTGCGACGCAGTCATTCGATTTCTCTGAGCTTGAAAGACTGGCGGTGGAGCTGATCGTGAATCACTCCCAGACCGCCAAGCGCATCCGCGGGCAATATCAGGTCGTACTCATTGATGAAGCCCAAGACCTTAATCCGATGCAATATCGGCTTCTGGAGGCTCTGAATTTCACGAGCGAAATGCTTGTCGGGGACCCTCAGCAATCCATTTACGGATTCCGTCAGGCGGATTATAAGCTCTTTGAAGACCGAACCCAGGTCACGACTACGCTCCAGCTGGGGACGAATTTCCGTACCGCGCCAAAGGTGCTGCAATTTGTAGACGAGACCTTCCAAAAAATGTGGGATTCCAAATACGTCGCCATGAACCCTGGTCTCGGGACGACAGGCAGAGTGGAGATCTGGAAAACCGCACCAAAGCTATGGTCCCAATTTGCAATTTGGGTAAAAGAGTTCCTCACCGACAATCCTAACGTCAATGCCGGAGATATCGCGGTTTTGGTTCGACAGGGATCGACGGCGGCGATGGTGCAGCAATCCTTGACCCAGGCTGGATTGCAAGCGAGGATCGCGGGAGGATCAGAAAAGTTCTTCTCCCGAATGCCGATTCGTGACCTGGCAAACGCGATGGAAGCCCTGAGCGATCCGGAATCAGATTTTGCCCTACTTGCGCTTCTAAGGTCACCGATCGTGAGCCTCTCGCTGGATAGCATCGTGCTTTTGCAAGCCGCCCACCAGGATCAAGATGTTCCGTTGCGCGATTTGCTGTTCCAATTCAATTGCCCAATCCCCGAAGATCAGGCGAAGATCGGCGAGTTTTTAGGCTGGTTTGTGCCCATCGCCAGCTATGCCGACCGCCACGCTGCATGGGAAGTGCTTTCAAAAATCATGTTCCAATCGCCGTACCTCAAGAAAGTAGGCGCAACCGCGAACGCTCTGCAAAGCCTCGCCAATATCCGCAAGCTGTTCACAATGGCGGTGCAACACCCGGATTTAGGGCCAAAGGAATTTGCAGAAAAGATTCGTCGGATCACGACCCTCAACGTCAAGGAAGGCGACGCTCCTGCCGTGGACGATGACGACCACACGATCCAGATCATGACCGTTCACAAAGCTAAAGGGTTAGAATTCCCCGTCGTAATTCTGGCGGACCTTTTCAAGCCCACCAAGCCACGAAAAAGTATCCTGAACGCCCTCCTGGTGGATCAGGATACGGGACTTGTGTTCCTGAAAACCGAGATCGAATCGCTGAGCTATCGCTGGTATTTTGAGCAAATGGCGCAAGAGACCGTCGCCGAGGAGCAGCGTGTTTTGTACGTCGCCATGACACGCGCCCAAGAGACGTTGATTATGATGGTCGGCAATTCTAGGGGAGAATCCTTCGCAAAATCGCTTGCCATGTATGCCGAAGAACAGCCATTCGTCGGCCTCATTGACCTTACTCGATCCGCCAACCTGAGTGATCCCGGCGATGAGTTCTCAACAGAGTAAACTGAACCCACTATGCGCTTCCAAGTCGCCTGCGCCCAGTTCGCCCCCGAAAAAGCGAACGTTCAAAAAAATCTGGACAAAGTCGCCGAGATCACGCGCCAGGCTGCGTCAGAAGGTGTTGAGCTGATTGTCTTTCCGGAGACGATTCTCAGCGGATATTTTTTGGAAGGCGGAGTTTTGGAATGCGCGCTGACTGAAACGAATCTGTTGCAAGCGATCCACGACCGGTTAAGCGATTTATCTCGCCCGATTGATATTGCATTAGGATATTACGAAGAGCGCGAAGAATTGCTCTACAATTCTGCTGCTTACTTGGAAGTTGGGGCAGGGAAGTCGCGGGTGGTTGCAAATTATCAGAAGTTCTTTTTGCCAACTTATGGCGTGTTTGATGAAGAGCGATTTGTCTCTGCGGGATCTTCGCTTTGCGTGTTTGATTCGAGGTTAGGGCGGATGGCTCTGCTGATTTGTGAAGACATTTGGCATAGCATTATGCCAACTCTTTGCGCAGTCCAAGGCGCACAAATGATTTTAGTTCCTAGCGCATCGCCCGCCCGAGGGTTTCAGGGTGAAATTCCTTCGAATCTTGACCGCTACGACCGATTACTCCGTGGTATTGCCGAAGAACATGCGCTTTATTGCATCAATTCGGCGCTGCTGGGCTTCGAAGGTGGCAAGGGATTTGGGGGCGGCTCTTCGATTGTGGACATGGAAGGCCGCGTGATCGGCAAGGCTCCGATCCTGGAGGAGCACATGATCATCAGCGAGATTGACCTCGATCTACTCAGCGTCTCCCGCTCCCGAGCGCCTTTGCTTGGCGACCTAAGAACCCGCTGGGCAGCACTTCAACGGATCATTTCTCGGGATTAACCTTAAATTCTGCAGCAAAAACTGGGATTTGCTTTTTGGCATCGAGCTCCAGGCACAAAAAAAGCCCCGATTGGGACTGGTTTGAACTTAAAAGATGGCTGCCACACCAGGATTCGAACCTGGGACCCGCTGATTAACAGTCAGCTGCTCTACCGCTGAGCTATGTGGCAATTTGAGATATCTTTATACCCTTATATCTCGGCGGGTGCAAGGGCAGACTGGAGGAAATTTTTGAAGCGGATTGTGGCGCACGGACTCAGTGGGGTCCATTTTCGGAAGTTGTTCGCCCTAGCCGGGAAAAAGCGTCACGCTGTGGGTCGGAGTTTTTGCACCGGAATGATGCTAGGAAGTGGTCTCCCTGGACTAAATTTTACATTCTCTTAACAATACTGGCACTCTTCTTGTTTCTTTTTGTGAGGTCCAGGTGCCAAAATAAAGAACGTCGGAAAGGGAGGCATTTCAGTGCCAATTTTCTTGACGCCTTGCGATTTTAGAAACCAGAACGGAGCCCATTTCTTATTATGAAACGACGCGGATTTACCCTTATTGAGCTGCTCGTGGTGATTGCGATCATCGCGATCCTCGCTGCCATCCTGTTCCCAGTCTTCGCCCAAGCGCGAACTGCGGCAAAGAAGACCGTTGCTATCAGTGGCCAAAAGCAAATCGCGATTGGCTCCATGCTATACGTTCAAGAGTATGACGAGAGATTGCCAATGCGCTCTGGATGTGAGTTGAATTCCTCCATCAACGGAAAGTTCAAGGCGGCTTCCTTCAACGCAACTCCAACTGCAGGTTGTAGCGGTCCCTTCTATAACAGTATGACCTGGCAGACTTGGCAGAAGTACTACATGCCGTACATTAAGAACTCGGAGATCTTCTTCCACCCGCTTCGCCAAAAGAACGC
>JBEIDH010000059.1:0-9920 GCA_040383535.1 Chthonomonas sp.
AAGACGTGCTGAGCAAGGTCAGCAAGGATTTTCTGGTCGGCTACCGATTCTCTCCAGAAGAAATCGAGACCCCTGGCATTCGCCTTGAAGATACATTCACCCTCCTCAATCGCTTGTGTGTCTATCCTTTGCACTTCCTACACGTGAGCCTAGGGTCCTATCGTCAACCAAGCCTCCACGATCCAGAATCCGAGCCCGTTCTCGCCCTCCTCGCACGGCAAATTGACCACCGGATACCGTTGATCGGGGTCGGAAGTATCAACACTTACCTGGATGTTTCTGCCGCAAGCAAGATTGGGGCAGATCTTGTGGCCGTAGGTAGGGCAGCGATCACGGAACCAGACTGGGCTGATGTGGCAACCCAAAAAGGTCAACCCCGACTGGAACTTCCAAAAGAAAATGGAGATTCAACTCTAGAAATCCCGCCCAAGCTCTATCAGCGACTTCTCTCGCGGCCAGGTTGGATTAAAGTTGAAGAAAAGGCGACTACCTCGTGACTTTGTAGAGCTTTTCGTCGCCGAATGAGCCAACCTTCAAATCAGCATCCCAGACGGTGACGATCGTTACCGTTCGGTTTGCTTCGCGGACGCCGATGGTTTCCCGGAGCGTGAATCGCTTAATATCTCCGGCAGGAGAAATGATCATCTGATACTTTCCGGTCACGGGATTCTGTTCAAAATCTCGGAAATCTCCCACGATCACAGCATCTTCGCCCTTATCTGGGGCGTTACCGTTTTGGAATTCTCGAGTTGCCCATTGCCCGGTCAGTCGGCGAAGATAAACAGACTTCCCTACCGCTATATCCAGCGGAGTTGAGCGGTCAAGCAAGCTCCGGATCGCCAATGTATAGCAATCCTGCACCTGCATTGTTGCCTTTCCGGCCTCTTTTTGTCGAGAGAAAAATCGCTGACCAGGTCGCTTCGGCATTTCTTCGGGAATCTCGTAGGTGACCCACTTGCCGTCGGCGATCGTGAGATTCACGTCCCCCGAGCCCACCTGTTGCTGGCGAATGTATAGCTCAGCCGGACGGCGGAATTGAACATAAGTATTGATCACCGCACTCCGACCTTCGCTGGACTGAGTCATCTTGATCGTCCCCGCGCAGGAGCCTGCGTAGGAATAGCGCTCGAACATCTGCTCAATCACCTTCTTTGGAGTCGAGCGATCCACCGGAGCTTGTTGGACCAAGGTCAAAGATGCCAAAAGGAGTACGGAATTCATAGCGATCACATCAACTGGAAGCGCGACCTTCCCATTTCACATCCGCGACCCCCGCCAGATGATTGGCATAGCGAGCAGCGGCGAAGAACCAATCAGAAAGACGGTTCATGTAAGCCAGGAGTTCAGTGCGCACCTCGGCCTCCGTTTGCAGAGTCAGCAAGGTTCGTTCGGCGCGGCGGCAGACCGTGCGGCACAAATGAAGCTGAGCCGAGCCCATCGTTCCGCCCGGAAGGATAAAGTTTCTGAGAGGCTCCATCTCGGAAAACCACAGATCAATATCATGCTCCATGCTCAGGACATCCTCATCCATCGTGGCAGGACGAAAATACTGATTGTCCATCGGAGTCGCGACTTCTGCCCCGACGTCGAATAATCTACTCTGCAAAGCAATCAGCTTCGCATAAAGCTCAGAACCCTCCAATGTCAAAGCAGCGATCCCGATCAAAGCATTCAGCTCGTCAATCGCCCCAAGCGCCTCGATCCTAAGATCAATCTTCGCAACCCGATCCCCTCCGATCAGGCCGGTTGTGCCGTCGTCGCCGGTCTTGGTGTAGATCCTCATGACTTCGCCCGAATCACCATCAGCATAAACCGAGGCAATGCCGCAAGCTTCTTGAACTTGCTCGGCTGGATCAAAGCCCGCCAAAGCCACTCAATCCGCAGCTTCTGCCATGCTTCCGGAGCGCGTTTGGCTTTATTGCTCAGCACGTCAAAAGACCCGCCAACCCCAATCTGCACAGGAGCGCCGGTGATGTGCTTGGTCTTCATGATAAAGCGTTCTTGGCGCGGCATCCCCATGCCGACCAAGAGGATATTGGGATTAAACTCGGCGACTTCTTGCGCGACGATGTCGTCGTCAGAAGCCGGGAAATATCCATTCCGAACCCCAACGATATTGCATCCAGGGAATTTCAGCCGAAGTTTCTCTGCCGCAATCTCGGCAACCCCAGGTTCCCCGCCCAGCAAAAAGATCCTGTAGCCCTTGTCGCTACTCAAGTAACAAAGTTGCTCAACAAGCTCGACCCCAGCGACTTTGGCGATGTTCTTCATGCCCTTGCGCTCCAAAGCCCACTGAATTCCCGCTCCGTCCACCGTGATCAGCTTTGCGCCCAAAACATCGGCGCGAAAGGCAGGATCATCGTGAGCAAGAACGACCGCACTCGCATTGGCGGTCACCACCATTTCTGGGTCCCCGACAGAAATCATCTGATCAATCGCCGCAACAGTTCCAGGCATATCCAGAAGCGTGACTGGAATGCCGAGGATGGATGCTTGGGGCAATTCGGGGTGCAAAGTTTGGGGGACCATTTGCAATTTTCTCAGTGTACCAGTAGGGAGAGACGGTTCGGAGAAATAACTTGATCGTAATTTTCTACGAGTTTTTTCCGAACTATTTCCATTTCAGATCAATCTGTGATATAGTCATCTATTGGACCCATTCCCTATGGGGTCGGTCCTCAGGATGGCGTGAGCAATCCTAGAAAGACTCCTACGGAGAAAAATAACCCCTAATGCGCAATCGAAAAGCCTTTACCCTGATCGAATTGCTGGTCGTTATCGCGATTATCGCGATCCTCGCCGCAATTCTCTTCCCAGTCTTCGCCCAAGCGCGAAACGCTGCCAAGAAGACCTCTTCCATCAACAATGTCAAGCAAATGGGCATTGCCACTACGCTCTACACGAGTGACAACGACCAGTGCTTCCCACAGTCGGCATACGGTATCACCACGGTTCTTGTAGCTAACGAACCAACACCAGCCGCTGGCGCACAAATCTTCACAATGTTTGATGCCATGCAGCCATACCTTAAGAATATTGATATTCTCAAGTCGCCAGGCGACGATAAGGCAATTGACTGGGCTTCCGCTTTGTCCACACGTGGATGGAACCGATTCCTTCCAACTCCAACCGTTGCAACCAGCGGTATCCGATTCGCAGGCTATGCTCCTAACTTCGCAGTGTTCGAAGATCCAGGCATCGCTCCAGCTGTCGGCGGCGCAGACCCAGTCTGCAGCGAAGGCGTGATCCCATTCCCGTCTGAAACAGTTCTCTTCTTCGAGTCCCGACAACGACAAATTGGTGAACTTGCTCGGAACCCGGCCGGAGAAGCTCCGAACTACTTCACACGATGGAACGCTTCAGTCCCAGCAGCATTGCAACCAAGCATGGCTCCATACAACGTAGCTTTCGCAGCTGCAACTCTGGGCATGACTCGATACCAATTCCCAGGCCAAGAGCGATACAGCGGCGTCATCGTCGTTGGATTCTCTGACTCCAGCGCAAAGGCAATCCGCTACAACGCACGATTGGCCAACGATGCTGACAAGTTTGGCGAACTCCAATCCCAACCAACAGCTCCAACAAACAGTGCCGTGACTTCGGTCGCTAACGCTGGTGGAGCTTACTACCCGCCTTACGACTTCAACGGAATCCCAGGCGCGATTGCAGAACCACGAAACTAAGGTTTCTTAATTCTATAATCAAAGAGCCCCACTCGAGCAATCGGGTGGGGATTTTTTTTGCATCCGGTCCCCTTTCGCCTTTAGGAAGAAAGGGTTAGGGAAAGAAGGGCGCGTACCTTCGCAAACTTTGTGAAGGATCGATCGCGGAAACCGTACTGTGGGTGCAGAATCTCCACACCATAGCGCAGGTACTCAACCACCCCAACCCCTCCATCTTGGAGGGGCAAAGAGTTCTTTTTGCGCTAACGCGCAAAAAGGAACCAAAAATCGTAGCGCATCAACTTTAGGCCCTTTCTACGGTTTTCCGGATTCCCCTCTCTTTCGCGCTCTTGATTTGGCAGAATGCATGATTCCGTGGCGAAGGAGAGGGGTTTGGGGTGAGGTCGAGGAGGGACCAAACTGTCGGACGTTGTCTATGAAAAAACGAGCAAATGACCGCCCCCTAAATCCCCCTCCTTGACCACGAAATTCTTTTGGCGAATACAAGAATGAGGGTCAAAGAGGGGGACTTCTCCTATGCCTCCATTCGTGGGCGCATAGGGGATAACTCGTTCCCACACGCCGCTACGGTCGTATCTCTCCGCTCCGCTACGCTCCGGTCGAGATGACGATTGTGATTCAGCACAAAACCCCCAATCGTCATTTCGAGCGAAGCCGAGAAAAATGAGCGTCCAGGGGTGTGGGGACGATTTCCTCGCTTTGCCAAAGCCAGTGATTGGGTCGCGGATCATTCGTGCCCACACGCTGGCACGGTCATATCTCTCCACTCCGCTTCGCTCCGGTCGAGATGACGATTACGATTCAGCACAAAACCCCCAATCGTCATTTCGAGCGGAGCCGAGAAATATGAGCGTACAGGGGTGTGGGGACGATTTCCTCGCATTGCCTACGCTTGTGATTGTCCAGCGGATCACTTGACCTGCTCAGCAAATCGCTTGACCTGTTCAGCAAACCGCCTGACCTGTTCAGCAAATCGCCTGACTTGCACAGCAAAACGCTTGACCTGTTCAGCAAATCGCCTGACCTGCTCAGCAAATCGCCTGACCTGTTCAGCAAACCTCCTGACCTGTTCAGCAAATCAATTGCAGAACCGATAAAATCGTACCAACTAGCGAGTTTTCAGAACTTTTTTGAACACAAATGATAGGATTTTTGTACATACACTCTAAAGTTTTGATGAGAGTTTCCAAAAAATAAATCGACGGGCAAAGGCCCACCAAATCAACAGGAAACCACACGAACATGGCGAACACGGATTACATTCCAAGCAACGAAGCTCAATTCACGGCTTGGTATCAAAACTTCATCACACAATGCGAAAAGCACGAAACCGTTCTGGGATTGGACACTACCTCTCTCGGTACTCTTGCAACGCAAAATACTCAATACAACGCAGCTTACTCCGCCGTCGTATCCGGTAAGGAAGAGCTCCAAGGTAAAGTTGCAACCAAGAACAATCGCAAGAAATCAAGCGAAGCATCGATCCGAGCTTATGCAAAACAATGGAAGAGCAATCCGGCGATTCCTGCGGCAGTTTTGAAGGATCTTGGCATCGTTTCAACCTCCTCGTCTGGCCCTGTTGTCACCGTGAATGGTCTGCAAGTCACCGGTTGCGACGATGGCGTCAACAAGCTCATTTGGAATCGAAACGGCAACGCCGGTGGTACAAACTTTATCATCGAAGCAAGAATCGGAACAAGTCCAAATTGGTTCTTTGTCGGGTCAACAACAAAGACAGGTTTTAACCATATCGGTCAAGAACCTGGTCAGTTGGTTTGGTATCGGATTACATCTAGCCGAGCGGGAACAAATTCTGTACCATGCCCTGCCGTTGCGGTCTATGGCCCACCTGCGGTCGGTGGCCTAAGCCTTGCCGCTTAAGTCATAAGATTTTAATCTAGATAGTCAGTTGGCATAAAAGTGTGGGTTCGGGAGTACCACCCCGGCCCACCTCCTTATTTATCTTGACCGGTTCCCTTCTCTTTCGCACGCAAAAGTTGTGAGACTGCTCGCGTCCGTTGCGAAGGAGAGGGGTTAGGGGTGAGGTCGAAAGATCGCAGAATTTCGCCCGACACCGCTTAAAAGTTCACAAAACGAACCGCCCCCTAAATCCCCCTCCTTGACCACGAAAGGCTCTTGATAAACCAAAGAATGAGGGTCAAAGAGGGGGACTTCTGGGATGAAAGCTCCGAGCCTCGACCCGCTATCCTGGTACCCTTATCCGCATATGCAACTCTGCCGATTTGTCCTTTTGGAGAACAACGACCACGCCCGATCGGGGATTTTTCACGAGCACCGCGTCTACGAAACCGACGGCGAAAAGGCGGTTGGGATTCATGATCTGAGCAAGATCGCCTTTCTCGCGCCATTGCCAGCGGTGTCGTCGCTCCGATGCTTTGAACCCGACGGCAGCTTCGCCTACCGAAATGCGATGAACTATCTGGGGCCGCTCGGCGAGATTGAACTTCCAAATGGGGCGATCAATGTCCAACTTAGGCTCGTCGCGGTGATGAAAGAAGGCGGCCGCGCTCTGGACCTCACCGAAGCCGGGCAAGCGATTTTGGGGCATTCGCTGATGATCGGATTTGAGATCGAAGACGTGCTCGCCGAAGAACGCGCAGAAGGAAAAACCCCCGTCCGTGCCTACGATATACCCTACGGCATCGGGCCATTTATCACGATTCCCGACCCCGAAAAGGAAACCCCGGAGACGGTGAACATCCCGATTAAGCTGATTATCAACGGCGAAACCCTTTTGGAGACGGCCTTTGAACACGGCGGCTTCGCGGCGATGATCGAGCAGGCATCTAAGACAACGCCGATCCGCCCTTCGGACCTGATCGCCGGCCCTTGCGCCGCGCATTTGCCACTCCGAGAAACCGAACTCGCCCGCCCGCTCCGACCGGGAGACTCGGTGATGATTTCGTGCGAGCCGTTCGGGTCTTTGCGCGTGAATTTGGTCTAAGATAAGGCATTCATGGGCGGCTGGGAACTGATCTATGACCTCATGCTCACGCTTGGGGCGGCGCTGGTACTTGGCATTCTCTTTGAGCGGCTGAAGCAAAACGCAATCATCGGCTATTTGGTCGCGGGAACTTTGCTTGGGCCTTCGGTGACGGGCTTTGTGACCGGATCGGAAAGCATCGTGCTGATCGCCGAGCTTGGCGTTGTGCTTTTGATGTTCACGCTGGGTCTGGAGTTCTCTTTTCAACGGCTAAAAGGGCTCGGCAAGGTCGCATTTATTGGCGGATCGCTCTCGATTTTGCTGATTTTGCTCGTGATTTCGGCGATTGGGCTGATGGCGAATCTGCCTTGGCAAAGCGCGGTCACGATCGGGGCGATCGCGAGTCTTTCCAGCACCGCGCTGATCATGCGGATCCTAAAAGATCGCAACGACCTGGATAGTAATCACGGAAAAGCCGCGATTGGGGTGGTTCTTTTGCAGGATTTGGCGGTTGTTCCGCTCGTGATTTTGGTGACCTTTTTGGGTGCTCCGACTGGGAAGCAGATTTCTTTGGGCGGTGTGCTTTTGGGCTCCGTTGCCTTGGTTGGAGTGATCTGGCTTGTGACCCGATTCGCGCTGAAGCACTTGCTAAGCTCAAACGTCGTGGCAAAGAACCGCGAGATTCCAGTGCTGCTTGGGGTTTCCTTTTGCATCGCGGCAAGCTGGGGGGCGCATCATGTGGGGCTTTCGCCGGCTTTGGGAGCATTTATCGCCGGAATGCTGCTGGCTGAGACCACTTACGCGGATCAGATGCGGGTGGACATTTATCCTTTACGCACGCTATTCCTCACGATTTTCTTCGCCTCGATTGGGATGCTGCTCGATGTGAAATTCGTAGCGGCAAATCCTGGGCTGGTGCTCGGTTCGGTGGTTTTGGTGATCTTTGTGAAGGTTTTGTTCACCTTTGCGGCTTGCAAGCTGTTCGTTCCTTCGACGGTTTCGACCCTTACGGCGAGCATCATCCTGGCTCAGGTCGGGGAATTCTCCTTTGTGCTGGCGCGGATTGGAGCGACAAACGGGGCTTTGACTCCAGCGTTGTTGCAGCTGATCGTGAGCGTTTCTGCGATTTCCCTATTCCTGACGCCGTACATGATTCCGCTGGCTCCGAAGCTCTCGCGGCGGCTGGCAATTTCGCTGTTCCCAACCAAGAAGCTCGCCGAAGAGGAGCGTCAATCGGTACAAGACTTAACCGGGCATATCATTCTTGTCGGCTATGGAACCGCCGGGCAACGGGCTGGAAGGGTGCTTCAAGATCAAGGCGAAACCGTGCTAGTGATGGAGCTAGATCCTTTGGTGGCGGAATTCGCCAGTCGCCAAGGATTGATCTGCAAGATCGGCGATGCTACCCAGACCGCGAATCTCACCCGATCAAAAATCCAGGACGCCAAAGCCCTGATCGTTGCGTTACCGGACGTGCGATTGGCGCGGCTTGTGCTGAGTAATTCAAAGCTCGTCGCGCCGCATGTTCCGGTTGTTTGCCGGGCAAGGTATCACCACCTCGCCGCCGAACTTGATATGGTCGGCGCGGATGTCGTGGTGGACGAAGAGTTCTCGATGGGAGAGCAACTCGGGCAAGCGGTGCTTAAACTCCTAACCGAGCCAAGAAAGCGAATTGAGCAATTTCCTGGGCACTCCGAGAAGTAATCTTGCTATGAGCATCCTCACGTCTGGCCGTCTGATCTTCCGCCCTTGGGACCCCGAACGCGACGCCGAACATGCCATCGCACTCTACGGAGATCCTCTGGTATTGCGCTACATCGGCAATCCGCCTCCCGCGACGACTGCCCAGCAAGTAAAGCCTAAACTCGAAGCCTATGCCAATGTCGCCGCGAAGTATGCAGACGGCTCAATGATCTGGGCGGTTGAGCGGAAAGACCTACCAGGGATCCCGATTGGCACTGGATTGTTCAAGCAGTTGGTTGATGGAGACGGGAAATTGCTTGGAGATTACGAGATCGGTTGGCACCTGCGCCAGGACGAATGGGGCAAGGACTTGGGCACCGAGATTGGCTGGACGATGCTCCAGGCGGCGGTGGATCGCCGCCCAGACATCCCCGTGATCATCGCGATTGCGTACCCCGAGAACACGCCTTCGATCGCCATCATGCGCAAGATGGGAATGCGCGAAATCGGCTTGACCGACAAGTATTACGGCCTCAATGCCCTAATGCACCAGATCACGCCGAACGAGGCGAAGGCGAATCTACGGGCGCGCGCGGCGCTCGGTCTCTAGGTCCTACCCGTCATCTCGACCGGAGCGCAGCGGAGTGGAGAGATATGACCGTAATGGCGTGTGGGTACAAATTATCCGCAAGACTATCACTGGTGAGATCAGGCCGAATAACTCGGTCCCACACCCCTGGACACTCATATTTCTCGGCTTCGCTCGAAATGACGATTGGAGGTAAAGCGCAAAACTTACCATTGTCATTCCGAACCGGAGGGAGGAATCTGACCGTAACTGCCCATTGCAAGAAAGGATACGTAAAACCCGAAATCGCGAGGTTACAAGTACTGCGGCGCGATTACCATCAGGAAAATACTCCAGTCAGATTCCTCGCTTTGCTTCGGAATGACGACCTGCAGTTCTTAACGAGACTACCAATGGTCATCCAGTCAAGGCCTTACCGAACGTCGACGTGCTTCGGCGACCAACCGGCGATGCCGTCTTGGAGCAACGGCAACATAAACCAAATTCCGCAGTAATCATCACCCGGCCCGAATGGGGCGTAGCTGAGGCGGTCTATTGTGCCGTCGTCGTTGAGGCGTAGTGTCGAGAATCCAGGATCGGTAGAACCTCCATCCTTGCCAAATTCCATCGTCTCCGAGAAGTTCGATCCGTACGCACTAGCCAGCGGGAACTTCCAACCGCGGCTTTCGGCGAATGCTCGCATCGCCTCCGGTTCGTCTTGACTCACGAGGTACAGCGCGGAACGACTGAGGAGGTGCGGCACCAGGCCGTTCAACCCGTCCGCCCAGAGCGAGCAGTAGGAACAAGCCTGCCCCATGTTGTGGATCACGATCAGATCCTTGTACTGGCCAAACATCTGCCTGAGGGTAAGGAGATTTCCGCTGGAATCCTTGAGTTCTAAGTCCGGAACACGCAACTTCGGCATCGCCCGGCGGAGCTCGGTCAGTTCATTTTTCTTGGCTTCGATTTCGGCTTCGAGGGTTTCAATTTTGGTTTTTACTTCTGTCATGAATACAGTTTACAGGTTTATCCTGATAACCGC
>JBEIDH010000060.1:0-9272 GCA_040383535.1 Chthonomonas sp.
CGCTGTTTGAATTGCGAGAGTTCTCCTCTGACTTGGACCGGACACAATCTACTTCGCTTCATCGAGCAATCGCAAGAACACGTTATACCGTTCTCTTGCGATCCGTCCAGCTTCAACTTCGGCGCGAACGGCGCAACCTGGTTCGACCGTATGCGCGCAATCCGTGAACTTGCAAATCAAATCATCAAACTCTGGGAAGTAGTCGGCGACTTCTTCCTTTTTGAGCTTGTGCAGTCCAAAGGAGCGAATCCCGGGCGTATCAATGAGCACAGTTCCATCCTGTAGGCGATGCAACGAAGACGTCGTAGTGGTATGTGTCCCACGGCCATATCCCTTACTGACCGCACCAGTTTCCAGGGCAGCCTCTGGCATGAGTGCGTTCACAATTGAGGACTTCCCTACTCCGCTATGCCCCACAAAAGCGCAAGTCTTGCCAACAAGAAGTGCTCGAAGGTCATCGGCATGTGCCTTCGCCGACCCGATCACAACCGGAACCCCGATCGCCTTGTAAACATCAAGCTGATCTAGCTCCTTCGGGTCTTCCAGCAGGTCAATCTTGTTCACGTAAATCAACGGACTTGCTCCTCCTTGCTGAATCGCGACCAAATAGCGATCAATCAACCTTGGGTGCAATGGCGGGGTGACCACCGAAACCACAATCACGATCACGTCAACATTAGCAACGATCACTTGTTGCCCGTTTGGTTTGGAAACATCGGCACGATACAGCGATGTGGCTCGCGGCTTCACTTCCACGAGCACGAAGTCATTTTCACCTACCGAAGCAACGACCGCTTGATCACCGACGACAGTCGAATGTCCTCCCAGCCTCGCGTCCACTACCCCATTGGCAGTTTCTACCGAACAGGTGTTCACTCGGACGCTGGTGACAGTGCCTTCGGTCGGGTCTTTGGCAAGTTCTTGGTCTTGCTGATCTTTCTTAAGAACCCTGGTCACCCAAGGGTCAAGGTTCGGGGATCGGTCTTTGGCGCGGTATCTGGCCTGAATCGCCCGCGCAATAAGGTGGTCAATCTGAGCTTGGTCCATATCGCCAAGGCTCGCACGTAGTTTGTCTGAAATTTGCTTTTTCACTTCTGGATTTGGTGTGGTTTATCAGTGCGCAACGCAGTCACGCAGGTTGACAAGTTACTCCAGAAGTCACCCAAAGTCATGGGTTAAACGGTCTGGAGGTCGGAATAGTTGTGATTGTGCTCATAGTGTTCTGCCTCCTCATCAGTCGCCGGGATTTACCCTGGACTCCGCTCCATTCTACCGCCAAAGAGTACATTCGGCAAGATCTTCTGTCCGATTGCTATGGGCGCTTTCGGCAGAGCATGAAGCGGAGCCTGTCTTTATCACGAAACAGGACAATATCCCGTGGTTCATTCGGGCACTTCCACTCTTGATTCATCACACTGTGAGAATGTGAATTCCGCAGCTATCTTGCCCCCAAAAAACAAAACCTAGTACCCATTTCCCTTGAACTTTCACGTTCTTTTGGTACTCTATAGGTGCGATGAACACTCAATTTTTAAAATTTTCGTTTGTATCGGGAGCAATTTTAGTGGCAAATGCGAGCTTCGCCGCAGTTTTGTGGAGCGAATCCATTAGCGGCGATCTTAGCGATGATCGCCTGAATCCGACCGCCTTCACCGCATCGGCTGGTTCCAATACGATTAGCGGTTCTAGCGTAGCCGCGAACGATCCATTCGATGGCGATCGGGATTATTACAGCATCACCGTTCCAACCGGAATGGAAATGTACGAAATCCGTTTAGACTCTTACGTTAGCGACGACTTCGCACTTTTCACCGGCGTCGTCAATGGTCCAGTGTTTAATGTTGATCCCGACAACATCAATATTTCGGACATCTTAGGCTATTGGGTAGGCGGAACTTTTAACATTGGCCAAGATATTTTGCCAGACATGGGCACCGCGGGCGGAGCGGCAGGATTCACTGGCGCACTCCAAGCCGGAACCTATTCATTCTGGACCCAACAAACCGGAGATCCAACCGATTACACCTTCGATTACAAAGTCCGCGTCGTTCCGGAGCCAGCATCCATGCTCGCTCTAAGCATCGGATCTGCATTGCTCATCCGTCGCCGCAAAGTGCAGAAATCCTAAGCAATAGATTTAGTCTCTCACCTTAGGACTTACGGAGAAAAGCTCCGGGATTTCGCTTTGAAATCCCGGTTTTTTCTTGTAAAAAGCCGGATTTTTTGCACGCAATTCCGGGCTTTTGCGCGAAGTCTCCAGACTTTTTGCCGAGAAATCCGGAGCTATTCTCCAGGATTCCGGACTTTTGCCCGAAAATTCTGAAGGAGAAAAGGAGAAACAATGCCGGGGATTGATTATGTTCCAAATGGCGAAGCTCAGTACGATACTTGGCTTGCACGGTTCGTGGCGTACTGTGTTGCCAACGAAAAGGAGCTTGGGCTTAGTCCAGAAGTGATTGCCGAGATCACAGCTTTGCGAGACTCCTATTCCGAGGCTTTTAAAGAATCTTACGCACTTAAGCACGCGCTGAAAGGTGCAACCAAGCAGAAAGTGACTGCCCGGAAAAATGCCACCAATGCCGTTCGATCTTTGGCAAATCAGTTCAAGGCAAATCCTGCGATCTCACAAAATTCTTTAGGGGAACTCGGCTTGCTCACCTCCAAAGAATCGCATCCGGTCAGGTCAGTTATAAAGGTGGATGTCGTCGGATTCGACAACGGAACAAATCAGTTGAAGTGGAATCGGAATGGAAATTCTTCTGACACGGTTTTTCTGGTGGAATACAGCTTAGATTTAGGTACAACTTGGTTCCTTGCCGGAGCGGTTTCGCGGGTGAAGTTTATTCATGAAAACCAAATCCCAGGCCGTACCGTGTACTA
This sequence comes from Chthonomonas sp., assembly GCA_040383535.1. GTDB lineage: Bacteria > Armatimonadota > Fimbriimonadia > Fimbriimonadales > Fimbriimonadaceae > JAFLBD01. The sequence continues at coordinate 2,881 of JBEIDH010000060.1, forward strand.
CCGCGTGTTTGCAAACCGCGCCGGAGTGACGTCAGCCCCGACCACACCAACGGTCGCCTATCCCCAAGCTGCCATCCCTCCTGCCGCCAGAGCCGCCTAGACTTCAATGGTAAAGGGCTATGGACGTCTGGCAAGTCCCTCCTCTTGATCTGTTGGATTTATTGTAGCGCGATCTTTTTTTGGTCAAAGGGAGGGATTTAGGGTGGGGATATTTTCTCAACCTTTTGTTTTTGATAGCTCGGCAATTTGACCACCCCCTAAATCCCCCTCCTTCGCCACCTGAAATTGCCATCAGCAAACTCTTTGTGGGCGAAAGAGGGGGACTTAAAGAGTTCTTTTTGCGCTACCGCGCAAAAAGGAACCAAAAACTCTTCGCTCATTGCCAAGTCCCGCTGTTTGACCTGCTTGTTTCGTAAGGCATCTTGCACTTTGTGGTCAAGGCCCCAAATTTAGGTAAAGATTCAGATTGTCCCATCTAGCTCGAGTTTCCGAAAGGCGAAAGGGGACAAGAGGGCGAGCATAAAAGTCCCCCCTCGCCCGGCGGGAAGAGGGGGTTAGGGGGCGAAGGGGGCTTGTGCCTCTTGTTTGTACTCTAACTCCGTCGATTTTGCGAAGTTTGTCCCGAGTACAAGACCTTCTTTCCCTAGCCCTTTCTTCCTAAAGGCGAAAGGGGACATTGGCCCAGACTCCCGGAAGTTCACACAAAAAAGAGGCTGCCTCTTTAGAGACAGCCCCATCTGTTTTGTTTACGACTGACTTTTAGTCGATCGCTTCTTCTGCAGAGTCTTCGATGATCACGTCCAGAGTTCCCTCGGACATGCCCGCCATGTCGGCAATGCTCAGACTTGGCAGATCGATATCGTCGTCCAAGATCATATCGTCGGCTTCCACAAGGGCGGTCAGCGATTGCTTTGCCCAGACTGGAGCGCTTCGATCGACTTCGATGCCGACATTTTGATAATGTCGGACACCGGTACCAGCCGGAATCAAGCGACCGATGATGACGTTTTCCTTCAGACCGATGAGGTGATCCTGCTTTCCTCGGACGGCGGCTTCGGTGAGAACCCGGGTCGTCTTTTGGAACGAAGCGGCAGAAAGGAACGAATCCGTCGCGAGCGATGCTTCTGTAATTCCGAGAAGAATCCAGGTTGCATTTGACTCTCGAGGTTCGCGCTCGACATCTTCGCCGGTAATCGGGTCCTTGTATCGGATCTTCTTACCATCGGCAATCATCTTCTTCACGCGGTCATTTTCCCGAACGAATCGGAATCTGTCCACGATCTGACCAGGAAGGAATGGCGTGTCGCCTGGTTCCTTGACCTGTCGCTTTCTGAGCATTTGTCGCACGATAACTTCCACGTGCTTGTCCCCAATGTCTACACCTTGAGATTTGTAAACGCGTTGGAGATTCACGATGAAGTAGTCGTAAACAGAGCTAGCTCCGGCGAGTTCAAGTACTTCGTGTGGATCGAGCGGTCCTTCTGTCAGCGGGTCACCCTTGATGATTTTGCTGCCGAGTTGAACCGGAAGTCGTCCGAGTGGCGGTACCAGAATCGGGCGCAGAACGTTGACCATTTCGACGTTGTTACGTCGAAGTGTGGCAACAGCCTGGGCGACCATCTTTGTACCGATCAACCGCTCGAGCGAAGAATCGAATCTTCCCTTGTCGTTCAGCGGCCAATCTTGCTTGTCGCTAATGTAAGCGTCTCGCATTGTCGCGGTGACAGGAACCTTGGCTTCGACCACAACCCATCGTCCATAGCTGGATTCTTGGATGTCGGCAACGACCCCGGTGACTGGGCAAATAATTGCCTTACCACGAGGTTGGCGCCGTGCTTCGAAGATTTCTTCGACCCGGACGATACCGGAAGATTCTCCAGTCCAGGTATAGAAGAACGTCTTTCGAGATCGGTCCCAAAGTTTTTGACTGTCTCTGTCTAGCTTTTCGGCAGCCTTAGCGGCAGCCTTAGTGGCTCGGACGGTGACCTTCTTTTCTGGTGCTTCTGGATCTTCTGGCGCCATCAAAGACTTGATGACCATTTCTTGACTTTCGATCAGCTTAGTTGGATCAAAGTCCTTCATGTCTGTCTGCGTCGCCGAAGAAAAGTCTTCAAGGAAGAGCTTAATGAACTTTCCAGTTTTATACTGGTTGGTTCCGGCAATAACCTTCGCACCCGCAACACCACCAGTGTGGAACGTACGCATCGTAAGCTGAGTTCCAGGTTCACCAATGGATTGGGCGGCGATAATTCCGACCGCTACACCGATTTCGATCAGCTTTTTACTGCTGAGGTCCATACCGTAGCAAAGAGCGCAGATACCGGATTCGAGTTCGCAAGTGAGCGGGCTTCGAATCTTGACACCCAGCATTCCGTGGTCGGTGAGGGTGAATCCGAAGTCTTCGTACTTGCGGCCGATTTCGATGCGCTGATCAACGTCATCAATGCCTTCGACTTCCTTCATGTATTGCTTTTCGATTGCATACAATTGGGCAGCCTGAGCTTCTGTAACCATGGTCAGTTCTTCAAAGATCTGTTCCTTGGTGTTTGGATCTACGATCGAGCTAAGAGCCACGCGACCAATGATTCGGTCTTGGATGGACTCAATTTGTTCGCCTTCATCGAGCAATCGGTGAACGATAATGCCTTCTGTGGTGCCGCAATCCTTGCGCTTGATGATCACATCTTGCGCTACGTCGCAGAGACGTCGAGTAAGGTAACCCGCGTCCGCCGTACGGAGAGCAGTATCCGCCAATCCCTTTCGTGCACCGTGGGTGGTTACGAAGTATTCAAGCATCGATAGACCCCGGTGGAACGAGTTCTTGACCGGAAGCTCATAAATAACTTCGTTGAACTGGTTCATCATGAGGCCGCGCATTCCGGAGAGCTGCGCAAGCTGCTTAACCGAACCCCGAGCTCCAGAAACCGTAATGATCGAGAGCGGGTTCAATTGCTTCATACCCGTGACAAGCTCTTTACCGATCTCGTCATAAGTATCTTGCCAAAGCTTGACAAGGCTGGACTGCATTTCGTTAAAGCCGAGCATCCCACGTCGGAACTGAACGTCAATCTTTTCAGACTTTTGTTCCGCTTCGAGCAGGATTTCTTCTCGTCGCTTTGGTGGGTCCATGTCGGTAAGAGCGATAGACAATCCGTACTTGGTTGCCCATTTGAAGCCCATATCCTTCATGTCGTCCAGAAGCTTGATTGTCGCTTCCTTTCCACAAAGCTTATGCGCCGTCACGATGGTTTCCGCGATGGCTTTCTTGGTCAATTCACAGTTGATGTATTGATCCGAGTGCTTCATTGGATAAGGCAGGATTTCGTTGAAGTGAAGCTGACCAGGAGCGACTTGGAATACCTTGGTTTCGTATTCCATTTCCAGCGGCTTCAGTTCCTTGACATCTTCGCCATGCTCGTCCTTGCGCTCTTCGTAGGCGAATTCTTGACCGTCTCTTGGGTCGCGGTAATCCACGCCAGAATCTCGGAAGATTGGCCTTGTGAGCCGCACTTGAACAGGGTCGTTGAGCATGAATCCACGCTCAGCTTCCGACATCGTGTCCATCATGTAGAGAACTTCATCCACGCCATTGAAAATGGGTGGTGCTGGGTTCTTTTCTGGATCGGCCTTGTGTGCGGCAATCTTGTCTTCGAGCGCCTTCTTTCCTGAGATGTGCGTGAAGGTAAGCGCATAGGAGCCAAGAACGATGTCTTGAATCGGGGAAACCGTCGGCTTTCCGTCACCTGGGCTGAACAGGTTCTGCGTGGAGAGCATCAGAACTCGGGCTTCCGCCTGAGCTTCGGTGCTGAGTGGCACGTGAACCGCCATTTGGTCACCGTCAAAGTCAGCGTTGTACGCGTGACAGACAAGTGGGTGGACCTGAATCGCCTTACCGTCTACGAGGATTGGCTCGAAGGCCTGAATCCCGAGTCGGTGAAGGGTCGGCGCCCGGTTGAGCAGGACCGGATGCTCCTTAATGACTTCTTCGAGGCCATCCCAAACCGCTGGATGCATTCGGTCAATCATCCTCTTTGCCGTCTTGATGTTTTGCGTGATCTTCTTTTCGACCAAGCTTTTCATCACAAATGGCTTGAAGAGTTCGAGAGCCATTTCCTTTGGCAAACCGCATTGGTGCAGCTTAAGGTGAGGACCTACGACGATAACGGATCGTCCGGAATAGTCAACTCGCTTACCGAGAAGGTTCTTTCGGAAACGACCTTCCTTACCCTTGAGCATGTCGCTCAGGGACTTGAGTGGTCGTTGGTTTGAACCAACAACAGGTCGGCTTCTTCGGCCGTTATCAATCAGCGCGTCAACGGCTTCTTGGAGAAGTCGCTTTTCGTGGTTGATAATGGACTCCGGAGCTTGGATTTCCATGATCCGCTTGAGTCGGTTGTTGCGGTTGATGATCCTTCGGTAGAGATCGTTAAGGTCGGAGGTTGCAAATCGTCCGCCATCCAATTGGACCATCGGGCGCAGCTCAGGAGAGATGACTGGGCATGCATCCAGGATCATCCACTCTGGTCGAGACTTGGATGTGATCAGGGCTTCGGCAAGTTCAAGTCGCTTGATCGCTCGAGCACGCTTGGTGCTGGTGGTGACAACGATTTCGTGTCGCAATTCTCGTGCTTGCTTATCGAGATCAACTCGCTTGAGAAGTTCCTTCACAGCGTCGGCACCGATGTTTGCTCGAACGAAGGAGCCGAGATCTGTGCGCAGACGACGATCCACAGCATCGAGCATCTTGTTGATCGCTCTCCACTTGTCTTCCTCGATCAACTGATTGAGCTCAAGCTTGCTGAGAAGGTCTACAGCAACATCCATATCCTTCAGGCGGTCATCGGAATCTCGATACTCTGCACGGATACGATCGTGGGCAGACTTCATGCGATCACGCACGAATTGCTCATCCAGATACTCGTCTGGATTATTTCGCATTTCGTTAGTCAGGCGCGTTATGCTATCGAGTTCAAGCTGCCGCATGGATTCCATGATCGAGCGCTTCTCGTCCTCAACGGCCTGGCGGATGTTTGGCATCATCTCTTGAATCTTTTCAGAGTCAATGTCAATGATGATAAAGCTGGCGAAGTAGATAACCTTTTCAAGCTGTCGAGGGCTGATGTCTACGATCAAGCTGATTGGGGATGGAACGCCCTTGAGGTACCAGATGTGGCAAACAGGAGCGGCCAATTCGACCACGCCCATGCGCTCTCGGCGAACCTTGGAACGGGTGACTTCAACGCCACATCGCTCACAAATGATGCCCTTGTATTTAATCTTCTTGTAGCGTCCGCATGAACATTCCCAGTCTTTGACTGGACCAAAGATGCGTTCGCAGAATAGCCCGTCGCGTTCGGGCTTGAAGGTGCGGTAGTTGATCGTTTCTGGCTTTTTGACCTCGTAAGAGATCATTTGTCCATTTGCGTCCTTACGAACTGCCCAGCTCCGAATTTCTTCAGGTGATGCAATTCCAACGCGGATCTTATCGAAAAGGCTAACGTCTGCCATGATTTTGGTGTCTTATTTCTCAGCCAAATGCCAGGAGGGAGACTTCCCTTCTGGCGGTAAGGGTTCCCGAGTCCTGCAGGGCCTCGGGAACGGTTTATTTAGTTAAAGAAGCCTACGCTTCGTGCAAGCCGCACATCGTCTCCGCTTGTGAGTTCATCAAGATCCTTGAGGGTGAGTTCCTTGTTATTTGGATCCTCAACCGAGACCTTGAGACATAGCGACCGGAGTTCGTTGACCAGAATCTTGAAGGATTCTGGGATGCCTGGCTCTTGAATTGTTTCGCCCTTGACGATGCTTTCATACGCCTTAACACGACCCATGACATCGTCAGATTTGATGGTCAAGAGTTCTTGCAAGGTGTAGGCTGCGCCGTATGCTTCAAGCGCCCAGACTTCCATCTCCCCGAATCGCTGACCACCAAACTGCGCCTTACCACCTAGCGGTTGCTGGGTAACGAGGGAGTATGGTCCAATCGAACGAGCGTGGATCTTTTCGTCGGCAAGGTGCTCGAGCTTCAAGACGTACATCACACCAACCGTGATCGGGTTTGGCAGAACGTCGCCTGTCATACCGTCGCGGAGGGTGGACTTACAGGAATCAGGATCAATTCCTGCTCGCTGGAAGGAGTTCTCCTTGACCTTTGCGACTGCCTCGGCATAGACATCGTCTGTTGCCTTAAACGGTGCGCCCATGACTTCCGGCATTTCCTCTGCAGTCCATTCTTCGAGATCAAGAATCTCGGCGACAGGAGCAGGGGCCTTGGTGGAAAGAATACGAGTCACGCGTTGTAGATGCGGTTCGTCGAGTTCGCGCAGTCTCTTATCAACCTTTGCGAGCATGACGTCGGTGTCATCGTCTACTTCGAACCGGATTCCAAGCAGGAG
>JBEIDH010000061.1:0-8920 GCA_040383535.1 Chthonomonas sp.
CGTGGACATATAACAACGCAAGTGAGGTCACGGCTCTTGCTCAGCCGAACGGCAATATGTCCTACACCTACAACACTGCTGGGCAACGCACGGTTGCTACCGAGGTTGGGCTGGGCGCGCTGACCAATGTCTATGACGGAACGAATGGTCGGTTAATGACTCAGACCAATCGCTTCTCGGAAACCACGACTTACGCCTACGATAGCGCGGGTCGAGTTCAGCGCAAGACATTGAACACTGGACAGTACGAAGAGTACACCTACGACCAGCGCAACCGCGTGATGACGATGAACCTCTACCCTAGCGGTGGCGGGACTCCGTTGCGGGTAGAGGACTACACCTTGGACGCGGCGAGTCAGGTCACAAAGCTCATTTCGGGACCTCAAACAACGTTCTATACTTATGACAATCACTCGCAGCTCACGAGGGAGCAAGGAACGGCTGGGGTTGTGTTTGATCACAACTACACTTACGATGACAACGGGAATCGACTAACCAGGAACGATGGTACGAATTCTGATGTTTACACATACGACGATGGGGACAAACTTCTAAACGTGAAGAGGAACACGAATAATTGGCGCGAATACGCCTATGACAATGCCGGGAATACAACTTCTCGCAAGAAGTGGATATCTGGAGCTTGGCAGACGGAGAGCTTGACCTATGACTGGCAAGATCGGATGGTGACCCAGGCGATTTCGGGAGTTACGGATGCGGAGCACCAGTACAATGGTGTGAACACACGGGTTGCTACCGGCGAGATCGGGAAGGCTCCGAACAATGTATTCGCCCGTGACGGAGTTGGAGTGACTGCTCCGGTGATGCGTGACTCCAATGCGGCCTACACTCCTGGCATTTCCGAGCGCCGTGGTAGTACCACGACGTTCATGCACTCTGGAATCAAGAACGCTAATGCCCAGACATCAACATCTGGCACAGTAACCGCCACCCGAACTTACGACGCCTTCGGCAATACTGTAGCTTCGACTGGCACGTGGCAAGGTCCCTTCGGATACGCCGGGCAGTTTGGGTATCAGGAAGACGCCTCTGGATTGAAGCTACTCGGTAATCGCTATTACGATGCTGAGATTGGTCGTTTCATCACCAAGGATCCGATCAAGGATGGTCGAAATTGGTACGCGTATTGTAACAATAATCCGCTGCGCGGAGTAGACCCGACTGGTCTAGTGCAGTGGGCATTTCCGTGGCAAAATGGGCAAATGGTGACCTCCGTTTCGAACCTCGAAAAAAGGACTTGGGATCCTGACTTTGCACCTAACTTTGATGACCCGTTTTTTGATCAAGGCGAAAATGGAGCTGGGCAGGAAGCAGGATCGGGATCGGGATCGGGAAATCCTTTTCCTTGGCTGGATTACTTCAAAGAACTTTTGACGGTGGCTGCGGAAGAGACAACCGGTAGTCCGATACCAATTGACGTCCTCGATGCAGCACTGGGGATACCATATAATGAGCTCGGACTTCACCAGGATGTTCAAGAAGGGCTCGAAGAACAAGAAAAAGGTAATGAAGTAGAAATTGATCCGCTTTCAAGATATTGGGGTAAAGAATTCCAAGAAGAAGCCGGGATTCCGGAGCGCATACATCCATGGAATCGGTAAATAAAAAGTGTTTGCTCTTTGGGTTTATGGTTCTAACACTTGTGCTCGGGGGCGCATTGTGGCACCAGACACACAAATCAGAACGTTGGAGTGAGAACACTAAAAGCACTATTTTACTTCCCCGAGATTTGCAAGAGATAGGTGGAATTCAAGCGGAGTATCTTGTTTTAATGAATGTATCGAATACAATTTCGACCGGAATGAAGAACGAGCCAGATACCAAAATTCGATTAGAGTTAATCAAATCTTGGACTGAGGGCATAAATCGGGCTTTAATAAGCTTACATTTGAGATGCAAGCGAGTCATTGCCAGTAACTCTAGTATTCGTCTGCGTGCAAGGCTACTCGCTGTGATACTTAAATCAGGCAAGTTGATGGAAGATAGAATTAAATTCTATTCTGCATTAAAAACCGGATCAAAACTTGAAATTAACCGCACACAGAAAATTCTGGAGCGCTCTGAACGTGATTTCAATGTTGGACGATTCATTGAAGTAGATTTCATAGAAGAGGAAAGTTCCAGTGAGTATCGCTCCTTTGTCTTCAAAAGAATGGCACAAATTGTCAAAGTTGGACGTTAGTCGTTGAATCATGAAATCGAGAGTTTATTGGATCATATCGCTAGCATTATCATTTTATTTTTTTAAAAGTTCACAGGTTTCATTTAGAGGCACTACGAGTCGTTTCGCTGTCGAACCCGAGAAGGCAGATTACGGGCTTGGAGTCTTTTTTATTTGCCTAGCCGTAGGGGGGTTAGGAGCCGTTATTTACTTTGGATGGAGAGATTTTCATGAGTTGGACGATTGACCTAATTAGTGTTAGCATCCGGGCCGGGCGGGTGGCACGGCCAGCTAGGCTTGTTTATTCGTTCCTTTATTCAGGGAAAAGCTGAGCCTAGATGACCGTGTGATTGTATTTTCATGTCCCACTCATAAGCTTTGATTATTTTGATCTAAGGTGCTTGGGGATACGGCGCAGAGTTGGAAATGGATACCAGCAGCACGGTTATCGGGGCTAAAAAATGCCTGGGGTTTTGGACAACCCCGGTGGCCGTGGCACCCGCTCCTGACCACTTGATTCCGGCAAATGTATCTTGTCCAATTGAACGCAAGCCAATAATCCCCACCCTAGATCCCTCCCCTTGACGACGAGATTTTGTTGCCATTGCTAGATCCGAGCGTCAAGAGGAGGGACTTTTTTTGCCTTGAATGTGCAACCCCAGCTTAAGCCGGGGTGTCGCCGCCGAATTTTGCATCAACAATCTCTTGCGGCGAAGATTTGAGATGCACGGGCACGGCTTTTTTCTTGGCCGAGAGCTTGATATTGAGCATTTCTACACAGACCGAGAACGCCATGGAGAAGTAGATGAAGCCCTTTTCGATCTTGTAACCGAACGCTTCAGATACTAGGCTGACGCCGATCATGATGAGGAACGCCAGGGCGAGCATCTTAACGGTTGGGTGCTTTTCCACAAAGGCAGATATTGCGCCGGCATACTTCAAAATGAATACCACGGAGACGAGAACCGCGATGACCATGATCGAAACCTGGCTGACCATTCCCACCGCAGTAATTACAGAGTCAACGGAGAAGACGAGGTCAACGGCAACGATCTGTCCGACGACCGCGGCAAATGTAACGGCCTGCTTGGTCGCGCCGTGATGATCGTCGCCTTCGAGTTTGGCATGGATTTCCTTAACGCTCTTCCAGATGAGGAACAAACCTCCGAGCAACAAGATGATTTGCTTTCCGCTCATGGACCAGTCATAGCTGGTCCCAAAGATATCTTTGACCGTGAACAGCGGCTTTTTCAGCTGGACAATGACCCCAATGAGGGATAGTAGCCCAAGCCGCAAGATGATCGCAAGCCCGATCCCGGTGTTGCGGGCTTTTTCCCTTTGTTCGGGTGGGAGCTTTGCGCTGAGAATCGAGATGAAGATGATGTTATCAATCCCGAGCACCAGCTCAAGAATAACGAGCGTGAGCAGACCGACCCAAGCATCCGGGTTACTTGTCCATGAAAAATCCAACATACTGCGAGATTATACGGCTGACGGGTGCTTTTTGGATGTTGCTTTTCTTCCTGCCGGGTCGGATTTGTGAGAAAAGTCCTGCTAAATTTGATTGGGACGGGATAGACTAGGCGTGATATGTCTATGATTCGAAAATTCGCCCCTGCTCTTGTTCTTGCGGTCGTGGTCGCGGGTTGTGGTGGTGATTCCATTAATTTGCCCAGCTTCACGGCGGTGAACCTTGGTCGCCCAAGTACTGGTTTTGCCGTTGTGGGTGCAGCCGCAAATGGCGATTTTTATGGATACGAATTTGCCAGCGGAATGCCCTTGGAAGCTTTTATTTACCGCGCTAATGGTACTGTTACGCCGATTGTCGGCCCCGGCGGTTCCGACGTAAGCCTTAGGGGAATGAGTTCTAACGGGAATTGGGTCGGGATTGACGATTCGAACAACGATGCGCTGAAGGGTAACGGTGCGACGGTCAATAGCTTTACCCTTAGCATTGCGCCAGGAGGATCTTTGGTGTTGCCGGGGGCGACTAATAACGCTGGCGACGTTGGTGGTCTTAATATCGGTACGGTGAGTCAGGTTTTTCGGAAGACTGCTGGCGGAGTCGAGACGCTTTTCACCAATATTGCTGGATTTGCTCCCGTCCGGGTCGTTGGAATCACTACGGCCGGGGTCGTTGTGGGCGTTGCCACCCAGACTGGCTCCAGCGGTTTTTTCTACTTCTTGACTTCCGGGACAACGTTGATCGTAGGAGATGCTGGGTACATCGAGGATGTTGAGGACGATGGTCGCATCGTTGGAAATGACGCTTTTGGTCCTTTCCGCATGAACAGTCCGGTTGGCGTCCGCATCCGTTTGCCGCTTCCTAATGCCACGACTGGTGCGGTTCACGGAATGAACAACAAGGGCGACATGGTCGGCGCATTCACCGTTGGCGGAGTGACGAAGCCTTGCCTCTGGGATTCGAATACGGGAGCGTTTTTGGACCTTTCTGGCAACTTCCCTGCGGACGGCAACAACCGCTCTGCCCGCTCGATCACGAATGACGGGGATATCCTAGTCGTCCGGGGTGGTGGGACGAGCGAGCTTCTTCGCCTGAATCGCCTCTGAATCTAATTGTAGAAATGTTAAGAGCCGATTGCTTGAGGGCAATCGGCTCTTTTTCTCTTTTCTCGACGAGAATCAGAGCCCAGGGGGAAGCGGGCTGATCTTGAGGAGCTCGGCAAAAGCCTTTGCCCCACGGGACATTCTCGGTCGATCCTGAGGATTCGAAGCGGAAGACCGCATCCAAACCGCGGCGATTCGGAGCAATTCCTTTGGAACGAATTCGCTCATGTTGGCGTTCTTTTCGCCCTCGGCATTCTTCACAAAGATCTGCCCTGCCTCACCCCAAACGGTGTAGCTGTCTCCACCTCCAGCATCGGCAACGGTTAGTGTAAGCGGTCGGCTCGCAGGGGTGTTGACGATCATGTTTCGCATCATCGCGACAAAGTTCCCTGCTTCCCGCAGCAATGCGATCTGACTTTGCACCTTCGGATCAGTTGAACCTGTGCGCTCGATGGTATCGGCGGCGGTGTCGAACTCGTAGGCGGTGAGTAAAGGATCATTACCAGCTCCAGCAGTGCCATCCGCGCTAGGTGGAGCGAATTCAGTTTCTGGCTTTGGCGGCTCTGGGGTCTTTGGTTCAGGACGCGCTGGAGAATCCGCCGGGCCTCCCGTGAGAGGCATCTCTTCGCTGTAAGGCTGGGTGAGAACGGGTTTCGTTGGCTTCATTGGTGCCGGCCGAGTCGTGGGACGAACCATCATCGCAACCAAAAATCCTAATCCACCAATGCACACAATTGCTGCCAAGAGCATCATCACCAAACGCTGAGGGCTCGGCGGTCCACTTCCACGGTTTACATCGAGTTCAAAAGCGGCGGATTGGGCTTCAACAGGAATTGGTCTTGGTTGAGCAAGTGGTTCATCGGGCGGCGGAATCTGCCAGACATTGACAACATCCACAATCCCTTTCAAATTCCGTGGACCAAGATTCACCGCCCTGAGCGGGAATTTGCCACGAACCAGATCATAAACCGAAGCCGACATCGAAATCCCGCTGGGCTTGGCTTCATTTTGAATCCGAGCCGCGATATTTACACCATCGCCCACAACGTCATCTGGCATCAGCACAACGTCGCCCAAATGGATGCCAATCCGATGCTTAAGAGTCTCTCCAGCAGGCAGGGTTCGGTTTTGATCCTGAACAGCCTTCTGGATTTCGATAGAGGCTTGCACAGCTTCGACCGCACTTGCGAAACACATCAAGAGTCCATCGCCGGTGCTTTTCGCCACGAGTACACCTTGTTGCTTTGCGATCTCCCGAATCAATTCCGTATCTCGCGCCAAAATCCGCAAAGCCCGCGCTTCATCCATCCCCGCTAAGGTGGAAAATCCGACGACGTCCGTAAAGACAATCGCCGCCAACATCCGCTGGCCATTTGGGGGAGGTGTGCCTGTAGTCATATCTTCTCTCTATTATGGGACGATTCATATCGCGGGTTGGGGTCTCTTGATTCAAAAATCAGTCCGAGAACAATCCAAAACGCCTGCGAAACCCCGGTCAAAACAGACCAAATAAAAATTTACAAAAATGTACGGAATCACGGGAACAGACAAAAAACAGCTGTCGTAGTACTCTTCAAGACCGACGAGGTCAAACATCTTTTACGAAAAAGAAAAAGACGACAAGCACAAGACCTGAGATTCACCCGCCCCGGAAACCGGGAGCGGGTATTTTTTTGACAAGGATTCCCCAGGCCGCGCCTTCCCGGTATCCTATCAAGCACAGATGGAAATCATCGAATCAATGGTCAACCTGCTCGACGAAGAGCATCAGTCCAATCGCGCCTTTATGGACGGAATCATGTCCGAATATCGCGAAAAGATGAACACCGCGATGCAAGGCGGAGGTCCCGAAGCCGTTGCAAAACACACCGCACGCGGCAAACTCCTCGCCCGAGAGAGAATCAACAATCTCCTCGATCCTGGCGCACCATTCTTAGAATTCAGTACCCTAGCCGCCGATGGAATGTACGGCGGTGATGCTCCTGGGGCGGGAGTCGTGACAGGAATCGGAAGAATCCACGGCCGCGAATGCATGATTGTGGCCAATGACGCCACCGTCAAAGGCGGAACTTACTTCCCGATGACGGTGAAGAAACACCTTCGCGCTCAAGAAATCGCCATCGAAAATCATCTGCCATGTATCTACATGGTGGATTCCGGGGGGGCATTCTTGCCGCTGCAAAGCGAAGTGTTCCCCGACCGCGATCACTTCGGTAGGATTTTCTACAACCAAGCCCAGATGAGCAGTCGAGGAATCCCGCAGATTTCGGCAGTCATGGGTTCCTGTACGGCTGGTGGAGCTTATGTTCCCGCGATGAGCGATGAGAGCATCATTGTCAAAGACCAAGGCACGATTTTCCTTGGCGGTCCTCCTCTGGTGAAAGCCGCGACCGGTGAGGTCGTGACCGCTGAAGATCTTGGCGGAGCCGATGTTCACGCCAGAATCTCCGGAGTCGTTGACCACCTCGCCGAAGACGATGCCCATGCCATCCAAATCATGCGCAACATCGTCGAATCGCTCGGGTCCAGAAACGAGGCTGATACCGGTCCTTGGAGCATGCGCCCAACTCAAGCCGATCCAGAAGATCCAATCTATCCAGCCGAAGATCTTTACAGTCTGGTTCCCTCCTCTGGCAAAACTCCGATGGACATGAGAGCCGTGCTCGCCCGGATCGTGGATGGATCGAAATTCCAGGAATTCAAGGCCAATTACGGCAAGACTCTGATCACCGGATTCGCCAGGATGCACGGTCACCTCGTTGGAATTCTCGCCAACGACGGCATCTTATTCAGCGAAAGCGCGCTCAAAGGCGCCCATTTCATCGAGCTATGTTGCCAGCGCGGAATCCCGATTGTTTTTGTTCAGAACATCACCGGATTTATGGTTGGCAGAAAATATGAAAACGAAGGCATCGCGAAAAACGGTGCAAAGCTCGTGACCGCCGTCTCAACCGCCAATGTCCCCAAGTTCACTGTCGTCGTCGGCGGAAGCTACGGAGCCGGAAATTACGGCATGTGCGGAAGAGCCTACCAACCCCGACAAATGTGGATGTGGCCAAACGCAAGAATCAGCGTTATGGGTGGAGAGCAAGCTTCAAACGTGCTTCTCACCGTCAAAATGGACCAACTCGCGGCAAAGGGCGGCACGATGAATCAGGAAGAGCAAGACGCCTTCCGAGCACCCACACTCAAAAAATATGAAGAAGAATCCAGCTGCTATTACGCCACCGCAAGACTTTGGGACGACGGAATCATTGACCCTGTAGACACCCGAAGAGTCATTGCACTGGGCATCGAAGCGGCAAGAAATGCCCCAATCGAACCACCAAGGTTCGGCGTATTCCGCATGTAACAGGTCAAAATAAAGAAATGCCAACCCTAGTCATTGTTCGCCACGGTCAGTCCCTTTGGAATCTGCAAAATCGCTTCACCGGGTGGGTGGATGTCCCCCTCACCGCGCAAGGTCGCGATGAAGCCCGAGCCGCCGGAACCAAACTCAAGGATTTCAAATTCGATGTAGCCTACACCAGCGCCTTGACCCGCGCTCAGCACACCCTTGCATTGCTTCAAGAAGGTGCTGGCTATGAAGTCCCCACCATCCGCGATGAAGCCCTCAATGAGCGTCATTATGGCGATCTTCAAGGGATGAATAAGGACGAAATGCGGGAAAAATATGGCGAAGAACAGGTCCACATCTGGCGGCGCAGCTTCGACATTCCGCCACCCAATGGCGAAGCCCTCAAAAACACCGCCGAGCGCACCATTCCCTTCTTCGAGCGATGCATCATGGGAGATCTTCGCCACGGCCGCAACGTGCTCGTAGTCGCGCATGGCAATAGCAATCGCAGCATCGTGATGGCTCTGGAAAAGCTTAACGAGGTTGACATCATGAACGTAGAACTCGCCACCGGCGTCCCAATCGTCTACGAAATCAGCCCCGATGGCGCCGTCCTAAGCAAAGAAATCTTGCGCTAAAGGTACAAGATTCACAAAGAAAGTCCCCCTCTTTGCCCCACCTGATCTCAAAATCCAAAAAGCTCTGGTGGGCAAGGAGGGGGATTTAGGGGGCGGTCTTGCGCATTGCTTCGAATCGGGAAAACCGAACGTCCGGACTCCCGAACTTCCGAGCAAACCATCCCTCGCCCTCACCCCTAACCCCTCTCCCTCGCC
>JBEIDH010000062.1:0-8470 GCA_040383535.1 Chthonomonas sp.
AGCCGCGTTGTATTTCCGCTCATGAAGCTCAGAAAGTATCCGCCGATGCTCAGGAATCCGATGGAATCTACAAATCCGGCGATCGCGGAAAGGTAGACCGAAAACAAGAGCCGTCGGCGCGAGAGCTCAACCAATACGCTTCTCCAAAGTCACTCGCCCGAACTTCATAATTTATTATGGCCATCCATACCGCTCGGGGTAAGATTCGGAGGCATTGCACCAACCTGATCTGATCATTTGTAGCGGAGACTGGCGCTTTTTTTGCTGCAATGCGAGAATCCACCGTGATCGGTTGGTTTAGTTTAAGCGCATGTGGGATCTTGACTTTGGCTCTCGGCATTGACTTCTTCGTACGCAATCATCGGAGTTTCGCGTTTCCTCTTTGCGCCGTCCTCGTCCAATCTCACCCTGGCCTTTGGACCAGCGCGTATCGTGGCGACTGTGAATCCGGACGGCGCGATGGTTCAACTCAGTACCTTATCTTGACTGGGATTCTGTACATTGGGCATCTTGCTGATGTCACTTACCGCCGTCATCGTTTGAATCAGCATGATTAAGATGCGAAGGTTTAATTTCTAAGCTTCCGTCAATTTAAAGCTCGTACCGTCCCGCACTAGAGACAACGTCCGTTTTGTACGTGCATCGTAGTTCGATTTGGCAGAATATGGAGTGAAGTCCGATGCATCCTCTCGGTCAGAGCGGACGGAAGAATTAGTTTATCTCTATTGAAATGTCTCAAAAAAAAGACGCATTGATCGTGTATGATTCTATCGGCTCGACCCCTAACCTGAACCTCTTCATAAGTTCAATAAGTGCTTCTCCATCAACTAGCTCAATTTGCTTTACACCATCACGCGCTGCTTCTTTCTTTGCCTAGCTAGTAAACCGGCCCGTAGTGACGATGAGGCCTTTATCGGTACGGCCGTCCAGTGAACCACGAAGCTGACGGACAACATCCGGACCGACAGAACCCTTAAAACGTTTGCACTGAAAAATCATGTGAAAACTCATAAACGGTGAAAACCGCATGGTTCCATACCCGTCAATACCTCAGTCGCCACTCTTCCCAGTAACATGAACTTCCTCAAACCCTGACTTACGCAAGATCAATTGGCAAAAACGCTCAAACCCGCCAGGGGATAGCTGCATTAAGTTTTCGTGGAGTCGTCCATCAATCGATAGTTCCTCTTCAACCTCTTCTTTCTCCAAACTTTCTTTCTTTTTTGCTCTCTTCGCTTTGTTAGTGGCTATATGCATTTTGGTACGAATGCTTCTTGTCTGATCAATCGTTATTTCGGCGACTTGACCCTTTTCAGTGAGCAACCAAATGCCATCTTCTTTAGAGAGAAGCTCTGCGGACTTTAAGTAAGACGCGGCCCAACGGACCTCATTTTCCACCCGAGAACCTCCTGATTGCAGAGTCTCTTCGAGTTCAGCTGGTGGTAGAGGTAATTGCTCAATCACCTTTGGGATCACTTCCTTTGGAGTTCCCGAACTGCCAAGTTGACGCAGAACGCCTTAGGTTGGATTCCACATCCGACGATAGCGGTTGGACTGGATAGGTGGCATGACTCGAAGTTACCAGAACAGTGGCTGTACACCATCTATCCAAGAATAGCCTGTTCAGCGAAGAGTTTTGACTAAACTTGCCACGCTATCCCAAAGGGGGGCATTCGTATCACGACGGATGAGATTGAGAATTTCTTCCGATTGAAGGGTGTACCGAAGAAGCTTTTTTCCAGACCGCGTGACTGCGGCATTGCTCAAGTTGCTTGCGCGATCGGCGAGCTTGATGAGCCAACCATCGCTGGACATTATGGCGATTTCGGAGAGAAGAAATCCCGTCCGCATTGCCCAGATTTCGTCCTTACTGAGGCCTTCGCGTTGCTCCTTTGTTGGTTCGTAGCGAGTGACTTCCTTCACAATCGCATAGACTCGCGGGCTGATTTCGAGCTTAATGCGTTGCTCGACCAGGTTGGTTTCTTCCAAAGTGTCGTGCAAGTACCCGGCGGCGAGGATTTCCCAGTCGGTGATTCCTCCCGTGTAGCGCAACCGATTCACCACGTCCACGGGGTGCGAGATGTAGGGCAATGGCGCATCGCCGTCGCGCCATTGACCTTCGTGGGCACTGCTCGCCATCGCAAACGCTTCTGCAAGCAGGGATTCACTCATGATTATTTTCCTAATTTCGCAAGAATTGCTGGCAACGCTTCATAGAGGTCTGCCACCAATCCAAGATCGGCCATGTCGAAGATCGGCGCATCGCCGTCCTTATTGATCGCGACGATGATTTTCGAGTCCTTAATTCCCGCCATGTGTTGCGTGGAACCGCTGATTCCAGCCGCAATGTAAAGATCAGGGGCAACGATCTTCCCGGTCTGACCAACCTGAAGCTCGTTTGCTGCGATTCCGGAGTCCACCGCCGCCCGAGTCGCACCAGCGGCACCACCGAGAGCGTCAGCGAATCCACCGATCACACGCTCAAAAGTCTCCGCGTCTTTCAACGGTCGCCCACCGGAGACAATGATCTTGGCTTGGGTCAGATCGGGTCTGGAAGCCTGCTTGGCCGCTTGCGGACGCTTGGTTGCCTTACTTGATCCGACGGTAGTCAGTTCGTGAACCGGACTGCTTCCGGTTGGAGACTGGGGAGCAAATCCGGCGGGTCGGAAGGTAAGCACCACTGGCGTGGCATCCACTTCAACCGTCGCGATCACAGTGCCGGCAACGACCGGGCGATGGAATACGGTTGGCGAACTTGCGGCGATCACATCGGTTACCATTCCGCAATCCAAGATTCCGGCCAGACGGGCCAAAACATCCTTAGAAGCCATCGAGCTGACGGCGGCAAAGTGGGTGTAGCCACTGGCTACGGACTTAACCGTTTCGGCAAGCACGTCCGCATTTGGAATTTCGCCGGCAATGACATGAACAGCCCCTGCTCCGGCGTCGGTGACCCCTGATCCAAAGCAAATCAGATCAAACGGCGCACCCACGGCGGCGGCGAATGCCTGAATTCCGGCGGCATCAGAGGATGAAAATGCGATTCCTAGAATCTTACTCATGGCTTATAGGGCACCTCGGGTTTGGAGTTCGGCGACCAATTCTTCTACGCTACCGACCTTGCGACCTGCTGGCCTGGCGGGTGGGTTCTCATACTTGGTCGTGCGGGTCTTCGGCGCGGCGAGAACTGTTGCAGGTTGGCGATCGAGTTGCTTCGATCGCGCCTTGATGATTCCGGGTAACCCGACGTAGCGCGGTTCGTTGAGCCGAAGATCGGTGGTGATCAAGGCGGGTAGAGCCATTTCTAGCGTTTCCTCTCCCGCATCCGATTCGCGAGTGACTACCACGCTGGTACCTGAGAACTCAATCTTGCTAGCAAAAGTCGCCTGCGCCCAACCTAAGCGACCGGCAAGCATTTGCCCGGCTTGATTACAGTCGTCGTCGGTAGCTTGCTTGCCCATCAGAACTACATCAGGTTTGACTTGGGCGACCACGGCTTCGAGTTCTTTCGCGATCCCGAGGGAGTCGTAAACGTGATTTGTTTCGACCAAGATCGCACGATCCGCGCCCATCGCCAGGGCCTTTCGAAGCTGTTCTTCGCTATCGACAGTTCCGATGCTGACGACAACGATCTCGGTTTCAGGCATTTTTGCCTTGATCTGAACGGCTTCTTCAACGGCGATTTCGTCGAACGGGTTGATTTCAAACTTAACGCCAGTGGTATCAATTCCACTGCCGTCGGAGAGGGGACGCACCTTTGCGTATGGGTCCACGACGCGCTTTACGGGTACCAGAATGATCATGGTGATGAGGCTCCATTGTACCGGATGAGATCAGAACGAACCTAAGGGCAAGATTTAACAATTAAAATTCCAAATTTTTAATTTTTTGGACTATAATAAATTTAATGCCCTTCAAGCATTGGAATAAACAATGAAATCTAAAATCATCCTTTCTGCCTGTGGACTTTCGTTCAGCACCTTCGGTCTTGCTATTTCCCTCTACAGCAACCAGTCTCAAAACGTAGATATCCCGCAACTCAACGTAAAAACAACATCGCTCAGCGGGGTGGTTGCCCCGACCGGTTATGGCTTCAGCGAACTCCAAAGTACCGGCGCGAGCGGATTCCAGGTGGCAAATGCGGTTGCAGGATTTAACCCTTCGACCAACTGGCGACTTGCGGACGACTTTACCGTGACCGGCGGAGGCTGGACAGTGAATTCTATTTGCGTTTATGCATATGCGTCCGCGAATGGTCCTTGGACGGGCGGAGGTGAATTGAACATTTGGAGTGCCGAGCCAGGTTCTCACTTTGCAACCTTGGTTGCTACGACCAGAGCGTCAGTCATGACAGACACGTTTCAAAATGACCTCGGCATGGGACGCGTATCTCGAATATTCAATACAAATCCTTCCAACGGGGTTGCCTCAACGACTGAGCTGCTGCAACAGTTTTCGTTCGACTTAGGAAGTGTAAATCTGGCGGCCGGAACCTACTGGGTTGACTACCATCTGATCAAGGTCGGGGGCGGGTTTATCTACACCCCAAGCACGACCCATGCTGGTCAACGAGGCGTCGCAGGTGCAAATGCTCGCCAGAAGTCCGGCGCTACTTGGTCAGAAATTTTTGACGACGGCATCGTTCCGCTAGGAAGTGCTGGTGTCCAGTCCGAGGTTGTACAGGATCTCCCATTCCTGATTAAGGGGGAACCGGTCCCAGAGCCAGCGACCATGATCGGCTTAGGGCTTGGAGTCCTTTCGATCATTAGAAAGCGCCGGTCGGCTAGTAATCCAAACTAATTGTTGTCCCAAGAAAAAGGACTTTTTGACGAAGTTAGAGCAAGGCTAGGTGAAAAAACCTAGCCGTTGCTTTCACGCTCCGGGTACAATACGTGAGCTAAATCACACAAGGTCGGTTTGCGCAGGGTGCCTCGGAGACGGGGTTTAAAGCGCGAAAACCAAACCGCCTTGGAGGCAAAACCCGAAAATATATGGCACAACTCAGCATGAAAGAACTGCTCGAGGCAGGAGTCCACTTTGGACACCCAACTCGAAAATGGAACCCGAAAATGCGACGCTACATCTATGGCGCGCGAAACGGGATCTATATCATTGACCTCCACCAGACCATCAAGCTCTTTGAAGATGCTCTTGAATATGTCAAGAAAATCGTCGAAGATGGTGGTTCCGTCCTCTTTGTAGGCACCAAGAAGCAAGCGCAAGCCGCAGTTAAAGAAGCTGCTCAGCGATGCGGACAATACTGGGTCTGCGAACGATGGCTCGGTGGAATGCTCACCAACTGGAAGACCATGACAGCGCGGATCAACCGCTTGAAGGAACTCGACCGCATGATCGCGGACGGCTACCTCGACCGACTTCCAAAGAAAGAGCAACTCAAGCGCATGGAAGAGCGCGAAAAGCTTCACCGATACCTCGAAGGCATCCGTAATCTCCAAGGCTTGCCAGCCGTCATGCTCGTCATTGACATCGGCAAAGAAGGCCTCGCCGTTGCCGAAGCAAAGAAACTCGGAATTCCAGTCGTCGCCGTGGTTGATACCAATTGCGATCCAGACCTCGCCGACGTTGTAATCCCAGGGAACGACGACGCGATCCGAGCCGTACGACTTGTTGTTGGTAAGTTCGCCGAAGTGATTCTGGAAGCCAAGCCACTCTCCGATGCGATCATCGGCGAAGGCGACGCAACTCTGGAAGAATTGATGGACGAAGGCGCCGCAATTCCAATTGATGACGAATTCGTTAAGGCATTTGCCGTCGAAGAAGAAGTCAAGGCTGCAAAAGCCGCTCCTGCTCCAAAGGTAGAAGCAGCTCCAGTCGCAGAAGCTCCAGCTGAAGAAGCCAAGACCGAAGAAGCCCCGAAGGCTGAAACCGAAACCGTTTAAGATACAAAAGGAGAAATCAAAATGGCAAGTGCCGCAGACGTAAAACGACTACGAGACGAAACCAGTGCTCCCATGATGGAGTGCCGATCTGCTTTGGACGAAGCAGGCGGAGACTACGAACGAGCCAAGGAAATCCTTCGCGAAAAGGGCCAGGCAGCCGCTGCAAAGCGATCTGACCGATCCACTTCCGAAGGCATCGTGGCAATCGCGACTGCCGATTCCGCTATTGCTGGCGTCATCGTTCAGTGCGAAACCGACTTCGTTTCCACCAACTCTGACTTCAAGGCTTTGGTCGCTGAAGTCGCCAAGATCGTGCTCGACAAGGGTGCCGCTGGGCTCAGCCTGGAAGCAGCTCTCGAACTGACCAACGACGCTGGAACCAGCATCAAGGGTCTCCTCGAAGAAGCCGTCGGAAAGATCCGCGAAAACATCCAACTTGCAAAGGTTGTCAAGATGTCCGGTGGTAGCTATGGCTACTACGTTCACCACGACAATAAGAAGGGTGCGATCGTTGAGCTCAATTCCGGTAACGACGAAGTGGGCAAGTATGTGTCCATGCAAGTCGTCTCCGCGAATCCTCCAGCCGAATTCTTGACCAAGGAAGAACTTCCACAGGACCGACTCGCAAAGGAACTCGAAATCGAGACCGAGCGAGCGATCCAAGAAGGAAAGCCAGCCGAAATGGCAGCAAAGATTGCCCAAGGCCGAGTCAACAAGGAATTCGTGAAGTCTGCTGTTCTTCTCGAGCAACCGTTCTTCATGGACGCCAGCAAGTCTGTCGCAGACTACGTTAAGGAAAAGTCCGCTGGCCTAACAGTCACGGGATTCACAAAGCTCGCCGTCGGCGAATAAGGTTCGCTCAAAACCTCATTCCCGCTCCAGCTTGTGCTGGGGCGGGAATTTTTCTACCTGATTTACGGAAAAAAGCCGACCTCCTAAGTCATGTTCACGGTGTTCCGAATGTCGGAGTAAAATCTCAGCAAGCATATCCGAAACTGGTCGCATTGGATTTGCGTCACGATTTTAGCTTTCATAAGTTTAAAATTGACTTAGAACGCAGTTTGTTGTGCTAATTGGGCTAAAATCGAAGCGTTCATGTCTCACGCTACGATACCCAGCAAGATTGGTAAGTACGAGATCATTCGACTGATTGCCCAGTCGAACGACATCGTGTACGAAGCCTGGGACGCGTCGACCTCGCGGCGGGTCGCCGTAAAGGAACTTGCTATCCCAGCTGGCGCTACGGCATCTCAAACTCAGGAGCGAATCGAGCGCTTCCAAAGAGAGGCGCGGGCGGCGGGCAAACTGACGCACCCTAACATTGCCACCGTCTACGAGGTGGGTACAGATGGCTATCGGCACTTTATCGCCATGGAGTTTGTCGAAGGCGAAACCCTAGGCGAGGTGATCTCTCGGTCTCACTCCGTTACAGCAGACAACATCCGCTCTTATGTTCGTCAACTTCTAAACGCCCTTCAGTGCGCGCACGCGTCAGGTGTTGTACATCGAGACGTGAAACCGCAAAACGTGTTTTTAACCAAAACAGGGGTCATCAAGCTCGCTGATTTCGGGATTGCTCGAATCGAAGTTGAACCAACTATCACCATTGACGGCCAGATTTTCGGTACCCCGAGCTACATGGCGCCAGAACAGTTTCAGGGTGGGGTAATTCTGCCGTGCACAGACCTTTGGGCGGTTGGTGTAATCGTGTACGAACTCGCGACTGGTGAAAAGCCGTTTGTCGGGCAGGGACTGCTCGATATCTACCACCAGGTTCAAACCGAGACTCCAGACCTGACCCAGATCAAGGATTCAAACCTTAAATTATTGCTTGAGCAACTACTTGAGAAAGACCCTGCAAGGCGCCTAAAAACTGCCCACGACGCAATTAGTATCCTTGACTCTAAAGACTTGCAACCTGCGACCCCTTCGGTCCAAAGCACCAAGACCTTAACGCAACCCACTTCAAAGAGCGGATCTGCGGGGAATCGGCTTGCCCTCGTTTCCTCATTTTTACTGATTTCAGCTACTGCGTTCTTTGCAGGTAGGTTCAATGCGGCGAGTACGCGGGAGGACGCTTTCGCTATCGGAGCACCAAGTCCCTCACAACCACTTTCTGAAACTGATCCAGGCAGTAATGACGAGGGCAACCCGAACGATCCTGCAATTCAAAGTGAGCCAGAAACCGGTACCTTATCAGAACCAGGGGAAGCAGGCCCAAGAAGTTTAAGGGACTTTGACCCCTATGTTGGTGAACTTCCATCTCCAGAGGTGGATGAATCTAGCGAAACTGCATCGAAAGATGACGAGCCCGCGCCGAGTAATGTCGCACCAAAATCTCCAAAAATCGCGTCCAAATCTCGCCCATTAAATTCTAGATCCCAGCCTTCGTCGCCGCGAGATGATTCTGGTACGATCTCGAACGCAGTGTTCACGATTGGCTCCAGTGAGGACGAAGTACTAAGTGTGCAAGGCACACCGTCAAGGATCAGCGAGTACGGGTCGCAAAAGAGGTTGAACTACGAATTCTCGTCTGTCGTACTAATTAACGGGGTAGTCAAAAGTTACGA
>JBEIDH010000063.1:0-8403 GCA_040383535.1 Chthonomonas sp.
ACGTATTTCGCCTTGACAATGACTTCTTCTCCTGTATCTAGGTCGAGAAACTGGACTGCGGTGACCTTATCGCCATCGGTTTGGGCCGCAGTTGGGATCGTCTTGAGCCAAATTTCAAGCATTCCATTCGCCCTTGGGTAGGCGAGCATTGCTTCAAGCGTGGCCAGAGCGACCCGAGGCTCCATGCAGATGCGACTGACCCAACCAGATCCTGGGTTTAAAAAGTGCCGTTTTCGGGCTTCCGGGGTCAGCGGATAGTGATCGCGGTAAAACTGTCGGACCATCTCGCGGAATGTCCGGTATCGCCTGGTACATCCGAAGCTTTCAATCCACGGATGCTCGTCTGGTGGTACGGCTTGGCTGGTAAGTTGACCGCCGATCCAGCTGGTTTCTTCGGTCATGATGACCTGCACGCCTAGGCTCGTCGCGGCCATTGCGGCGGCGCAGGCTCCAGTGCCTCCGCCTACAATTAATACATCTGTCTCAAATTCTTGGGGTCGCATGTGATTCCATCCATGGATGTTTGCGCTAGCAAACCATATAGACGGAACACACTGCGATGGGGAAACAGGTTTTTCACCTCAATCCAAGATTATTCTGGTAATGGTTACAGGACACCGCGACCGGCAAGGACTTCGTAGCTTGGCGTAACTGCACTCGCATTTGATGCCCGATACCGAACGTCAAAGGTCAGAGTTTGCCCAGGAGCAAGTCGCGTTGCATTGTTGATGATATACGATGCACCGGGTACGACCAAACTGAGTTCTGATTTATTGTCCATCGTCACCCCACTTGGCAAGACGGTCCGGAGTGCGAATGGTCCGTTGATCGTCGTTGCGCTCGTATTCCGAATGACGACTCGCTGGACAAACTGCGTTCGCCACTCTGTCACTACCGGCCCAGCGGAGACCGCGATTTGGGCATTGTTCTGCAGTGCTGCCTTCCGGATAGGAATTGACTGAGCCCCGGTGAGGCTAGCAGAATTCGACCCCGGATTGAACTCTACGTTTGGCTGGCTTGGAATGAACTGGTTTGTCAGGAACGCGTTCGGGGCTGGACGACCACCAAGGGTTGCTCGGAGGGGATTGGTCGCATTGAGGAATGTCCCGGCTTCACCGGTAGTGCTGAGATATGCCAGACCCAAGATCGTGTTTGGCACGCTTGACGAGAAGATCTCGCGTAGCGGAATCGCGATTTCCAGTCCCTTTGCAGGATCCGTTTTTGCATTCCTGAACTGAGATGCCATCGCGACCTGTTTGGGTTGGAGAATTTGCAGTGTGCTCGGATTGATGCCAAAGAGCCCAGCTTCCGCCCCAACGACAGGTGTCTGGATCGGACCACCGACAAACGATGCCTCCGGTGAGCTCGAAAGACCGGCATAGCGGAAGGATCCTACCGCGAAATCTGCCGCCATTGTTCCTGGCAGAGCAAACTTTTGATTAGACAGCAAGCGCGCGGCAGGACCAGAATCGTCGGCAAGAGTCTCGACGTTGTTCAGACCAGCACCTGGACCGTTCGTATCAAGGAACAGGCCCACACCATTCGTGAAGTTATTGCTCGCATCCACTCGCCCTGCTAGTCCGATGTAAAGGTAGCGGTCGTCGTTTTGGGCGTAGATCGCATCAATGCGATTGTTGTTCGAAGACGCGTTCCGGAACTGCGAATAAAGCGGATTTCCGAAATCTGTGAGGTTGCCATCGAGCTTCCAGCCGGTTCGCAATCCACGCTTCAGATATACCCAAGTATTCACATCACGATAGATCCCTGGTCCACCACTGGAGTCGCCAAAAATCCTAATCTTAAGCAAATGCAATCCGTCTGGCAACCCGGATAGATCTAACGTCTTGAGCGAAAATTCACCTGGCTTCGGTGCGGCGAGTTGCACAAAACCATCAACGATTGCCTCTGCTGAACCCGATACTGGGCTTGCGCCATTGATCGGTAGACCTTGGTTCAATCGGATGAATGCCGAAGTGGCGTTGTTCGTAGTTTTGATATTCAAGCTGATACGATCCTGCTCGACCGTGAAAGCTTCAAAAGTCCGCGCCGACGCGTATGATCCGTTCGGAGTGTTGACGGTCGTTTTTGACGCAACCACCGGTCGAGCCGAGTCAATTTGAGTGATCTCAATCGGATTATCGCCCAATGTCGTCGGGACCTTGGGTGTATACATCACGTAGCCGCGACCGTTATTGGATTCCGTTGCGCTGAAGTTGGATGGGACGGTGATCGTGACCTGCTTATTCGCTCCAACAGTGACGTCCGGCTGTTGCCCAGATTGGTCCTCAAGGATCGTGCCAGCGTTGAAACCGGTCTGGACGGTAACGGTTTGAGCAGTATTGTCACCACGCGAGTTTAGACCGAGGAGCATAAGACCGCCACCATTGACCTGCCTTTCCAGCACGAGGAGGTTGTTTGTTCCCCAGCGCTTGACTGCGTAACCCCGACCAAATCTGGAGTTGGCATTGACGAGTCTAGTCAGAAGGTCGCTTCCATTACCAAGGGCGTCGTATCGACCTGGTTTTGGGAAGAATGTGTAATTTCCTGGCTCAATATTGTTGCCGTCGTAGTAAATTTTCGACCGGCCAGGCTTACCCAAAATGAAGGCATGCGCCATGTTGCTGGAGGTCGGAGGGCCGTCGTCGTGGCTGTGAACGAAGTCAACTGCGGTATCCGGTGAAATCCCGCCAAACTGGTATGCGAGTCCCGTCGCGGGATCCGTGCCGTACCCATTCCCAAGTGTTGCATTTAGGTTCCCAAGTCCGTTCGAATTGAAAACATTCTTCATCCCGAAAAAGAGCGGGAAGTCGAGCAGGTGAGTCCCGGTTTTGGCGTACTCCCGGAGTTCGTACGAGCCACTTGTGTAGTCCTCTGCAAAGATTGTGAGATTGGGATACTGGCTTAAGAGAGTTGGAAGGAGATTTCCCTTACTAAACCCGCCCGCAGCAGCCTGATCGGGAGCCCACCCTAGATAGCCTGGGGGCATGTGCTTGACGGCGTCAAGCCTGAACCCATCGAATCCAATCGTACCAACGAGCCACTTCATCCAGCGCTCAAGGTATTCACGAACATCCTCTGCAACCGGGGTGTTGTTGGGATAGAGTTGTGGGGTCGTCGGCTGGCGAACGAAGCTTGGTTTTCCCCAAGTGTTAAATGTGGCGTAACTCGGTAGGGTTAGGGTGCCGGAAACATTATTCCCGTCCTCATGTGCGATGTCGGTTAGCCCAAGCAGGTCATGATGCAACATGCCAAAGCTGAAGGCAGAAGCGGTCCCAAAATCAATTTCGGAATTCCCAGTATCGGCGCTCGAGCGGATATGGAAGTCCTCTGGGATCATGTCGGGATATTGGTTAATCCCTTGGGCCGCCCGATTTGCGTTGTGGTTCAAGACGATGTCGCAGTAGACTTCAATGCCAAATCGCTTTGCGACCCGGATAAGGTCGAGCAACTCTTGTGTGGTGCCGAAATTGGTGCGGACCGTACCCTTTTGGAATCGATCGCCGAGGTCAAAGCGATCGGCAGGGTCATAGCCAGCGCTGAATCCGCCCACACCGCCCTTGGATGGACCGGGTAAGTAAATCGCCCCATAACCGGCTTCAACGACCTCGGGAAGTCGCTTCATAATGGCCTTGTAATCGGTAGCGAACCATTGCAGGATTGCGCCTTCTTTATAGGGTGGCGCCCACCTCTGGTAGATCGCATAGTTTGATCCACCGTTGTTGTCAAAGTAAGCGTTCGCCTGCCCGAATCGAGTAGCGCGCAGGTACCACTGAGGTTGTGTTCCCTTTGGCCAAGGACCAAGGTTGAGAGACCATCTGGTGTTGTTGCCGAAGTTCCCGGCGAATGAGAATTCGTATTCTTGGGTCGTCTGCCAATTATTTGTGGTGACAACTGCCACGACCTGCTGGTTCGGTTCGATCGGCCACGTTTCTGTAGTGAGATTCACCGATTGCCATGGCTCCAGGAACGCCCCCCGACGAGGCACCGTTTGCCCGCTTTGGGTCATCGTGGTGTTCCCCAAAAAGCCAAGGGCAAGTGAGGAGGCAGGGGCAAGAATCCCCGCCATAGCCAACATCATTGTGGTTCGGATCTTCATTGATGCTGTGATTATACGAAATTGTCACGCAAAATCAGTCACTTCTGGACACGAATTGAGAAATTCCCGTACGAACCTGAACTACTGGCGTGCCCTTCACAAAGTCCTCGAATCAGGTCAGCAAACCCTTGACCTCTCTGAAGGAACCGTGGTATATTCTGGACTGAGGTTTGCGGTCAGTATGCCGTTGTATGGAGTTTCTCATGGGAGACTGCATAGAGCGGCAGACCGGAAGCATTACTTCTTCCCCTTACGAGAAATCCGGAGGGGTGAATTTCAAGCTGAGCTTGGAACTAACCGATATGCCACTAGATAAAGAAATTAAGTCCAAAGTTATTGAAGATTACGCAACCACTGCCGGGGACACAGGTTCCGCAGAAGTTCAAATTGCTATTATGCAATCCCGTATTCTTCAAATCACTGACCACCTCCGAACTCATAAGCAAGACTTCCACAGCCGACGCGGGCTCCTCATGTTAGTAGGAAAGCGCCGACGCCTCGAAGGTTATCTGCGGAACAAGGACGTCGTCAAGTACCGAGAACTCATTAAGCGTCTCGGCATTCGGGAAGTTAAGCCACGCTAAGCCTTAACACGAGGAAATCATGATTCAAACACATACGTTCGAAGTTGGGGGCAAGTCCCTCAGCATCGAAACAGGTCGCGTCGCCAAGCAAGCTGGCGGCGCTGTTCTACTAGGCATGGGTGAAACTGTCATCCTGGCCACCGCCACAATGTCCCGCAACGCTCGGGAAGGAATTGACTTCCTTCCGCTCGTCTGCGATCTCGAAGAGCGACGTTACGCAATTGGAAAGATCCCCGGTGGATTCCAAAAGCGGGGCGGACGACCTTCAGAAAAGTCCGTTCTCACCAGCCGGTTGATGGACCGACCTCTCCGACCACTCTTCCCGAAGGGCCTGCGAAACGACGTTCAAGTCATCGCGATTCCTTTTGCGGTTGACCAAGATTGCCCACCCGACGTTTTGGCAATCACCGCCGCCGGCGCGGCTCTCGCAATCTCCGACATCCCGTTCAACGGCCCAGTTGCTGGCGTTCGCGTTGGATTGATTGATGGCGAGTTTATTCTCTTCCCAAGCTTCGAAGAAATTGAGCGATCCTCCCTAGACCTTTGCGTTGCTGGTCACAAGAACGCAATTAGCATGGTCGAAGCTGGTGCGAATGAGCTTGACGAAGAAACAATGGCAGAAGCGCTGAAGTTCGCTCAAGAAGCGATCCGAGAGATCTGCCTCGAACTCGAAAAGTTTGCCAAGATCGCCGGGAAAGAAAAGCGAGAAGTCGTTCTTAATGAGATCGACAAGAAGCTGATCGAAGCGATCAAGAAGGGCTCCGAAAAGGACATCATGTCCGCTCTCAGCAATCCGGACAAGGCGAGCCGAGAATCCGCGATCGATGACCTCAACAAGGAAATTGTTGCCAAGTACAAGGAAAAGTACGCCGATGAACCAGAACTTCTGAAGCAGCTCAACGAAGCCAGCGACAAGGTTGTCAAAGACTGCGTTCGCAAGATGATCTTGGAAAGCGACAAGCGCGTGGACGGTCGAAAGCTTGACGAAATCCGTCAGCTCGAAGCAACCGCAGGTCTCCTGCCTAAGGTTCACGGCTCTGGTCTTTTCACTCGCGGACAAACCCAGGTTCTTTCCGTTTTGACCCTCGGTACTCCGGGCGATGCCCAGACGATCGAAGGTTTCGACAACGAAACCAGCCGAAAGTACATGCACTTCTACAACTTCCCACCGTATTCTGTTGGCGAAGCCCGTCCGCTCCGAGGCCCAGGCCGACGAGAAATCGGACACGGTGCATTGGCAGAGCGCGCTCTCCGCGCAGTCGTTCCTGTGGACACCGAAGAATTCCCATACACCGTGATGATTACATCCGAGTGCTTGGAATCC
The DNA here is from genome assembly GCA_040383535.1 of Chthonomonas sp. Lineage (GTDB taxonomy): Bacteria > Armatimonadota > Fimbriimonadia > Fimbriimonadales > Fimbriimonadaceae > JAFLBD01. The sequence continues at coordinate 6,005 of JBEIDH010000063.1, forward strand.
AACGGATCCACCTCGATGGCTTCGGTTTGCGGATCCACTCTGGCTCTTATGGATGCCGGTGTGCCGATCAAGGCTCCTGTTGCCGGAATCGCGATGGGATTGATGAGCGACGGTAAGGTCTTTAAGGTCCTCACCGACATTCAAGGAATGGAAGACTTCTGTGGAGACATGGACTTCAAGGTCGCCGGAACCCGAGACGGAATCACAGCCCTCCAGCTTGATACTAAGCTCGACGGAATTCCAGACGAAGTTCTTGCCGCCGCGCTTGCGCAAGCCAAGGGTGCCCGAATGGCAATCCTCGACTGCATTGAAGAAGAAATTTCAGCCCCGCGCTCCGAAATCAACCATAACGCACCGCGAATGACCACCATGCAAATCAATCCAGAAAAGATTGGTGCGCTGATCGGGCCAGGCGGAGCAACAATTCGCAAGATTACGAGCGAAACGGGTTGCCAAATTGATGTCCAGCAAGATGGTCGAGTCACAATCGGCTCCATCGACGGCGAAAAGGCAAAGATGGCGATGGATATGATCAAGGCTCTCACTGCGACAGCCGAAGTCGGAACCACATTCACAGGCACCATCACTCGCCTTATGGGCAAGGGTGCGTTGGTTGAAACTCCAGGCGGTAAGGATGGACTTGTTCCAACCGAACACCTGTGCGTTCCAGCTCCGAATCGTCCAGACGACGTGGTTGAAGTTGGGCAAAAGCTCAATGTTGCCATCTTTGAAGTTGATGCGATGGGCCGAGTGAATCTCACTGCCCTCGGACTGGCTCAGGATCAACCAGGTCTTGCCGGAAATGCAACTGCTGATCCAACCAAGGTCGTCGCCCGACCACAACCAGAGCGCGGTCGCTTCGGCGGCGGTGATCGTGGACGCGGCGGTGACCGAGGCGGCGACCGTGGTGGTCGCGGCGGAGATCGCGGTGGAGACCGTGGCGGCTATCGAGGCCGAGACGGAGGAGATCGTGATCGTGATCGAGATCGAGGCGGCGATCGTGGACCATCCAACGGTGGCTACAACGACCGAGCGGCGGTTCAAGACTCCGCACCGAAGACCGCCCCAGAAGTCCCAGACTCCTTCCCAAAGAAGGCTGAAGGCGAAGACGGAGCAAACACCCGCTTCCGCCCACGGCGATAAAGCGAGAGAGGAGCCCGACCTGGCTTGCTCGTTGAGCGAGATTCCGGTGACATCTCCAAAAACGTCCCCCACGATCCTCGATCGCGGGGGATTTTTTGTTTGGGCTTTTATGGGTCACTCAAGTAGCGCAAAAAGGAACCAAAAACTTTTGGATGCGCGAGGAGACTTCGTGAATTTGCCTTACTACGAGATTGCTCAAGCTCAAAGATTCCATCAAAAAACCTATGGGTTTGCCCAGCCAGATTCCTAGTACACTCATTTCGATGATCTCCCCTTCCGCCGAAAGAAAAGCTGGCGACAAAAGAACTGTCAAACGCATTATCGGACTGTTCAAACCCCACAAAAAAGAGGTCGTGATGACCTGTTTGTTTGTGCTTGTCGGCGTTGTGCTGGGGCTCATTCCGCCTTATCTTTACATGGTCATCATTGACCAGGGTATCGCAAAAAAGCAGCTGGATATTGTCGCGGTTTATAGCGCTTGGACGTTGCTGGCGGTGCTGGCGGGGGCGGGTGTGACGCTGCTTTATGGCTATATGAGCGTGGTTATCGGGCAAAAAATCATGTGCGACATGCGCCAGGGCCTTTACACGCACCTGCAAAACATGAGCCTGAAATTTTTTACCAACGCACGCACCGGCGATATCCAAACTCGCCTCATTAGCGACGTTGGCGGGGTGCAGAATGTGGTCAGCAACACCATCACGGACCAACTCAGCAATATCGCGATTGTAATCAGCTCCGTGGTGGCGATGGCGCTGCTGGATTGGCGGCTTTGTTTGCTGAGCATCGCGATGGTACCGATGTTTGCATGGATCGGAAAGCACGTCGGGGAATTTGCTCGCAACGTTCGGAAGGGAACCCAGGAGCAGACATCCGAAATCAACTCCATGATGCAGGAAACTCTTTCGGTTTCCGGGATTTTATTGAGCAAAACGGCAGGGAATCAGGCCGTTCTGGGTGCGAAATTTGCCACCGAAAATCAAATTTTGGCCGGCTGGCAGATTAAGCAAGCGGTGATTCAGTATATGTTCTTCGGTTTGATCCGGCTGATCACCCAATTTGCCCCGACTTTGGTGTATTGGTTGGCGGGATACTTCCTGATTAAGGGCGGGGATGAGCATATTACGGTCGGTCTGATCGTTGCTTTTACGGGATTGCAAAACCGATTGTTCTTCCCCTTGACTGGGCTGCTTTCTGCTCAGGTCGAGATCATGAGCTCCTTCGCTTTGTTCGACAGGATCTTTGAATACATGGAT
>JBEIDH010000064.1:0-8293 GCA_040383535.1 Chthonomonas sp.
AGAGAGTAGACCGAGTAGCCAAGAGAAAGTGGGGTATTTCGCAAATCTTCCCCCCTAGAAGGTCTCCAGGGGGCTTAATGCTCCGCTGTCCACTTTCTCTTGTCTACTCTCTATTGGCCTTGTGGCCAATGGAGGCGGCGTCCTAGACTCGCAACCTTGCTCTGTTTTGGGAGCAGCCGGGGACACATGGAAAACACTGGTAAAATTCACAATCTCGTTGATCGGCAGAGAGCCCAGGAGTAGCTGGGCTTATTGCTGCCGCGAAGATCTCCGAGTTCTCGAACGCGTTTTTCCAGAATGTCTTGCAGCGCTGGAGGGCAAAAGCAACACCATCTCCCTTCGACGTAACCTCGACCAGTCTTCAATCACAATCGCCAACACCCTGAGAGAAATCATGAAAACTGTCACGCTACGGTCGGTGCACCTTTACTATGTCGATGTCGATGGCGATTTGTCTCTCCGCTTCGTACCAGTCGCGCTGATCGTCCCCCTGTGGCCGACCTCGCTGTGCCCAAAGTTGAAAGGCACGCTGCTGTGTCAACGCAAATAGTTCGGCGTCGGTGACGTCAATATCCTCGTCGAAGATCCGTTTTTGGCAAAAGGCGGCGAATTCATCCCACGCCTCTGTGCAGAGTGGATTGGCAATGCGTTGGCTTAGTCCGTACTGTTCCTGCAAAAACTCTTCCAAGTGCCGCGGGAATACCGGCATTCTATTCTCATCCCAGCGATCGACGCGTATAACCTGCTCTCGGTACTCGGCGTAGCGCTGCAGTTGGTCTTCAATTGGCACGCTGAATAAAAGTTCCGTGGCGACTGCCGTTTCAAGTTCGCGGACCGACATGGGCACAAAGGAAATCCGTCCACGAATCTCGCTCCAGCCTGCCTCCATGGTCGCAGCAACTTGTTCAATGATCTCCCGGATATCCCTAACCATGTGAAACGGAAGCGGGGCTTGCAAGACGACGGCGCAGATAAATTCCGTTTGGCCAAAGTACTGTTCGAGACCAGGTGCCTTGGCATCGATGGCCTTTATGAACTTGACGAGCTGCCGACAGGCTTTGCCGAGGGCCTTGCCGACTTCGATTCTTAATTCGTCGAGATCCGCATACCGCTGCACATCGAGAACAGCCTCACGGGCTTTGCACTCGAACAGGACCGTGCGCCGGCCGGGGCGGCAGAGAATCCAGTCGGTGCTTAGCTTCTGCTCTCTCTTCTTGCCGTAGAGAAACTCGCCACGGAGTTGGTCGTTCAGTGCGGGAAGTAACTTGAGCTGATGGCCGACGTATCGCTCGAATAACGTGCCGAGCGTGTTGTTCATCGCGTTGTCGTAGGCATTATCCTTAGCGCCAGACGCGCGCTTGCGCTGGGCGAACTCGTCGAGCAAGTCGTAGTAGAAGCCGTCAATGGCGCGGGTCAGCGCGAATTGAGGAAAGGGCGCGACACAGGTCCCATTTCCCAAATCGACCACGGGAAAGTCTCGCAGGATGTTGAACTCACTGACCCAATGTCCTTCTCGGTCGTTCTCGGAGCGGTACTTTGAGTTCGCCTTGGCGTAGCGCTGACGAAACTCCGACGGCGTTAGTGCTGTCGTTTGCAAAACTCGGTGGGTGAGATCGTTCAACTCCGTCTGGCGGGGACCTTCTTGAACGAAATTGCTGGGGTTGAAAACCCAAGCCCGCCGATCCAGGGAGGTGACACTGATATGCAACGTCCAGATCATCATGCCGACAACCCAGAGGTCCTCGGCCGAGACGCCGAGCAATTTCTGCAACTCGCCCGAAGGATCGGGAACCGCTAGCCCGCCTTGCTGGACAAGGTCGTGAAACATCATCCACACACGCGCGATGTGAGCGTCGGCTGGATCATCGGTGTAGTAACGTAGAAAACCTTGGCGGATGATCATCCTAAGGACGGCGTCATCCGCGTCGAGATCCGCAGCCAATCGGGAGTGCCAGGGTAGCGAGTTGATCATACGCAACAGCAAATCTCCCTGGTCCTCAGTTAACGTTGCTCCGGCCTCAAGTTGCCCCCAAAGAACGAACGCCTTGGCGAGCAAGGGCAGGTTGAAGGTGTTAGCGAGCGCGAGTGGTTTCAGCGGTTCGTTTCGCAGGATTCGCGCGCTATGGTACGTCACGAACGCCAAGCCGTTCATCATGCTGAACTGAGAAACTGCATGGCGCAGCTCAGAGACCGACACAGTCCCTCCCTGATCCTGAAGCATTAATGAATTCATGCGACGCTTTCCATCGAAGTGGTTTGGATTGCGGCTTTACCGCGACACCGACTGACGCCATTCCCCCAACGAACCATCGATCTCCTCACGGAAGTGAACGGGACTTTGTCCATCACCGACCGCCAGCCGAACGAAACCCTCGCGAGCATCACCGGGCAATCGTGGTAACTCGAACGCCCGATACTCTGTGATCGAGTGTTTCGGTTCCTTGGGCAATTCCTGCTGCATATGCTCCCAGAAGGAGCGAATGGCCGAGTCCTTGATATTCTCGACGTTGATCATGTGAGCAACGTGGCTGGGCGGCGCCCAAATCTCGTGCAGCGCGGGGATAACCAATCTTGCAAGGTTGTCGAGATCCTTACCTCCGCCCACCGGCGGGACGATCAATAGCGTCACACACAACTGTGCGGTTAGGGGGAAGAGATAAGGCCGTTTGACCTTGTACTCATTCAGTGCCTTTCTCAGCGTCAAGTCAAACTGTTCGCTATCGCCTTTGCGGTGAGGAGCATGGTGGAGGTCGAGCACAAATGGGGTGCCCAGACTCATATTGCGAGTCGCGGCCGCTAACTGGGTCAAAAAAATGTCCTCGACGCCACCCCTGGTTCGCGCAGTGCTTTGGAAAGCACTTAGCACGCCGCTACAAATGAACCGATCCGCGCGGCGCAACTCATTTCGCTGCATGGACAGCCGCATCATCGCTTGCTGCGCTTCATAGGCGTCCCTGCCAAAGGCTCGCATGAACGAGGCCTTTTCTCGCTCAAACTCAACTAATCGCTCCAGCCCGTATTGATCGTCGCCCTTGTCGTCCCTAAAAGGGAGAATGAAATCGTCGGACCTGCCCGCGTGCCAGCTATCGTCGTTGTCTTCAAAGTCGTTGTGATGGATTTTTTGCAGGAGATCAACATCAGCCTGAAAATCACGCCAAGGTTCCGCCTGCACCCATATGTGGGGCTGTTTATTGGCGCCCCGCAGTCGATACCTAACAATCAAGGCCTTAACCTGGCGATCATTTTTGTAGAGCAGCCGATGACGGCCGATTCCTGCATTGACATGGGGAACCTCCAATAGATCCAGGTAGTTCTTAGGAAGCTTGTAGATCGCCGGTGGCGTCTTCGAAGCGATCGTGAACTCCAATTGCAAGAACACGGGACCGGTGAACGCGGAAGCTCCAGTCTTATCCAGTTGGACAGCTACCGTTCGCTGAAAAGCTACGGCCTCGGAATCACTGATATTCTTGCTTTGTGGGTGCTGTTCGATCCCCAGATTTAAACGGCGCATCAAGCGTTTATGCAGTGCTGCGGCTTGTCCAATTCTTGTCTCATAGTACTTTCCTCGCTCCATTTGCATACACCCCGCCTTATGACTAATTGACCGTCCCCTATTCTAGCGGACGGTGGACCGGCAGCCTATGCATCGGTTCATTCAGTCCACAGTAATCTTAAAAGGTCCTAACGTTTTTCGGCGATGACAAAAGATTGCTTCACTCGATTTACAAGTCGGCCTTCAGGATCGGCGGACGTCCCTGGCTTCATTTCTGTCGGCTGGACTTCCGATTTTACGAGCTCTGAAACAAAGTGGCGGTACATTTCCCTTTGAATTCTCCAGGGTTTCTCAAGTGCAATCGTCTGAAGTCGGCGAAGACAGCACGAATCTCGCCCCTCAGTCAAACGGTGCAACGAAATGAGTTCCTCCTGAATATCCGGTGCAAGCAATCTCAGGTTCATTATTTGCGTTACCCGTGCTCTTGTCGCATGTCCGAGTGGAACGATCTCAGCATAGTCGTGGATATGGACTGGGCGGATGATGTCTTCGTAGTGGATCACAAGTGCCATGTAGCGAGTAATCCGTGGCAACCAGCCAGTTGGGGGCGTATCGGCTGATCTAACGTTCACTTCCCGGTCGCTGTCGCGAGTTATGTTCCGTAATGACTACACCTTGCTTCAGAATGCCATCCGAGCTAAGACGGGCATCAACAACCAAGTACAATCCCTCATCAAGCCATTGCTTGCACTGCAAATCAAACTCGGCATCAGTTAGAATCGAGTGAACCCTCACCTCTCCAATCTCTAGCCCCATGCTTCTCCAGTTATCCAGCATCTCTGCAATTTGCAGTGGATTTGAGAAAAGCGGTACAGCCTCTTCACCGAGGATGCAAATCCGATCTGAAGATCTTTCGGTGACAAAACAAATGGGAGCGTACCAATCGCCACTGTTGCTTTCAAAGGCGCTAGAGTACTTTAGCACATTAAACTCCTTGCACTCCGTAATTTCTTCAGTAGGACAACCTGCTTCTAGTGAACTTCGCGGTCCGAAGGTGCCTGATGTTGTATAGCAGAAGGGATTGGAGTTTGAAGCAGCTTCCTGTATATACCTGTTCATTACTTCAGCCTTTCGAAATGCTTCCTCGCGACCCATCCGCTCAACTCGTGAACGTGATCTGATATAGTGGGTGCTTCCATCGGCTAATGTAGAACTAAGACACCAAGTTCCAAAGGAAGAGGATAGGCTCTCTGGAGTCCAAAGCATGCGAGGAAGTTTGTGGCCATCGCGGGCAACTTGAAGGGCATCCTGCAAACCACGCTGTCCCTTCACTACAGCCTTTGCCCAAGCTGATAGATCGAAATCGGAAAGTAGCTCTGGAATTTCATTACCACGGATTTCAACTCTTCCGTACACTCGATCCGTGGGCCTGCGACAATAGTTGTGGATTATGCCAGCGACATTCGACATTCCCTCCTCATCGACTTCGACAATGAGGGCGTTTAACTGATTGATAACTCGTCCGCAATGTAGACATTGAGTAATTTCACTGCGTTCTTTCAACATACGCTCAACAATGTCGCCATGATCGATGGCAGGTTGACTGCGATTTGGATCCAAGTCTAAGCGGGCTTGGATTACAGCCAGCGACTTCTCAGCAAAGACATCGGACTGTTCTAGCAAGTACCTTTCAAGGCCATACCAAGTTGCTGATCGATAAACAACTGAAACCGTTGGCCCCCCTGGAGCAATCTCGACTTTTCCTTCCGTGAATCGCAACCGTCGTGCCCCGTCACCTTCGAATCGTACAATGTCAGTCGCAATGTAGTCGGCATTTTCAATAAATGACTCAACCAGAAGAACTTCCATGCCAGCCTGCAAGTTCTGCGAATCCCAATGGATACGATCGCCAGAGGGCGGATCATTAAGTTGGCTACCAAGTAATTCGCGTACCGCACCTACTTCGAGAACAGCTCGTGTTGAAAAAAACTCTGCGGCGCTGAAAACACATTTATGCCAAATGCTCCATGCCCGACCGGCATCACGACAGCCTACCTGGAGTCTTGATAGTAGCAATGCCAGAATCGCGTTCTCTTGGACACCATGCCGATCAATGTCCAAACTGATAACAAGCAACCTCTTGCAAAAATTCGCAAACACTGTAGAGTCATGAGTTTTTCCGCAATATTTACGATACTGCTGCCCAAATAGGTCCCCCATGACAGTCAGAGCTTTTTGCTCATCTTGATTAAAGGGAACTGAAGCAAACTGATCTGGAGACTGCTTAATTGCATTCAAGATCCTTTGTAGCGAATTAGTTACCTGACGAGAGGCAGAGGGAGATATGATTAATGCGTAAAGATCAGTTTCGACTGACTCCTTCGAGGCGAACTGACGGACGCACTGACTGATGGCACTGCCAAACTCTGATGTTGGTGAAAGCGACAGGGATAACGTCCGTTTAATCTGACAGTAGCAACGTCGCCCCTCGTGCGTAATCAAACAGAGGTCATCAACGTCATCGGATGTTTCAAAGCGAATTGAACCGATTTCTCCAAGGCCTTGGATGCTAAATAGGTCGTCAAGTCGCAGTTGCAAACCGGCTATTGCCAAGAAGAAGCCGCCAACACGCTGCTGAAAACCGATCCCACCAGAAACTGCTTTTCCACCGCTTCCACCCATCACACGCCATCCTGTCTAATTAGTTGGGGCCATTTATAAAGTAACATGATCGAAGCAAACTAATATTGGATATCGAGGTCTTTCTTCATTCAATGGCGACTCTTGACAGTGCAATCCGCCGCTCGTGGCGATGGGAGCTCAGCGATTCCAATTTCGATTGTCTTGAAGAAGTGCGGAAACGTCAACTTTTGCACAATTCCTCAATCTTTAAGATGTCGCTGTCATGCCTGAACCGCGATTGAACTGATCCTGATTCGTGGTTAGCTGTCTCGCAAATCTATTTATTTTCTGTAGAACACTGCATGTAATTATTAGCCCATCGTGTCATTCGACCGGAGTCATTCTCGCCAATTGCATATCGCCCATCAGGTAAGATCATGCACGCGCATCTAACTGTAAGTAATTCAACTAGGTCATTGTTGTCGTTGCGGCGAGCCGCGATTCCATGTTTCTCGAGTTCCTCTATGGATGCGAGCAAATCTGGGACGTCTTTGAGTGCTGATCGAGAAACTGGCTCAGGAAACTTCTTGACGAGGAAGTTTGCAAGCAGGTGTGCTTCCGGACTTACGAAGCACGGTTCCCAATTGGTAGTTTCGTGACCGTCGTCTATCGGGACATTGGAACCGACTGAACTAATCTCCCAATGCCGGTCGCTCACTGGTTTCGCGTCGATAAGTCGATTGAAGGCTTCGCGATTGAGATCGTCGCCGAACAGAGATGCATCGGCCATTCCCATGAAATTTAGTCTAGACCAAATTGCTTCAACCAAGATTTCCAGGGGTGACATTGAACTAGTTGTGGTGTACAGAGGCATCCAGCCATTGACCATTCGAATGCCGAATGGCATCGCAGTATTCTTGACCGCTGCAAATCCGTTACCAATAACGTAACCTGGCATGCTTGGTGGCCCCCACCCCTTTTCAGTTTCAAAGCTCATGAGAAGATCGATTATGCCCTGCCGGAATGTCTCCTCAGTCCTGAATCCGTAGTAGCCTAGGAGAATACGGCAGGGGTTGACCGCCTCACATAGTAGCATTTGGTAGAGGCCTCTCAGATTCGGCTCAAGCAATGCGATGTTGTCAGGCAATGGAACATTGGCAATAATCTGGAACGATCTACGAACAGTCGCTGAACAGTTTGGTGGAGGCGATATTTCAAAGTTCAAAATATCGCGAAGATTCTTGAATCCGTCATCCAGATCTTTCGTGTATAGCGTTTTTTTAACTTGAACGATCGCGACTATCTGCTCAGGTCTGTAGACTAGTTTGTCTGTGTATGGAAGCTTTCTTCCCTCGCCTATAGCTAAAACACAGTCAAGTTCCTTGCCTAGAGTTCCCGTAGGACTTTCTGCAAATCCCGACCCCACCGTTAAATCGTCACAGGGCAATGACTGGAGAAGAATTTTCTTGGAAACATTTTCCCACATTGTCCCGATTGTCGTCGTGTGAGTGATGTTCGATGAATTTAGGGATGCTTTCTCTTTTTCGAGAAACAGTTCAAGCATTTGGGAGACGGTCTTTAGCATACGTTTTTATCTTCTCTGTTGGAGTTGCCACCGAAAGCAAGAACTATTTGATTTAGGATAGCAGCTATGTAACTATCAGCAGGCTGCCACGTTGGAATTGTACCGGAACGCGTTCTGCGATTGTGTTCCCACCCATATTTTCTTATCAAGTCGTTATTTTGAAACGTCTCTCTGGCGATAAGACTGCCTCGGGCTAAAAGTAACCGGTTCCAGCCGTTATTTACAGAGAGAAGTAGGCCTGACTACGACAAAGATAACTCGCAAAGATACTGCAATTTGTACAACCTGCAAACCAACCGCCCGTAGGTCAGCTTATCGGACGTAACAAAGTCCCCCAAGCCGGATAATCGTCACAGCCGGCGTTTCCGGATGCATCCAGGAGCCTTATCTGATCTCGGCAATCCGAGGACCTTTCGCCCCCTACCCCGCTCCGGAGAATTCGCGCCAACCCGGTATTTTCACTTCGGGTCATCGGCGATTTGAGACCTTTTCGCTTCCGATTACCATGAAGGTGACAGTTCCTGACCTGGGCTCCCAATTGCTCGCATCGTCCTTCTCCACCCGTCCGTCCAATGCGCCACTCCTTTCAACTA
>JBEIDH010000065.1:0-8215 GCA_040383535.1 Chthonomonas sp.
ATGAACGGAACTCTCTTTTTTAACTTTGTGATTAAGAAAACAAATAGCCGCAGAAGTTTCTCAGTTCTTCTCTGGTTTCATTTTGTCGTCTTAGGTTTTCAAAACATTGCTGTAGGGGCATCAGTCAGTCCTTACGATGTCTGGAAACAAGAGCACTTCTCGCTAGACCAAATCGCTGATGATCTGATATCTGGAGAACTTAGCGACCCTGAAAATGACGGCCTTTGCAATCTACTTGAATACGCATTCAACACGAACCCCTGGACGTTCAGCTCTGGAGCGCAGCTTGTCGTAAGGGACGAGCAAGTCAGCCTTGTTCATCGCAAAAACAAGGCGGCCTCCGATCTTCGGTTTGCGATTCAAAAATCCAATGATCTTTCGAAAGACGAATGGCAGGAACAACTTCCGATCTCGCACGCAGTATTAACCGATGACGGTAGCACACAGAGCATAGAGCTAGGCTTCCCTGATGAGGCCGACCCCAAATTGTTTTTTCGTCTGATCGTCACTCGCATGGGCGCGAATCCTCAGAATTGGGCTACGGAGGTTCTGGTGCCAATTGGCAATTCCTCGTTTGAGGAAGGGTTTGAAGGCTGGAGCGGCGTTGGTCAAGTCGATATTGTATCAAGAGTGACCTCAGCTACTGAAGGGAGTGCCGCAATCCTCATCACCGATCCTGCTGGCGTAAATGTTGACGGTCGGAGTAGGGTCTCGCAGACAACTGGAGCCTTTTGTGTTGCAGGAATGAACTACAAACTTTCATTCTCTGCATCCCCTGCCCAAGAAGTTTCGTCCGGGGAAATAACGGCTCGAATCAACGTTGAATCCGCTGGATCTTGGAGAACCGCCTCAACTCGGACATTTGTCGTTACATCAATCAATGGCACTGAAAACTGGGTCACATGCGGTCTTCTTCTGTCGGCGGCCGATCTTCAGCCAGAATGGATTGGAGGCTCAATCCGTATCGAGTTTACAACCTCCCGCGACAATTCTGTTTTGCTCGATCAGGTTACGCTGACCGCATTCTCGAATGAGAACTGGATAGTGAATTCCTCTTTTGAAAACGGCATGGCATCCTGGTCTACCTCCGGACTCACAAGTATACGCAATCGCCCGGCAGGTTTTGGGTCAGGCGCGGGACTGCCAGCTGATTACGTGGCAAACGGACAGGGTGTCAACAGCTGGTTCTACCGATGGAGTGATTCAAATGTAGGTTCTAATCCCAGCGGAGTTCAGCAAAATATGAGCTGGTCAAATGGAGGTTCCAGCTACCCCTCTCCAGGGTATGACGGCGAAGGATATTACAACGGAACGACTCATGTGAAATACTCGGCGGAACAGGTCGTTGCCACTCCCGGGTATGCCCGATCGGTTAATCTTCGCTGGGTAAGCGATGGCAATTACCCCGCTGGAATTGTCCTTTCCGGATACTTCCAACGATTGCAATTCTCGGACGATCCTGCCAACGACGGTGTCGCTGTCCTGATTCAGCTGAATGGAGTCACAAAGTGGACACGCGTCATCACTGGAACCGATCTTTCCCAACACACCTATTCTCTGAGCATCCATGAACCACTTGGGAGCACTGATCGGATTGACTTTCTAGTCAGTCCGAACGGGAATCCTTACTGGGACAATACGGCAGTCAATGCAAACATCTCCCGGCGCGCCTTGTCGGGCTCGGCGATGCCAGCCGGATATATTTCAAACGGAGTGGGTGTCAATGAATGGTCTTACCATTGGTCTGCCAACGGGGCTTACGAGACCCAACAAGACTTAAATGTTCTGAATTGGGCGGCGGGCGGCGCCAACTATCCTAGCCCTGGCTTCGATGGGGACGGGTATTATAACGGCGCTACCTTCATCAGGGTTTCCGACGGGAAGCTCATGGCGGCTCCGGATACCAATCGCTGGGCCAACCTGCGGTGGAAAAGTTCCTCCGATTTTCTTGACGGGATAGTCCTCACCGGGTACTTCCAGCGGTCGCAATTCTCGGATAATCCCGCAAACGACGGCGTCACGGTGCAAATTCGGTTGAACGGTGTGACGAAGTGGACCCGTGCATTAGGTGGAGATAACCTTGCGCAGGCAACGTATTTCATTAGCTTGCCAGAGCCGATCAGCAAGGGCGATCAAGTTGACTTTTTGGTTAGCCCCAATGGAACTCCGTATTGGGACAACACAGTTATTGAGGTGGATATCTCGCCGTTGGTCGCGGCGGATGCAAACCGCGATGACACCGAGGTTCTTCTTGGCTCCAGCAGCGTGGAGGGCCTCATTTCACAAGATACATTAGTGACTTTGGAGGGTGGCAAGGACCATACGTTATCATTTTGGAGTGCTCCCTTCTCCCCTGAGACATCGGGATTAATAACGGCGACAATCTTCGCGACAGGAGTTGGCAGTGTCATGCAACGGACTTTCCCGGTAGGCACCGCGACTGGGGTGTCAGATTGGGTATCTTATAGCATGACGTTGCCAGCTGAGATTTCATCAAGAAATCCCATCTGGGCTGGAAAAACCTTGGGAGTGTCCTTTGCATCCGGGGCCGGAGCACCCGTTTTGGTTGATGTGATATCATTTGCTCCGACTGTTGCCCCACAGACGCTCTCAGCGAACCAGTTTGCCGTGCAGAATCTCGTCAATGGCAGCTTCTCGGCAGGTTCTTTGTTGCCTTGGATGATTTCAGTCGGTTACCCCTCAATTACTGGAGACAACAGTCCCTTCACGAACGTTTACCCCTCGGACGGCAAGGCTTTGCGGGTAGATAAACCAATATTTTCTTCTGACCGAGCCATTAACGCATTCTATACCTTCGGATCACTGAGTGCCGACACTGTGACCGTCAATTATGATTTCAAAATCTCCTCGGCCAGCAATTTGCAGGATATTTTAACCGTCCAAAGCGGCTCGCAAACTCCAGACATCGCCGTCTTCCGCATGGGAGCCCCGAGTGGTGTATTTTCATTGCAGGACGGTGACGGAACAAGCAATATCACCGCAGTTTCGGCGAACACTTGGTACAATGTTCGGGCGACATTCGATCGGGCAACTTGGACTTACAGTGGAACGATTACAAGAAGCGGAGGCTCCTCGGTCTCTTGGAGCAACCGTGCGCTTCTTGGTGCTCCGGCATCTCTCGGCCGTCTGATGTTGAATCAAACGAGTATCAACTGGTGGGACTCAAACACCACGACCTACGATAACTTTTCTGTCGAAACCCCAAACCAAGCAAGGCACCGCGGCATTCGGCACCGAGGTTCCCCGTTTTTTCCCATCGGCTTATACGGTTCACCCACGCCGTCCGGCCAGGCGGTTTTGCAGTATGCCGCTAATCTTCAGAACACACCGGAACTTGCCAGAAGTGGCTTTAACTGTTTCCTTCTTCCGATGGCTGATATTGCCAGATCGACTCTCGATTACGCGGATCAATATGGATTGAAGGTCATCGCGGCGGGAGCCGAAGGCGGCGTGCGCTATCTGATTGATTCTGCGCAGTTCCAACGCGGGTCGGCACTTGACTTAAAGGTTGAGCAATTGCGCAGTCACCGGGCTCTCTTTGCCTATTACACATCGGACGAACCTTTATTAAATGCTACTTACGGGAACTTTGGAAACATGACCTACGGGGAAGTGCTCGGGCTTTTGGTTGCGGGCAAGGGATTCCTCGAAAGTAGAGATCCGAGCCATCCGGTTATGCTCAATGAGGGGCCATTTAGCCTCGTTGACGGAAGGTCCTCTGGTGCCATCACCTTCAGCAAGCAAGGTTGTGTGGATTTTTCCAACGCATCCCACGCATATGGCATGGATACCTATCCCTACGTCTCTTCTTCGAGCGACTTGACCGGAGTCGCAAAAAACGTGGACGCTTGCCTTGATGTAGTCGCCGCCGACCAACCGGTTTTCGCTGTCCTACAAGGACAGGCTAACGGCGAATATGGCGGCACTCCCACTGGCGAGCGCCCTTCGCTTGCAGCGACACGCTACATGGCGTATTCCGCCATCATTCATGGTGCCAATGGCCTTCTTTGGTGGGGGACAGACTGGATCGAGCCCGATTCGCAGCTTTGGACAGACATCAAATCCGTGGCGAGTGAAATCGCCCAAATACAGGATGTTTTAGCAGCGGGTTCCGAGAGCAGATTATTCACGCTTGGAAGTCCTGACCTAATTTGCCTGAGAAAAACTTACGGCGGGCACAACTACCTGATCGTGGCGAATCGCGGATTTGGAACTGTGAGCAGCACAACAATTACAGCACCGGGTTTTAACTCCCTAAACAACGGGGGCAAAATTCGCGTTGCATATGAGGACAGGCTCATCGCTCCGTCGGGGAGCAGTTGGACCGACACTTTCGATCCGTGGGCTGTGCATGTCTATACGGATGCTCCGAGACCCTAAAAGCATACCAAGGTCTGCGCATGACGCCCAGAGCACAAATCGTTGCCAACCCCTTTAGACCCATCTTCTAAAGTTGCGGCTTCTCTTGAAAACCTAGAGCGTGTCATGCACTTTGATGAAAAAGAGTATTAAGCATGAGCGTGAGGAATGCGAGCCAGTGAAGACCAGCTACGGTTTGAGGCAGTCGCTCGTAGTCTTTGGCCAAGCGCCGGTATCGCGAGGCCCATGCAAAGGAACGTTCAACCACCCACCGGCGAGGCAGGAGCACAAATCCGCGTTTCGCCTCTTCGAGTTTGACCACAATCAATCGGATCCCATTGGCTTCTGCCGCAGCCGCCGGTTCCGCTCCCGTGTAACCTTGGTCAACGAAGGCTATCTCGACATGTTCGCCAGTGGCCTTCTGAACATCTGCAGCCAGATCGGCTACTTGGGCTCGCTCCTGTTCATTGGCCGCAGTAGCTTTCAAGGCGAGAAGATTCCCCAGTGTGTCAGCCGCCGCATGAACTTTCGATCCCTTCTTGCGCTTGTAGCCATCGTAACCCGCGCGATGTCCACTCTCCGGGGTCGATTGAATGGTGCGTCCATCGAAAATCACCGCCGAAGGGCGACTGTCTTTTTCGGCCACCAGTCGCAAGACTTTGCGCAGGTCATGCGCCATGGCTTCGAAGCAGCCAGCCTTGATCCATCGCTGTGCCTTCTGCTGAACCGTGTACCACGGAGCCAGATCGTTGGGAATCATACGCCACGGACATCCCGCTCTAACCATTTAACGCAGAGCGTTGAAGATGGAACGCATCGAGTGAACACGTTGCGGGGCATCCTCCTTCATGAGCGTGAGTTAGGGGGCGCAGAACGCCCACTCTTCATCGGTAACGTCGCTTGGATAACCGATCCGACCACTGCCTTGCTTGAACTTTTTTGGTGGCATCCCAAGCGCAATGCCCGAATGTAATTACAATGTACAGTTTTATCTTCCAGAAAGTTTATGACACGCTCTAAATCTATTGTTTATAGGGGTCTTCAGGCAAAAATGTTTTTAAAAGCTCAAAATGCAGATCAACTTTTAATGGCAAGTACATCTATTTTATTGCGTGAATACATGAAATGCGCACGGATGTGTGAAGTCCATCCCATCCGCTATGCTTTTTCGAGTCAAATCCGCCAAAGGATACCGATACCTCCAAATCGCCTGCAGTGTGCGTCAGGGCAAGACTGTGCGACAGGAAATCATTGCCACACTGGGTTGTTTGGATGTTTTGCAGGAGAGCGGGCAACCCTCTTGATCTGGTTCAATTCACGGTGTTAACATTCTTCGCAGATGAAATCCAATTCGGAGCGTGAGGGACAGCTGAGTCTTGAAAACAGGCCGACATTCATTCTGGCCAATCCCTTCCGCAACCTTCCGCCCCTAGCGTTCTTGGACTTTTGTTCCGTGCATCCTGTGATCCTCCAGAGCCATCAGTGGAAATCGTTCAAACAGAAATTTTGGGTTATTGATGTTGCGCAACTTGGGGGCTTCACCGTTCGGGTTGGCGGGCAGGATCACCAACGCTCCCCCGGTTCGGTGGCGCTCTATCGGCCGAACACTTTGTATAGCGAGTGGTCCGAGCGGGGAGGAACAACGGAACAAGCCTGGATCATGTTTCACACGACAACAAGAAATTCTCCAATTTCCAAGATGTTGAACAAGCAAAAGGCTTGTTTTTTCGAAGACCCAGCCGGTGTCGTTAAGGACAATATCAAGGCCATCTTCGAACAGTGCTGCAACGAGCGCTCAGGAAGCAGCTTTCGAGTCCAAAGTTGCTTCTTCAAAATCATCGATCTCTTGATTGTGGCATCGCAGTCTCAGGGGTTTTTGATCGCCCCGCGCACGGCGGAGCACAAAGAGCCGGACGACTCGCTGCGTGCTAGGGTTGAGGCCGTAATTGCGTCGCGCTTGATGCATCCTTTGTCCATGGCAGAAATCGCTTCCCGTCTCGGAATGAGCCTCTCGACCCTGAGCCATCGCTACCCCATAGAGGCCGGTGAGACAATTATTCAGACCCGCACTAGGATTCGCATTGAGGAAGCGAAGCGGCGGCTTCTCGTCGGCGAATGCCAGATCAAAGTGCTTGCGCATGAACTCGGATTCTTCGATTCCGCCCACTTTACTCGCGCTTTTCACACCGCAGTGGGAGTTCCACCAATGGAATTTCGTCGTGAGTTTGAGGGCCGATTTCGCGAGCCTACGCCAGCGGACACTCTTAACTCATTAACAGAAAGGAAACGACGCCCGAGAGTCAGCGCGAAGTCATTTCTCTCGAAGGACGCCCCAGGACCATCTGCCCGATGATCCTCTACTCCATCCGTATGCAGAAACAGGATCCATGCATGAAATTACAACGCATTTGCAACTTTCTCCAATCTCAAGGAATTGCCACCGGACAAACTACCAGCTAGCTTTGAAGTGAGAAACAGGTCTCCAGACAACTCCAACAACATAAAAAATCCATCATGAAAAATACATCACTCAAACTCGCATCTGCTTCACTTGCAGTTTTATCGTTCCTCAGTTCAGCCCAAGCTGTGGTAATCACCGTTAGCAATCCTAGCTTCGAGACACCTGTTGTTACCACTGCCTCAGGATATAATAATCTCGGAAGTCTCGTTGGGCCTGTCTGGACTATCGTAACCGCTCCCGACAACTATTTCAACAATGTGGGCGGGCCTGAAATCTACGCATCCAGTGGATTCTCCGGTAATCAGACGCTTTTCAATAGCGCTTACGCAGACGTTGGTAATATTGTTTCTGTCAGGCAAGTTTTGTCTGATAATGTGGCGGCGGGTGATTACACGTTGACGGTTGCAGCCGGGCTGCTGGATTCCATCTACGGCATGAACAATTCGACAACGACTATGACTTTTGCCTTACAGGCTTTTGACGGCATATCGACCTATACGAATGTCGGGGCATTCACAATCAGTTCTGCAACCCTCACAGGAGCTACGATCGGCACGCTTACAGACTACTCTTTCACCACCACCGTTCTTTCCACAGACCCACTAATCGGTCAGTCTCTCGTTGTTTCTCTTGGTTCAACCAAAGAGGTGGCTGGTGGCTACACATTTCCTAGTTACGACAACGTGCGGCTCGACTTCACAGCGGTTCCCGAGCCCTCGACTCTTGTTCTTTTCGGTGCTGCCGCCGCACTTTCTATTTTCATTAAACGTCGGAGAGCGTAAGTTTAATGCTGGCTCTGCCTCTCCTGAGATTACTTCCGCAGGTAGATTGTGTGGCGTCTAATCGGGATTACTTTTGGGATCGCTTGGAACAGTGATGCCGATGGTTGCACAACCGGCGGCATCACTTTCTGTCTTTTAAGTGCCTATTCAAATGTCGAGTTATCCATTTTCAGTAATCACAGACAGTGCGCCTTCACGACTCGCGTTGGACTTCGGGCTTCCAATCGCCAATAGGGTCGATCTGAGTATCAGTCTCGGCGAGATTCTCCGCTGTGTGGTGATCTGGGAGGTCGCTCCACGGGCTGGCACGGCGATCTCAACCTTCCACTGCGAACTCCAGTCACAGGAGCCCGCCTCTGCTGTAAAACTCCACAAGGAAATTGAGGTATCGATTCCGATCAAACGAAAATGTCTGGAACATTATGCACCGTTGCATTTTCCGCCGGAGGAGCTAGGTTCGACCCGTGAAAAAGCTTTCCCGGGAAAAAACGGTTGCTCCTGGGGCAAATTCAGAACTTCAAAGCATTCCCTCGCACTATCAGATTGCCGAAATCACCGGGTTCTCCCGCTCCACGGTCTCTCGCGCGCTGGC
>JBEIDH010000066.1:0-8080 GCA_040383535.1 Chthonomonas sp.
AACTGCTTCGAAGTCTCCAGGTCCAACTTCAGTGTCATTGTCAATGTCTCCGTTTCGGAGGCTGACGGCTTGAGTCAAGCTGGAACCGGAAAGAGTCACGTTAAACGTGCTCTTCAAGAATGTGCCGCCGTCGAAGGAGAGCGTGTAAGCGCCGTTTGCTGCTGCAGCAGGAATGTCGAAGGAGTAAGCTCCGCCACCGAAGTCATTCACAGTGAAGTCGCTTGTGTAGGAATTGACGCCATTGGAGAGTGTCCAAGTGATTGTCTCTGTTCCTGCAGCTCCATCATCAGCGGTGTTTTCGAGAACCAAGTTTCCGGAAATCGTGGAAGTGGCGTTCAGTGGCCACCGGACGTTCTTTCGACCTGGGTTAGCTTCAACAATATCAGTGATCGCAATTGCCGGGGTTACTCGTGAGAAATCTGAAGCAAAGGTCCCAAAAGTATATGGTCCAACGTTTGCTCCAGAAATGCTGTTAGCACCATATCCGTTGACAGCTGTACCAGCAGTGTTCAACACCGCATAGAATACGCCATATCCGTTTCCGGTTTGGCTGGTTCCGAGCGGTACATTTCGAACGAAGTCAACACCACCAAGCTGAACGCCATAAGCCTTGTCGCCGTTCTCGTTGTTTCCGTCAAAAGCACCGAACGCTCCGAGAACCGTAAGGCCATTCAATACGCTAGCGTCGTCAATTGTTCCATCATCATTGGTATCAAGGTCGGTAAGTCCAACCCAGAACGGATTTGCGGACTGAACGAGAGCGTATGTGTTCGTCCCGTTTTCGATGTCCGGGGACCAAGTTTGAGTTACAACCGTTGTTTCAGGATCTGGAGCATTTGTCAGGGCAACAGAGCCTTGCCGAATCAAAGCAAGACCGTTTGCACCAATTGTGATGGAAGGAAGTGCGATTTTTTGGTCGATAGCACCAACACCACCGACAGCACCGAGGTCTCCCTCAATTGAGAGAATGTAAAGGCCGGTAAATGTCGCGCCTGGAGTACCTTGGATCTCAACATATTCGAAACCTCCGTCGGCTCCACCTGGGTTGAACATGAATTCGGTTACAAAGGCGCTTGCTCCGGCATTTGCAACGCTTGCACCAGCAACTGCGGCGACTAGGGAAAGGGATTTTAGTTTCATGAATGTTCTCCTTTGGAAGTGGGGCGAAAGGTCACCCTACAGCCAGAATTAAACTTCAGGATCATTAAGGATTTGTAAAGAAATTCCATCCTTAATAAAGTCTTAATATTCAATATGTGAATTCAAAAGAGGAATTTTGCTTCACTTGATACTCAGAGAAATTTTCAACACACGTGAGTAGAAGGTCCCTTGCGGATCCACATCCCTTGACTCCGCAAAGAAAAACCTGGCAAAATAACGACTTGAGGTTGCCCTGGCCTCCGGCGTAAACATCAATCGGGGATCATTTTCATCAGTCCCAAGCCCGCGCAGACCGTTCAATTAGGGTCGCGCCAGTCTTACTTTAAGCCGAATCTCCTCCCCGTCAGCATCGCGCAGATGCCCGAAGAGAGTCCCGCCGGCACAACAAATTTTATGCAAACTCCTTTCCAGACTGATCCAAACGCAAATCTCCCGATCCTCGCCCCCTTGATCAAAATCGAGGCAGACCTCCTCGAAGACGGCAGATACGGCAAGCAAACCCTCCTCGTAACAAACACCGAAGTCCTCGTGCTTGGGCTAGGCGAGGCAATCACCGATCGAGTCGCGATTTCGGACATCCACAACGCGAGGAACGAACCCGTCGTCGGCGGTGGAAGACTCGAAATCACCCTCAACTCAGGAGAAAAACTGAGTCTCCTCAGCTACACCCATAGTGTTGCCGCAAAATTCAGCGAGGCAGCCAGAGGAATCGAGCAGCTGGCAAAAGGCGAGGAATTCGCCATCAACCAGCGAGTCGAAAAAACAAACTGCGACAACTGCGGAAGGCTCCTTCCCGAGCGCGACGGGGTCTGTCCTAGCTGCGTCAACAGAGGAAAAACCCTCCTAAGAATCGCAGAATTCCTCCGGCCATACAAAAAGCAAGCGATCACCCTCTGTCTTCTCGCCCTCACAACCACGCTTCTCAGCTTAGTCCCCCCGCTCATCCAGGGAAGAATCATTGACCAGGTCATGGTGAAGCAATCCAATCTCCCGATGCTCTGGCAGCTCATGGGCGTATGGGCGCTGATCGTTGTCTCAATCAGCCTTGTCAATGTCACAAGAGACAGGCTGGTCGCTTACCTCGCTGGTCACATCGCGGCAGACCTTCGTGCGACCGTTTATAGAAGCATCGAGTTCCTGCAACTCACCTACTTCGATAAAAAGCAAGTCGGCGCGATTTCTAGCCGAGTCACCAGCGATACAGACCGTGTTTGGGGCTTCCTCGTTGAAGGAGTTCCCTATTTCATCCTCAACGGCCTGATGCTTGTGGGCGTCTCAGGATTCTTGTTCTACACAAACTGGATTCTCGCCCTCGCAATTCTCGCTCCGATCCCCATTATCGTGTTCATCGGAGTCAGGTTCTGGAAGCCGATGACCCAAATGTTCTACCGGGTAGGCCAAAAATGGGCGAGGTTCCACGTTCACCTGAACGAATCCCTCAACGGAATCAGGGTCGTCAAAGCATTCGCAAACGAAGACTCCGAATACAAAAAATTCACCCAAAGAAACTTCGAATTGCGAGACGCAGGCGTGAATGCCGACCGAAGATGGTTCACCATTTTTGGAGGAATGATGTTCTTCACCGCCCTGGGAACGCTCATTTGTTGGACAGTCGGCAGCTGGATGGTCGTGAACAAGACCCTTACATTAGGTGAGTTCTATCGCGTGTTCGCGTACCTCAGTTTGGTGTACGGTCCTCTGCAATGGTTTGCTGCGATCAACAACTGGTTCAGCCGTGCCATGGCCGGGGCAGACCGAATCTTCGAAGTCATTGATATGGAAAAGGAAGCCTACCAAACCGAGGAAGGCAAAAAGATCCAAATCAAGGGCGAGGTCAAGTTCGATCGCGTCCGCTTTGGCTACGACAAGTCCAATCCAGTCCTTAAAGACATCGAATTCACCGCCAACCCCGGCGAGATGATCGGTCTTGTCGGAAAATCAGGCGCGGGAAAAAGCACGACAATCAATCTCATCGCCCGCTTCTACGAGCCCGATTCCGGCACCATCAAGATCGACGGCATTGATTACCGGGAGCTTTCTTTGCAAGACCTTCGGCGTCAAATTGGCATCGTTTTGCAGGAGCCGTTCCTCTTTAATGGCACGATTGCGGAAAATATCGCCTACGGAAAACCCGGAGCCAGCCTCAAGGAGATCATTGCCGCCGCAAAGGCAGCCAATGCCCACAATTTCGTGTGCATGAAGCCCGACGGCTACGACTCAATGGTCGGCGAAAGGGGTGCAAAGCTCAGCGGTGGAGAGCGTCAGCGGATTAGTATTGCCCGTGCGATACTCCATGATCCCCGAATTCTGATCCTCGATGAAGCGACCTCCAGCGTTGACGTGGAAACCGAAAAACAGATTCAAGAAGCTATCCAAAATCTGGTCAAGGGCCGCACAACATTTGCCATTGCCCACCGCTTATCAACGCTAAAGAACGCCGATAGACTCGTCGTCCTCGATAAAGGAAAAATTGTCGAAGTCGGCACCCATAGCGAGCTCATGGAAAAGAAAGGAACCTTCTACGATCTCGTCCAAATCCAGAGCCAAATTCAAGAAATTGTTGGCGTTGGCTTAATAGAAGCAAAGTAAAATAGCACAATGACGAGCCTTTCACTCCTCACCGCCAGCATGATCCTTGCCGCCGGGAATCAGGCGACATTTCTTGGAATGATCGCAATTCCTGGCGAGGCTAAGGACTTATCAAAGCCGAAAGTTTCGGGTGTAAACACCGATCGTTTGGGCGGATTTGGATCCGATTTTTGGTATGAGCCGGAATCGGGGAATATGTTTGGCATCGTTGATCGAGGTCCCGGCGGCGGCACCATTGCTTACGAGGCAAGGGCACAGAGATTCAAGGCAATCTTTGATAAAACCAGCGGCAGGCTAACCAGTTTTAAGCTTCAAGAAACCCTAAAGCTCACCGATGGATCGCAATTCATGGACGGCTTAAATCCTCTCCGAAAAACCGGTAAGCCAGACAAGCAAGGTTTGTCCTTTGACGCCGAAGGCATTGTCCGGGGCCCGCGCGGGACGTTCTTTATCAGCGAAGAATATAGCCCAGCTATCAGCGAATTCATGGTCACCCAGCGCGGGAAAGATAGGGTTCTCAAGCGGTTAAGGACATTCGTCAATCCCGAAAAACTTACGCCCCGCGATGTGAATGGAAAGGTCAATTTCCTCAGCCCAATCGCCGGGCAGCCGGAACTTGGTTCCGGGCGGCAAGACAATCGCGGCTTCGAGGGACTCGCAATCACGCCCGATGGACGATTTTTGTTCGCACTTTTACAAGGACCGCTCCAAGAAGAAGGCAATCCCGATGGCAGACATTCCAATTATCTGCGGCTCATAAGATTCGAAATCAGTTCGGGGCGATCCGACCGCGAATTCCTCTATCCAATGGAGAAAATCGAGGAGATTAACCAGCGGATTGCCACCGATCTTTTTACGCCAAAGCAACAAGGCCGCACGATTGGGATCAGCGCGATTCTTGCTTTGAACCATCGTGAGTTTTTGGTACTAGAGCGCGAAAATCGCGGGATCGGAGTTGACGATCCTTTGGCAAAAAAGCCCATCGCCAGCAAGCGAATCTTTAAGATCAACGTCACCGAGGCGACAAACGTGAGCGCAATCTCGCTTAAGGGAACCAATGACCTCCCCGCCGATGTCGTTCCTGTGCAAAAGGAACTCTGGATGGACCTTCAGGCTGAACTTACCAAGGCAAAACTCCCCATTGGCGAGAAGATCGAAGCCCTTGCCATCGGGCCAAAGCTTGGCGGCAAGGAATATGCATTCATTATCGCCACAGATAACGACTTTAGCGTGACTCAAAACGAAGACGGCAAGCAATTTGATGTCGTTTTTGGCGGCGGCAAGTCCCAGCAAGTCGCGCTTGACCAAAGGGTTAAGGGCCAGGCACTTATTCCCTCTTATCTCTATTCCTTCCGCGTGAATCTTCCCGAATATGTCGCGCCTTTCTGGTTTAAGGAGACCAAATAAATGACCACCACCGAAATTTTACCCAAAGACATCAAAGCTTTTCATTATCCAAAGGACCAATTGCGGGTCACAATCGGCGATAGTCGGTCCATTCTTACGGTTACTCCAGCATGGGTCGCGCCGCTGAGCCACCCGGGCGAGTATTTGTCGTTACTGAATGGCAAGGGCGAAGAATTTTTACTTGTTGAAGATTTAGATCAGCTTAATCCCGAATCCCGCCCTGCTATCGAAGAAGAAATCCGCCGGAGATATCTGACAGCGGTGATCCATAAGGTGATCTCTGCCAAAACCGAATGGGGAGCAACTTACTTCACGGTCATCACCGATCGCGGCGAGCGAGACTTTGTAATGCAAAGCCTCCAAGAAAACGCCCAATGGCTCAAGGAAAACCACCTTTTGCTAGTGGATATTGACGGAAACCGCTTCGAAGCTCAGGACATAAGAAAGCTAGACGCCGAAAGCCAAGCAATCATAGACAAGATTGTCTGACGTAAGAAACTACCGTAGGAAATAGGGACATATTTGCAGAAAATTCTCCGGGTAGCATCCTCGGAAATGGATTTTACGTCAACAATTGTCCCGCTAATTTCAAACGCATACGTAGAGCTTTTTAAGCAAGCCACCGTTCTGGAACACATGCTCGATTATCAGGTTTGCGAAACCTGCCGATCGCCCAAGGAAATGCTTATTGAGTGTGTCGCTTTGCCCACTTTTGCTGCCAAAACGATAACTTCCCTGGCACTTCCTACCATCGATGAAAGCACTTGGGAATATGAGGAGTTTGTCTCTCTCAAAGAGTGTCATTCGAACTGGGAAAGGGTTAAACCGGACTTGTTTTTAGCGATCAAGAGTTTCCCGCAAGAAAAACTCCTAGAAGAAATCCAATCCCCGTGGGGGACTTTTCCTTGGCGAGACTTCATCGCCTATTGCTATTGGAACCCCATGTGGCACGCAGGCCAGATGGCATACATCCAAATGATCCACGGCGATGAGAAGATGCACTAGTCGGTAGATATTCTCCTAATATCCCTCTAACGAAACCCAACGCAGGATGTGGAGGGTCTCAAATTGAACCTAGAAATCGCGGCTCGGGAAAGCGAAAACCAGGAAAGCTAATCCAGAATCGAGCCAACGGCACGAAAAGTCGCCGGCTGGTTACAAGAAATCGTCGGGAGATTAGAAAGAATTCCCGATCTGTGTCCTGACCTCAGGAATTTATTGTAAGAAATCCCCAATCCTTTCAAACGAATCGTCGATTCCTTGCAAGTAAAGGGCGATGTTTGGGCAGGTTTTTGAATCTGATTGAAAAAAATTCAGAAATCATTGTGAGAAATCGCCGACTTTGTGGAACGACATTTTTGTAAGTCCCCGCAAGGGGCGACGGAGGTAAAAAATGTCCAACACGGATTTTGTACCAACTAACGATGCAACATATGAAACATGGCTAGCGAACTTCGCCGCCAAATGTGAAACATACGAAACCTTGATTGGTTTCACGGCCGAACAACTCGGTGCGATCTCGCTCCAAAGTACTGATTTTGCGACCTCTATGAACAATCTTGAGGAAGCAAAATTGGCACTTAAAACCACAGCGCAGGCGAAGGATACGAGCAAAAAGACCTCAACGGCTTTGGCGCGTACTTTTGCAAAGCAGATTAAGGGCACTCCGGGCGTAACCAATACCATTCTCGCAGACTTTGGTATTTTGGCAACCTCGACCTCTGGTCCTGTTGTCACGGTTACTAACCTTAATGTCGTCGGTTGTGATGACGGGGTCAATAAGATGAAGTGGGATCGGACGGGCAATGCTCCTGGCACCATGTTCCTTATTGAAAGCAGCTTTGATGGCTTGACCGGATGGGAGCTTGTTGATGTGACCACGAAGGTGACTTATGATCATATTGATCAAATTCCTGGTCAGCGGCAGTTTTATCGGATCAAGAGCAAGCGAGCGAGTACAACTTCGCCGGCTTGTCCTCCTGAAGTCGTGTACGCTAATGGTGGCGAAGGCGGCTTGAGTCTTGCCGCGTAAGTTCTAAGTATAATTTCTCCTTGACCCTGTCAACAAAGAGCACCCCGCTCTCCATTTCTGGAGGCGGGGATGTTTTTTTGTTGGGTTGCTCAATCACGACTGAGTCGCGACTGTTACGACACTAATTTACCTGAGTCCTGTTTGAGTCCCGGTGAGTTTTTCTGTCAAGTAAGTAAAAAATCACAAAAAAGCCCGAGTGAAGATCACTCGGGCTTTTGTTCCTGCGCGCTGGCTTACTTGAAGAACTCGAAGGATTCAAGCTTTTGCTTGAGGCTCAGGAGGAACCTTCCGGCAAGGCCGCCATCAATGATGCGGTGATCGTAGGTGAGCACGAGGTTCATGATGGAGCGGATCGCGATCATGTCCTCTACGATGACAGGCATTTTCTTGATGGTGTAAGTTCCGAGAATCCCGCCCTGAGGAGCGTTGATCATTGGCGTTCCAAGGATAGCCCCGTAGGAACCTGGATTGGTGAGGGTGAAAGTTCCGCCTTGAACATCGGCGACGGTGAGGGAATTGCTTCGGGCCTTTGCCGCAATGGTCTCAAGATCCTTTGCGATTTCGATGAGCGTCTTTGACTGGCAGTCGCGGATGACTGGAACGATGAGGCCTTCGTCACCCTTTTTGCCGAGCGATACCGCAATGCCCATGTGGACATTCTTGTTCTTGACGATATTGTTGTCTGGCATCAGGGCGGCATTGACAAGCGGGAACTCCAGCAAGCATTCGGTGAGCGCCTTGATGAAGAACGGCGTGTAAGTGAGTTTGACGCCGAACTGCTCTTGGAACGAATCCTTGTTGCGGGATCGGAAATTGACCATATTGGTCACGTCCACTTCGGTTACGGTTGAGACGGTCGGAACTTGGCTTGACCGGACCATCGCGTCGGCA
>JBEIDH010000067.1:0-6690 GCA_040383535.1 Chthonomonas sp.
ATTCCTTGCCTCCGGCAACCTCGGTAAATGCTGACTTAATCAGCCCGTTGATCTCAATCAGCGTCACGATCGTATCTTTGTCCGTATCGAGTTCGGCAGCGTGTTGGAAAATCCATGGCTTAGCAGGGGAGCTGGTAGGACCGCTTGCTTCATGAGATGGGCCACCTGGACCGCGTCCGCCGCCTCTACCGCCACCCCCGCCTCCGCGCGCTTGACCAGTATATGTCTCCTTGCGTTCTTTGCCGCTTGGGTCAATGAACGTAAAGTTGTACTTCCAGTCCTTTTCGATGGAGTAGTTAATCGTGTAAGTTTCCCCGTTAAGCGTGTAGTTTATAGTGTAGCGATTCTCGCTATTCTTCTTGAATCCTGTGACCTTCGCTCCGCGCAAGGGAGGAAGCGCTTCGCGGACGGGTCGCGATCGCGGTTGCGGATCAACTTGCCCTCCGGCTTCGGTGACTTCGCCATGGAAACCCCCGTTCAAATATGGGTAAACCTTGGTCGCATGGTAATGGTATCCCCAATCTTTTGTTGTATGCCCGTTGAATGCATCTAGATCCTTCGGTGCCTTGCCGTCTTTACACACCAGCCCATAAATCCCGTAACCGTCCAAGGCATAGGCAATCGGGATGGTCTTCCCGACGGTCGGGATTAGGTGCAAAGGAGCGGTGTGGTAATGATAGTCGTCCCCACGACCGCCATGACCACCAAACTTATCCAGCTCTCCAGCAAGGAAAGTATCGGTTTTGCCGTCGTTCTTGATCGGATTGAAAATTGGTACCCCGTTTGCTGCAATCGCGATCGCCCCGCGGAAGAACCCAGTCTTTGCCGAAAGCGGCTTTTCAGCGGGCTTTGGGAATAGCGGAAATCTCCATGCGTTCGCGCCCTTGTAGGGCTGAGGCAATGGCACTTGTTGTTGCCATGCCACGATTCCAACCATCATCTCATGATCGGGCATCCCGTCCGACTCCACGTAGAAGTTCTTTTCATCACTTCTCGTTGTGACTTTTGGAGAAAACGACTTGAACGACTTCGTGATTTCATCCGCACGTTCCTTTGGCGTTGCTTGCAATAGCGTCATGACGCCAGAAGTGCAAATCAATCCAATCCCGATTCCGACAATGGTGGTTCCTATTTTACTTTTCATTTTTTCTCCTTTGGAGTGACTTCGTAGCTGTATGCGGTTTCAAAGTGCTTCTTTCCGTCAACCTCCTGGGCTGGCAGATAAGATCGCAGGAACTCCACTTTCGCTCTTTCAGGGCTGATGCTCACTTTGAGAAGCCCGGCACCGGAGACCTTGTCACCAGTCCGATAGGCGTCCGCATTATAGAGCGGGTTAGAAGAATCTGCCGGGACGGGGGTGGACTGATAAATCACTCCGTTTAGCTCTTGCTTCACAAAAATGTGATCATGACCTTGGAAGAAAATACTCACGCCATACTTTTCAAAGATCTGCTGAATCGTGAGATCCCAATTCGGTCTTTTCTGGGCGAAGACATTTACTCCGCGTTGGTCTTTTCCTCCCCATTCATAAAGATGAGCGATATCTGTTCCGCCCCTGCTGGTGCCATGGACATGATGCGCGAAGACAAACTTATACTTTGTTTTGCTTTCACTGAGTGTCTTTTTTAACCACTGATATTGTTTGTCGCCAAGGGTAATGTCCCACAAATCCCGCCTTTTGTTTCCACCGCTCAGGGTGTTGTCCACAGCAACCTCGCTATGCCAATAAGGGTCAATCACGACAAACGTGGCGTCGCCCCAAGTCCAGGCAAAATAGTCTCGAAGCAACCCGATGTGCTTCACTTCTTCAGTATTTCCTGTATAAAACCCGTCTGGAGCTGGCTGCGAAAAATTGCGATTGCGAGCGGTTTGGGTCCACACCCCCACGCTATCGGGAGTGCCGTTAAGATTCACTTTAGCGGCTTGTTCATGGTTTCCATTCACCAAAAAAATCGGCGCAGAGTTTCCGACCAGACCAAGATATGGAACCTGTTTTGTATAAGCTCCTTCGATTGTTTTTTGGTTATGTTCGGCCACGGTGTCGATGCTAAAGTCATCGCCCATACAGATCATAAAGTCCGATTTTTGCTGCACTGCTGAGTTAAGTACTCGTTCGTAAAGCTCAGGGACGTTCATCTTGTTCATGCGTTCTGGATGCGAATCACCTTGCACGAGGAATGTAAATGCGGATCCTGCCTTGCGCTGGGTCTGGAAGCTATATTCCGGTCCGCTTATAAACTCAGCTCCACCGGCGAGTTTGTACATCATGTGATAGCTGTACGATGTATTTGCCTTGAGTCCGCTGATGGAGAGCTGAGATGGAATTCCGGCACGATATGTCTTTGATTCGGATTTGGTTTGCTTTCCGCCTTTTGGGCCATATTCAATGAACGCTTCCAAGTCTTTTCTTGGATGGATTGTCATTGCGATTGACTTGTCGGTGGGTGCTCCCAGTAGGATAGAGGCAATTTCCCAGGCCGACTTTGCAGTGGGAAAAGCACGCCCTCCCCCCTTTCCTGCATTCTGTCCTTTTTTCCTTTGCGCAGATCCCGCTGGCGCCGTCCCAGGGTCCTGCATTGCAAACGCCAAAGCTACAGCAGCAAGCCCAAAACCCATTGCAAAGACACTATTACATCTCAATTGCATTCTAAGCCCGACGATGAAACGCTTTCAGAGTTCAGTATATGGGTAGATCCGGTGTTAAATCTTCAAGGATCCCGCTCGTCCAACCACCGACACAGATGCGCTTTCCGTCTGGTGAAAAGTTGGACAGGCTCGGATATGGAATCTCAAAGTGGGCGATTTCTTGAAGGCCCTCCAACGCAAACACCTTCACCGCCCCTGGGAATCTGGGGCAAGAGACGTAGCGGCAATCAGCACGGAAGGCGAGTTTCCCGGCGCCGTCTTGGGTGATTTTGACCCTAAATTCTTCCTTCGACCGTAGGTTGACCGCGACCATTTCTGGTTCCGCCGCATCAACAAAGTAAACCAAATACCCACCGTCTGGGGTGAGCATCGGTTTATCCACTTCGCTTGGAAACTCCTCGGGTGCACCCTTGCTTTCTAGAGTTTCAGGATCGGCAAACGATAGAACCGAGACCGGATTTTGCCCAGGTTTTAGCGCTGAGATTGAGATCAGGCCATCCTGCATTTGGGTCAAGGATCGGATCATCAGCATCTCGCGCCTTGCGAGCACCTTGCCGGTGGTTGCGTCTCGCCGCTGCAAAACGCCATCCCATGATCCGTCAATGATCGCGGTGCCATCAGAGGACCAAAGCGGATTCGAGCCTTCTTTTTCATGCGCGTTCAGAAAGTCCACGATCATCGCTCCCTCTAAGTCAATAACCGCGATTTGCCCAGTAGCGGCTTTTGCTACGATCCGATTTCCGGCGGGGCTAAACGCTAAGTAAGAAGTCTTTGGGATGGATTTGAATTCTCGGATGCATTCTCCGGACTCAACATCATAAAGAAAAATCAGGGACGTGCTACAAACGGCGAGCATTTTTCCATCTGGAGAAAACGTCGGCGAGCCGCCCTTTTTGAGTGAGATCATGCCAATGATTATGGCGCGTGTAGCCCCCGGCCAAAATAAAGGGAGCCATCCGGATTCGGATGACTCCCCCATAGTTGGAATGAACTCAGACTACTTTGCGATGGCGGTGAATGTATCCACCAGGTCATCGCACTGATCAATCGTGAATTCGCCTGTCTTTATAAACTGATCCAGATCGCCCCGCATGGAGGAGAAATCTGTAGAATCCCATTTGCCCAAAGTCCCATCCGGGGCATCGAGCTTTATCAAGTTGAGGCGGGTTTTGGAGACGCTGTTCATGCGCTCGGGGGAGAGAAAATCGCGAAGATCAATAATGCTGGTGAACACTCCAGCGACGGTGGACTCATTGCCCTTAAATTCTTCTACGACCCAATATATTCTGCGAAACACCATTGTCTCAAGTACCTTGTATCTAGGACGTCGAAACGCCTAGCTCTAGTTCTATTTTGGGTCAAAAGCCCCGAACATATCAGGGGAAACAAGAATAATCTCGAAAAAACTTGTTCAGGAATCAAGTTTAACGATTCTTCTAACATGCCGTTCGCCCAGATCAGGCGAAGCGCTGAGGAACGCATCGAGGCACTCCTTCGCGACATCCGGCTCCGTGATGCGCGCGCCGAGGCATAACACATTGGCGTGATTGTGTTGGCGCGAAAGTTCTGCCATCAGGGGAGAAGTGCAAAGCGCGGCGCGGATTCCCAGATGACGGTTTGCGCGGATACTGATCCCGATCCCGGATCCGCAAATTAGGATTCCGAAGTCCAATTTGCCTTCTAAAAGGCGTCGGCAAAGGGCATCGGCAGCGTCGGGGTAGTCGTATGACTCCGGAGACATCGCGCCGAAGGAGTGGACCTCGTGACCCTTTTCTTTTGCCCAGCTTTCCAATTGATGCCGAAGCTCAAGACCCGCGTGATCAGAGCCAAATCCCAGCTTCAATTCTTTGCCATTCCCTTAAAGACAGCCTGGACCATCGGATGAGGATCAGATTTCAGTGGGGCGATTTCCTCGGCTGTCGCGCCGTTTGGAAGTGCGTAAAGAGCTTTGAGAGCCGCGCTACGAACTTCGCCAATTCGGTCGGCGAGTCCGATGCGAATCGCACCGCGATTCTCTTCCTTGCCAAGTCTTGCCATCGTGTCCAGCAGAATCACACGGACGCGTTTGCTCTCGTCGCGAACGCCTTTCCGGGCTTCTTCGACGGTAGCAATGTCCTTGCTCAGGAGCAAACGTTGGTATGCAGCCGCCCGGACCGATTCATTCGTGTCATTGACAGCGGTGAAAAGCAGTCTTCGGCGGACCAAATCAAGATCGGTGTTAGCGGTGCTGGCAACTGCGAATCGAACTGCGGGTTCCGGGTCTGGAAGCATCGTGATCTGGATGATCGCCGCTTCTTGGGTGGTTGCCCGACCAAGCGCGTAGGCGGCTTGCTCTCTTGCGTTCCAATCCGTGCTGGTGAGAATCGAGGATAGTGCGGTGACCAGAATCGGTTCGATTGTCTTGGGCTGGGTCCGAAGTGCATTCGCAACTGCCCATCGGCAGTGCTCGAATGGACCTACTTCTAGCGCATACCGAAGAGCGGCACGGGCGTCGACGTTAAAGGTTGTGCCGGGTTGCTCGGGAAGATCAATGGACCTTGCAAGGCAGTTGATCGCGAGGGTCGCAATGCCAACATCCGCGCTTCTGGCGAGTTGTTTAAGCTTTGCGACGTAACGAAGATCTGGCGTTGATAGGGCTCGATAAAGCGCGTTCAGTTTGATGGGGGTTTGGACCGAATCTAGAGCCGCATTGATGGTCTCGAAGTCGTCGGAAAGCGGTTGGCCTCCTGTTGATAGGAAGGGATTTCCGAATGATTCGGTGACACCGGTGATTCCAGCGAAGGTAAGTGACTTCTCCCCGCTTTGATCTCCTTCGATGGAAATGTCAAAGGGCGCAAGCCTCAGTTCGGTCGCTTTCTTCGGATCGAGAGCAAAGCGCAATTCTCGCCACTCATCGGGAGAAACACCGGCGGCGGGAATGAGGCCGATGAAGTTTCCATTCTGATCAATCAGACTGAAGTCATCGCGGATTTCCCCTTTGATCCAGAACTTAATTCCGCTGAAACTAGACGCTGGCAGAACCGCCCAAATTCGTGCGCTCCCATCGCGGCGAGAAGACTTGAATTTGACTTCCACCGCGCTGCCCTTATCGGAATTCGTGGCTGTAACGGACGAGAAGATTCCCGAAACCTCGGGCAGCGGAGCTAGCGGAAGCCTAGCTGGATTACTGTTAAACAGGGGCTTCAAGAATCCTTCTTGGGCGAATTCTGCACCGGAGAGCGGTGACATAGCGTTCGCGAATCTGGGTAAGACCTTCGAAAACAGCGGAGCGAAGGAGGGATCAACGCTCAACTGATTCTGCCCGAAGGTTAGCGGTGTCCCCAAAGAAACATTCTCCGATCGCACGGTTCCTCGAATCTTAAAGTCTTCCGCACTGGGGTCCTTGGACTCCAAAGCATCCTTCCAAACCGCCATGTCTGCGCGTGGCAATGAAAACCCGTAATACCGTTGGTTCGCCCGTACGGCAAGCTGATTCAACAGGGTCTTAACCACGTTCCCGGCAAATGCATTGGGCGTCCCGTCAATCGAGAAAGGCAAGCCGAGTACCGAAACAGGAGTCTCGAGGTTGTTCTTGGATGGAATCGTCATTCCCGCTGGCCACTTCGGGTCGGCATCCACCACGATCGCCCCAACAAAAGGTCCCCGGAATCTTCGATCATCGCTCTCAAAGGTGGCATCGTTCAGACGGGATTGCATCAGCATTCCAATCTGATCGGCGGCTTGAGAAAGATCGTAGCGACGTTGCGGGACGGCGTCCGTCTTTACGTCGAATTCGATGTTCGCCGATCCGCCAAGATAGCTTTCAACGACGGTTTCGGCGGTTTTCAGGCCCTCGATGATGAAGGCAAGATCGGGCTCTTCCAAATAATGCCGAGCCATGAAAACTCCGCCACTATTTTGATCCAATCGTTCGGTCCGGGTGAAGACCTGGATCCGGAACTTCAAAACCGGTGCAACAATATCAGCAGCAAACGTGGGGAATTTTTGTCCGACCTTGGCGAAATCGGCAGGCAAAGCGATCCTCGCGGTGTTGCCGTCCTCGAC
>JBEIDH010000068.1:0-6302 GCA_040383535.1 Chthonomonas sp.
CGGATTGCCTATGTGAACCACGACCTTGACGACGCGCTACGGAGCGGGATCATCACCTTCGTTCCGGCAGCTTTTGCTGATTTGGGAGACTCGCATGGCACCCGGATTAGCCGGATGGTGATTGATGTCGTCGAGAACAGCCTCGACCAACCCGCAATCCGCCTCAGCCCGGCGATGTTGGAAACCATGAACGCGATCAAGAACTGGATGTTTGAGAATGTGTATTTCCGGTACCCGCAGGTCATGCCCGACCTAGGCAAGGCGCAGGGGATCGTGAAGGAGCTCTTCTGGCATTATGTGTTGGTGGACCACATGGAGAGCCAAGACGCCATTGACTACGTCGCCGGAATGACCGACCGCTTCGCGATCCATCAATTCGAGCAGCTTCGAATTCCTCAGCGTTTTTGGGCAGTGCCGTAAAGTTGGCTTCCGGGGGTGTCGCGTCTAACTCTGAAATTTGGGTTCGGGGTAGTCAGCCTCCCGTGACGCGCAAAAAAGAACCAAAAACGCCATGGCGAACTGAATGCCTCGCTTCGCTTTGCCCCGGTCGGGATGACGGTTGGTCTCAAGTGGGAACAAATACCAATTGTCATTCCCTTGAAAAAGGGAATCCATGCGGCATCGGATTTGTCGTCTCAGGCCAAACGGACGCATGCTTGGATCCCCACTTTCGCGGGGATGACGATTCTACGGTTCGCGTCTTACCTTCACTCGTCATTTCGAGCGAAGCCGAGAAATATGAGCGTCCAAGTTCGCAAACTGCCCAGTTCATTTTCCGAAGATCAGGAGCTGAAGAGAAAACGATTTGGCGTCGTATGTTCGTAAAACTAAGTCTTCTACATTTGAGCCAATCTTTCGATACACGATCAGAAAATTCTTGTAATTAGAAGAGAAAGTTGAGCTCAGGGTTTCCCCCTTACTGTTTCCGATGATGATCTGCGGACCGCCCTGAAAGGATTTATCAATCTTTAGAACTCGCTTTTTGGTCGGACTGTAAAGGGTTAAGGAATTTCCGGGTGCAGTCGAGTCATCTTTGTAGACGTAAATCTCCTCTCCATCAAAGCTTGCCGCTGTGATTCCACCATCTGTGATCACCGCAGTCTTTCCCGACTCAAGGTTTAAGCCACGTACGTACATCCGCTGATTTTGATCGAAAGAGTTATAATAGAGGGTCTTACCATCGTAACTCCAAACGAATTCGTTGCTATCAACCCTTGGACGTTCAAGAAGAAATTTGCTCTTATGGTTTGTCTTAAGATCAACCACGATTGCAAAATACTTCTGGTTATCAGGTTTTAAGAAAGCTACTTTTTGACCGTCGAAAGATGTAAAAAGTCGTGTTGCATTTATCGGAGGTAAGTCGACTATAATCTCCAAGGTCTTGTGGCCTGACGCGGCTGTGTCAGGTGAACCTAAAGCAACTCTGATCAGCTTTTTCCCCTCAACGATGTACGCATACTGCATACCTGACATTAGAGAAAGATCAAGAATTTCCTTTGTTTTGAGTAAGGGACTGGTACCAGCTCGAATCATCTTTTCGGGGGCGAGTTGGTAACTCTTAAAATCCCCAGTGTCGTAATTTACTTCACAGAGGACAATGCCTTGTAGAAACGGAGAATCGCCTTGTTTTCTCCAACTTTGAGCACAAGAGAGTAGAGTAAATAGAAGTAAAATCAGTACGATAACTTTAGATACATCTTTCATATTAACAACCAATGGGTAGGGGCTTGTCGCTACAAGGTGGCTTAGGACCAAAGCATTGATCGATCTTTGGTTTACCGTTACTACCAACACAAGCCGGAATCACAATCAATTCGAAAACCATAATGAGTTGTTCTTTTGCATCTTCACATTTTTGCTTATTCGGCCCCTTACACTTCACCTTGTTTGCGCAGTCAACC
This sequence comes from Chthonomonas sp., assembly GCA_040383535.1. Classification (GTDB taxonomy): domain Bacteria; phylum Armatimonadota; class Fimbriimonadia; order Fimbriimonadales; family Fimbriimonadaceae; genus JAFLBD01. The sequence goes on from JBEIDH010000068.1 coordinate 1,902, forward strand.
AAATTATGGTGTGCCCTGCCAGTATATCCACCGCACATGCAAGTCCCTTGATCCTTGTCATGACAGTAGCAACATTTATCAAGATCATCTATGACTCCAAGATTCGGTTTACTTTTGACGCCGGGTCTGTTCTTACCGCACCAATTGCCATAACCCCAAAGTTCTATATTAAAAGAGGGCAAGAGTGGAGATATAAAGTTACCCGGCCATCTCACTCCGCTATCGTGTATTGGCCAAGGCTTTAGGTCGAAAGGCCCCTGACCGGGCGCTGTTTCGGGCTGTAACCCTTTACTGTCTTTCCAAGTGACCGGATTGCCTTTTGCATAGCCATACGGATTCTCTCCGCCAAGCCATTCCCGCTCGCGTACTCGTGTCGTAAATCTCCCTAGTCCAGCCATGTAGAATCTACGCGGCTGACCGGGAAGATTGGGGATACCCTTTCGTCCTAGTTCTTGTTGTTTCATGATGCATTCACTTTTTTGGCAATTCGTTTTTGGGAGTTCTGTTCCGATCTCTCTAGTTTTTCGGATTATGATCGGAGCGCTTAATCGGACCAATGTCAGGCGAATTCGTGCGATTTCTCTTACCGGTCGTCAGTACATACGCGGCGAGCGCGGAAAGAAGTAATCCAGGAAAGGTGGAGTAAAACAGAACCCAATCCCAGCCAGCCGGGCCGTGCAGAAAGTACTCATTACCTAGCAACACGACTACAAAGATCGCGTGCACCTGTGCCCAATACTTTAGAAATTGTTTATCCAACTTTTCTGTTTCCTCGCCTAACCACCAAAGTGGGCAAACCAAGGCTGCAAAATTTACCAAACACGAGTGCAATACCGATGGCTGCTTCCTTACAATCGATTGTTTTTTTGACATCCCACCACTCTTTATTATCAGTTAAGCACCCGAAAGCCGCGCACCGGGCGGCACAAAGCGAAAGTACACAGTTCGCCCTTATAATTTTTGCGTTCAGCAAATAATCAAGTGGACCGGCACCCGGTTGTGCATTGTCATGTTCTTGGCAACATGTGTCTATACAACTAATTGGAGCTTTATCGGTACAGTTAGTTTTCTGGCCGCAAAAATTGCCATATGTAAATATGATGTCTTCCGTAATACCGATTCTTGGTTTCTCCTTAAATCCCGGGCAAAGGATGCTCCAGATATTATCTGGTATTCCTGGCGGCTTTTGGAAGTAGCAGAAAGCGGGCGCGCTCGACGGAAAAATGGGGTAGTGGCCTGTGGGATCAATCCACGTGACGGGATTTCCCTGTGCATAGCCATACGGATTCTCTCCGCCAAGCCATTCCCGCTCGCGTACTCTTGTCGTAAATCTCCCGAGTCCAGCCATATAGAATCTACGTGGCTGACCGGGAAGATTGGGGATACCTTTTCGTCCTAGTTCTTGTTGTTTCATGATTCGTTCTCTATTTTGTCGATTGATTTCTTCGATTCTCAACTTATTGCTGAATGTATCTTCAAATTGCCATGTTGTTTCAAGTTGGTAAGGTCCGATGGTTTCACCTGATGGAATTTCAAAGGTAATCGCACACCTGGCTCCGGGTAATTGATGAAGGACATAGGAGGCATCGAGTGGTACATCATAGGTTGCCATGAACCTACCCACCTCTCTCTTCAAGGCAAACGGCGCTCCGGTGATCCACTCTGGGTGTCGGTCTTCTTCTAGTAGTTCCTGCTCTGGTATGTGTACATCGGAAAAAAGATCAATGGGATCACCTGTATACGTAAATGCAAGTTCTAAACAGCGGTCAATGGATTTTTGTATGCACCACTTGTCAGAATAGCCAAACTCTCGCACGGCATCCGCTAGTCCATTGGCTAGTCCAAACAACTCTGGACAGTGTTGGTAAACCAAACTCATTGTATCGCTGCTGATCGCAAGTGAGTGCAGACTCCTTTTATCCTCTTCCAGCATCTGGTTTGCAAGCGCAATTGCCATGAAGACGCCTTCGCGCTTGGTCTCCGGGCGATAGCCCGCAGCCATGGCTCTCCCAAGGGAGGCAACCGCTTTCCACTGGTCTTCGGCAATCAGCGAAACATCGAATCCCTTTTCCTCAATAACTTCATTCACTCGACGGTCAATGACAAACGATTGAATGAAGCTGAATTGGTTAAGCCTTGCCGGATCACTAACATCCCGCAGCACTCGCTCATCCTCAGCGAGATCAACATATTGAACCCATAAGTGGCCAATTTCGTGGGCTAAATGGATCTCTTGAACATTGTATGCATCAATGAAGAGGAGGATCGAATCTGGGACGCTGAGCGTATCTACAAAGTGGCCTCCAGGGGGCATTATGCTTTTGACTTGCGGCATCGTGTCCAGGATGAGAAGTTGCTTTGGCGAACACAAATCAATGACATTAATGAAATCTAGGAGCTTCTTGCTGAGATTTTTAATACGAATAACCGGGAAAAGGTCTTCGGGCTGGTTCCCTTTTCCGTCTCTGTATCGCTGACAAGAGTAAGCGGTCGGGACATGCATGTGATTCGCGACCAAGCATTCAATCCCGACTGGATTAACAAATGATGCTCCTATCTCAGGGAGGTGGTGCCCATTCCCCAAGGTCCTATTTTTTTCCAAACTTTCGCTTCGAATATTCATCCCTTAAAGAAGTATAAGAGATTTTTCTTTTTTGTGTCACAAAATTGGAAAGAAAAAAATCTTCACTAGCTGAGTGAACTATGACTGCCTAAAGAGGCTCGTCCAGGTCAACTTTCTTCGCAGGCTTTTGCTTCTCCGCCTCGACCGCCGCGATGTCTTCTGGGGTTCCTTTGATACCGTCGGGGCCTTCGCCGCCGGTTTTTTCCCATACGCCCTTTTCGACTTTCTTATAAGTGGTAAAGCCCTTTTTCCCGGCGTGATGATCCCCATGATACTTGGCGACTTTCACCTGAGCTTTGCTAACAACCCGTTTGCAATCCATCCCGCAAGTCGGGCAGAAGGTGTGCGGCGGGTCGTTCACTCCTTGGAGGGATTCAAAGCGACCGTTGCAGATTAGGCAATCTCCACTGAGGGGCTCGTATTCGTACAGTGGCATAGGTCTTTATCCTCCTTTTTGCTAGAATTTTAGAGAAAGTTGTTCAGAAGCTGAACATTTCTGCAGGTTTCGCCGATATACATATACGTGCATCGGACACAAGATGAGACTGGGATAGGCCGGCTAGGCGTTCTGGAATCTATGAGAAAAGTGTACCCATGCCGCTGTGGCACCAAAAAAGCCGCGAGCCTGAGAAACAGGGCGAGCTGCCGCCGACAGTGAACCGAGTGGATAGAACGGAGCCATCCCGTAATTAGGAGGTTTCCGTTTCTGCCTCCGGGTGGAGTTCAAAGAACCGCTCCCTCGTAAGCCTCAGCTTCACATCCCCCAGCCATTTTCCATCTTTGTAGAACGCTTCGGGCAAGAATCCATATTGCTCAAAGCCCAGAAATTCGCTCATTCTTCGGGAGCGATCGTTGCCTTCCAGATACTCCGTCGTAATCTGCCTAAGACCCAGTACGAGGAAGCAATATCTTGCACGGATCAGCGCAGCGTCCTTACCGTAGCCCTTGCCCCAATTCTCGGGATCGCCGATATAGGAACCCGTGTTCGCCCTTCCCAACCTGTGGTCTATGTTGTGAACCCCGCTTATGCCGATGTGGGTTCCGTCGAGTAGCTCGATGGCAAAGACGGCATTGGTGCCTTTTTCCGAGTGGGTGGCGAACCAGCTAAGCGTATCCGCCATGGTGTGCGGCATGTGCCCAATCCCAAGCGTCCGGCCGATCTCCCAGGAGTTGATCCAACGGTTTGCATTGGCGGCGTGCTTGTCGGGGTTGGTCGGCACCAGCCGGGTCAGTTTGCCTTCGTACGAAAACCTCATGGTGTATTTTGGCAGAATCGCACGGATATCTGGATTAACCTGTAAACTATGTTTATGACCGAAGTAAAAACCAAAATTGAAACCCTCGAAGCCGAAATTGAAGCCAAGAAAAATGAACTGACCGAGCTCCGCCGGGCAATGCCGAAGCTGCGCGTTCCGGACCTTGAACTCAAGGATTCCAGCGGAAATCTCCTCACCCTGAGGCAGATGTTCGGCCAGTACAAGGACTTGATCGTGATCCACAACATGGGACAGGCTTGTTCGTATTGCTCGCTCTGGGCGGACGGGTTGAACGGCCTGGTGCCGCACCTGCTCAGCCGTTCTGCGCTGTACCTGGTGAGCCAAGACGAGCCAGAGGCGATGCGAGCATTCGCCGAAAGCCGAGGTTGGAAGTTCCCGCTGGCTAGTGCGTACGGATCGAACTTCTCGGAGACGATGGAGTTTGGCAAGGATGGAGGTTCTACCGATCCAGGATTTTCGACTCTACGCCTCAACGACGACGGCACAATTGACCGCCTCAGC
>JBEIDH010000069.1:0-6177 GCA_040383535.1 Chthonomonas sp.
CACTCTCACCGTACCTGTGGCCGCTCCTGCTGGAGCTTATACGTTAAAGTTAAAGGGTGGAACATTCCTTGCGAAGACGCTCAGCGTGACTCTTTCCGGAACTTCGCTAACTTCTCAAAATGCCATCTTGAAGAACGGAGATATTGATCAAGATGGCGAAGTTGGACCGAGTGATTTTGAGCTTGTCGTGGCTCAATTCGGCGGATCAGGCTCAGCAGACGTGGACAACGATGGCGAAGTTGGGCCCGCTGACTTTGAGATCATTGTCGCCAACTTTGGTCTCGGCGACGAGTAAGCAAGCTTTAAACCCTCTGCTGGCTTCGTGCTTGAGGACTTAAATACTATGCCTCCGCCTTTCCAAGGTGGAGGCTACTCGGGCTCTTGGTGCTTGTACAAGAAATATGAGTACCTAGCCCGGAACATCAATCTCTAATTTTCCAGTTACTGTAAGATTCCTGCCCTCGTTCGTAGACACGCCTTAGACTCCACCACGGAGCGCACGGAGATATAAAAATGCGGGCTCAGCCAACCGCTGAGCCCACTTTCATCGGATTGAGACGCCTTAAATGCGTCGCTTTCGGAGAAGAGCAGCAACGCCAAGCCCCAGGGCGACCATGGTTGCGGGCTCTGGAACCGCTTCGACCCGAACGTTGTCCAGGTAAACACCTGCAGGCAGGTCTTGATCGAGGCTCAAGAACGAAAGCGTTGCGCTCGCGTCATTTGCGGTGAATGCAAAACTCTGGGTGCTCCAACCCACGAAGCTGGGTAGCCCCACCGTGTTGAAAGCATAGTCCTGTTGCTGGCCATCGGCGCTCACGCGCATGTCCTTGATCGCTTCACCAGGGCCACCGAAATCATCCCGGAATCCGCCGAATTCGAAGGTAACAAGGTACTGCTGGCTCGCGACCGTGTCAAACGTTTGGCGGATGCCCCCGTTGCTGGATCGGCTGAAATCGGTGGCGAAGTTCATGTACTGGTGTCCGGAACCCAAGTCTAAAGAGTACAGACCATGGGAAGCAGGGATGCTAGTGTCGACCACTGAGTGGATGTCGATGATGTCGCCAAATACCTCCCACCCGAAGATCTCAGTGTTACCTGGATCGAGGCCAAGACGGCTGGAGCTTGTTAAAGCTCCGGTATTGAGCTCAAAGCTCCCATTCTGAAAGGCGGCTGCGTGGGCGCCTAGCGCACCGACCACTAACGACGTACAAACTGCGAAACGAGTAACTTGATTCATAACTGCTCCAAAAACTGCAGGCTCTTAGCAAAAGCTATCATATCATTATGCCTCTGGTGCGTGCCAAAATCGACATTGTCGCCAAAAAACTAGTACTTTTCTAGGTATCTGCATCTCGGATGAGGTCTCTTTTTGGGATCCTGAGTTTAGAATGAGAAATGTTTTTTATGCCTCCGCCTTTCCAAGGTGGAGGCTATAGTACAATTGAGTGACCTTGGTGACAACCCAGGCGGGAAACCAGTTTTAGGAATTCCAAGGTGCCTTGTGGCACTCGCGGAGTCATGAATTTGGTCCTAGGATTGGTAGGTTCTTAGAAACCTGGGTGAGCACCCAAGACCCCCCGACTGAAAGGTCTGGTGAGCGAACACTGGTAACATTCAGGTTGAGATAAACCCTGGTTCTTAATCATGAAGATTCATCTTGTCGACGCTTTCGCTTCATCTGCTTTTTCGGGGAATCCCGCAGGCATCTGCGTTCACGACTCCTGGCTGGCAGACGACCTCATGCAAAACATTGCTATGGAGTTGAATCAAGCTGAAACCGCCTTCGTCGTTCCCGAAGGCACTAGATTTGGGTTGCGATGGTTTACGCCCAACGTTGAGGTTGATCTCTGCGGACACGCAACCCTTGCCGCTGCCCACATTCTTTGGGAAACGGACGTCGTCTCCGCCAGCCAGTCCATAGAGTTCCTTTCGCGATCAGGAACGCTCACTTGTACTAGGTTGACCGACGGAATCGAATTGGATTTTCCAAGCGAAGCACCCAAGGCAGTATCGGCTCCGTCGGGGATGTTTGGCGCAGCAACGCAGTGGTTTCAAAACCGGATGGATTGGTTGGTACCTCTTGCCAATGAAGAAGATTTGATGGAGTACGTGCCAGACCTTGCTGCGATCGCTTCTCTTGGCATGCGCGGATTGATCATCACTGCTCCAGCCACCCGCTCCGATGCCGACTTTGTCAGCCGATTCTTCGCACCGCAGTGCGCCGTCGCCGAGGACCACGTGACTGGATCTGCACACTGTGCACTGGCGCCGTTTTGGCAAGAAAGGCTTCAGAAGAACCCACTTATTGGCTACCAGGCATCCGGAAGAGGTGGTTTTGTAGGAGTGAAAGTTGTCGGTGAACGGGTCAAGCTATGGGGCCGGGCCGTTACAACACTTAGCGGAGATCTAAGAGTGTCTTAAAACTCGAAACGCGAACTCGGCAACAAAAACGCCTGGGGGCTATCCCAAGCGGGGAACCAACTTCAGGAATGCCAAGGTGCCTTCCGGCGCTCGTGGAGTCATGGATTTGGTCTTAGGATTGGTAGGTTTTTAGAAACCTGGGTGAGCACCCAGGACATCCGCCAGGAGGATACTTGGGCTCTTGGTTTAGTAGCAAAGTTTTTTGCGCATAGCCGGGGATATGAATCTCTAATTTTCCATTAAATAAATGATCCGTACCCTGCATGTAAGGCATGCGATCGTATCCACCCGACCGCCACTCAACCTAAAAGCGGATGTAGATGTTAAAGTGCCCAGGCAATTTTAACAGATTTCGATCTTATGGTAATCGTTTTTGGTGCTCCTTGTGGTACGGTAATTGCAATTGGTTTTTCTGCCTTAGTCTTTTCTTCGGGCTAAGTTAGACCAGAAGGTAATCAAGTTATGTTATTGAATAAACTAGTAGGTGTATCATTTGTCTGCGTGAGAACATCTTTCGCCCAGGCACAAATTTCCATCTCCAGCAACGGCGGAGGCGAGAGAGCATGAAGAGTGCGATCGCTATCGGTGCGTTGGCCCTAGCGGCCATGGGGAATGCTGCGATTTTGACCGGTCCTGGTATTGGCACAGATTGCCTTACGATGGAAGGAAGCACGTCGACCACGATCACGTACTTCGGCTACAACGATGGATCCTGGAATGGCAACTTACGCCGCTTCAGCATCGGTGTCTACCTCGCGAGCCCAGCCGGTCAGCCGGCGGCTGCCTACGCGACTCCCGTCTCGCTCATCCAATACTCAACGAACGCGGGTTCGACCTGGTCCATCTACAACATGGGAAGTCCGAACACGCTGATTGATCCCGATTATGGCTTCGGCTCTCTGCCGATGGGTCCAGTCGTGAACTACGGATTCCCGGGCTTGTCCCCGGTTGGGGCAGGAAACTTCCGCGTGCGCGTTACGCTGGACGCCAACCCCACGCAATTGATCGCTGGTCGGAGTGTGATCACAGTGCTCAACTACTCGACGTCCTTTGGTGGCGGCCAAAATTCACGATCTTCGCAGGTGGTGCCTGAGCCTTCAAGCATGATCGTGCTTGGTGCGAGTGCCTTGGCCCTCCTTCGCCGACGCAAGAGAGCCTAAGGTTACATTTATCCATTGACGCCTCCGCCCTCCTAGGGCGGAGGCTAACTTTTTTAAGCCTCCGACCGCTTAGCGGTGGAGGCTTGTTTTAGACAAATAATCCAATACAAACCGGTGCCACTCGTTACGACCATCTATACCACCATGATTTAAGGCCATGGTGAAATGCGTGTGAGACTGATTTGCAATTCGAAAGTAGGCTAAGCCTTTACCTTGGAAGGACAGATGCACAAATCTGACGCCAAAAGGGGCCTTGCGAGACAAGACCGCTCTTTCGGCCAGAAGATCGCCAAGAGTTGGGGATTCTGCCATATGGAAAAGGCTACCCGTCACCAGTTCTTGATTTAACAAGACTCTCTGGAGCTCATCGCTTTTTTGGCACGTCCATCGCCACTCTGAAACTGATGCTCAGAAAAGGAAACCCGCGAAAATCGGCGGCAGTGGCAGTCCGATTCGCCGACCTGCAGTAGCTTGGCTCGTAGTCCCAGCTACCACCCCTATAGATACGGTCTTTTCCGCTCGGAGGTCCTTTGGGATCGACAATAGCAGTTCGTGGATAGTAGTCGAACCAATCTGCACACCATTCCCAAGCGTTGCCGTGCATATCGTGGATCCCCCACGCATTGGGCTTCTTTTTGCCCACCGCGTGTGTCCGCCCTTGCCCGTTTCCCGAGAACCAAGCGTACTCCCCGAGTTTGCCAGGATCATCGCCAAAGCAGAACGCGGTTTGAGTACCGGCTCTGCATGCAAACTCCCATTCAGCCTCGGTTGGAAGACGGTATGTGCGACCGGCCGCCCGCTCCTTGGGAAGTTCAGACAGCTTTTTGCAGAACTTGACTGCATCAGTCCATGAGACCTGCTCAACAGGAAAATCTGAGGTGGACCCGTTGACCAGTTTCCCTTGGAACTGACTTGGATTCGTACCCATCACCTCGGCATACTGAGACTGGGTGCACTCGAACACTCCTATGTAGTAATCCTTTGTGATCGTCGCCTTGAACTGCCTCTCGTCACCGTGGGTGTCTTCACGAGCTGGGTTTCCTCCCATGGTAAAAGAACCGCCTTTGACAAGGACTAACTTCATTCCTATGCTGTTTGTTAAAACTTTTTTTTCTGGTTCAGAACGCTTCTCAGTCAGACTGGTTGAGTGAGCACCCAAAAGGGTGAAAGACGCTAAAAGGGAGATGAACGTACTCATACAAATCTACAAAACTTTGCCGCGGTTGATATGAGTTCCATAGTTTTTTTGCCTCCACCTATCCAAGGTGGAGGCTAAGGTTCGGGCAGGTACCCTGCGTGCTAACCCAAGCGGAGAACCAACTTCAGGAAAGCCAAGGTGACTTCTGGCACCCGCGGAATCATGGAAAGCTGGAGATGCCGTCTTTGCAGATGGAATGCGGCTGGACCTTCCACCAGCTGATGGGCTACGTTCGAACGTGATCGGCCACCCGGGCGTGCGTCGATTTGAGAGGAACGGACTTTTTGAAGCAAGCTGAGCAGCAGCTCTCGTCACTGTGGGGTCAACCCTTGGATGCTCGAAGGGCGGTGACCATGAACCTTCACACGCTCGCTGGCCGAGTGGTCTGAGCCTTTCGAGCCATCACCAATACATGGCCTCCCTCACCTTCCGGAACAAATTTGGACCACATCATCTCAAATCCGCATTCCTCGAGCCATTCCTGATAGGTCGGCAAGTCGGCGTGGCTCCAGTACATGGTCCCGCCAGGCACACCAAGCCAGTCATCCTCAACGCCAGTCCACTCCGTTGCGCCTACAATCATCATCAGCACGCCACCGGGTTGGAGCCATTGGTGGATGCGCTCCAGCAGGTCCCTTTGCTCTTCCAGTGGCAAGTGGATCAGTGCGTAGAGCGAGACCACCGCAGAAAATCGTTCAGACGTAACCTGCAGTTCGGACATGTCTCCACAGATGAACTCGGCGTGAGGCGTTAGCCTTCGAGCTCGTTCGATTTGGACGGGCGAGAGATCAACCCCGACATAGCCGTAACCCGCTTCGACAAGCAACCGAGCCACCGGCACACCGTTGCCGCAACCCAAATCCAAAACGTCTCCGGAAGGTCCCAGTTGGACCTTGAGCTCTTCAATCCAACCGGCATACTTCATATATTCCGGGTCTGAGAGATCCAACCGATCACCACGATAGGTCTCGGATACACGGTCGTAGCCTGTTCTGACGATCTCTTTGGAATTCCCAGCGGACGGGTCGATCACCCCTCTATGATGCACCAATCAGATTGGTTCCGGTGGATGGCAGGCGGAAGTATCAACGTCATGAACGCAGGCACCCTGGGTGCTAACCTAGGCGGGGAACCAACTTCAGGAATGCCAAGGTGCCTTCCGGCGCTCGTGGAGTCATGGATTTGGTCCCAGGAATGGTAGGTTCTTAGAAACCTGGGTTAGCACCCAGGCCACCCGCCGATGATTGGCGGGAATTCGTTTGAAGCCCACCAACCATCACTACAAAGCGCCACTTATTTCTTGCGTCGTTTGATCAGACCCAGTGCGCCAAGCACCATTGCGGTCATCGAAGCTGGCTCGGGTACAGGAGTGTTTCTTTCGACAATGTATGCCCTGAC
>JBEIDH010000070.1:0-6034 GCA_040383535.1 Chthonomonas sp.
ACCACCGACCAAGTCCTCGATCAGCGGCACCGCCGAGTACGGGCGATCGCTATGCTCCCCAATCCATCCAATCCCGGCTGAAAAGTTTTCCCGAGCAGCGATCCCGGTGTATTCTTCGACAACGGCAAGATCCTCCTCCGCCTTCAGGGCAGCCAGATTGCGAATCCAGGGCCAGTAATCCACCTGATCAAAATCCCGCAAATGAGGGCGATATTCAAGGTGTGAATGGGCGTTCACAAAAGCCGGGGATAGCCAAACATCCTCAGGCTGAGCAGAGGACGAAGAGGTTGAAACGACCCGACCGTTTTCGACCTCCGCCGAAAGCCCGTACTCAAACCGATCCCCAACCCAAACACCCCGCGGAGTCATCTTACTGATTCGCCCACTTATTGATGAGCCACCAACAAGCCTGGTCGTGCGGCATGAACTTGTGATTCGTGATCACCTCCCAAGCCGGGAGATACCCAAGCGAGCCGTCGCCATATTGCCGAATCCGCTTGATCACGGTTTCGACATGCTCTTTTGCCACCCGGCATCGCTCGATATCGGCGAGCGAGCCGCCGATCCGCTCGTGCGACCAACGCGCATATTTGGCGAGGTCGTCAAACAGTTGGCGAGTGGTGGCGAGTTTAGCCACCGAGGCCTCGACGTGACCATAGGCATACTCCAGCCGAGCCGCTTCAGCGAGGAGCGTGAATTCCAAGGCAGACCTTAAGAAAATGGTCGGCGCTTTGTAGCACTCTTCCGGGGCGACCTGAAGCGCGAAGTTCGCCATGTCCACAATGCGCTTGCCCTTGTCGTCATCGGTGAATTCGGTCCCATGATGCATCCAGCAGAGGAAAGGATTTCCGTAGAGCAATAACCGGCACTTCAAGGAAGAGCGGATTTTGCCGGGGGTAAATGTCCCACCAAAAGAAATCAGCTGTTCGCTCATCATCCGAGCCCATTGTTCGTGAGCCGGGGATTCGGCGGCGTAGGCGGCGTAGAACGAGCCGTCGTTGCCGTTCAGCATCTGCCCGCAGGCTTTGATTGCGGGGAAAATCGAATCGTAAGTCCCAAAAAGCCCGCATTCCCAAGTCGTCACACAAACCCCAAAGAGGCCCATGTCGCGCACGTCTTGGGCGACTTCTCGGACGTTCTTTTCGCTTGCCTCGACGTGCATCCAAGTGGCATTGTAGGTCTGAATCGCGGGCGAACCGACGACCTCAAAGCCCTTTTCCACGAATTGTTTGGCGGTTTCGGCAATGCCGTTGAAGTACTGCCATTCGAAGATCAGCGTGCTCTTTGGTAGGAATTCCAGCGCCTCTGGATGCTCCACAAACATATCGCCCCAGACTCCCGGGCGACGGCCTTTTGAGACCACATATTCTGCCAGCGGGCCAAAATGCGCGCCATAAAGCAGGGCTTTGCCGTCGGCGGAGGTTGTCTCCTTGGCGGCTCCTTCGTAGATGGCGCGGTCAGATTTATCGGTGGCGGCTTGCTGAGATTGGTCACTCAAGCCCCGTTCGGCGAGCAATTCCGCCATGCGGGCTTTGCTTTGGGCATTTGCCCCCAGCTGCATGGTTTCGTCCCCGCCGATGTGGATCAGGTCCGAGCTAAAGATCTCGCACGTATCGTCAATCAGCATCTTGCACAGCTCGACAAATTCCGGAATCGCGGGGCAGGCTTGCAGGCCGTTGAAGAGTTCTTCGCGGTAGCGCTTGCCGTGTTCGGTGTAAAGAAAGCCCTCAAAGTGCCCGAGAAGGTTGATGAACGGCACGATCTTTAGGCTCGGAAATTCTGCCTGAAGCCGCTTCACCATCTCCGGCGTGACGCAACCCTTACCGTGGGACCAGGGGGTGGATGGATAGGCAAACCGGTGTTCCAAGTACAGGCCCAGCGCATTGAATCCGGCTTCCTGGGTCAGGGCGGCGATTTGGTACAGATGGTCCAGGGTCGGCGACTGCTCCCGAGCCAGGTCGTACATCCACATTTTGAGCTGCATAGGTTCATTGTAGCCGCTCCTGGTTCTTGGCTTGGGTTGGGTTTACCTGTACTCGTTATGGTGACGGTTATTAATCCCCGGGGTTAGCACCCCGGCCACCCGGCCACCCGGCCGTGTGGGTACGAGTTATTCACAATGCGATCACCAGCTAAAGAAGGGCGAGGATATCGTGCCCACACCCCTGTACGCTCATATTTCTCGGCTTTGCTCGAAATGACGGTTGGGGTCGGGACAGAAACGTTCTGGGTCGGGACAGAAACAATCTGGGTTAAGGCAGAAACAATCTGGGACGAGGCAGAAACGATCTGGGTCGGGACGGAAATGATCTGGGTCTGGACAGAAACGATCTGGGTCTGGACGGAAACGGCGGGTGGCCGGGGTGAATAGGTTAGGGTTGGGTGCCACGGCCAGCGGGGCTGACTTGGACCTTCCAATTTCCCCAGACTCCTTCAGCCCCGATGACCGTGCCACTTGTACCCATTGCCAATTCATAATCAAAAGCATACACGAAGATCATGAATCGAAGGACAACTTTTGATATCGAAGGGCATGCACACGAGCTTACCTTCAGCACTTATCGCCGGCTCAAAATTTTTGATAACCCACAGAGCGCTCAGCTATTCTTGCATGCACTAGCAAAAGCTAAGGAAATCCACCGGTTCGAACTCTGGGCGTTTGTGGTCATGCCCGAACATGTGCACCTTCTGGTTTATCCCAGCACTGGCACCACGGTAGCTCAGATTTTGCGAGCAGTAAAGCAACCTTCAGCAAATCGCATCCTTAACCATCTGAGGGAAATCGAATCAGCACTTTACGAAAAACTTCACGTCACCAGTAAACATGGCAAAATCGAAAGCCGACTCTGGCAAGCTGGAGGTGGGTACGACCGCAATGTCGTAAGCGAAAAGACCGCACGAGCCATGGTGGATTATATTCATCAAAATCCGGTACGGAGAGGTCTAGTTGGATCGCCTCAAGAATGGCAATGGTCAAGCTATTCAGCCTATGCAGGAGGGATGGCTTCGATCCCCGTTGACTTGTTGGCATAAAGGACGTGGAACTACAAGAACACGGTCATCTAGGCTTAGTCGTGGCGCTGTAACAATCAAGCGGAATGCGAGCCTAGCTGGCCGTGCCACCCCAATTCACTGTTTTTCTTCGCGGAGCGGACGGAGGCATAAAAGAGAGGCTGTCCGATGATGAACAGCCTCGTTTATTGTGCAGCGACCTAGCCTACTTTGCTCTTGGGAAAGCAGGAACGTTGTTCTGCTTCTTGTACTTCTTCGCCATGTCGGTTACGGTCTTGATCGCGACTTCGAGTTGCGGATCTCGGCCTAGGGCGATGAGCTCTGGGTTGGCGTCCACTTCGATGTCTGGATCAACTCCAGTGTTTTCGGCGATCCATTGGCCCTTCTTGTGGTCGTAGATTCCGAATCCTGGGGAAGTGACGTTTCCGCCATCAAGCAGGCCTACGCCGCCCTGAATTCCAACCAAGCCACCCCAAGTTCGTGTTCCGATAAGCGGACCGATCTTGGATTCTTTGAACAGCCAAGGCAGCATGTCGCCGCCGGAGCCTGCGTGCTCGTTGATCATCATGACCTTCGGGCCGTCCAGAGTTCCGGTTCCGAACCAAATGTCCTTCCATTCGCGTGCCTTCATCTTCGCTTCGACTTGGCGTCGGAGGAATTCGACGAAGAATGTTGGGATCATTCCGCCGCCATTGTAGCGCTCGTCAATGATCCAGCCGTCCTTGTCCACCTGGCTGTAGTAGCCCTTGATGAACTCAATGACGCCCGGCATGGATGTATCGGGGACGTGGATGTATCCGATGCGGCCGTTGGTTGCCTTGTTGACTGCGGCTCGGTTGCCTTCGACCCAGCTGATGTAGCGGAGCTCGGATTCGCTTGGGATTGGGCGGACCTTGATCTTGCGCGAGCCTGAGGTTGTTGGGGCAGAATTGACGGTGAGGGTCACCATGCGACCAATCTTGCCTTGCAGCAAAGAGTGTGGATCAACATCGGAGGAGACCTTCATGCCGTCGATTTCAAGTAGGTAATCGCCGTTCTTGACGTTGAGACCAAGATCGCCGAGTGGGCCTCGCCGGCCTTCTTCGAACTGGTTGCCTGGGTAGATCTTTGCGAACTTGACGAATTTGCCTTCAGTTGCGTAATCCACGCCGAGGTGTCCGACTGGCAGGCTGACCCGAGCGGATTCGCCTGGATCGCCACCGCTGACATATGCGTGACCTGTGCCCAGCTCTCCGATCATGAGGCTGAAGACGTAGTTCAGATCGTTGCGGTGCTTAACGTATGGGAGCATGGCTTCGTACTGCTTGCCGATGGCGTTCCAATCCAGCCCGAGCATCTTTGGATCGTAGAAGGTGTCGCGTTGGTAGCGCCAGACTTCGCCGAACATTTGCTTCCACTCGGCCTTAGGATCCCAAGTCATTTCCATTCCGGTGGTTCGCACTGGGGCTGGCTGTTGACCACCACCTGGGGCGAGCGGGAAGGTGATGATTCCTTGACCGTTGTTGATTGCGATTCGGTTGCGCTTCGCGTTGACCGAAGCGCCGCCGATTGGGCCTTCGTAAACAGGAATTGGAGCCTTGGCTTGCATGCTGAAGATCACGATTCCGCCTGGAGTGAAAGCGGCAACGCCGTTGCTCACCCCCAGAATTCCATCCACCGAACCGGCTGGCCACGGGAGTGGAGTGACTCGGCTCGCGATTCCATCCAGGTCAATTGCCATCGCCTTTGGACCGGCTGGCTTTGCGTCCGCTGGCTTGGCATCTGCTGGCTTTGCTTCGGATCCTTGGGCTGCGGCTGGCGCGGCACTTGCCGGTGGAGGAGTTGCTGGCTTATCTTCTTCAAATGGCTCTTCGTCGTTGCCTGGCAGGAGTGGGTTCACCGTATCCTTGTTGAGCGGGACGAAGTAGACCCGGTTGCCTGGAGCCATGTTCATCATGAACTCGTACGCGCCGCCTGTTGGCGAGAACGTCCGATTGGACATGATGTAAATGAACTTGCCGGTTTGATCGAAGGTGACCTGGCTATCTTCATAGTAGCCTTCTGTGACCTTTGTGGATTTCTTCTCGATCACGTTGTAGAGATAAACAGCGTTTTGGAGGTTGTCTCCGACCTTGGTGTACACGATCCAAGTTCCGTCTGGTGCCCAGTCGTAGCTAAACCCAGACTGCCAATCTTGCTTATCCACAGTGGTTTCCACTCCGGTTGCCACGTCGTGAAGCACGAGCTTGCCGTCCCCGGTGGTGTAGCTAATGGTTTTGCTGTCTGGTGAGAAGGTGTACCCATTGATGCGTGGGCTGACGCGGTGCATTGTTGCCTTTCCGCCGAGGCTTGGCTGGCTCCAGAGCTGAGTTTCGCCGGAAGCATCGCTGAGGTAGGTGATGAGCTTGCCGTTTGGCGACCAATCTGCGCTGCGCTCTCGAGTACCGCTGCTGGACGTCATGTTTCGGGTGTCGCCTTGTCGAACAGGAACGCTGAAGACGTCTCCGCGGCCAATGGTCGCAAGCCGTGCGCCCGTAGGTCCGAGAGCGAAGTCGTTGACGAATCCGCCAACGTTCACATATCGCGGTCGAGCAAGAGGGAAGTCGCTAGCGATATTTGCCTTGACCTTTTCAACCGTCTTGGTTTTGATGTCGAAGGTCTCAAGGTAACCATTGCGCTCCCAGATCATGGTCGTGCCGTCGCCGGTTGGATTCTTGATGTCGGCGTCCTTGAAGTCGGTGAGGCGGGTTTCCTTCTTCGAGTTCACGTTGAACGAGAACAGGTTCCGGGTTCCGAAGTCTTTGTCACCAATGTAATACACGGTGTCGCCGACCCAGAGCGGTTGCCATCGGTTTTCGAGCTTGGTTGGGATCTCAGAGTACTTGTTGTTCGCGAAGTCATAGAACGAAATGCGTCCCTGAGTACCACCTCGGTAGCGTCGCCAGTTGAAGTTGTGCGCTGCCGTGCGGTTGTACGCGAGCTTGGTGCCGTCTGGGCTGAAGCTTGCGTCGCTGACGTCTTCGAGTGGATGGCGGGTTGGCAT
>JBEIDH010000071.1:0-5966 GCA_040383535.1 Chthonomonas sp.
AAAGTGGGTGTCAATCAGGAATCCTGGAGCCAGAGAAAGCCCGGGAGACAACCTTGGAATTCCGTCGCTGAGCGAACCATTGATCATTGTTTCACTGCAAAGCATCGCGCCCGCGCTAGTGCCGAAGAAACTTGCACCGCGCTTTTGGGCTTTTCGAAGCTCAGATCCGATCCAATCTGCTCCAAATCGTTCTGTGAATAGCCCCTGATTTCCCCCAGGCATCCAGAACCCTTTCGCCTTGCTCAAAGTGACCGCAACTTCCTTGCGGCGAGCGTCTGAAAAGGAAACATCGCTGATTAAGGTCACCTTGGTCGCGCCCTCTTCCTTCAGAAAATCTACCGTACTCTGGCTCCTGGTTGGCTCTTGTCGCATCTGAGCTAGCACGACAATTTCAGAATCCTTTCCAACTTCTTTGATGAAGCGCTGCGCCATTGCTGAGCTCGTCGAGCCGCCCCCTGCGAGAATAATGATTCCATTGGAAGCACCTACAAGAAAAAGGGAAGCATTCACCAACAGCATGGATTTAGGATAGCTCAAAACGTTGGGGCTTACTTTGGTTGTGCGAGACCAAGATTTCAGTCATCATTAAAAATTAGTCCGAAACAGTCCAATCTTCGGTTAGGAGCACGCGTCATACCCAAAAAATCCCTGGTGCCAGCACTTGGCATCCAGGGATTGCAGATCAAGTTGTTCCGAGAATTTTCACAAAGGTATGTGAAGCGCCAACAATTGACCGCCCTGAACAAGCTCTGGTTCGACCGGATAGTGCGCCTGCACTCCGAACAGGAACCAGCCTTGACCTAAGAATTCGCTGACATCAATGATCCCTGAGCTCTCCTCGTCGGCCGTCAAGAAATTAGGAGCATTTGGAAGGAAGCGGGTCGGATCGGCTTCTGCGACCATGGTTACTTCATTAGAGGCAGCGTCATAGTGCCAAATTTTTGCAAGGTGATCTGTTTTGCCCGGATCTTCCTGGACCAGTACATTGCCCTTTCGATCGATCGTAAGGTTATCCAATGATCGAATGCCGTCGTCCGTCGTGAGAACCGCTTCGATTGTCCCACCGAGTTCGATCTTGTTTACATCTTTAAATGTGATGCGCCAGAGTTTCGAGCCCAGCCCGGACATTCCAGTTGTCGTCCAATATGCAATATTGCGCTTGGTTGGGTGCCAATGGAAGTCTTCCGGACGGGCAAATTGTGTGACGCCCTTTTCGGTGCTTCGGGCCTCAAGGAGTTTTCCAGAGGCATTTGTATTGTCGCCCATGTCAACAAGTGTGAAGGTCGTTGCCTCCCGCCCCGTGGCAGGGGTTTCCTTGGCAAAGTCCTTGACGGATAGGCCAAACAGTGTTCCCTTCATCAAGCCAGCCTTGGCGAAATCATTGCCAGAGTTGGTTTTCATGCCCTTGTAGAAGTAGACCTGTCCGCCGTTGGAGTCGTCCATGCAAGCGACGACAGTTTGGTCACCAGTGCTCGGGTGGGCGACGATGTTCTCGAAGCTCATCTTGCCTAGTGCGGGCAAAATCGCGGCAGTGCCAGCAAGTGGCCCGGTCACAATCGTACCAACCGCGCGGCCAATGACATCAACCTCTTCGCCAGTCAAGAAAAAATTGACCCGGGTTCCGAGACCGGATTTTGAATTGTAGAACGTGTTATTTGGTGCCAAATCCGCGGAGCAAAACCGTCCGAATGGGCCGGTTCCATGGTTTCCGGGAAGAATTCTCTGGATCAAGTCGCTCCCAGCGGTCACTTCTAATGTCTTCGGATCAATGGTCCACTTCGAAACAAATGCGCCAGTAAAACCATGCGCGCGCACGATTCCATCGTCTGACTTGATCTCGTGATTCATCAGAAGCTCAAGACCGCCTAGAGCGTTTCTATGCGCGCCCATTCCATCGGGAATTCCGACCATCCTGTACCCATTTGGACCTTCGCCAACGGTAAGGATCGAGGTGAGCTTTACGCCATCCATTTTCGGGATGTAGTAAGGGGTGTACTTGGTCGATGGCCCCATTGTTTGAGCATTTGCAAATCCGCAAATCGCTACCGCCAAAGTCGTCAGTGAAAGATGTCTCATGATCGTTACGGAATAGATTATCCCAACTCACCGGTTCGCAGGTTAACAAATTGTAAAGGCGGGACTCAATCCCGCCTTTCCGAATCAACACCGATCTGTCTTCGAAACTATTGACCGTCAATAGCTTTTGGGCGAGGTTTGGGAGGTACGCCCGCGTTTGGACCAAAGTCGCCTCCGATGGTCTCACCCGCATTCACGAATGACTGAAAGAGCTCATCGCTGATGCTCTTGTACGCACCCGCTCCGCTCGGTACAAAGATGACCTTCGCCCGGTCACCTTGCGAAATATCTCGCATCGCGTCGAAGTACTGGTTGATGAGAACAAGGTTCATCAAGGTTTGAGGATCGGCATTGGGCATCGCCTGACGCAATGACTCAACGGAAATGCTAAGTCCCTTGACAATGGCTTCGCGCTGAGCGGCAATCCCTTCACCTTGAAGGCGCTTGGCATCGGCTTCGGCTTCGGCATGAAGAACCGTTCGCATTTTTTGGGCTTCGCCTTGGTTTCTGGCTGCAGTCTTCTCGTTCTCGGACGCGACAACGCGGTTCATCGCGGTCACAACTTCTTCCGCAGGACGGACTTCGTTGACAAGGGCGTTACGGATGAGGAATCCAAATTCCGCCATAGAGATCGCAAGCTGTTGGTTGACTGCAGTTCCAATCGAGTCCTGATGCTCAAACACATCTCGAAGCTGCATTTTGGCAACTTCGCCCCGGACGACGTTTAGAACGAATGCCGTGATTTGTTGTTCGGGAGACTGGAGTTTGTAAAAGGCGTCATAGGCGCGCTCTGGAATCACCGAGTACTGAACCCGAAGAATCATGTTGACGAACACGTTGTCAGCAGTCTTGAATTGACCAGGAATATCTAGCTCGCGGATCCGCAAGGGAAGTCTCCCAGCGACCTTATCCACTCCGAAGGGGATTTTGAAATTAAGTCCCGCAATCGCGACGCGGTGAAACTTTCCAAGACGCTGGATGATGAACGCGTCCTGCTGACCGACGACATAAATCCCACTGAAGAAGAGGATCAGACCGACGATGACGAGAAAAATCAATACTCCGCTCGGACCGCCCGGTTCAGCTTGAGCGATCAGCCCAGAAAATCGAAACAAATGTTCCATATCTCAGGGGACGTCTGGAAAGTAAGAAGGGTTGCACATTCCTCGGGTGAGGACCTGTGCAACCCTTCCTCAAATCAAAGAGATTGATTAAGCTTCGTCGAACCAGTGCATTTTCTCGTCGCCGCAAAGCTGCTGAAGATAGGTGACTTGGCCGTCGTGGTACATCATGTGGGCTGCGGTGATGGTGAGCATCATGAACATGGTGACTTCCTCTTTCCATGGTGCCATGGTCATATTGCCCAACTTGTCGCGATTCGCTACAGATGCGTCGGCGAGATCATTTGCGCTTGAAGCGATCAATGCGATTCCAGCAGAACGGGTTGCGACGAGTTCCATGTTGGCGGCGGTAGCTTCTGACCATTCTGGGAAAGTCTCTCTGTTGAGCTCGGCGACCATGTACTGGTTGATCGTCACACACTCGGCGACGATGTCCTGCATGGTTCGGCAGGTTTCTGCTTTCTTCTCAAGGTAGGCTTCGTCGCTCAGAGCATTCAGGTCCTTCGCGAAGAACGATCCGGTCATTCGAGTAAAGGTTGCGATCTCGAGAATTGGGTCGAGTTGGGTCATTGCTTCAGACATTGATTTTTTCTTTTGCCGGGCGATCCCGCTCCTTGAATGATACTAGGGATTTCTCGTTAAGAGATACTGTTTATGCGATGATCGTTCGAAAGTGCGCCAAGAAACTTTGGATCTTCTGGGCATCCACTTCTGTTAGCCCGTGGGCTCCAGGAACGCTCTCGAACTGAACTTCAGCTCCAGCTTCCTCCAGGATCTTGCCTAGTTCAACGGCACCGTCGAAGGGGCAAATTGTATCGGTTTGACTTGCCAAAATGAGAACTCTCTTTCCGGTCAAATCAGGATTGGAATCTGGGCGGTAGGGAATCATTGGCCGCAAAAGAATGAGAGCATCGAAGGTACTCGGATGCCCTAGGGCGATTCCCCCGGAAATGGAGGCTCCGTTGGAATAGCCAAGCGCGATGGTTTTGCGCCCTTCCAACCCGCTCGCAGAAAGTGCTTCTGGAATCCAGGCGGCGATTTCGGTCGCGCGGGCCTTTAAGTCATCCACATCCAGGTGTCCTTCTTCAAATCTCCTGAAAAATCGAAGAGCTTCACCCTCACGGTGTTTACCACGCGGGCTGATGATTGGGAACTCCGGACCGACCTGCTTTCCCAATCCCATTAACTGGTTTTCGTCTCCTCCCGTTCCGTGGAACAGGAAGAGGACGGGGTTCAAAATGCCGCTGGGTTCGTATCGGTAGGTATAGCTCATGGGAAACTCGCTCCAGTTGGAGTAGTAAATTCCAGCATATCCGGTTTCATTTGCTCACGGTGTGGCTCGGCCCAATCGGGAAGCAT
This sequence comes from Chthonomonas sp., assembly GCA_040383535.1. GTDB lineage: Bacteria > Armatimonadota > Fimbriimonadia > Fimbriimonadales > Fimbriimonadaceae > JAFLBD01. The sequence goes on from JBEIDH010000071.1 coordinate 4,557, forward strand.
CAAGTTTGTTCCCAGAAGGTCTATGGGCTCGTCAATCGCGAATCCAGGTCCATCGGTGGCGACTTCAAAGAGCACATGACCGGGCTCGCGGAAGTAAATACTTTCGAAGTACTTGCGGTCTTGGACCGGAGTTGCCCGAACTCGTTCTTTCAAAAGGTTATTTAAGAGCTGTTTCTGCGTTTCCGCGTTCCTAGTCCGGAAGGCGACGTGATGCACGGTGCCGACCATCGTCAAGCCGTTCGGGCGCGATGACGCCGGAATCAAGTCAACTCTTTGTCCAGAGAGTCCTTCTCCGGTCTTGAGCCGGATTCTGTCTTCACTTTCGGAACTCACGTGGAAGCCCAGCTTGGACTCCAAGAACGCTGCCGACGGTGCGCCTTCCTTAACGAACAAGTCAACTCGATCGAGTCCCCGAATGGCGAAATCCACCGGAACAACTCCCTCGCTCCAAGGGTCGCGTTTGTCCATGGTTTCAGTGAGTTCGATCAAAATTCCGTCGTGGTCGGTAAAGGCAAGCGACCGAACCCCTTCGCGCTCGATGGATTGCGAATGGACTCCGGCATCAGACAATCGCGTGGACCAATAGTCCAAAGAGCCGAAAGGCACGCTGTATGAGGTTACGCCTACCTGACCGCTCCCGGCAGGACCGCGTTGCGCGCCGTGCCAAGGGAAGAATGTGATCAGGCTCCCTGGGGATCCGATTCCGTCACCGTAATATAGATGATAAGATTTAACGTCATCGAAGTTCACCGTGACCTTAATGAGCCGCATTCCTAGCAAGCCAGTGTAAAAATCGACATTGCGTTGTGGATGCCCGCTCATCGCGGTGACGTGGTGTAATCCAGAAGTAATTGTTTGCATGTGCAAATAAACGCCATCTTTGGCAGGGAAGTTCCAGGACTGTCATTGGACTTAAGGATTGGGTAATGGACGGCTGCCGCCGAACCAATCAGTATCAATTCCAAGTTCATTCAGGATCTCCGCAAGTTGTCCCTGATGGCCCATGATGTGCCGGAGGTTCACAAGCTGATGATTAAGCTTGGGCATTCGGTACCAGGAGAATCCACATTCTTCTGCGGTCAGATCCATGGCATCAAGGCTCTCATCTACCAACTTGTCCACTTTCGCGCAATAGTCCAAAAGTTGCTGCTTGGTGTAGGGGGTCGGGACATAGTCTTGCGGATAGTAGCCCTTTCCGAACTCGTCGTAAAGATTGTCGTGCTCTTCCACATGAAGCTCCCAAGGCACGAAAGTATGCTCCGATTCGCTGAGATACATGTGCGTAAAGTACAGCGTATGGTAGGCGATTCTCCAGAATGATCGCGCACTTTGGCGCTGGTTCCACACCTCATCCGGGCACTTTTCGATACAATCGCGCAGCATTGCCAGACCCGCGTGGTATTGGTTCTT
>JBEIDH010000072.1:0-5930 GCA_040383535.1 Chthonomonas sp.
CAAGCTCAAGCAAGGCAATCGTCCAGTAGGCGGGCCTCCGGGTGCTTACGATGGATCATTTGCCTCTGACTATGAGTGGGTTAAAGGTGCAGGAGATCTTGATAAGAATAACGGCCGCGTTGGCAAGACCCCGGATTATCCGAGTGGCACCTATTACTATGTCCTCACGACTGGATTCCCGTTCGTCCCACGCTCGTTTTACGGGACGCCAGACTCGAGCTTCCAAAAAGCTGGTCCGGGCGGCGGCGGTAGACCTGGTCAAGGAGGCGGTCGTCCCGGAATGGGCGGACCAAGGCAAGGCGGTCCCGGCATGGGCAAACCTGAAGAAGGGATAGGAGCTCCACCCGAAGGTCCGGGCCGCAATATGGGGGGTCCGGAGGGTCCCGGTGGACCCGGAATGGGCGGCCCTCCAACTGGGATGGTTCCAGCAACCGAACTCGGCAAATACCTCAAACTCACAAAGGATCAATCCCAGCGCTTAACCGAGTTCACCAAAGCAGTTGACGCCCTCAGCAAAGAGCGATTTGCGGTCCCCCAGCTCTCGGAATTAAAGCTTACTGAAGCTCAAGTTAAGTCCCTTGCGAATGGAAAGGCTGTGCGGACGGTTTTGACCGCTGAACAAATCAAAGTATTGGAGGCAAACCAACGCGGCGGTGGGCCTGGCGGTCCTGGCGGGCGATGAAATTTCTGAAGCAAATTCTGTGCTTCACATTCATTTGGGCGGTTGCAATTGCAGCCGCCCATGATCCAAATTTATCCAGCATTCGGATCATCCAGTGGCCGAATGAGACCATCATCAGCATCACGACCCACACCGAGAAGCTGTCTGAAGATGCCGGCTCACCCGCAACGCAAGCAAATGCAAATCAGCTCGTTCGAGATCGGCTCAAGATGACCCTGAATGGCAAGCCCCTTCGGGTCAAAGAATCCATGGCAACGCTGGACGGGGATATGATTTCTTGGCAAACGCGAATCCCTGGAGCATTCACACACTTCACGGTTGATTCTCCTCTTCTGCCCAGAGCCAAAGATGGACGAACGATTATCTCCTTCATGCCTGGAGGTGTAGTCACCGAAGAATACGTTTTGGATGCAAGCAATCCAACTTGGCCTCCGACTGACTCCGAACCTTCGCCAATGACGACGTTTCTGAGTTACCTCAAACTCGGATTTGAGCACATCCTGGCCGGAGCCGATCACATCTTTTTTGTCATCGGAATCGTCCTGATCGGCGGCACTCTAAAAGAACTTCTCAAAGTCGTCACCGCCTTTACAATTGCTCACTCGATCACCTTGACAGCCGCGGCGCTTGGTCTCGCTACTCCTCCTTCGCGCATCGTGGAACCCTTGATTGCCCTTTCGATTGTTGCCATCGCCTGGGAAGCATTTAGGGCACGGCCATCAGAAACCGGCGAAAAGGCAAAAGACTTCCGAGTCTTCACCGTTTTTGTCTTTGGCTTAGTGCACGGTTTCGGGTTCGCTGGAGCTTTAACGGAAGTTGGGCTCAAGGGTTCTCAACTCGTCGCCGGACTCGTAAGCTTTAACCTTGGAGTAGAACTCGGTCAAGCCGCAATCATCGTAATCGCCGCCCCCGTCATCGCCGCCCTAAGCAAGAAGTACCCAGAGCAATGGAAGAAAACCTCCATTGCAATGGCATGTAGTATTGGGCTGATTGGCCTCTATTGGTTGTTCACAAGAGTTTTTGCCAGTTCCTAGGAAAATGAGACTAAGTTAGTCAAATCCGGATTTAGCGCGATCACTCCAACGTCCGATCTTGACCATAGTCTAGTATCCTCCCAGCCTCTATCCACCCGACTTCTTTGCATCCAGCTGCTTCTTATAATTTGCACGATCTTGAGCTTCTCTGGTCCCGCTAACCGGAATTCCTGTTTCATAGAAAATCCCTTCGGCTAGCCCTTTTCGCTTCAGTTCTTGGCGAGATTTTGCCACTCGAATATGATTCTTGAGCGTATCGCTGATTGCAGATTCCAATGAAGTCCCAATCACAGAAGCGTTCACCTTTTTCACAACATCTCCGCCCGATCCAAAGTAATTCGGTTCGATCAGCATCACGCCTTCGGAGATTGTTTCACCCTTCAGTTGCGGAATTTCCTTCACGTTCGCGGCAGAAGCGTACGTCATACGACCACGAATCGCGCTACTCCAAGCAAGCTTCGCAACTTGGGATTCGTAACTCGCTCGCTTGACCGGATCTGCCGAGATCACGACCAAAAGTGGCTGCAAATCGGCGGCGGCGACCGCCATTCCGACCTTCGCACTCAAGGTAATGGGTAAAGCCGGAATCGCCGATGCATCCTTAACCGGGTATTTCGCGGCGATATCGTTCATTTGCTTGACCATGTCGGCGGTGTCGGTAAAGAGGTCAGCTGGCCCGCGCCGATTCCCACGGAGCTTCATTTCCGGCTCTCCGTTTGGGTTCAAAATCGCGAATGCGGTGTTCACCATCACGCCGGTGATCTTCTCCACAAACTTCTCTTCCGCCTTATTTTCATAGGAAGTCAGGCGGATGCACACAAACTTCTTGGAGGCGTCAATCACTTCTTTCTTCGTCAAAAAATTCTCGTCAATCTTTCCTTTTCCAGGGCACCACATTCCCGAAACGCCAGCGCAGTGCGGCGCGCCGGTGACAAAAAGAATTGGGCGATTGGACCTATTTGCTTCAGCAAGTCCACGATCAAGGGTCGCAAAGTACTGAATTGTCTCCACATTCACGTTACCGGTCGGCAGAGTGGACTTGGCACTTCCTCCAGGAGAACCACCACGACCGCGAGCTGGTTGAGCGTCTGCGGCTGTGGCCAAAAGCGTGGTGCCAACGGCGATTAATGTGAACGCGAATACGAAATTTCTCTTCATGGATTGAAGAACGAGTGGAAAAACCGGAGGTTCACATCCTCATCAAAAACTCATAACTTTGTTGTGTTTCGGGATGATTGATCAAAAGGCAATGCGCCCTTGCATCCACTGACCATAGGTGAAAGTATCGGTCGTCAAGTCCCATCCGAAGGTCGTCGTCTCCTTACTCGGCCAACGAGGGAGGACTACCGCATGCAAAATATTCAATCTCTTGAACAAAATATCCTTTCTTTTGAACAAGAAAACCAATTCTTTGCGCAAGAAAATCATTCTCTTCAACAGAATATCCGATCTTTTGAACAGAACATTCATTTTCTTGAACAAAATATCCGTTCTTTTGTTCAAGATATTTGATTTCTTGTTCAAGATATCGAATGTTTTGTTCAAGATATTCGTTTCTTTGCGCAAGATATTGTTTATTCGTGACAAAGAATCAATATTTTGGACGTGAAAATCGCGCTCTTGGCGCCGGATTCGGCCTGCCTGGCGCAAGGTTGGCCGGAGTTTGCGTCAGCGACGGAGACTCTTGCGGCGAGTCCCCAATAATCGGCACTTCACCAGTCTTTCGCCCAGTCAGGAGCGGCGATGTTTGCGTCGAATTGGTTGGGGTTTGCGTCGTAGAGCAGGCCGTCTGGACCGTAAATGCAGCCTGATTCCAAACGAACCTCGCGCCCGGCTTGATCTAAGCCGATAGCTGCCTCGCCGGAAGACTCTAATTTATAAGCATGATCGCGCGAGAACGTTGAAAAGTCTTTCACCTTCGTCTCGGTGAAAACACATGCGTTCTTTGCGTTGACAGTGACCTCGCAACCACTCGGACATACCAAAAAATCGTCGGGCGTAAAGGCTAAGGGCGGGGTCCATAGACCGGTGCTGACATAGAGTTCTAAAGGCTCAGTGTAGGGTGGTCGGCAAATGAAGCTTTTGCTCAGGAATTTCCCACGTTCTTCAAACTTCCCCGCCGCGCGTTTAATCATGATCGCCATATGGGTGCCAGTGGAGTTCAAAGTCGCCTCGCCCACCTTCGCCTGAATCCATTGCCCAGGGGTAAAGATGTCATTGGCGGTGTCCCAATGAATGAGTTGGGTCACACTAGCCGGACCTCTCCGCGCAATGATACAAACCGGAGCTGCGGTCGCGAAAAAGGCTTTGAGACGAACTGAGGAAGATGATTGCATTGCTGGGTTTACAGTTATACTCGGTTCAACAAGGGCGTCGCGGATGATCGTGGGGCATACTTGAGACATGAATCCAACACAAGACCCATCCACTTTCATCGCCGAAGCGCGGCGGATGGGGGCTAAGGATGAGGCGATTGTGGCTTTGCTGGTGAATTCGGGCTGGCTTGAAGCCGACGCTGTGCGCGCGGTGAGCGATCCGATGGTTGCTTTGCGAGCTTCCGCCCCGGCTCCGCCAACCGTGCCCGTCGTTGTGCGCCCGGCGCCGACTTCTGGACTGGACTCGTTTTTGCAGATCATCAGCACGATCCTTTTGTTCTGTGCATTGATTTCGACTTACGTTTTACTGACAGGTTGGCTTGACGGGCAATTTTATGCGGGCAAAGTCGAGCTGGTTCAGACGCGGCTTTGGGGAGATCGTATCGCCTCGGCGTTCGCGATTGTGTCGGTGCCGACCTACCTTGGACTTTTGGTGGTGATGATCCGACGATTGCGCTCAGGTGAGGCAAGTTATGGCTCCCATATTCGCCAACGCTCGATCACCACAGTGCTGGTGTCTGGTTCGGCGGTGATGCTTTTGTCGGCGCTGGGTTTGGCAATCGCGATTATCGTCGCGGGGCAAGGATTTGGTTCGATCCGCTGGCCGTACTGGATCCTGATGTTCGCAATGGTCGGCACAACGGTACTGGGTTACGCAAAGTGGGCAAAAGTCCCTGCCGGTCGGCTGTGACATTTACCACTTGATTACAGGAGAGTGGAACTGAATCTGCTCTGAGGAGAAAACTATCGGCTTGAGTTGTAGTTCTTTTATTGGATCAAAGATTGAGGTTAGTTTAGGTTGATCATCCAGATTGCTGACAACGACAAGCGTATAGTCTTCTTGATACACCAATGCTTGAGCATATTCTTTTTCCGTCAATCTGATTGCACCAGATTGCTCTCGTACTCCCTTGATCTCGGCAAGATAGCAAGTGTCGTTGACCGTAATTTGAAAGTCGTAGCCATCACCGAACAATCGTCCGTCTTCCAGTATTCCTTTTTCAAATGTTTTGATTTGCTGAAAACAGTTTTTGAAGTAAAGTTCAGCCTCTATTCCAGTCTCCTGCAACTGTCGGAACCTAGACTTAAGAATTGGGGAAACCTTTACTTGCTCTGTATCAACACTGAATTGCTCTGATAAGTACGCCTTTACAATCATGGCAAATTGCTCCGCATCTAAGTCCCCAAACAGACTGTCAATAAAGTCTTTCCGGTGTAGATACGCATCGCCCTTTTGCCACCAGCCCTTTCGACCATTTTCGAAGAAAGGATCAAATAAGTCTTGCCGATTCTTGATTGTGCTTGCCGTTTCAGCGATTCCCGCACCGACCATTTTTTCATAGAACGCAGTCTTCGACGCAACTCCAAAGTGCTCAATGAATGCAGAGTCAAACTTAGCTAGACCGTACCCCAGCATATTCAATATTTCATAATTCTCGTGTTTGCTTCCATTCATAAGTTCTTTCCGCTGCTTAGAGTGAGGTTCGTTGGTATCTGACAATTTGCATCATACTAGATGAACAAACTTGGATTCTTGCTATGCTTTCACTCGAATTCCTCCTAACCTTATCCGCGCTCTGCTTCGCGATTACGGTTCCCTGGCCCGCGCATCTTTCTCGTGAGGGACTTGAGTCGTTGGCGATTCAACTTCCGCGCATGCGTGATATGGCGGAGCAGATGGGTGTGCCACTTTCGAAGGAAGCCTTTTGGGGACATATCCCAGATCCTCCAAGCGCGGTCACATTGGACTTTATCGAGAGCCTGAAGGCGATGGAAGAAAGCCCGGAGGTCGAAGAACTACGATACATTCTTGGAAAAAAGAGCTATAGAGACGGTGGC
>JBEIDH010000073.1:0-5841 GCA_040383535.1 Chthonomonas sp.
AGGACCAGATTCCTGGTCAGCGGCACTTCTATCGCATAAAGAGCAAGCGCGCCAATGTGACATCGGCGGCAACTCCAGCGGTGGTTGTTTATGCAACAGGCGGCGAAGGCGGCCTGAGCATCGCGGCGTAAATTCGCTTCGTCCGGGCCGGGTTGACTGGTTCGGGGGTTCGAGGGAAAGGAGTCCGGGTTCGCCCGTGCTCCTTCCTTTTTTGGTTCGGGCTTGATCGGACTGCTCCGGCTTGGGGGTACCTTTGGGGTTGGTGCTCCTTTTTCTTTGCGTATTTTATGGCCTATTTGTTTTTGTGGCACTGACCAACATCGCGCTGATGCGGCGGGCTCGGCCTGGGCTTGCGGGCGATTGGAATCCTGCCATTTGCATTCCCGCTAGGAATGAGGCGAAAAATCTTCCTGATCTTTTGGGCCCCCTGCGTGACCAGGGCGCGAAGATTTTTGTGTTTGACGACGATTCCTCCGACGGGACCGGGGAAATTGCCTCCTCTTTTGGCGCCCAAGTGATCCGGTCACGCACCCCATTGCCCGAAGGCTGGACCGGCAAGAATCGGGCTTGTCACGAGCTGGCAAAAGTCGTCGCCGAGGTGCATGACGGCGAGTGGATTGTGTTTTTGGACGCCGACACCAAACCCGGTCCGACGTTCCTCAAGTCCCTGGGTCACGCCGTCATTCAGGCGCGGACAAGCGTGGCTACTGGGATGCCAAAAATTATTCCTGGGCGCGGATTTGAACCTGTTTATCTCGGCTGGGTCGGTTGGATTATCGCCGCCACGAACCCCTTTGGCCTGGTCGCGCTGACCCGAAAAGGGCACAACCGATTCATGAACGGACAAATTGGGGTCTGGCGATCGAGCACCTATTTTGAATTTTTGCCCCACGAAACCATGAAAGGCGAGGTGCTGGAAGACGTGATGATCGGCAGGCTCATGTCGGCGAAAAATCAACCCGTGGCGGTGCTGGATGTGAGCGAAATCTTAAGCGTCGCCATGTACGAAGACTACAAATCTGCCCTGGACGGAATGAGCAAAAACACTTGCTTTATCGCTGGAAATGATTTTGGGACGATTTTAATCGGATTATTTTTGCTCTTTACGGCGTGGGCTTGGGTGCTGGCTTGGCCGGCGGTTTTCTTGTTACTTTTGAGCAAGGCGATTGTGGATTCGCGAGCAAAATTCCCCATTTGGACGCTGCCATTGATGCCAATGACGCTCACGATGGGGGCTTATACCTGTTTGCGTTCCGTGGTTTGGAAGCGGCAAGGAAAAATTGTCTGGAAGGGTCGCACGTACTCGTAAAAGAATAAAGGAGATTCGGCCTGGGTGTCGAAAAGGAGAGATTGGAGCCCATGCCAAATGAGCGTTTCTATTGATGATCTACTCCGCGAAGTGATTGGCGCCGACGCCAGTGACCTTCATATGAAGGCGAATAACCCACCGATGATGCGCGTTCGAGGGGAATTGAAGCGCACTGATCATCCCGCGCTTTCCGAAGAAGCGACTTACGCCCTGCTTACCAGCATCCTCACCCCCGAAAGAAAGGAAAGACTGCAGTCCTTTAAGGAACTTGACCTGAGTTATTTTGTCGAGGGCTTGGCACGATTTCGCGTAAATATGTTTTGGCAGCGTGGGAAGATCGGTGCTGTTTTTCGCGTTATTCCATACAAAATTCGGACCGTTGAGGAACTTGGACTCCCGCCGGTAACAAAGAAGCTTGCCCTTCTGCCACGCGGATTGATCCTGGTTACCGGACCAACGGGTTCCGGGAAATCAACCCGCTTAGCGGCGATGATTAATCATATCAATGAGAATTCACTATCGCATATTATGACCATTGAGGACCCCATTGAGTATGTGCATAAAGATAAAAGGTCCATGATTAATCAGAGAGAACTTGGTACCGACACCCACAGTTTTGCGGACGCCTTGAAACATGTAATGCGGCAAAATCCCGATGTGATTTTGGTCGGCGAAATGCGAGATTTGGAGACGATCCAGCTTGCGATCACGGCCGCTGAAACGGGACACCTGGTCTTTAGTACTTTGCACACGGTTGATGCGGCCCAAACGATCGACCGAGTTGTGGACGTTTTTCCGCCAGAACAGCAAGCACAGGTCCGCACTCAGCTGAGCGTGACTTTACAAGCCGTGGTTTCGCAATCGTTATTACCGCTCAAAAACGGACAAGGACGCATTGCGGCATTCGAAGTCATGGTCGCGACGCCCGCCATTCGTTCGATCATTCGCGACGGAAAAACTCACCAAATCTTTAAGGACATCCAAACCGGTGGTGAGTTGGGAATGCAGACCTTGGACGGTCACCTTTTCTGGTTGCTTAAGAATGGTCATATTGACTACGAACACGCTCTTTCAAGATGTTCGAATATTGCCGAATTTGAGACCAGAGCGATGCGAGAAGGTTTAGCGGAGGGAAGTCATGCAACGCATTGAGGGAATTTTAAGGCACTGCGTGGAAGTAGGAGGCTCGGACCTTCACTTCAAAACCGATACCGGAAAAGTTTATATTCGCGTCTTGGGAGAATTACGTTCCCTTGATGATGTTCCACTATTTACCGATGAAGAGTTTCGCGAGGAACTGAACCAACTCCTAAAGCCAGAGCAAATGGAAAGAATGGAGCGGGAAATGGAATTGGACTTTGCTTACGAGATTGAGGGGGTCAGCCGATTTCGTGGCAATCTTTATCAGCAGCGAAATCACCTTCAAGCCGCTTTTCGGGTGATCCCTTACCGCATTGCTTCGATGGAAGAACTTCACCTTCCGGAAGCTTGCTACGATTTCATTAACCGTCCGCGTGGGCTAGTTTTGGTTACTGGTCCTGCAGGGAGTGGAAAATCAACTTCGCTGGCAGCAATGATTGACCGTATCAATCGAACCAGACACGATCATATTGTTACCGTTGAGGATCCCATTGAATTTGTCCACGGTGACCATTTGGCTCTGATCAATCAGAGAGAGCTCGACAATGACACGCTCAGCTTCGCAAACGCTCTGAAGTATGTTTTGCGTCAAGACCCCGACGTAATTTTGGTTGGGGAAATGCGCGATCTTGAGACGATTCACCTGGCAATCACCGCCGCTGAAACTGGTCACTTGGTCTTTGCGACTCTTCATACTGTGGATGCTGTGCAAACGGTTGACCGAATTGTGGATGTTTTCCCGACTCACCAACAGCAACAGATCCGGATGCAACTCTCTGTAAACCTGCTTGGGGTGGTCAGCCAATCGCTGGTCAAGAGAAAAGATGGGCGAGGTCGGGCAGCAGCCTTTGAAGTTTTAGTGGCGACATCGGCGGTTCGCAACAATATTCGAGAAAATAAGACTCACCAGCTCTCTTCCATGATCCAGACCGGACATAAACTCAAAATGCAAAGCCTAGATCAGGCCCTTCTGCACTTGGTTGAGCAAGGAGCGGTTGATGTTGAGGATGCAAAAAGCAAGGCAAAGGATCGCCACGAATTCGAAAGGCTATTGCAGTTCGCCAAGCATAGTCATCCACCTGGTGGCGCTCCTGTCGTGGGACCAACTCCGAACCAGAGCGGACCACCCCAGAGACCACCATTGGATCGCCCTCACTAAACTGGCTTGAGACCAAAAACCTCGACATCAACACCCGGCGAGAATGTGATGTGATCCCATATCTCGGTGTGTTCGTAGCCGGGGATTGGGATCAGATTTTGTTGTACGGTGAGATTTTGAACATCCTGGATTTGATAGGGCGGGTGATGGACACGCCCGGAGAATATTTTCCCATCTTTTTCTGCGAATAAAAGATAGCGCTCAACGAGCCAATAATCAAACGATTCTTTTGCAGAAGGGGCGGGAATTCCGGCGGTTTTCCAGGATGCTTGATAGCCAAATTCTGGATTATGTTTGCGCATCCCGGAGGCGTGGAAAGTTCCGTTTTGATGTCTTAGCGACATTTTTGCCCAAATATAATTGAGATTAAATGCCCGCCGGGCAAAGAGGCACGCGGTGAGGTTACTTGCATCCAGGCTAAAAAACCACACGCCGGGAATCCCGTTTTTGTCCCGGACATACGTACGGACGTTTGTTTCCGGAAAGGCCGAGAATCCAGGGATTGCTGGGGTTCCAGAAAACCGAATGTTTTGCATCTGAAAGATCACGAATCCAATCCAAGCCTTGCCGTTAAATGTTTCGACCGTAAGACCATTCGGGAGAAGATTTTGGACTAATTCTGGCTCGACGGCGACATGGAGAAACAAAAGATTGCGCCAGGATTGCCGCATAACGACTCTCCTATATGGTCGTTGGCTAAGTTTCTCAAGCGGGGAAAAAGGATCAATCATGGCTAGATTCAAAGACTTGTTTGAAGCTTTGAACAGTAAGTTCTTCGATATCCGCTGAGCTTACGTCTCGGTTCAGGAGCTGGGAGATTGAGGTAACGCCGTAGCCCTGGATTCCACACGGGATGATCATTGAAAATGGGCTGAGGTCATTGTTGCAATTGATGGCGATCCCGTGGAGGCTGACCCATCGCTTGATTTTTACACCGATCGCGGCGACCTTTCGCTCGCCGACCCAAACTCCGGTGTTGGGCGGGAATCTTCTTGCTTCGATGCCGAGTTCTTTCAGCAGGAGAATCTGGGTTTCTTCCAGCCCTCGCATCCATTTATGGAGGTCTTTTCCATGACGATTGAGGTCGAAGATCGGATACATGACCAACTGTCCTGGCCCATGGTAGGTCACATCGCCTCCTCTGTCGGTGGTGATGACTTCAATGCCCTTGGCGGCATATTGTTCGGGCGTGAACATAAGATTTTCTTTGTGGAAGTTCGCGCCTAAGGTCAGCACGGGCGGATGTTCGACGAGTATGAGAGTGTCCTCTGCGCCGGCTTGAACTTGCTCAAGGATTTCGAGCTGCTTTGCCCAGGCCTCGTTGTAGCCCACTTTTCCCAGTTGGAGGGTTTTCATTTGTTGTTCAGGAGTTCGGTCACGACGCCCCCATCTCCAACTGATATACGGTAAACGAATCAATCGCGATGCTCAGGCGATCTCCGCGCTTATTGGTCAGCGATTCCCACACAGGTTCAGTGACAGTAACTCCCCCGACTTGGCAGGCGGCTTCCACGTGGGCAGCGATGTCAATCACATCGGTGTATTGCACCTTGTCAATCTGCCCCATCACCATACCTCTGTGAAGCCCGATTCTGAGCTTAAACGGCATCGTGAGCTTATTGGTTTTCTCGTTGAATTCTTGGATCTTCTCGTGGGTTCGCCAGGCGGCCTTCATTGCCATTTCGGTTTGATCGAAGGTGATAATCGCGCCATCTCCGGCAGTGCTGAGGACTTCGCCACCAAATTCGTCGGCAACGCGCTCCAATAGTTGTTGATACGCCCTAAACGACCATTCCGCAATGAAAGGATCCGCCATGGATTTCATGATTGAGCTTTTTGCGGCGTCAACAACCATCACTGTCATGCTTCGCGGTCCAGGGTTAAGTCGCTTTTGGATATCCAAAAACTCGGCGAGCAGGGTCTCCGGATCGTCTAAAAGAAGTAGCTTTTCTTCGGTTCGTTTTTGCTCGATGGTTGCGGCGATCCCGGCGAAAAGCCCGACCATCGTTCCGGCAATTAAACCTGTGATGATCTGACTGTCCCAAGTCCGCGCAAATTCCTGCACACCAAATCCCGTAATCGGAAGTAAGGTGGGCGGAATCGAAACGAGCTGCATTAAAACCGAAGTCCCAATCGCTCGCCAAACGCTTCCGGCAAGAAAGGAAACTGCAATTTGGCAAGCCAGAACCACCAGCGACATTACCCCAGCCAAAAGCGCAACCTGGGGGGTGTC
>JBEIDH010000074.1:0-5662 GCA_040383535.1 Chthonomonas sp.
AGTGGTTTGAGAAACGCCAGCAGATCAGCATGGAGGCGGAAAATGTGGTGCGCTGTCAGGTCATAGAGTCAGCGAGACTACTTGGTGCTGAACTAGCCGAACGTACCGCCGAGGGGTTTCGGTCGAGGACGAGTCAGACAATCGCCCTTTTGGCCAACAGGCTGGACGCCATGGCCATGGATGGAGGGTCAGCTAGCGAGGTTAAATCCATCGCAGCTTCTTTACGGGATGTTTGGACGGTCGGGAAGGAGTTGCACGGCCTAGGAGACAATCGTGACGCCGCGGTCAATATTAATATCCTAGCCCAGTTGACTGATCGAGGTTTTGCAGAGGCATAATGTAGTGATTGCTAGCAAAAAACCAACGGTAAAAATTCAAAATCATGAAATCCTTATTATTATTAATTTTAACATCATTAGTGGCTGGGTGTAGCGGTATTCCAGTGGCGCACCTTACTCCGGCCTCAAGGGAATTGATTTCAACTTCGAATCTTTTTGAGAAAAATTATGTTATAAACAGAGAGAAAACTGCTCCTGTGGGGAGTCCAATCGTCAAGTTGTTTGATTATTATTTAAATAAATACACTTTACCTGAAGTGGTTTCGAATAAAGATACGCAGATAACGGTGTTTATTGATTTTTCAACGCACACAGCTAATTTAGCTAAAGGGCAGGTTTATAAAATAATTAGCAAAAGCTCTTTCAAAGGAAGGGATGTTTATGTGTTGGATGTTGTAGTGTTCAGGCGGGGTTTGGAAATTGATTATTTAGTAGCAGATTCTAGTGGGGTAATCTTGCCTATTGTTTACAACACAATCTTAGGCGGTTTTGTGGAAAATTATAAATTGAAAAACACCGAAGCTGCAGATATTTCTTTTAGGTTTGTTGAAACAACGTCACCATCCCAGAAAGGATCGGTCAATTTTGAGTTGATTTACACCGGGATTCAAAATGAAAACATTACTATTTTGTACCGGGAGTATACCGCCGATGACATGGCTCGTCCGGCGTTTCATCAAAACCTTTTTTTTCCTTCCAAGGACAAAGTTGTTCGGTTCAATAAGATTAGGATAGAAGTTGTCTCTGCGACGTCTGAGTTCTTAAAATATATTGTCCGTGAAGATTGAAAAATATTTGATTAATAAAAACTTAAAATAAAACTATGGCCTACGTTATTAAATCATGGCGCGCAGCAGATGAGCCTGATGCCAATAATCACTTTGTCGCAATCACAGTTAGAAAAGAGGGGGTTATATCTTGGGTGCTTGCACGATTTGGGGTTGACCCAACCGTTTCTATCACTGTGAGCGACTCAAGAATTGAGTTTTCTGAAGCATCTTTGTCAGGCAGTATCCGCCGGGTTATTCCACTGCTCAGCGTCTGCTCTTCAGTCTATGGCTACCACAAGCCTTGGAAGAAGGCACTCGGTATCGCGATTGTTTTAGTTTGGATCATCACCGGCGTCAGCAGCGGGGTTGCGGGCGGGTTTTCTTTCGGTGGTCTGTTCGGCGGTATGCTGATCGGTGCCATTGTTGCCCTCTTGTATTTCTTCCTGAATAGAACTCTGACGTTGGGATTTGTTGAGGACAGCGGCGTTCTCAGTGCCATTGAATTTAAACGCTCCGTTGTTGAGAACCAAGATATTAACGAAGAGCAAGCTGGCTACGTTTGTCAACTTGTTCAAGCTTGCATTGAGGCGCGACAACGAGATAGCACACCAAAGGAATAAGTTTATTGCCCCTCCCCACCCCAAGCACCGGAAGGCAATATACTCTCTTAGAAAAAGGGGTGTTTTCCTATGAAGTTATGAGCCTTGCGGTGCTTGCGGTGCTTGGGGTGGTTGCGGCGACGACGGCGGGATTAGCCTAGTAGGTCGAAGAGGTAGACCTTCCGCCTCTCTTTGCTTCGTTCATCCTTTTGGTACGTCTCTTCTTCGCGGCGCACAGCCATGCCATCAATGGTGATGCTTTGGTTCGTAGCCGTGCTGAACGCCTTTGCGAGATGTGAACCAACGATGCGGGCGGTGGATTTCGGATCGTCGTTGGCACCCGGGATGGCGATTCCATGTTGAGCAGAAAATTCGACAAGGTGGCCTGCCGAGTATGGTGTTCCAAGTTTGCCATCGATCTTTACAGCGAGAGCAACAGATCGGAGCCACGTTAGTCCAGCGGAGCCGGTCCTATCTTGGGCTTCCTGATGCCCATCCATGAGTGGGGAGGTGCCGACGAGGTTTTGGACGATCCAGTCGAGAGTTTGGCACCATTCCCGGCGGTCGTGTCGCGTGTCCTTTGTCCTTGGCTTCCCTGCTTCCATCCACGCCTTGACGATCCGGAAGACTGCAGCGAGATAATGACCGGTATCCGCCCTGAGTTGCCCCAGCGTGTCGCGGTACTCGTATCCGTGGCGTTTCCGGATGCGGCAGATGCATGCCCGGTTGGCTAAGTCGCGGGTCGATTCGAAACCGTTAGACGACAACTGGATCAGGAAGCGTCTCGGATCGATTTGGATTTCGCCTCGGTGTGGCACGCGAGCCGGGAAAAGCCCCGGTGCGGTGATGAACGCCTCGACATTGGGCGAATCCAGTTTGCCTCGTAGGTTGTCGAAGCAGATGAATGGCTGACCGCTGATGAGGCCGGAACCTAGCGATTCGTCCAGCGAGCCGACGCCCCCGCTCCTTGACGCAACTAGATAGGCTTTCTCGTTGTAGAGGGTACAGACCAGCTCGTGCCGGTAGCCTTTTCCTGCCTGGGATTGATCAGCCTCGGCGATGTCGATGGGGATACGGTCCATCAGATGACCGCCCATCAGCAGGGCAGGGGTGATGAATGCAGCGATGGCTCTCGCCCTATCTCCTTCGGACGGAAAATCCATTTCATCGATGAGATGGAGCAAACGACCTGCCGCTTCGTGGACGTTGATCATTTCCCAATCGGGCGGGAGGTCGATTCGGCCTGTGATGAGGATGCCACCGCATTCGGAGTGATATCCTTCACCGAGTAGCTTTGGTAACCCGTTCCCGTCCGCGACAAGGACCGGGCATGAATGGACGCTGGCGATGGCGGGCAGCAGTGAACGCGACTCCGCCTCCATGATGGCTTTCGCAAGATCATGGGATAGCCGCGCAGGAACTAATTCTGCCGTTTCCCGCGCGGGAACTAATCCTGTCGTTTCCTTTTTAATCTTTTTCCAGACCATCAACGACGCAATCTTTTCTACCCGGGAGCGGAATGCGTCCACCTTGAGGGTTTCAAGGTGCCTTGAACCGTTAGTTTGCTGGACCAGCTCGACAATAGCTGAGCCGCGCAGGAATAGCATTTGTCTTCCGGACAGGCGTTTGAACAGTTCGGCTGCGGTTTCGCTGATCGTTACGATACCACTGGGAAGTGCCACAGCATCTAAGTTTGCGCGCGATGGTGCCGTCTCGGTGATTTCCGCGGGGTTCAGTTTTGGGGTGCGAGTCTTCGGACCGAATTTCGCAATTGCCTCGGACAGATCAATTTTTGCGCGGATCCGGCGATTTGTATTGGCGACAGAGCTACGGCAATGATCGTGGAAGCAGGAGACAGTTGCTACGCCATCTAGATTTACCCAGCAATCGCGAGGTTGGTTCGCTGTGGTATGCGCCTCAATGCCCGGGCATTGGCAATATCCCTGGGTTGAGGTTGCCCAATCGATTTCGCCAAGCAGGTCGGCCGCAATCTTTCGACGTTCCTGTAGCGCCGAAGGGGCTAGCGGAACGGTCGGTTGGGGGATGCCTGCGGGTGGTAGTGCCAACTGATCGGCTCGAACTGGAAGTTCCTTTACGTCGGCGTTCCAGGTAGCCAGAGGATCATGGCTGACAAAGCAGAGGCGAGCGATGTCCTTGCCTGATTGGTCGATATCAACGTGGCATTTCTGTTTAACATAGTTTGCCGCCGCCGTGAAATTTGCTGAATGATCGACGGTATTGGGCTGCACTCGAAAAACCACCTTCAAGCCGGTTCCAGTTGGACTTAAAAATATTAAAAAAACGTGCGGATCGGATTGAAGCGTTGAGCGTACTCGTTCGATTTCAGGCTCGGACAAGTTGTCGATGTCCGCGACAAGAAACCCGCTGTGGGATTCAATTCCAAATTTATTTCGGATTTTAAAACAGCCAGACCAAAGAATCCCCGGTAGGGCCATTTTAAGTTCAGAAACAGCCTCCTTGGGGTTAGCTCCGCTCTCTTTGGCCAGCTTGAATGTGTTTCTGATTTCATCGATGGAGTGTTGCCACTTGCCACCTTGGATATCGGCGATTATCTCCGCGACGCTGACGGATTGGCAAGCGGTGGAGTGGGCGTTTGAAACCATCGAAACCTTCAGTTCTGAGCTTAAAAAAGCTTGAAATGAATGAGAGATAACGGTAACGTTTTGATGGTTCTGATTCACAGTCGCTCCGGTTTCGGCCGGGGCGTTTTTATTTTCAGCCTTACCTACAGCGGGCAGCAAGTCTTCGAAATTCATATTAGAGCGATTCCTTTCCTTCCGAAGTTGAGTTGCTTAGGTGCTTGCTCCAGAGAGCCACTCCATGTGGCGGTTTGGCAAACTCGCCCGCAGCGGCCCTGCGTTCGAATGCGGCAGCCTCGGAAGGCAAGATGTAGGGTCGTCCGCCTAGATTCACGGTCTGGATCCACCCGCGTTTGCGGAAGCGCCAGAGCGTCGTTGAGCTGATGTGTTTAAGTTCGCCAAACCTATGGAGAGGTATTGGCCCGGGCAGGGAAGCGATGTAGTTCATCGGCATCCAGCGTATCGCTCGAATCGCCGCGAAAAATGGGCAAGCCCCCCCCAGGGGGATGAATCTGATTTATGGAAAGTGGAATGATGGTAAGGCTCTATAGCAGGAGTCCGCCCATTCGGAAGCGCTTTGCACCAGTTTTCTAACACTCTTATGTTCTGCGGCGGAATAGTCGTTTGATGCCCCACTCAACGACGGGCGACCGACCTTCCGATGCCCAACATCCAATGCCCTCTGGAAACGCTCGTCGAGCAGCTCCAATTGGTGCCACTGGGGGCGGGTCATTGTCATGCCCTGGGTGTTGACGTTGTTTTTTGGGCGAATCCCGGAGCGAATTCGCGCGGTTTCGACCAACATTTTAAAGTTGTGGATCAGGGCCTCGTCCGGTTGCGCCACGTCCCAGAACATGGCAAGGCCATTGGCCAAATCGACTGCGGATTCAGGTCTTCCCAGGTCATGGCAGAGGTAAAGGCACCCCGGATTATAACCCCTCCCTAAGGCGGCAATGAGCGTGTGGCGGACGTCCAAATCCAGAGTCGACCAGATTGGGTCCGATGATTGCAGCACAACTCTCCTAACCGCCTCAAAACGATAGGCAGCCAATTCTTCCAGATGTCCGAGAAACGTGGCTCTATTGAACAGATCAGCGCCGATTCTGGACCGGTTGCGCAACTCTAACGCTGACTTCGTTGGGTAGATCTTCCGCTCGAATTTAAAGTTCTTGAGCGCATGCCACCAAAAGTTGTTCGTTTTCGCTCGGGCATCGGTGCAAAGGCTCCAATCGACCTCGAACAGATTTGCGAGGTTCACGCGGTGAGCCTCCCGAGCTTCGCGGCCATGCTTTGACGATGTCCACCGGCCAAGTGTCCATAGACTCGACCTATCAGCACTCCACCATCCTTGTGGC
>JBEIDH010000075.1:0-5329 GCA_040383535.1 Chthonomonas sp.
AGTCGATCGATGGTGGAAGGACCTACCCCTGGTTACGCTTGCAGGGGAGTCCAGTAAATCCAACATTTCTGATCGCCTTTCTCAATACTGTACCGAAAAGGAGTACGATCTGTTGGCAGAAAATGCTATAAGCATTGCGCGTGCCATGATCGCAATGGAACACAAGTATGGAAGAGCCGTGATCGAACGTCATAATCGCAATTCCTCTAAAGCCATGAGAGATAAGAGTTTTCAGGAGGCAAAGGATGCAACGATTCGAGCTATAGAGTTATCGGAAGACTTTAGAGACCTCGTTATATCGATGCATGGATCTCCGAAGCTATGGGAGCAATTATCGCCTAAATTCTATGCAATGGTAGCGACTATACTTGGCGTTCAGCCAGATTATGATCGTCCAAATATTGCAGCCGTTAAGTGGAAGGTCCCTAGTAAGGAATCTAAATTCCAGGTAGGCGATGTTATCACAGGCCTTCGCCAAGTTGGCGGCGATTTTTCGTTTACCGAAATTAACAACTGGACAGATGTTAGCAGTTTCTTTTTGAAAGTAAAAGGAACGGTGCAAGTTGAAGTAAGGGTTCGCGGTGGGCGAAGTTTTTACATCACCATATCGTCGTAATTGGGGCCCCTCTGATACTTCGGTCGGGTGGCCTGGGTGCTAACCCAGGTTTCTGAAAACCTACCAACCCCAGGATCAAATTCATGTTTCAGCGAGTGCCTGAAGACGCCATGGCATTTCTGAAGCTCGTTTCCCACCGGGGTATGCACAACACAGGGCACCGAGCAAAAACTAAGGCCTCCACCTAAGAGATAGGCGGAGGCATAAAAGGGATGCAATAAGCCTAGGCGTTCTTGCGTCGGCGAACGAGGGCCAAGGCACCAGCTCCAAGCACGATCATGCTGGCTGGCTCAGGGACCGCAGCGACCGGAAAGATCTGCTCTGTCTGACCATTAGAATCGCCCTCATAGAAGCCAAACCTAGTGGTGCTGGCTGTAAGATCGCCTTCTCCAAAGTTTAATCCTCCGTTTGAGCGAAGCACTGCATCGGCGTTAATGAGAAACTGGATGCTTTTCACACTCGTCGAACCCGAGTCGAGAACTGCAAAGCTACGGACCGGCATCAATCCAGTAGGGCTCTGGCCATAAGGAGATGTGAAGTTGGTGCCGCCATTGGAGCTGAAGCCGTTGAAGATAGAATATTGTCGCACTCGAGCCCGCGAGCTGTCGGTGTAATTGGTCAAAACATAAGAAGATGTATCGCCAGCGTCAAAGGAAAGTGTGCCATCACCCGCGCCGAAACTTGATGCAGGGAGTATGTTGTTGCCGCCCTTGTCGGTATGAAAGAAAAAGGTGTTTCCTCTTGTGTTCCCCGTGTACCGGATTCCAATGCCCATGATGCGATCACCAGCCTGCCAAGAGTCGCTAAAGAGGCTAGCGGAGGTATCGCCAGAGTAGCTAGTGCCGTTGCCTGTAATGCCATCCGGCAGACGAGTTCCGCCAACCGACTGACTGGAACCCAAAACGAAGCTGCTACTGTAGATGTCGAAGGTACGGTTGGTGTTTCCCAAAACCCAGATTCCTGTGGTCTGCGAGTTGCCGACGGAGTTCCAGCCAGCCCACGAGTTGCCGCCGTTGATGTCGATGATTTGGGCCGAGGCGACTGATAAGCCAAAGGTGCCGCAGACCAAAGTCTTGGCCATGATTGAAATATATCTAGTGAACATGATTGTCTCTCTTTTGCAGATCTGTATCAGAAAAAATCTGACTTACAGTTAGGATTTTACAGGGCAATTGCCACTTTTGCAATGTTACAACACGAAAACAAGCAACAGTGCCTGCTTTTCCATAATATATCATTAACAAATTCAAATGCCGCCATCTTGGAAAGGCGGAGGCATAAGTAAATTGACGGGGAGAGAGTCCGTTCTTCCTTTGACTGCCCCGCGGTGGAAGATCCTCACCGCCTTATGAATTTAACAGCCGGTCACAGATGATCTCAACGAATGCGGCATCCTGCGGATCGTCATAGCGGAGAATAGTCGAGTTTTGGCGCCCAGAAAGGTGCACCACAAGTGCGTTTGAGAAAGGCTCAACTGCCGATACCTTTGACCAGGGCTTATGAAAACCCTTAGCGTTGGCTAAGTAGCGAATGGAATCAGACGTAAGACAGAGATAACCCTGACTCGTAACGACTTCATCATAAATTGGATAGGATCTTCCGCGGCTTCCCCCGGCGTGTAATCGGATACCCTTTGCGATTGGAAAGCTCAGCCCGCCAAATCCTCCAGCCGATCCCCGAGCCACGACTTTGTTTTCCATGATGTGGCATGAACACAAATAATGAATGAACTCGCCAGGCTTAAGATTAACACCAATTTGCGGATTGTGCACGACCGGCAAGGTGCCGTTCAGTAATCCTTGAAGCGAGTGCAGCCTGTGTACTTGTGTTTGAACTTTTAGGGAGAGAGAATGGTACGGAACACCAAGATCTTCCATCGCGCTGTCAAAAGCCGCAAGTTCTTTTTCGTCCAGATAACCATCGCTCATGAAAGAAGTCACAAGATGTTCAATTGCCTTGATGTTTAATTCCGAAATTTTTGTAGATTTCAGCCCTTTCTTTGCAATGATCTTCTTCATCTCGGCAACTTCCTGCGAACTTAGAGTTCCATCATGGATGGATCTCGAAAGCATGGATATGTAGTCGTCGTGTGAATCCAACGAACCTAAGAGATTTTTCAGGAATGACATTATCTTAACCGGTTAAACGTATCGAAATGTTACCTGAGCGAACTGTATCAAAATCGTGATGATGAGTCCGCGCGGTAGTGACCCGAGACTCTAACAATCTACCAATCCCTACCGAGGATATGGGAATCTCTGGGAGGGTGGACTGGGTGCTCACCCAGGCGACCTCCGCCGCAAAACCGGGAGTCGCAAAACCAGAAACAAGCTCAAACGAAAGGATCTTGAGAGTCTTCATTTTGACCTCCTCTCACCGCAGGCGCATTTTCCTCCCCGAGGTGAGGTGTAACTCAGAGTTCTGGAGTTTGGAGCCGAGTTCCTGCCAGCATCTTCTTACTCGCCGAAAGGGTCCGCTCAATCCTCCGAAGGCAGAACCACCCAAAGGTCATAGACCTCCGGCTCTTCCAGAGTCCTTGTCACGAGGAGTTCCCTTTGGTTCGTAAAGAAGTAAGAGTTCAGCTTGGACCGCTTGCCAAACGGCAAGCTGATTTCCAATCCATTGGTGTCGAGCGCTCGGATAATCCGCACGCCGGGGCTTTTGTGCACCTCGGTGATGAATGCATTGCCGAACGCACCGATGTGGTTGACCCTCCGTTCCAGAGCGGCCCGTGGCGTGTCCATATTCTCCGGATCGCGGCAGAGGAGTCTCTCGCCTGTCGACCGAGTGCTGTAATCTCCCTCCAAGATCGAGGTCACGTCCCGGTTCAGCACGACGGTGCCGTCCTGGGCCACCGAATCGATGCAATGTTCAGCCGCGAAAGGGGTCAAAACGTTGTTCTTGGGCGCACCCTTGGACATGGGAATGAACGCCGACCAATTCTTCCAAGCCTCGGTGATTCCCATCGAGTAGATGAGATAGGCGCGATCCTTGTCGACGGACACCAGGCGGGTGGTCTGAGGAGGACCATCCGGTCCGACGATCTGAATGTCGCGCTTGCCGTCGGTGAAATACAGGTCCAAATGGCATCCTTCGGGGTGCCGACACAATCGGGTGTAGAACAACCCCCCTTCGGTCAGTTGATCGACGTAAACATTGGGCCGCTCGCCTGTAGGGGACAGTTTGCGCCGAATCTGCCCGCCCTCATCCCAGCGCACCGCTTGCCGGAGATCCAGCGCGAGACCATTTTTGTTGCGGTCCCTCAAATTGGGCGCCTCGGGTTGAATGTCCAGCCGGCCGGGGCTCCGCGGCCAAAACGAAAAAGCGGTCTCGGGCGCGGAAAAGCCCTCGCGAGTGAAGTAAACCAGAATCCTTCCGTCGCTCAGCATCCTCATCGTCGGCGTGTGGCCGCTTGTCGGCCGAAGCGAGTACCGCACCAACTTATCGCCCTGCCAGGTCTGCTCGCCCTTGAATTCGATCGTGGCTGGGAACGTGCTGAAGTTTCGAATGTAGTTCCAAGTGGTGAAGCCCGACGCCCCCGCCAGAAGCACGACCGCCACCAATATCTTCTTCAAGTTCCACCTAGGCTTCTTCCCGTCAACATGGGCCGGCGAATCAAGCTTAGCGCTGAGATCCGGGATATCACCGGTGCCGAAGCGCTCCACCCAGTACTCCTCAAACCGGATCGTCGCCTCGTTGGCGTCGGTGTCGCGGCCTTCGAAGAGGTAGCGCGCAACCAAGCGGCGGTGGATGTTCGTGATCGTCGGGTAGTTTTCCGCCGCGCGGCTCAGCAGCTCGATGTCGATGCGCTCCCCGCGCGCCTCCAACTCGTCCAAGCAACGGCAGATGCGCTCGCCGTGCTGGTCGGCGACGTCCTGCCAGTGCTCCAGATTCCAACCCACGACCACCCGGTCCACAAAGTTGCTCAGTCCATTCGCCCCCGGCTTGGCCTTCTCCCAGATGTCCACCTCCACATTCGTGCCCGGCAAGACGCGCAACACCTGGCCAGCGGTATCCAAAAAAACGCGGTCGCCCAACTGGTCACGCATCTTCATCAGATTGATCCGGAGCTGGGTCATCCCGCTTTTCGGGTCAAGATGAGGCCACAATCGGGTGCGCGCGGTGTGGCGCGAAACCCCCTCTTGTCCACCGAGTAGGATGACCGCTAGAAGTTGGAAGGTGGCCGGAGGGGCGATCCTCTCCTCCCGCCCATCCACATAGAGGGCTGGCTTTCCAAGCATATGCAATCTGATGTGGCGCGTTGTCATAAACACCTTTCTGCTATTTTGCACCAGCAGCCGTAAACACCCAAGTTTCGGGGGTGTTTATTTTGCGTTTATGACCAGGTTTTGGTTCTAAAACTCCTCGCGACGACGAAAACACTCCGCTATCATGTTGGTGTGATGTAGCGTGGCACTACGAATGGGGGATGGTCTCTGATGACGTTACCGCCTAGAGTAGGGCCAGTCTCTTCACTGAAAGGAAAAAACTCAATATGAAAAAATCTATTTTCTGTATGGCACTACTTTCGAGCCTTTGCGTTGGAGCAAATGCAGTTGGCGGGTGGACGCAATGGGCTGGAAACGACCATTGGTATAAGGTTATCAGCGCTCCAGATGGGATATCTTGGACTAACGCCCAAGCTGCTTCGGTTGCGTTGGGCGGCACTCTCGCAACGGTCACGAGCCAAGGTGAGAACGACTTCGTCTTTGG
>JBEIDH010000076.1:0-5055 GCA_040383535.1 Chthonomonas sp.
GAGCATTTCTTCTTGTGTTACCTGTCTCAACCAATGCACCGGAGTTTCGCGCACGGCCAGAAAGTCATCCAGGCTCGCTCGAAAGTCCCAAGTTTCGTACGAGAGTTCCACCGCTCGTTCGCCCTCATCGTAAGGGGTGGGAACGAACCCATCTTCGGCGAGAGTGCCTACCATCCTCTGGCGAAAAATAGGTTCCCAGTCAAGGAGGTGAGCGATGACTTCACGCGGTGTAAACCGATCGGGGTCGTTTCGCTCATCCCATTGAGATTCAGACAGTCGCGAAAGTAGTCCCGACAAAATATGGGAAGAATCCAAGAGTCCGGAGAACAGATAGGGTGCCATCAATTCTTTTGACGCGATCCAGCCACGGTCTGTTGCGTCGGTCTGTAATCCAGTCCGATTCCATCCCTGAATGAAAAAAAGTGAACCCGGACTTCTATGGGAAGTCCGAGTTCTTTAGTTTCTTTTTTTTAGCTTAGTAGCTGCGTCGCTTTCCGCCGCCGCCGTAGCCGCCGCTGTCACGACCGCCTCGGTCGCCATAGCCACCGCCGCCACCGCCGCCGTAACCACCGCCGCCACCGGATCGGCCGCCGCCGCCACCGCCGCCGCCAAATCGTCCACCACCGCCACCGGCCGGTCGTTCTTCGCGAGGTCGGGCTTCGTTGACGGTAAGCTTTCTTCCGCCCATTTCAGAATTGTGAAGCTTTTCGATCGCTTCTTCAGCGCGGTCAGCTTCAACTTCGACAAATGCGATTCCCTTTGTGGAAATAACTCGTGCCGAGATTGGTTGATAATCACCGAAGTGGAGCATAAGCTCGCCTTCGGTTACTGTGTACGGCAAGTTGCCGACGAATAATGTTTTCGATGCCATTGTGAATTGACCTAACTACATGGACCGGTGCTTGCTGGCTCGAAATCTTCTCTCGTCGTTCGGCATCCGTATCTGTGCACCTCTATAGTACCAGCAATATCCGATTTTTGATCATTTCTCATTAAAACGGCTGAAATCAGGCATACTCTCAGCGTAGAGTTTCTTTGGCTATGTGTGTTGCGATTCCGATAAATGAAAAAAAGCGTCCGCTGATTCAAAGGACCTTTGCATGGGGAATCGAACAGGTCATGCGGGTTTACGAACCGCTCATTGCCCCGCGAAAGCAAGAACTTTTTAAGGATCTCCGAGGCAAAGTCGTTGAGATTGGTCCTGGCACGGGACCGAACCTGAAATACTTTCCCAAAGAGATTTCGTGGATCGGAATTGAACCCAATCCTCACATGCACAAGTACCTTCGTCGAGAAGCAGATCGTGTTGGAATCGCAGTGGACTTACTTGAGGCCAGTGCCCTTGACATTCCTCTCGAGGATAACAGTGTTGACTTTGTCGTTGGGAGTTTAGTGCTTTGCTCGGTCCCTTGTCCGGAGACGACGCTCAAAGAAGTCTTGCGGATTTTAAAACCTGGTGGCAGATATCTCTTTGTGGAGCACGTTGCGGCCACTCCCGGCACTCTTGGTGCCATCATCCAGCGGTTCATCAAGCCGATTTGGTGCTGTTGCGCGGACGGTTGCAATGTGGATCGCCAGAGTTGGGTACCGATTAGGAATGCAGGATTTTCTCGTGAAGAAATCGAGCACTTTATGCTCAAATTTCCAATCGTCTCGCCTCACATCATTGGCTCAGCTGTAAAGTGAGCCCGAAGGTAGATTAGGCGGTTATTCGAACTGCGCGTTCGCACTCATTGAGTAGGTTTTCACAAGCTGGGAACACCATCTCATACACCGTTTCAAAGTCGTTGAGCTCCCCATAGTAAGGATCGGGGACATCTTCGCCTACCTGATCTGGTACCCAGTCCATCATAAGCGAGATTCGGGTCGGATCGGTACCGTTCCAACGGAGCAGTGAGTCCTTCACGCTATTATCCAAAGCGATGATGTGGTCAAAGGTCTGAAAGTCCTTTGAGATGATCTGACGAGCACGGTGGGTCGTCGGAGCGTGGTGGCGCTCGGCTACGTTTCGAGCTCTAGGGTCGGGCAAGGCTCCCACGTGCCAACTCCCGGTTCCGGCGCTATCTGCCTCAACCAACTCTTGGAGATTGCGGGCGTTAACCAACTTTTGGAATACAGACTCTGCGAGAGGGCTTCGGCAGATGTTGCCAAGGCATACAAACAGAACGCGAATTTTTGTACGCGTTTGACCTGCGGAAGAAAAGACTTCTGGTTGCATAGAGGGTTCGCTCGACTTAATTTTGGCGATTTTGCACGTCGTCGAGCATCGCGGGTTTGAAAGATCCGACCCGTAGGTCGCAATCTCCAGACACAGAATCATACCACCCTATCGCTTGGAAATCACAGCTCAGGGGATCCATTCTTCCCAGGAAATCTGTAGCTCAGGCTGTTCGTCGTCGTTACTCTCGATGAAAAAAGCACTCCACCGATTCTTTCCGATAACAATATTCGTGATCTCGTAGACTCCTCGATCAGTGGTCTCCTCAATCTCGACGTCTTTGGTGGGAAGCTTAAAAAATTCAAGAGCTTTTGCCGTTGTCAGCGGCTTTCCCTTTGGGAATATCGCAGAAAAATATTTTACAATCGCGTCTTTGCCCGAACGACGAATGAACACGCTACTCAGACCAGGGACTTTTTGCGATTTCCACGACCAGTCCTCAGATCGAGGCAGAGCCGCAAGTTCCTCTTCGGTGTAGCTCACCCCTGGTACCATCTCTGGAACCACCTCTGACTTTGGGGTGACTTTGACATTGAGAACCTTTCCGAAAGCGCTGAAGTCGCTACCCAGAGCTTTCTTTAGATCGTAACCTTGAACGACTGGGGTCTTCTTTGCCGACGCAGGCGGTGCTTTCTTTACGGTCTGGAATGCCTGCTGACCCGTCGAAACAACTGGGCTACAAAGGAGCAACGCGAGCACACTGGAAATCACGGGAAGTCGGCGGAAAATTCTTCGTTCAAGCATAATCACATTATAACAAGATTAGGGAACTTTGGGCGAAAATGCACCCGCTTTTTGGTCTTAGGCTCAGCATCATTGTGACGGTTTCGGGTACGTTCTCGTAGTCTTGTCAGAGGGTTTATGTCGGCAGCAGTAAGCACAGAATTCGTTCAAATTACGATCAATGACGTTGAGATTCAAGTTCCCAAAGGGGAGCTCATAGTGGAATCCGTCAAGCGTCTTGGGCTCGAAATTCCCATTTTTTGCTACCACCCTCGGATGAAGCCGGTCGGAATGTGCCGGATGTGCCTCGTTGAAGTTGGCTTCAAGCAGGCTGACGGGAGCGTCCGAAAGATGCCAAAGCCGCAAGCGGGTTGTACCTTGCCTGCAAGCGAGGGCATGGTCATTTTCACGGATACGAAACAAGTCCACATCGACCGTAAAGGCGTCCTAGAATTTCTGCTTATCAACCACCCGCTTGACTGCCCAATTTGCGACCGGGGCGGTGAGTGCCCGCTTCAGAACAACACGCTGTTTTACGGCCCTTCGACATCTCGCTTTACTGAGCTCAAGCGCCACGCGATTAAGGCGTATCCGCTTTCTAAATATGTAACGCTCGACCTAGAGCGCTGCATTCAGTGCGGTCGTTGCGTACGATTCACCGAGGAAATTTCTGGAGATGCTCAACTCGCGTTCCGATTCCGGGGTGCGGAGATGCAACCTTCCACCTTCCAGCTTCTGGATTTCGAATCCCGATTCAGCGGTAACGTCATTGAAATCTGCCCAGTTGGCGCGCTGACTTCGGCAAAGTACCGATTCCGTGCACGACCTTGGGACCTCGAAAGCAAGCCGTCCACATGCGTGGAATGTGCGAACCACTGCTCCACGTTCTTCGACTACCGCGCCGGAAAGTACGTCCGCACCAATGGTCGAACGAATGAAGCTGTCAACGAAGAGTGGACCTGTGACAAGGGCAAATTTGGGCACGATTACTACAATTCCGCAGACCGCATGACACAGGTGTTGGTTCGGTCAGGAGATCAGTTCGTTGCTGGTACATGGAGTGATGCCTACGAGGTCATCCAAGATGCCTTCAAAGTCGGAGGCAATCAAGTCGCGGCATTAGTTGGCGGCAAACAGAGCAATGAGGCCCTTTATCTTCTAAAGAAGGCATTTAAGGAAGGATTCGGCTCCGACCAAATTGATCACCGATGGGGTCGAGCGATTCCAGCGGGTTCTGAGACGATCGAAGCCGTCTACGGTATGCCAAGCGTTCAGTCCAAGATTGCTGATCTGGAAAGTGCAAAGACAATTTTCCTCTTCGGCGGTAACGTGGCTGACGAGCAACCAATGGTTTATCTTCGGGCGCGAAAGGCGGCAACTCGATTTGGTACTACCGTCGTCGTGATTGGATCCGAGGACGCTGAAGCAGATCGCTTTGCTTCCCAAGTCGTTCGGTACAACGCCGGAACTGAATACGAAGTTTCCATCGGACTTTTGCTTGCGGCTCAATCCGCCGGAATCACCTTGCCTGAAGCCGCCCAAAAACTCCTGAGTGGTCAAACCGCCGAGTTTATCCAGCGTGTCACTGGAGTTTCTGCCGCTGACTTCACGTCTTTGGTAAGTCAGATGGGCGCGGATGCGATCTTTGTAACCTCAGATTCCCTGTTCAAGCATGTTTCTGGAGACAAAGCTAGCTTGGCACTCGCCGGACTCGCCAAGGCTCAAGGAACGAAGTTCAATCAATTTGCGACCATTGGAAATGCGGAAGGTGCTAGGTCCATCGGTCTGATGCCAGGCCCGGATGGTCGGACGACAACGGAAATTCTTGAAGCCTGTACTCGATTTGAGATCAAGGCCCTTTGGCTGGTGGATTGCGATCCGTTTGCGCTCCACGCTGATCAGCGACTCGTCATGGACGCCCTTGAGAGCGTTGATTTCTTGATCGTCCAAGGCTCGATAAAGAGCGATCTTGCGAGCTATGCGAGCTTGGTTTTGCCAAATGCTCTTCCAGCAGAGCAAACCGGAACCTATACAAATATCGAACGACGCGTTCAGTCCCTGCGATCCGTGATTCCGGCTCCGGGCGATGCGAAAGCAGGTTGGAGAATCTTCGC
>JBEIDH010000077.1:0-4771 GCA_040383535.1 Chthonomonas sp.
ACAAACGGCCGATTGAATCCCATTTCCTTTGAGCACATCGCTACTCCGGCTTTCATCGGTTCGTCCCAAAAAGCAGTTTGTCCGAGCGACAAAAATGGAGCCCCGGGAGCGATACGCTCGAGTTCTTCAAAGATCAGGCGGTGCGACGGACAAAACGGCTCGACAGGGGAATTCACAGCAATGTGCATATTCTACGCTGAAATCCCCCCGCCAATCCTTTTCAGCTACCTTTTTACGCCGATTAAGGAGTCGCGGATTTTGCCTCTTCCAAGGCTATAATGCGTTTTTCGACCTCGGACAGGACGGTTGATCCCAATGCCGCGAGCGATTTCGTCGTTCCTTTTACAGTGAATGTCTCCAGAGTTTTGCGCTGCCCGGTGCTATCGAACTTTTGCAAGAAGATCTTGATTTCGATGCTATCGCCGGAAGTTGTGTAGTTCCCCGCAACGCGATACACATTCGGATGTTTGCTCGCGTCGAACCACGCCTTGATCTTTGTCGAGTCTTTGAATGATGCCTTCACGACATCTTCAATCCCTGCTGGATCTTCCTCTTCCATCTGGA
Organism: Chthonomonas sp.; assembly: GCA_040383535.1. Taxonomy (GTDB): domain Bacteria; phylum Armatimonadota; class Fimbriimonadia; order Fimbriimonadales; family Fimbriimonadaceae; genus JAFLBD01. The sequence continues at coordinate 565 of JBEIDH010000077.1, forward strand.
ACGAGCCGAGGATTACGACTGGCTTTGGAGCTTTTAGACCCAAAAATCCTCGATTTGATTCGTCCATCACACCCAAATCAAAGGTCGTTGCCGCCTTGGATCGCTTGAATTCTGGGCGTTGCAGGCCCGCTAATCCGACCTCATTTTTCAACGATTCCACCCGCGCCGCCGCATATTGAAGCCATCTTTCCACGTCGACGAAAAGTTCGCCCGACGGAGCTTGGCGAAGTCCCGCCGCATTGCCGCGATCAATCGCTTCCAGCAAAGCATAGGTCAGCATCCCGTGATCAACATTCACGCTCTCATAGGAGCGTTGGTCCGCCGCTGATCCGGCGAGCATCCAAGTTCCATTTGCGTCCTTGATGCTTTCAAAAGCTCGAGCATAGTCACCAGAAATGCTCCGTGATTCGCCAACCAAATCCGCCGCCGCCGCGCCTGAATGGCACGTATCGAGAAGAACAACCTGCTTGCTCGCGGCAATCTTCCCGAGCATCGCCTTTAGATCTTCTCCACTGATACTCACATTCCCAAGGCTAGCCTCCGTGACCTCGCTCGGTTGGGCCTCGCTGGTCAGGAAGAAGTAACCCGATTTTTCGCCAAGCTTATCAATGCCGTGCCCAGCGAAGAAGATCAGAACGATGTCGCTGGAAGTCGCCTTCGCTCCCACATCGGAGAGCCACTTCATGATGTTCGCCCGAGTCGGTCGCGTTGCCGCATCCTTGCTCTTCGTAGTGAAAAGAGTCGTGAATGTCCGGGCCTCGAGTAGCTTGCCCGAGGTTTCTTTGATCGCTTCTTCAAGCTTCTCGGCATCACTTGCCGGTGCGCCAAGGTCATCCCCAGTTCCGACATAGTCGCTCACGCCGCAGAAAAGCGCATAAAGCTTGATCTCAGGCACCTTCAAGTCAGTTGGAACACCGACGTCATAAGTCTCAAGGTTCGAAGTCAAATCACCCTTTTCATTAGAAACTTTGACCCCAAGGATGTTTCCCTTCCCCTTCGGCAGCAGATTCTCGGGCAACATCATCGGCTTCAGCTTTTCGAGGTCCATCGTGAAGTAACCCGTTCCGAGCTTTTCTTCGACGAGCTTGTTATTCAAGAAAACCTGAACCTTTCCAATCCCACCATTGTCACGGGCTTTAAGCCCGATATCAATACGGCTCTTTCCGCTTGGCTTGATCGAGACAGTCGGGAACAATCGAAGCTCGGACAAATCTGGAACATCGCGCAAAGGTTCTTTGGATAGCCCGAGGAGCTTTTGTAAGAGACCTGGATCCCAGAAGATTGATTTGAACTGAGAAACTTCGATGGTCTCAAATCCTCCTTCCCACTCCATCACATACATCGCGGCGGTCACGTTGCTCGGGTCAGCTGCATCATAGCGACCTGCTTCATCCATCACCAGCAAAGTTCCATCCAGCGCCTGCACGACACTTCCAATTTTCCGACCAACCTTTTTGGGCTTGCCATCAACGGTAATCGTTTTCGGCTGGGCGTCCCAAATGACAAGCCCATTCACAGAATCCTGCGTCACTATTCTCTTGCCATCGGGTGAAAAAATCGCTGATTGAGTGAAATCAGACAGTTGAATTTCGAACTCAACCTCCCCGGTTTCCGTGTTGTTGACCCGAACCACATTTTCGAGAGGCGAAAGCACCCGCTTTCGATCCGCCGTGAACATGCTAGGAAACTGATCTTGTGAGGAATATCCCCACGGTAGGATTTTCACCGTTTTCATCGCGACGAGATCAATGACATTCAAATTCGTCCCGTCGGCTTGATAAGCAAACCGACTATCAGGAGAAAACGTACACACGTAGGAAGCGTCGAACTGATCCTTTCGGGCCTCATTCATCAGGATCTTGCCGGTCGCAACATCCCAAACCAGATTGTTTGCGGCTCCACCGGACACAAGTTTCTTTCCATCTGGAGTGAAAAAGTACTTCGAGACGAAGTTTTGGTTTGTTGGAAACTCCAGGTTGGAAACCAGCTTATCGGCTTCAACGTCAAAAATAAAACCAGCCAAAGAACCATCCGTTATAACAATCTTCGATCCCCCATCACCGCCGGCGATTATCCCACTTTCGACTTTGTGAGACCAAGTCCCTTTAACTTGACCATTCGAAACGTTTAACCAGGTGAACTTGTTCTCTGTTTCTTGAATCACGATGTCGTGGGTTCCTTTGATCCAGAAGGCTCCCATGACGAATAAATCCGTTGGCCCGATAATATTCTCACCAGTAAGCAAATCAGCAACGGTTAGACTCCCTGTCGTACTAAAGCCTTGCCCACGAACGGTAAATGCGTAACGGCCAAGGTCACTGACTCGCGACTGACCAAGCGCAAAGCTCGGTTCAGCCCCTCGTTCCCCCAGTTGTATGAAACGAGATTCCTGGAGACTAGTTAGACTAGGTTCGGAGTACGTTCTTTCCCCCCAGAGTTGCAGGCGATCAGATCCGAAAAATCTGACACTGTTCAGGGGAACGGTTCCGCCCAGTTGCTCACCTCGAACAGATTCATTCCGGAGGTCAAACCTTCGAATATTTCCGCTACCGTAACCTAACCACCAACCGTTGGAATCGCTAGAAAAAGTGCCAGCGGTTGGATCTCCGTTTTTTGGATCGAAGAAGTTCGCTTCGGGCTTATCCGTCTCCCACAAGATCATCTTCTCATCATCTCCGTAGGTGGCAATTCGCTCTCCATTCGCGCTCACTCGAATTTCGCGAACTGCATAAATATGACCCTTCAGAGATCGAACCAATTCACCGGTCCGTGCATGATAGATGTTCAACGTTCCATCCTCTGCGGCACAAACGATCTGCCCCTCGTCTGAATTGACAAATTTAGCAGCCATATCTGTCAAGAGTTCCTCGGACCGGGAACCAATGGAATGCGGCTTGGTGTAAAGCAGTTTGCCAGTTCGTCCATCAACCGCGATAGCCTCCCCACTCAGGGTCGTGACCAAAACAGTCGTACCAGCGCTATCGGCATTGATCCAACGAACAAACTTATCCCCAATTGGGATTTCATAAAGCTTCTCGCCGGTATTGGCATTCCACGCGATTGCCATCTGGTCCTCGCCCCCCGCAACGACTTTATCGTTCCCCGCAAAGCAAATCGAGTTTGTCCAAATCGTAAGTCCCTTTAGCTCTTTGATATCTCTCGGATTGTTTGTGCTGAGAACCCTAACAATCCCATAGCGAGAAGTGAAAGCAATCTTCTTACCATCCGGGCTAAACGTCGCAGCTGTAATTTCTTCCTTTTCCTTATCGACAACTGGAACTGTCCAGATCTTCTTTGCACGAAGAGAATCCCAAAGCTGGATTTCCTTTGTCCCCTTGGTGAGGATTTGCTTCCCATCGGGCGAAAAATAAACTGCCGTAACCGGTGAGTTTGCTCCACCGAGAGTGCACAATAACTTAAGCGTTTTTGCGTCCCAAAGCCGGGGCGCATACCGTCGGTCGTGGGTCACAAGCCGGGTGCCGTCCTTTGACTCCAAGATGTCGGCAAGAGTCGTATCGGAAGACTGAGGAACAAGCCTTAGGCGAGGAGTTAATGGAGAGTCACCTGCAACAACGGCCTGCGCATTTGCGATACGCAGGCCGAGGGTCATGCAGGCAACGAGAGCGAGTGCTGATCGTTGCATGATATTCAGGTTCCTTGATTACTTAGCTTGAAGGAATATTGGCAATTCTGCTCGAGCTGCGTCGCTAAATTCCGCGTTCGGAACTTGCTCAATCTTTTGCTCCTTGAAGATGTCAGCCAAGGCACCCATCAACGGTCCGATTGGGATATTTGGTTGCTCGTTGAGTACAGTCGAGAGGTATAGCGTGAACAATCCTTGGCTCTTGAACTTGGATTCATCCTTGCTCTTGAGGTCGATTGTCGGCTGACCTTCTTGACCTGCAAAGACGAAGGCAAAGGATCCAGCAGTCGGGGTTTGCATCTTCTTCAACATCGTAGCGTTGTTACCAATGCTCGAACTCTTACCAACAGCCTTGAAGTTCTTAAACTTCGCAAGTCCAGGAGTAAACTTAGACTTGTTTACAGTGTAATTTTGCATCTTGATGACGTCGCGTTGCATTCCACCACTGTAGCAAGAATCAAAAACAAACACCGCTTTGACGCCGTTAGCAACGAAGAAGGTCTTCACTTGATCAAACATGTCGTCCACAACAAGGGAGCCATCAATCAGAGCGAGCACTTCGTC
>JBEIDH010000078.1:0-4175 GCA_040383535.1 Chthonomonas sp.
ACACCGAATCAATCACCAATGCGTGTTGATCCAACCCTTCGAGGTTCAAAACCGAAGGAACCGGCTGATCGGTGTAATTGAATTCGTGATACACCTCGTCGGCGAAAACGAACAGGTCGTTCTTCAGGGCAAAGTCGCGCAGTTGCTCCAATTGATCGCTGGTGTAAACAGTGCCCGTTGGGTTGTTGGGATTGCAGATCAAGATCGCGCGGGTCTTATCCGTGAGTCTCTTCTCAAATTCTTCAATCCCCGGCAGAGCGTAATCGGTCTCGATGTAAGTTGTGATCGGCACGACGGTAACGCCGCACATCGCCGCAAAGCCGATGTAATTCGCGTAAAGAGGCTCGGGGATAATGACCTCATCGCCAGGATTCAGGCAGGCAAGCATCCCAAAGATAATCGCTTCACTCCCAGCGGTGGTGATGAAAAGGCTGCTCTCGTCCACCTCCAAGCCCTTTGCCTTGTAATGCGCGATCGCAGCCTTGCGAAGCGACAGATTCCCGGCGCTGTTGCTGTATTCCACGACCGGCATATCCACGCTCTTGATCGCTTCCCAAAATTCCTTCGGCGCCGGAACGTCGGGCTGGCCGATATTCAGGTGATAAACCTTAGTCCCCCGCGCCTTGGCGGCGTCGGCAAACGGCATGAGCTTGCGAATCGGGGATTGGGGAGTGGCTTTGGCGCGATCGGAAATGTGTGGCATCGTAAATCTTCTACGGCTTGGCGGAGCGTAAATCCAAGAATACCGCCGATGGGGAATCTAAGGAGAGCGCGGGAATAGTTATCGTGGGAGATGGTTAATAAGATTTCACAGTTCTCTACAGTAAATTCGGAAACACTTCATACCGCAGGGACTCTGGAACATGGACTGGCATCGGTTCCGCGCATGCGTTGAACGAATCCACGCATTGTACGGAGGCATGTTTCAAAGAATTTATCAGAAGAATAGACTCGGGGACGCGCGGCGGCGAATGGAGCGCGCCTAAACCTAAAACACGTATATGGGTTTAGTTCTGATAATCGTCGCGCGGTTAGTTTTTCTGCTTCCGCCTATCCCGAAGTGGAGAATCCAGCAGACTTCTTGGGAACAAGCTGCTCCACGTGACCCATCATCTCAAAACCAAGCCGAACCAGCAGAATTTGGGGAGTTTGATCTGGCGAGGTAAAAAATGACATGAAAGTGACGTACACTCTGAACATGGATCGGACCGACGACGAGAAAGATACGATTACGCTCCCACCTGAACAAATGGAATTAGTGCGTCAAGCAATGGAGAGCTTTGACCGCGGTGTAGGATATTCCGCTGAAGAAGTTCTGGTAGTTAGGCCAAAAGGTATAGGTGAGGCTTCCAAATCTGAACCAAAGCGAGTATTTTTCAGCCCCGAAGCAACAAGAGACCTAGAGCGGAATTACCATTTCACCCAGCACAAATGGGGAACACATCTAGCTGAGCGATACACTGTTTTTCTGACGGACGCCGCCGCCGAAATCGCTACTCAGCCGCTAAAAGGGAAGAAGCTCGCGGACTACGGGGGCATTTTTGTGTCCCTAGTTCGCTGGGAAAATCCCCGCTACGATCAGAACATCGTTAACCGAGAAACGGAAAACGGAATCTACGTGCTTCGTATTCTGGATATTGCAATGGACGCCCCTCTGCATGGTACGGAATAACAATGACCGCCAAAGCCGGGAAGGACCCATCTTGTTACCCCTTGTTGTCGCCCATGTACGGAACCTGTGGATCACCCTGAACAACGACCAAAGTCTCGCCCCCGAGGACGATCTCTTCCGGTGTTCCGGGATGAACCACCACATCAAAGCGATAAACCCCAGGCCCGGTGAACACGAAATGCTCGTCCCAAGGAATCGGGAGCATGAAGCAGGTGCGGGCGGGCATGTAGTCGTACATCGGCGGGACTTCCATGCGGCCACCCCAACTCGTTAGGACATGCCCATCTTCGTCAATGAACCGCGCTTCCATGGGATATTCGATGCCGGTTTCGCCGGGTTCGCATTCGATCTCGACAACCAAATGAGCCGGGTCGAGCTGGGTAGGAAATTGCCGAACTCCCATCCGCGAGAACAACCCAATCAAGCAGGGATTCCCCGACGCTAACCGATCCGCAAATTGGCACATCTTGCAAAGGGTAAGTCTCATGCTGAAGGGGATACCCTAATTCAGCGGATTTACGCGCATTTCGGCTTTAGGTATGACACAATGGAGGAATATGATTCGATGGATGATCGCCCTGGCTGTCACGCTTCTGACCTGTGTCGGTTGCCAGGAAGCCCCGCCCGTTGGTGGAAAGAATCGGCCGAAAGCTTATACGAGCGCCGTGAGCCTGAGCCCAAGCACGACAGAGTTGATCGCTAGTTACTTTATTAACCTCCAACTCGTCGGTCGCACGGCGGCTTGTAACTATCCTGATCAAATCAAGACCGCGCCCGTGATGGGAAGCGTGAAGCCCGATTTTGAAAAGATCGTCGCCGCTAAGCCAAGTGTGGTTTTTGTGGACAAATCCCTTTATGGCGATGCCGAGATTCAGAAGCTGAAAGACCTGAAGCTCGACGTGATCGTGATGGACGTCAAAACGGTTAAGGAGTTCTGCACATTCTTGCAACTCACCGCCGGGAAAGTTGGCAGCGAAATGGATGTCAACAACTCGGTGGACAAGATCGTGAACGCCTATGAGAACGCGAGTTCACAACCGGGCGAAAAGCGGAAGATTATGATCTTGCTGGGAGACACGAACTCCGAGTACATGGTTGCAGGGCTTAAGACTTTCCAAGCGGATTTGATGCGCGGGACAGGATATGAGCCAGTTGGTCCGGATGCGGAGAAGTTTCAGACGATGCCGGTTGAGCAGTTGATCGGACTAGCGCCAGACGTGATTATCACCACCGGCGATCCGATGACGGTCTTCAAAGATCCTCGTCTTCAATCCATGGACGCGATCAAGAATCGCCGGATTATTAAAATTGATGCCGATTCCCTTCTTCGCGCCGGCTCGCGAGTGGAACGCATCCTCAACGATTTGAGACCAGCAGTTGAAGGTCTTTACAAACAATAGGAAACACAATGTCAGTAGCAGAAATTGGAATTTTTGGAGGCTCTGGTTTTTACAGCCTCCTGGAAAATGTGACGGAAGTCAAGGTCGACACTCCTTATGGTGCGCCGAGCGATGCCGTCTTTTTAGCGGATGTTTCGGGTCGCAAGGTGGCATTTATGCCTCGCCACGGTCGCAAGCACACGATTCCGCCACACAAGATTAATTACCGCGCAAACGTTTGGGCAATGAAGCAGCTTGGAGTGCAAGCCGTGATCAGCCCGTGTGCGGCTGGTTCGTTGCAAAAGCATGTTGCCCCGGAGCATTTCGTGGTTTGTGACCAGTTCGTGGACCGCACCAACAGCCGTGCCGATACCTTTTACGACGGACCAATAGTGACCCACGTTTCTCCCGCGAATATGTACAACCCTATCCTGCGCCAGATCGCGATTGACACGATCAAGGAGCACGGGATTACTTGCCACGAAAAAGGAACTGTCGTCGTGATCCAAGGACCACGATTTAGTACCACCGCCGAAAGCCAATGGTTCCACAATCAAGGCTGGGAAGTCATCAACATGTCGCAATACCCAGAAGCTTATCTTTGCCACGAGCTTGGCATGGCGGTTGTGAACATCTCGCTCATCACCGACTACGACAGTGGAGTTCACGCGGGAGCCGAAGCGGTGAATGCCCACAGCGTTTTGGAAGTTTTCCAAACCAACAGCGAGCGGATCCGCAATGTGGTTTTGGATATGGTCAAGAAGATGCCAGCCGACCTGAGCACACTGGGCGGGGCCGATCATCTTGAATTCACCCGAGGCGACGGACACGCAACATCCGAGTTCGACAAACGTCTGTTCAATCAATAACACATGAAACGGGTTGGAATTTTTGTCACGAGCGCACTCCTGGTTGGGATGTGCGCAATTTCTCCTGCGGCGGAGGTGGCAAATGCGCCATTTGCGTTCGGGACCTATTGGCTAGTCGAGGACGGCAACACCGCGAGGATCGCTTTGCCTGCCGATTTCGCCAAGGTCGGACAAAAATTCCCCACGTTTGCTGCTGATATTGTTGCACCGGTTTTGAAGTTCCGGATCCAGGTCTTCACCCGGACCGAACGATTG
>JBEIDH010000079.1:0-4152 GCA_040383535.1 Chthonomonas sp.
ATTTCCCGCTGCACAATGCTTTTTGGTTTGGCCGCCATAATCAGGTCCAAGACGAGGAAGGAGGTTTAAATTGATTCCAAAGCACAATGTATCGTATGCATTGAGTTCTTGTTGACAACCCTGGTTGCTCTACTTACTCACTAAGCCAGTCGTATTCACCATTTGCATTCACAATGAGTCCCACCTCCTCGCTTGTCTTGGCAGTATCTGCCACTCTATTTTGCTGTTCTTGGCTCCCCGCATCTACGGGGGCGGTCGTTTTTGATTTTGAGACGGAAGACGAGCTACAATACGTGCATTACGAAAATCGCAACCCGAGCGTCCGCGTTCGAGAAATCGCGCTGGAACCACGCTTTGCCACGATGGGAAAATCATCCCTCCGGTTCGCGGTGCCCGCGTGGAAAGTCGGTCAGAACGAGACACCCAGTTTTGAGATTTCTGTGCCCGAGCAGGATTGGACTGCGTTTGATCGAATATTAATCCGAGCAGTTAATCCGGGGCCAGCCCGTCAGAAGCTCAATGTCTTTCTGACAGATTCTACCGTCCCAGTTCGACTGGGGATTACGCAGAACACCGATCTTCCGCCATTCAGTGCCACGAATATTTTGATTTCCTTGGACCCCAAGGTCAACCCGATGGGAGCCAATGTGAACCGGAGGGATATGCAGAGATTTCATTTCTACACTGCTGCCGCTGCTCAAGACATGGAGGTATACATTGATGAGATCACATTACTGAAACCCGAAGACACGGTGCCCGTCATGCCGGCGTCTGTCATCGCTGAAGTAAAGGACGCTGCCACGGGTCAGATGCAGGCACTTTCCGATCGTTGGAAATCCTTTAGCGATAATCTTGTTTCGAAGTATCCATCGGGCTCCAAAGACTCATCCGCAGCGCGGGAGTGGATCACTTCGCAAGTGGATCTTGTCAACGCTGAGTTTTCACGGCTTGAGCAGCTTTCGGGGGAGGACCCCGCAGACTGGCTCTCGGGGGTTGGAACGATGACGCGTACATTGCCTCACCGTCTTGCCGCAATAGAAGCAACTTCCGATTTTCTTGGTAATTTTCAAAAAATCCAGGACAAGGTTGAAAAGTCGCCTGACAGTTCTGATGGAGTCGCCATTGGCTTTGCGACGTCGATGGACAAGATTTTACCCAAGGCACTCAATGTTCGGGTCGGTGTTGCTCCCTCGCATGAACTGGCTATGGCGCGGGGAGAGACCGAGAGCTTCCAAGTCGTCGTGCTGCCATCAAAAAGCGACCTTGAGGAGGTAACCGTGACGGTTGGCGCACTGAAAGGACCTGACGATGCACAGATAGATTCGGCGGCGGTCACGGTTTCGCTGGTGGGTTACGTCCAAACAAAGACACCGCCATACAATCCGGTTGATTATATCGGATGGTGGCCGGACCCTTTGCTCACCAATGTTGCGAAGACTGCAATTCACTCAAACGATGCCCAATCATTTTGGGTTCGCGTTCGCAGCGAGGACAACCAGAAGCCCGGAAAGTATTCGGGGCCACTCCAGGTACTCGCTAACGGCCGACTACTTGCCGAGTTCGTGCTGAACGTTCAGGTGTTCGACTTCGAAGTTCCAAAGCAGAGCCCATTGCCGATCGTCGTTAATTTTGATCCGCGTGGATACGGAACGATCGACGGGATCGAGTTCCAATTTCCCTATGATTCGGCTCCATGGAAAGACAAGAAGCGGGAATGGCACGATTTCCTGTCCACTTACTACATCTCCTACAGTCATGCATCGTCCTTCAAGCTTCCCGATTTTGATGTATTGGAGCGCCAGAAGGAGCAGGGAGTGCTTGGCCCCTATTCGCTTGCTTACTTTGAGCACACTGACGCCCAAAAATTAACTTTAGAAGAATGGAAATCTTCTACGCTTCCGCGGCTCAGGGAAGCTTACCAGGAAGCCAAACGCCGTGGCCTTCTCGATCAAGCATTCTTTTATTCGCATGATGAGGCGCGCCCCGAGGTATTTTCATCTGTTGAGAGATCAGCATCTATTGTAAAAGCCGAGTTTCCTGACATACCCATTCTCAGTACGGCGTTTGATGCGAGTTTCGGTGTAAACTCCGAGTTGAAATCAATTGATTGGTTCGTCCCGCTCACCCCAAAGTTTGACCGCTCAAAAGTAGTCCGTGCGCGTGAAAAAGGTAGACGGATATGGTGGTATGTGTGCTGTCTGCCAAACTCGCCGCCCTACGCAAATTTTTTCCTCGAATGTGCTGGTATTGATCCACGCATTCTGATGGGCGCAATGACTTCAAAGTATGCCCCAGAAGGTTTCCTCTACTGGGAGGTTGCGGTCTGGAACAAGAATCTGCCCCTAGGCTCGGAACCCTTCACTCAGTGGAACCCCATCTCCTACCCCAAGTTTCACGGAGACGGCATGCTCGTATACATCGGCCCCAACGGCTCCCCTCTCCCAAGTATTCGTTTGGAAAACTTCAGGGACGGTTTGGAGGATTACGCATACCACAACACTTTAAGTTCGGTCATCGCTTCTGTCGAAGGCAACAGTGCTCTTGCTAAGCGCAACAAAACGTGGATCAAAGAGTCCAAGAGCCTCCTGGTGGTACCCAAATCACTCGTGAAAAGTCTGCACGAGTATTCCAAAGATCCTGCGGCACTCTATGAATATCGTAACAGATTGGCGGACGCCATCGAGAACGGGAACCGCATCCTGAAGAAAGCCCCGTAGTCCGCGATACCAGCCATAAACACATTCATTCTCCAAACACACCTCCAACTATAAAATACAACCTGCTTTTCGCCCTGATCCTCATTACTTCCTCAACTGCATCCTACGCCGACGTTTTCACGAGATTTCCCGAAGATTTTAGTGCCGAAAAACAGGGCCGGAAGGGTTGGTATTATTGTTGGTCAGCATGGGGAACTCACGGCAGTGAGGACGAGAACGACCTTTTAGAGTGGATTGAAGGCCGGGATGCCCTTTACCCAGAACCAGGGCATGACGGCGATGGATATTACGTAGACGGGGCTTTAATCCGGAGCGTTGATGATGGTACAGTGATCTTATCTCCCTTCGGTGAAACTCGGAAAACCCCATTCCTTCGGTGGGTGAGTGACAAAGAGGCCATATCCTACTCCATTGTCGGCACATTTCGTAGGACTCAGCCCGATGGAGGCGAGACTGGAGATGGTTTGGTCGCCTTGATTCATGTGAACGGAAAAGAAGCCTTTAAAGTGGAGATTGGAACTGGCGATTTGGACGACCATCAATTCGACGTTGACATGAAATCGCCTCTCAAAGTCGGTGATAAAATTGATTTTATTGTCGATGGCAAAGACAATCCCTTCTTTGACAACTTGGCAGTTGAAGCAGAAATAGCCGGCAAGAACTGATTCGTCATTTGCTAGATGATTAAATATTGGGACCGGCTTGAAGCTTCTTTGTCATCGTGAACACAAAACGGCCCCAGTTATCATCGCGGATCATCAATTCCCTTTATCCCGACGTCCATGGGGGGAAAATGACCAATGAAATCAGCCTTTTCACCCCGGACCCTCTATACGGCTACCGTTGGGGAGCGCAACACCAGGGCGACAATCAGTTACAGTGTTATGCTTTGACACCCTGCCATTCGGTTCCAGACAACGCCGCAAGTGTTTCTATGAGCGATGAAAGTGACGGTTCTTTGAGCTGTCAATTCAGCGCTGACGGGATGGTGGCTTTGGATTTTGGTGTTGTCAGTGCTGGATGGCTTGAAGTGAGTTGCGACGATACTGATGCTGAAATCTGGGGTGCCGTCAGCGAATACAATCGGGCTGCGCAAATCTTTTTCTGTAAAAGTGATCAAGGCATCAATCTGAGGGATGTTTTTGGTGTCTGTTAGTTTTCTGGTTTGAGGTAAGATTTTCCGGATTCCCAAGCTTCGGAGATTTCGACGAGCACGGCGGTGACCAGGCGTTCCAAAGACTCTTCGCTGGGGAATAGGCCGACGACACGGGTGCGTCGTTTAATCTGGCTGTTGAGGGTTTCGCAGGCATTGGAGGTTCTCAATTTTCGGCGAAACGCTTCGGGCAAATCAAAGACGGCAAAGCCTTCGGGAATGTTTTCCTCGGCCCATGCAACAAGTTTGGGTTGTTTGTCTCGCCAAGCTTGAAGAAAAATG
>JBEIDH010000080.1:0-4152 GCA_040383535.1 Chthonomonas sp.
ATCTTGATTTTTCTTGAACGAATCGTCGATTCGCTTGTTATAATAGGGGCATGAAGTTGCGTGCTTTGCTTGTTTTTGTCCTGCTCGGCGCCGTTGCCGCGTCGTTTGCCAGCTTTGAGTTGATGCTTTTGGCTGGAGGTAACGGTGTCCATCGCTACGACCCACAGAGTAACGTTCTGCTTGGCCGGTTTGCCGAGTATGATGGGGCGATTTTTGATGTTGCGGTTGATTCAACTCGACCCGGCGAAGCGGTGACTCTCACTTCAAACGGCGGGGTGAATCGCTATGACTACAGCACGGGAGAGTTTCGTGGGGGCTTTACCGTTGGCAGTTTTTTTGTTAACGAAAGAGCAAGAATTAGCGTGATGGCTAACGGGAATATTTTATATACTGCCTACACCTTTGCCGAAAGCAGACCGATTACTAAAATGTACAGTTCGACTGGCGTATTGCTTTCGACTTTAGATGCTTTTGGTTCCTCGTACCAGGCACTGGATTCTATTCAGACTTCTGACGGGAAGATCCGCACACTCGTACGAACTTCCTCTGGTGCTGGTTTCATTTTTTTCGTTTTTAATTATTCTTCTGCAGGTGTGTATGAAGGTTTTGCCACGATTGAATCTGGATCGATAGCTAGCAATACTTTTGGTAACTTGGGCATCATGAACGGTCGGCTCTGGGCTTCTTCAGGCAATTCCGCTGCCGACCCGAGCAGACTTGCATACTGGCCAGGCTCGATTACTGGTACTGCAACCCAGATTCAAGTTAATTCTTACTTTGTAGCAAGTGGTGCAACAAATTATGTTGGTGGTCACAGCGGCATTGGGTATATGATGCATTCCTTTCTTGATCTTGGGGTTCGCAAAAACAGACTCATCCGCTATAATCCAAATATAAACGCCGCCAATTCCACTGTGTTTGTGAACGGACTGGATGATCAAATTTATGGCTCGGCGATTGTGGTGGCTCCGGAACCTGGCACGATGATCGCGCTTGGTCTTGGGTTGGCAGCGGTTGTGCGTCGGCGGAAGGGTTCGGTTTAAGCGTTTCTCTGCGCTTGCTTCGAACTAAATTTGAACGTGCCTCGGTGAATCCGGGGCACTTTTTGTTTGAATCGCCGCGCTCTGGGATTGACACTCCGGGGTCAAGACTGCTAAAATAGCAGAAAGAGTCGCCGAGTGCTAAATTTGGCGATTCTTGAGCGTAGAAGTTACCTGACGGGTGCTCTGCGCCCCAAAAATCACACGGAAAATAAACTATGTCAACCCTGAAACCACTCGGAGATAAGGTCGTCATCAAGGCCCTGGAAGCAGAAGAAAAGACCGCCAGCGGTCTGTACCTCCCAGACACCGCCAAGAAAAAGCCAACAGAAGGCGAAGTCGTCGCCGTCGGCGAGGGACGCGTTTTGGACAACGGCAATCGCAACGCCCTGACCGTTAAGATCGGCGACAAGGTCATCTACAGCAAGTACGGCGGAAACGAAGTCAACGTAGACGGCACTGATTTCATGATCTTGGATGAAGATCAGATTTACGCAATTTTGAAATAAGGGGAAAAAACATGTCAGCAAAAAACTTAATTTACGATGAAATGGCACGACGCGCTCTTGAGCGTGGAGTCAACAAGGTTGCCGATGCAGTCAAGGTGACTCTCGGACCAAAGGGACGCAATGTAGTCCTCGACAAGAAGTGGGGAAGCCCAACGATTACCAAGGACGGCGTCAGCGTTGCCAAGGAAATCGAACTCGAAGATCCATACGAAAATATGGGCGCGCAACTCTGCAAGGAAGTTGCCAGCAAGACCAACGACGTCGCCGGTGACGGAACAACAACCGCAACGGTTCTTGCCCAAGCGATCGTTAACGAAGGACTTCGCTACGTCGCCGCCGGTGGAAATCCAATCGCGGTTAAGCGAGGAATTGATAAGGCTGTTGAATTCGTAGTCGGCGAAATCGCTAAGGCGAGCCAAAAGGTCACCGATAAGGAACAAGTCGAATTCGTCGCAACCATCGCTGGAAACGATGCCGAAATCGGTAAGCACGTTGCCGAAGCAATGGACAAGGTCGGCAAAGATGGTGTCATCACCGTCGAAGAATCCAAGTCACGCGAAACCAATCTGGAAGTCGTGGAAGGAATGCAGTTCGACCGAGGCTACATCAGCCCGTACTTCGTCACTGATCCAGAGCGCATGGAAGCCGTTCTTGAAAATCCGATTATCTTGATTCACGAAAAGAAGATCAGCTCCGCGCAAGACTTCCTTCCGTTCCTCGAGAAGCTAGCTGCCGCTCGGCGACCGATCCTCATCATCGCCGAAGACATCGAAGGCGAAGCGCTCGCGACTGTGGTTCTGAACAAGATCCGCGGCGTGCTCCAAATCGCTGCCGTCAAGGCTCCAGGCTTTGGCGATCGACGCAAGGCAATGCTCGAAGATATTGCGATCCTTACCAATGGTCAGTTCATCAGCGAAGATCTCGGCACCAAGCTTGAGAATGTCACCATTGATATGCTCGGAACAGCCAAGAAAGTTGTCATCAGCAAGGAAGACACCACGATCATCGAAGGCGCTGGAACAAAGGATGCTGTCATCGGTCGCATCAACCAAATCAAGGAGCAAGTCAAGAACACCGAATCCAATTACGACCGAGAAAAGCTGCAAGAGCGACTTGCTAAGCTCTCCGGTGGCGTTGCTGTGATTAAGGTTGGCGCAAGCACCGAAACCGAACTCAAGGAAAAGAAGCACCGCTACGAAGACGCCCTTTCGGCGACCCGTGCGGCAGTGGACGAAGGAATCGTCCCCGGGGGTGGAACCACTCTGCTCCGAGCTGCTGATGCTATCGTCACCGAAGGCATCACTGGAGACGAGCTCACCGGACTACAAATCGTCAAGCGAGCGCTTGAGGCACCGCTCCGCACGATCGCCGAGAATGCTGGAATGGAAGGCTCTGTCGTCGTCAGCAAGGTTCGCGAATTGAAGGCTCCAATGGGTCTCAATGCCGCAACCGGCGAAATGGTAGACCTCGTCAAGGCCGGCATCGTTGACCCGGCAAAGGTCACACGAAGCACGATCCAAAACGCGGCGTCCATCGCTGGATTGGTTCTTACGACTGAAGCTCTGGTTGTCGACAAGCCAGAACCAAAGAAGGCCATGCCAAACCCAGGAATGGGCGGTATGGACGGAATGGACTACTAAGAGTTCGCTCTGTAAGGAAAGAAGAAACCCGCTGGAATTCCAGCGGGTTTCTTTCTTTGGGCTACTTCAAATCAAAAAGGTTAAACCGATCATGAAGCACGCGAACGGCGCGGCGCGTGTCGGCTTCGGCGATGAGGACGGTCATGCTCAGGTCAGAGTCACTCGTCTGGAACACCGGAATGCTCGCCTTCGATAGAGTTGTCAAAACCTCAAAGAAAACCCCCGGCACTGGGCGGAATTGCGCTCCGACCAGCGAAACCATCGTCAAACCTTCGGTCAGAGAAATAGAAATCCGCTTCACATCCCCAAGCCCAGCCAAGAGCTTTGCTTGCGTTTCCGCCTCGCGGGAAGGAGGATCGCCGATCTGCGTCATGTAGATCGCCCCATCCAGCGGCAAAACCAAGCCATCCAGCAGGTCGTTCACCGCCGCATATTGATCGCGGGTCACGGCGAAACCGATGCTCTCCGGACTGTGATTTGGTAAGTAAAGGCTAATCCCGTCCTTGCTCATCATCTCATATACCGTGGATTCCACCATCCGGCGATGCTTCTCGTCCACGCTGCTCAGCGCGAACTGCAGATAAACAACCTTGCCCGAGTGCGTCACCCCAGTCACAGGATCGCGGGAGAGCTTCTCGCGGGAGACAATCTCGGTACCAGGCTCGTCGCTAAAGGTGTTTTTCACCCAGAGCGGAATGTCGAACCGCATCGCGATTTCGGCGGCACGAGGATGAAGAACTTTCGCCCCAAGGTGGGCGATCTCGGCGACTTCTTCGTAGCTGATCTTGCCTAGAGTCGGCGCATTCGGAACGTAGTCAGGGTCAGCGGTTTTGACGCCGTCAACATCGGTGAAGATCTCCACGCACTCAGCCTTAAGAGCAGCCCCAATCGCCGCACCTGTCGTATCGCTACCACCACGACCGAGCGTGGTCAGCTCAGAACTCGGCAACGCAGCGTCAGGAA
>JBEIDH010000081.1:0-3510 GCA_040383535.1 Chthonomonas sp.
ATAGAACGGGTGGGTGTTCAGGTCAAACTGTGCGATAATCGCGGCGATTTCCTCTTTGCGGCTCATGACCCGATTAGTGTACCATCGGGCTCATCGTGGTGCTAGTCTCGTGACAAAAGTTGCAAAAAAATCCGGCTGGCCACTCTGGGCTTGGGGCGTAGTTTTGCTTCTTTGCGCTAGTCTGATTGCGTCAGTCAGGAATTCCAGCGAACCCAATTGGGAACGACTCATCTACATGGGCTTAGGAGGCCGACTTCACGGGATTCCGGACTCCGAACTGCGCGAACGGGCGTACTCGTCCATGCAAAAAGTCGGCGCAACCAAAGCACAATTCAAAGAAATCATTGGGCAATCAGGAGAACGGCCTTGGAGAGAAAAAGATTTACGTCGGGAAACCTACCGCTCTGACTCCCTTTACCTAAGTCAGTTTCCGTTCTATTCGCAACAAAGGTTGTACATTGAGGGCGTCTCAAGGATCGCATATATTGGCGTCTACTCAAATCCAGCGATGGATTGGTTTGGGTACTTGGGTGCCATGGGTGCGATTTTTGCTTTGGCACTCTTTTTGAGTCACCGAGTCGCGCCCTTGGGTGGGTTGGTTTTGCTCTCGGCTAGTGTGCTTTTTTTGCCTTGGGGTTGGTTACTGACTCACGCTTCTCCTGGCTCTTGGGCAGTCTTTCTGTGCGGTAGCGGATTCTTGCTCGTTCTGGGTGATGGATGGTCGCGGCGTTGGGCGATACTTCCCTTTGCTTTGGCGCTTGGTTTCGATCCTGATACGATTATCCTCTGCTTCGCA
This sequence comes from Chthonomonas sp., assembly GCA_040383535.1. GTDB lineage: Bacteria > Armatimonadota > Fimbriimonadia > Fimbriimonadales > Fimbriimonadaceae > JAFLBD01. Next base: position 797 of record JBEIDH010000081.1, read on the forward strand.
GGGATCATCTTGATGGCTTGGATTCACCCAAAGGATCGCTTGATCGCGGCCCTTTCAGGTATTGGCCTTGGCCTGACGTATGCCTTCATTCAGGCACTGACTCAACCATATCCACTGCCAGTGCGCCTGGTACAGGAATTTAAAGGACCTTACCCGGATGGGAAAATTGCAGGAGAAATTCCGTGGAGCATCCTTGATCACGCCTCGAAAATCCTCGACAATTCACCCCAGCTCTTGTTTCAAAATCTAGGAGAGTGGGTGATCTTAGTTGGATTAGGAGCCTATGCGCTGAAGGCAAAAATTCCGACGGTTTTTCCCCTAATTCTTGTCTTGATGATCGGTGTCGTGGTTCAATTTATGATCTACCCTTCGGTTGAGTATTGGGTTCAGGCACTGCTAGGGCTTTCGTGCGTCGCGACCCTGGGCGTTATTCTTTCGAAGCAACACTCCCCTAGAAAACCGGAATCGCAAAAGGAGCAAGCGGTCTAACCTGACGACCGACGACTTTCCTGCCAAAAATAAGAGGTATGAAGTATTGGCCAATGCTTATTGCTGGATCCGTCTCGCTGAGTGCACTATTGACGAGTCCCCCAACCCACGGAGATGATCACAGCGCGCCTGAAGCCGTAGCCGCAAGCGCTGCGCCGACGACGAATGCTCACGAAACCGGAACAAGCGTCACCCCACTGGACGCCCTTAATTATCTCCAAGAGGGGAACTACCGATTTGCGAAGGGCGAATCTGCTCGTCCCCATCAGTCGGTGGCACGGCGCGAGGCCGTAGCAAAGAAGCAGACTCCGTTTGCCGTTATCGTGACCTGTTCCGATAGCCGACTCACTCCAGAATTCATTTTTGATCAAGGCATTGGCGATCTCTTCGTTGTGCGCGTCGCTGGGAACACCATCGATAAAGTTGCGATGGGTTCAATCCAATATGCCATTCAGCATCTTGGGTCTCGCCTGATTGTAGTTATGGGTCACGAGCGATGCGGAGCCGTAGACGCGGCTCTTTCCGGTGGGAAGCTTCCGGGAGACTTGCCAAGCGTTGTTGCTCCTATCAAGCCGGCTTGTGACCATGCTCACCAAGCCGGAAAGGAAGGACTTGAGTTCGCGATTCGGCAAAATGTGCGAAATATGGTCCGGAAACTCTCTCACCAAGATCCAATTATTAAGAAGTTGGTGACAAAGGAGGAAGTTCAAGTCATCGGAATGCGCTACGACCTCGAATCAGGCGTGGCGAGCATGGTCATTTTCCAATAGATTAAAGGGGCTCTTGCTGGGTAATGCAGTGAATTCCACCGCCACCCCAGTTCACAGCTTCGGCATCAATCGTGATGATTTTCCGATTTGGAAAAAGGGCCTTAAGCGTCTTTAATGCCTCAGCATCTTTTTGCTTCGTGGATTCCGGGCGACCGGGTTTATAGAACGATGAGGTGATGACACTACCGTTTGTGATCAGGAAGTTCATGTAACTGCCTGCCGCAATCGCCTTCACCGGCTTACCAACGGGGAATTCACCTTTTTTGTACTCGAGCGCGCTGATCGTTTGATAGGTTGGATCGTTCGGCGTTAGGGTGCGGATGAGCCCATCGGGAGAGGGCATCCTTACGATCTGAAAGGGCTTACCATCTTGGTCTCGTGCTGCACGAAGGACCTTTTCTGACGCCAAAAATCGCTTTCTGCTCATCGCTGCGATTGGGTCTTTCCTAGCCTCCTCTGCAGTGACTTCACTCAAGAGGATGGTGGTCGGATTCACAAAACGAGCAACGTTATCCACATGACCACCAGTCGTGACGACTGTGTAGACATTCCCAGGGAGAGGACCGTTGAACGTCAGATCGTCTTCTGCCCCGCCTTCCGGAATCCAGATCACATTCTTGACTCCAAAAATGCGCTTGAATTCCTCTGTCACTTTTGACTGCGGCATCCCAGGATTGCGCTGTTCTTCGACCGCCCAAACCGCCATCATGGTGCCCTTGCCGTTGAACTCGCGGTTACCGCCCTCGCTGATCAGGTTGGAGGAGATGATTGGCAAACCTAGAAGATTGCCAATGTAGGAATCAACTTGGTCTTCGGCCTCGCTGAGTGCCGACCCTTTTTGGTCATAGCCCCAGAAATTGAACGCGAAGCTCGCGACCTTTTTGCGACCATCCGGATGTTTGAGAAAAATTGGCCCGAAATCCCTGGTCCAGATCTCGTTGTTGTTAATGTGGGTGAATCTGAGCTTCGATGCAGCGCCGCCAGCGTTCCGGATCAGCTTCTTCGCCTCGGCTTCCATTTCAGGATCGGAGACGAGGATTTCGACGAAAGCAGTTTTTGAAATTGCGCTGGCTAGTTTTGCGGTGACAGCCGCAACACTTTCGTCTTCAACATGATCATAGCGTGGCCAGGAGAGCCAAACTGCGCGTTGCGGCTCCCATTCTGCAGGCTGAGTATAAACCGGAGCGGACTGGTTAAGAGCGAAGAGCATAGAGACAAGTGTGGAAAACACGCCCAAATTATATCCCTTCCAGAGCCAATAGTCCTACATTTAGACATCCGGAACTCTTCAACTTAAAAAGTCGTCCATAATACTGAATGTAACGGGGGCGTCAGGTTTCGACAGAGCTGGTTCGACTCCGCGTTGCGAGCCGAGGCGCCGCTGGCCTCGTAAAAAGCGGCAAAAAAATAACTGCAAACAACAACTTTGCATACGCTGCTTAATTAAGCACGTCA
>JBEIDH010000082.1:0-3454 GCA_040383535.1 Chthonomonas sp.
GATGAAGCGTGGTTCAAGGTTGTTAAAGCCTTCGAATCCGGCGAAATGCTCACCGCGAACGTCATTGATCGCGTGAAGGGTGGACTCGTCGTGGACGTAGGTGTGCGAGGATTTGTTCCTGCAACTCACGTAGGTTCAGGGAAGCTCCGCAACATCGAAAAGTACGTTGGTCAATCCATCGAACTTAAGGTGATTGAGCTTGACAAGGAACGAAAGAAAGTTGTTCTCTCTAACCGAGAAGCAGAAGAAAAGCGACGCGGCGACCTGAAGGAGGAGTTGTTCACCAACATCAATCCAGGCGAAGTCGTGGAAGGAACCGTTCGACGCATTGCTGACTACGGCGCATTCGTTGACCTCGGCGGAATTGATGGTTTGCTCCACATCTCCGAAATGAGTTGGATGCGCATCAACCATCCACGCGAAGTCATCAAGGAAGGCCAAAAGCTCAGCGTGATGGTTTTGAAGCTCGATAAGGACACCGGTAAGATCAGCCTTGGTCTTCGACAAGTTCTTCCAGATCCTTGGACACTGATCAAGGACAATTACAAGATTGGCCAAAAGCTGACCACAGTGATTTCCCGAATGGTTCAAAGCGGTGCATTCGTTAAGCTTCCAGAAGGTGCAGAAGCATTCTTGCCAGTGAGCGAAATTTCTCACCAGCGCATTAACAAGCCAAGTGACGTGCTTCAAGAGAATCAAGAGGTTGAACTCACGATCATCGATCTTCGGCCTGAAGAGCGACGAATGGTTCTTTCTTACAAGTACGGCTCAAATGCTGGTTCGCAAGTTGGCTTCGGCTACGGTGGAGCGAGCGTTCAAGAGTACGATTCTGATCGCGGCATGAAGCCAAAGGGTCCAAAGAAGAAGAAGGGCGAGCGTGGCGGAGATTTCGCTGGTGCTGGCGGTAGCGGCGGTCGAGGTGGAAACAGCGGTGGCGCAACCATTGGCGAGCGTCTTGGAATGCTCAAGGGCTTCCACTTCCGATCCGACGGAGACGAAGAAACCAAGGAAGATACCCCCGAAGCAACGGAGGAATAATCGCCCGTAGACTAATTCCTATTGCGATTACCGGAGGCATTGCCGAAGGAAAATCTACAGTACTGGAGATCTTGCGTCAGCAAGGTCTCCAGACTTGTTCTGCCGACGCGATTGCCCGCGAACTTTGGCAGAGTGAGAACATCCTTGAGGAAATTGGTTGGGTGTTAGGCGTTGAGCCACCTGTCACACGAGCGGAAGTGCGACAGAAAATTACTTCATCTCGTGAAGCAAGAAAAAGTCTCAATCATCTATTGCACCCATTAATATGGACACGCATTGTTGATGAAAGAGCGGATGCCGTCGAAATTCCACTCTTATTTGAGAGTTGCCTCCAAAGGCAGTTCAGCCAGGTCTGGGTGGTGACCTGTGGTCCAGAGGCTCAATTTGAACGTCTTTCGGAGCGATTGGACCCAGAACAAGCAAGAAATATTCTTGCAACCCAAGTTCCGACACGCGCAAAATTACCGTTTGCCGACGAAGTGATCCGAACGAATCTCCCAATGGATCGCGTCCAAGAGCAGATCATCGAAGCCCTTCACCGCGCGAAAATTCTCAAAGTAATTTGATTATGCCGTGAGGTGATTGCACGACACGCTCTTAATGGGCTATGATCGTCGTTGCTGTGCTCTAACGAGTCGTCTTTTCGAGTGCAGCGAGTTTCGAGGGAAAAAGACGCAAAGAGGAAATTTAAAGGATGGAGGACTCGCAAGCGTGAGGCAATTCGTAAAAAGCGTGACCGGAAAGGTTACTAGTGCCATGGCTATATTTGCCATGATTCTTCCGACATTGGTCTTGATGTCACTTGGTCGCCCGGCGGAAGCCCAGGTAGCCAACTTACCATCATGGGCCATCGTTGGATTTGACGTGAAGCAGGGGCTTGGTAAAGCTGCTCTGGGCGATCAAGCCGCAGAAGCGCTGATCAACGAACTCGGGAAGACGGGACGAATCGATGTTCTTTCGGCAGAAACCGTGAATCGGACCGCGCAAAACCTTGGTTTTGTTGCTCCAATCACGAATCAAACCGAATTGCTTCGACTCGGTCAGGAGCTGAGGGTTTCGACTATCGTGAGCGGGGAAATCATCAACTCGCGCGTCGTAACGACTCCGTCCGGCAAGCGAGGCGACGTGATTATGCGCGTCATTGTTTGGGACGTTGCTTCTGGCGTTCAGGTCAACGGTGCTGCTCTATCTCAATCAAGCGGATTCCGATCTGCAGAAACTTCGGATGAGACTCTTCTTCAAGAAGCGGTGACATCCGGTGCATTCGCAGCGGTTTCGGCTATCGAGCGAAACACCCTTCCGACGGCTACGATTTTGAACACCCTTGATTCCGAGGCTCTTATCAATAAGGGCTCTCGAGAAGGATTCACTCAAGGTCAAGAAGTATTGATCATTCGCGATCGACAACAAGTTGCTCGTGGAAAGATTAAAACCGTTGAGCCAGATCAAGCATTCGTGCAAGTCACTCAGTCCACAAAGGGCATTCAACCAGGCGACAAGGTCCGTGCAGTCTTTGCCGTACCAACGATTGAGAACAAGTTCTCAAAGAATGGAGACGCGAAGGTTGTAAAGCCTAAGCGTGGCGGAAATAGCTCTGCGCTCATCTCCGTGGTGTTGGTACTCGGCCTTATCGCGATTCTTGGTAGCGGCAGGGCTGGTAGCAACAACAGTCAGGTAACTGGGGTTACTGCTCAAGCAATGACGAAGTTCTCCGCGTTTGGGCAAGTGCCTGCTGTGCGAGTTGACTTCAAGACAGACTTCTCCATTCAAGGTGGCTCGCGATATGCGTTCCAGTACTACCGACAAGGGCTTTCGGCTCCAGTATGGTATGCACCTGCTGCGGTTGCTGGTGGGCTTTTCATAGAGGATGCTGGCGACTCCGGAGCTTTTGATTACTTCAACTTCACCGACGACATTCCGCAAATTGGTTCTACCGTAGACTGCCGTGGTGAGGGTCGAACTGGCGAAGGTGGCGGAGTCCCTGTCATTCCAGGAATCAGCTACATCTACGGTGTGGAAATTATCTACACCCAACGAGTGACTATTGGTGGCGGTACGGGTACCGGCGGTACCGGAACGGGCACTGGAACGGGGACTGGGGGATCCTCAAGCACTGGTCGAAGTGTGAGCGCTGATCTTGATTCCCAGTATGCAAACATGCTCTCGGGTCGTCAAGTTGGTACGGGCGGTTCCACTACGGGTGGTTCTGGTGGTACTGGTGGAACGATTCAAACGTGCTACCGACGGACCTCAATCACTTGGGACGACAACGTGGCGACACCTTTAAACAAGGCTATCCCATCGTTGCCGACTTCTGGATTCCCTCTTGCAGTCGCCACGAAGTTCGAAGCGAACTTTGATCCAGGCGCAGCTGCTGGGCAAGACTTCGAGTGCATTCTTCAGTTCTCATCGAACC
>JBEIDH010000083.1:0-2915 GCA_040383535.1 Chthonomonas sp.
TCTTGGTTCTTCCTTCAGCGTTGAGTCCTTAGGATGAAGGGAGTGTAACCTCAACTTGTCTGAATCCGGATGGCTCATTTGCGGGACAGAGTTTTGGGTTTTTGCCGGGCTTGTGTTAAGATGAACTGTGCAGAGCGGATTTGCGATCACGATACGAGGAGAGCGTGAGAGATTGGGTCTCTCTCAAGCCAGTTTTGTAGCCTTGGTCGGGACTTCTTTAGCGACTCTCAAAAGGTGGGAGACAGGAATCTCGGTCCCATCTTTATCGCAACAGGAGTTTGTTCTCGGCGCAGCCAAAACAGGAGTACGACCCGAATTCTCAAAATGGAAAGCTCATCCTGGGTGGTGGCTACGCATCGCGCGGAACCAAAGCAGACTGTCTATACGGCAAGCATCAGAAAAATCCGGAATTTCTCCATCCGCTTGGCAACGCTACGAAGCGGGCGAAACGATGCTCGGTTACCAGCATTCCGTTGACTTAGCAAATTTGATATCTCCTTTTGGAGGAGAGCGATCTTCCTTTTCGGTGAGTGATGCTTATGAGCATGTCAAAATTGCTCGATTCAATGATCCCAAAAGAATGTTCCCGATCTTGTTTACGGCGATGATGGATATTGAGAGCGGGACGTCTGGGATTGATGCCGAAAATTCTCGAAGGATTTTAGGACAGGCTCATGTTTTGCTTGGAACGTTGCTCATGCAGCAAGGAGACCATGATCTCGCGGGGCAATCATTTTTCGCTTCCACCAAAATTGGTAAACAGGAAGAATTTGAGATTTCGCCGTTCGCTAGTGTGGAGATGCAGAAGGTGTGGCGAGGCTTTCCCTATGTTCGCGATAAACAGAGTGCGGGCTTGCGCCTCCAATGGCTTGAGGCGAAGTTTAAAAAGTATCAGCACCCCGACCTTCATGGATTCGCGTTGGTGCGTTCTATGTTTGCGGACTGGGCTGGAAAGCTGACTTTGGCTCAGGATATCTTGGAAAGCACTCATCAAGACTTAAAAGGGTCACCAGAAGCGATCTGGACTTCCCTCGGATCCGCATGGCTCTTTGCAAAGTATCAGGATCCAAAAAAGGCTCTTGACCTTGTTGAAATTTGGCAAAACGAGGCGAATCCTTTGGTTGAGTTCGTTGCTTCAAAAGTAGCAACAGAGGCCTTTTATCGCTTGGGAGAACGGGATCAAGCACTTGTCCATTTCAGACGACTGAGACAATTAGAATCCACAAATGGTCTCTGGGCTCCTGGGCTTGATGCACTACAAAGAAAAATAGGACTCCCGAAAGAGTCTTTTCTAGATTAAAAATTGGTGGAGGCGGCGAGAATTGAACTCGCTTCCAAATCTGTCGGCCTTCGCATTACCACGAGTGGCTCCCCATGATTTTATCTCAATGATCGCGCGAGGACTCGGGCATGCCAAGCTAATTCGAGTAAGAAGATTTGCCGGATTCTCTTTTTCAAGACGCGTGCCGCCACTTATTAAAAAAAGTGGCGGCGTAAAATTCACACACTCGCACATCATTTGTCTCGTTTCGACGAATTTGCACTATAATAAAGTATGGTTTTACGTTCTAGTTTATTGATGGTCACCCTGCTCGCTGTCACAGTGATTGCACACGCTTCGTTCGAACTTGTTCTGGTCGCCGACTCCTCTCCGACGGGGCAGAGCCGTGTCCACCGATATGACGGTGACTCGGGTGTCTACCTTGGAGCTTTCGGTGTCTCCTTTGCCCCAATCGGTCAGATTGCATCAGACCGCGATACTTCGCGGGTTTTCGTGAGTCGCAACACCGTTCTGGACGTATACGACTACAACACCGGCGCCCAGGTATCTTCCAACAGCTTCGGTGCCACGATCCTGGATGTAGCTGCGATCGAAGGCACGACAAAAGTCGCCATGTTGCTTACAGGAGGGGTAATAAGGACGTGGGACCTGGCAACCAATGTTGTGGCAACTCCTCTAACTGCAGGGTCGAACCTTACAGCGTTCACGGTCAACGAGGCCGCCAATTGCTATGTAACCTATAACTACGGTAACGACACCTATGTAAGCTATACGTACTCGGGAACGTTTATCGGGTCGATTGCCTCGGGATTTGTGGCCGGAACTGGGGGAACAATGGCTATGGTCGGAACACGTGCCACCTGGTTTGGACGCAACAATGTTCCCACAACTACTTTTGGCTACTGCAATGTTTCTGCGAGCGGTAACCTGGGTTCCGTGGCTTCTGCAACTTTGCCCACGCTTACGAACCTATTCGGTGCAAGTTCAGGCCACAATGGATCTTGGATCGCTGGAACCACAGGTGGTGTGAATGTTTTGCAGCGTCGATGGGATACATACGGTACGCTGAATCAGCAGATTTCCCTCTCGGCTGTTTCTTCTCCAGGTGAAATCACAGTGATTACCGCGCCGGAGCCAGCAACTTTCCTTATGTTTGGACTTGGTGCCGCCGCTTTGCTTAAGAGAAAACGCAAAGCTTAAATTCCATTTGAAATCCCATGAGTCTGGAGCCACAATCCCTGGTTCCAGACTCAGAAAATTACCCGAAATTTGGTGGAGGCGGCGAGAATTGAACTCGCTTCCAAATCTGTCGGCCTTCGCATTACCACGAGCGTCTCCCCATTACTTAATCTCGACGAGCGTCTCTCCAGGGGCCGGCTGATGCTGCATCCAGTTCGATTGATTTAGCTCAGCTTGCTACGAACAGAAGCTCCCTAAGCGATCCGTATTTGATTACACCGGAAACTGATCCTAACGGCTCGAATCAGGCCGATGACGTGCTTAATTAAGCAGCGTATGCAAAGTTGTTGTTTGCAGTTATTTTTTTGCCGCTTTTTACGAGGCCAGCGGCGCCTCGGCTCGCAACGCGGAGTCGAACCAGCTCTGTCGAAACCTGACGCCCCCGTTACATTCA
>JBEIDH010000084.1:0-2912 GCA_040383535.1 Chthonomonas sp.
GCCCCAGACCTACCCGACCGCCAAAAGCGGCTTCAAAAAACGCCGCCGTTCATGGCCTGCCCTCAGTCGGGCTCCGCCCTCCGTACGACAGGCCATGTACGGCAAAGTCTCATCCAGATCGACGCGTGTCTCACCTTGATTGACGCGCCGCATTGTGGTGACTGCCGCATAGCCTCCAAAGCCACCTATAAGAGCTGCAATCAGGAGATAACCGGCAACAAGCGGGCCCTTGACCGAAGCTGGCAATTGCTGTCCCATGTTCATGGAGACGTCCCCCCACGCTTGGCGAAAGAGTAATCGCGGGCTGGCAAGCGGACATGCGGTAGTGCCAATACCTCCGCTATCGAGCCGAAAGCCAGAACCCGTTGGTTCTCAAGAACCATAGCGAAATCTGCAACTTCCGTTGCAGCGAGCTCCGGCATGGCGATGACGACGATGGCACCCTCGGATTTAAGCGCCGCTACGATTTCTACGAACCGACGGGAGGATTCTGCGGCCATTCCCCGGAATGGATTATCGATCAGGAGAATGGCAGGCTGATCGACGATCGCGCGAGCAAACGCAATCTGTCTTAGCAAGGCTGAAGGTAGCGGTACCTCACCTGGGGCAATGATGGTTTCGTAACCCTGCTCTAGTGCCATTATTGCCTCATGGACGCCGAGCCGTTTGGTGATGCCGACAATATCTTCACGTGATCGACCAGCATCGAATTTGCTGATTATTTCCAGTAAGGTCCCGGGTGGGAAAACATGATCCTCAGGTACATAGCCGATCACACGGGAGAGCCGCTCATCATCAATCGACGCCAGAGCTTCATCACCGATCTGGATCGCACCGGGTTTGCTGCCAACAATCCCGCAAAGCCGCTTTAACAGCAGCGACTTACCAACTCCCGAGGATCCCGTAACGAGCAAACACTGACCGCGAGATAATGAGAAACTCGTGTTTCCGAGCTTCACTTCGGACTTGGGCGGAGAAAGCGATAGGTGCGAAACCTGCAAACCTCCGACAGAAACGTCTTCCTTTGAAGGCCCGACCGCAACAGCAGCTCCAAGATCAACCAGTTTCAGACGTTGCCAAGCGTGGTGGGCTGATCGGATGGAGGCGATATCGCGCGAAGCGGCTTGAACAGGGCCCAGAATCCGCATCATCAACATACTCGATGCCATCATTGCGCCGATTGACATCGCGTCTGTCAGAACAAGCCACGCGCCTACAACCAGTATACCGGAATGACCGACCTCACGGAGTGCAACAGCAACCCCCCTGAGATCGCGGTCACGGTCGCGAAATGCTAAGTCCGTCAGACGTTCACGGCTTAACGACTCGAAGACTAGTCTTCCCAACCGGGGCGGTGGTGCAAATAGGAGGTTCTCTCGCGAAAGGCTAACCCGCCACAATTCCTGATGCCGACCATCTCTATGCTGTTCCTCATTGCTGGCAAAGAAAGCCGCTGCGCAATAGAGGGTTATCAGTCCGATAGCAAAAGCAGCCATGTAAAGCGATACGAACCCGAGAATCACAATGAGTATGGGTACCCATGCAAGATCGAAGAGAGACGAAAGAAGACGGCCGCGAATGGCAGACACAACTTCGCGGAAATCGAAAAGCGGCGCAGTCGCCTCTTGCCGGGGAGTGCCAGATCGCCGAAGTCTCTGAGCCAATCGAAGAAATGTTGGCTCGTGACTGTCTACGAGAACCAAGCCTGTCCTCGCACCAAGACGCCCTCCTATCGCGGCAAGGACCCCATGGAAGAAATAAAATATCAGAAAGATAAAAGCTAAAGCAACCAGCGTTGAAATGGAATGACTCGGAAGAACGCGATCATAAATCTGAATCACAAATATTGCACCAAGAGCGCTTATACCGCCTCCAACAAAACTGAAAACAAACATCGACCAGAGAGAGAAACGGACTGCCGTCAAATCAATTCGAACGGGAGCCGGTCCATTCCTTCTTCCGGAAATCTCACCGCGTCTCCTTGCAGCCATTTTTTCTGGTTTGCTCACTGTGCAGCCAAGGTTTCAGCCTGGTTCACTTGTTGGATCTGCTGTTCAAGAAAGGTGTTAAGACTGTTGGCGTTCCAGTCGAGTCGTTCCAGCAAGCGCTCTAGAGGCGGCCAGTAATGGATGACGTCCGACCGTACAGGTCCAAAGTTATGCCGGTACGTTACAAAAAAAGAGATTATCCGTTCAGCTTTACGAACGAACTCTGCGTGACCATTGGATTTAAGATATTTTGCGTCTATATTCAGATCGTGATCTAAGTTATGTTGGTCGACCTGAGGGTTTTTATTGATGTGTGGGATCAGTTCTAGTGAGCTTGCCGAGTTGCGCGGAGATGGCTCAGCTTCTTGGTTATAGGTAGGTGCCCAAGTTTCCTCTGGATATTCTTTTGACGAATGATGCCTGAAAAATCCGCCGGGTAACTTCTTGCAGAGATCATCATATTGCTGGGTCTGCATGATCCAAAGATGCCAAAAATCATCGAGTTCCTTTCCAAAAATAATGTTCCCTGGAAAATGCTCAGTCAAAATTAGAAACTTTAACATCTCACACAAACGTGTGCGAACTTCTGTTTCCCCAATCTCGGGACATTTCCTTTTATAGTAGATCAGCATCTTTTCTGAAACAAATTCGTCCAATAGATCCCCATCTGAAATCATCGTACACCCCCCAGTACCCCTCAGCAAAGTAGCGGGTCGCCATTCATCCGACAAGAGGAAAGCGTGTCTACGCAATGATACTGATGCCGCTAGGCGATGCGGCGGAACTCTTAGAGCCCGATTCAAAAGTTCACGTGCAGATTGAGTGTCTTGCGATGCGTCTGGTGAGCATGCGGATGCTGGCGATATGGGCGAAGGCTGTGGAGCTTGCGATGGATTTCTCCCAATCCTTGGCAAGACGGCGGCA
>JBEIDH010000085.1:0-2679 GCA_040383535.1 Chthonomonas sp.
GGCTTCCTGGAAGGGGATAGAATGCCCACCAAGTACCGATCTCGCACCGTTCGCTCGGTGATCTCTTCCGAATCGCCTCCGGCTGGGCCGAGAAGGTCTTTGATGACCATGCTTTCGAGCTCGGCTCGGAGTTGGTGCTGGGAAGCGGGTTGGTTTTGTTGGCTCATGGTCTTATTTTAGTTGGCTGATAAGTTATTTTTCCGGACTCACACAAGGCCAACCAAGGCAGCATGAACAATTCCTCAGCCAGAGCTTTGGACAGCAACCGGTCGCAAATCCCAAGCGGAACGCTCTGAAGAGGTAAATAGCTGCCACCAGATTTGGAGCGATCCAAATCGTGCTGCATCCTACGCGAAATCTAGGTCGATTCCCATCCAGCAGCATCTTGGTGGGAAATTGCGTCACTAATTGCGTCATTTCCGAAGATCACCCTCCCTCCCCAAATATCGCAAGCCCAGGAAAGGTATAGACTTGCGCCATTTTCGGGGTGGTCGCAATTACGTCAATTACGGGGTCGATTACGTCAAATTGCGTCATTCTTCGCCTTCTGCGTTCTGCTTTGGGCCTGGGCCGGGATACCACTTTCCCTGATTCGTCTGTCCAACAGAATGCGCTTCTCCTAGGCGTTTCATGGATCTAAGCAAGGATTGCACGTTGGTTCGCGGTATTGCATTGAGAACCTCACACAACTCCTTGAGCTTGCATCCGTTCGCCTTATTTTCCTCAATGTGATTTAGAAGTAGCGCTCTGTTCTGAGATGTGGAGAGCCCCTTGCGACGCGTGTAGGTACCTTTCTTTCCGACGAACTGATAAAACCTCCGAGAGAGCATTAGTGTTCGCCCTTTTCCCCTCTCGATGATCCCCAGGTCGAAAAGTCGACGAATCCGAGGTTCACTCACGGAACGGGGTTTTTCACCTCTTGCCGCAGCCGCAAAAATCATCCAATCATGAGTGTCAAAGAACTCTGAGGTTTCCTTGCCGACCTTCTCTACAAAGCGAATAAAGTCTGGGTTTTCTACAGTCCCATACAGGGTCAAGCCAACTTGATATTGATCTGTCCGAGAAAAGTCCGGGATTGGTTTGCTTTCCTTGATCAATTCCTCAAAGATCAAATTCATCCCCTGTCCAGATCTTTCGACTAATCCACATTTGGTAAGTATCTCTGCAATCCTTCTATTCCTCGGGTTCTGTCGGTCTAGGATGTTTTCCAAGGTGATTCCGAACGGGAGACCACCAGGACTGTCAATCTCTAGGCGGCGTGGAAATTGCCTAACGAAAACGCTTCCACCGAGTTGGTAATTTCGGTGGCAAACTGCGTTGAGTAGTGCTTCTCGAACAGTCCTATCGCTGAAAGTGGAGATTTGAAATACGAATAAGCCTTCTTGGAACTCCTGCTTGTCGTTCCTCTTGTTGATTAAGCTCCAAAGGGATTCAAAATATCCGAAGAACCCCTCTCGAAATTCGCGACGCTCTTGGGCCGGTCCAGATTCATTGGAAGAACGGTATTCGAAGACTAGCTCCGATTGGGGTAAATGGCGACTTAGCGACTTATCTGATCCGAAAAGAATAAGCGCTGCATAGTTCAACTTGCCATCGACAAGGGCTTCTGCGTCACTGAGTAACTGATCGGTCTTCAGCGCGTTTAATCGCTCTGCGAGAGAGGAATCTCCCGTCTTGCTGGCTTTGGCAATCCATCGAGCTTTAAACTCGGCAATCGCATTTTGGTCCAGATCGGTCAACTTAATGCCAGGACATTCGTCCGAAGAGAAGTCATGGCCACTTTCGGCAAAAATCGACCTAAGCCTCTCCTCTGTCATTTCGACCAAACTATCTTCTTGCCGCATCCAATAACGACCATCGACCTTTAGCGGTAGTCCGATGGGGCGTGGTGGCACATGGAATACTAAAACTCGACTTTCTGGTTTACATTCCGGGTGGTGTATTTCTTCAAAATCCACCGCCAATCGCAAGCGGTCACATAGACCTTTCCGCGTTCGCTCTGGCTGGGGAAAACCAGTGGTTCCAACTACTTCACGAGGACGTTTATCTGTGACGCCCAGAATTACCCTACCACCACCTTCGTTCGCGATAGCACAGCAGTACTTGCATAGGAGCTCAAAATCGTCCTTTGTACCCCATCTCTTGAACTCTAGGTGCTCACCCTCCTTTTCGGTAAGCCAGCCGTTCAATCTATCGATGCTGTTTTGTTCCAAGATACGACTCCGAACCTTTCCGAAGGAATAAGTTAGTTCAGTAAAAACAAACCGCAGGTACCGTAACTCTCGGGACAATCCACCTTTTGACTTCAGCGGCAGCGAAGAGCATTCTGCCACTTTGGAACTTCCTTGAGCCTTTCACCGATACCCTTAGCTTTTCAGCAACTACTTCAGCCATTTCCTTCCTTCCCCCTCTAAAGCAAATCAAATGCCGACAATATACCCAAAAGATGCTGATCTTGGTCAACGACCAAGATCGGCAGATGGGTGATTTTTTGCTTCAGATCGGAAATCAAAGCCTGATCACTTGCAGTCGGCGCATCTTCAAGAGCCAGATCGTGGTTGCTGATGAGTGTTTCAAGGGTCTTTCCGAGCAGCCCTTTACGTTTCCCAATCGATTCCTGGTTGAGACACTTGATCACATTTAGATCCGAGATCAGCTTCCATTTCGCCTCTACGAACA
>JBEIDH010000086.1:0-2659 GCA_040383535.1 Chthonomonas sp.
TGCGCTGGGTTTGGACTGAGTTCGGGGGCGCGGGCTTCTTTTGAATTGGTGATGGTGGCGGACACAGGAACGAAGTCCATCCATCGCTTCGACGGTTCGACCGGGGTTTATCTGGGTAGCTTTGGCGGCGGATTTTTGGTTTCGCCGGCTTCGTTTACGATTGATTCGGTCAATGGGATTGCTTATGTTGGCGACTCGACCCTGGGTAGAGTGCGAGGATTTAATTACAATACCGGGGTTTTGGTGAGTGATTTCACGTTGGGATCTGCAGGGGCCAGTCAGAGTCTTTCCCTTGCGGCTGATGGCAGTTTTTACTCTGGCAGTGTTGATGGTGGTTTTACCCGCTTGTCTGCGGCCGGCGTTATCTTGCCCGCTGTATTGAACCAAACCGTGGCCGGAGGCTCCGCCGTTGGCATGGGATCTGTTGCTCACCGGTCTGGACGTCAATTTTTAGCAACTTATAAGTCTGACCTTACCGCAAATGCGGCATTGCAGATTTCTACCGGAGTCGGATTAACATCCTTTAAGTCCAGCGAGCTGACAAGCATGGGCTCGTGGAACTTTCGGGCTCAACTGGCCATGCAAGGTGACCGCGGAATTTGGATGTGCACCAATCGGACGTTGCAAAACTTTGCGACAAATGCCGCCGGAAGTACAATTGCTTTTGGATCAAGTTATGTTTTGACCGATTTTTTTAATAACAGTGCCAATGGTGTTGGTTTTGGACATGGGGATACGGTGTATGTTGCTGGTCGGAACAGTGGTAACACTAGTGGTGTGATCGGACGATATGTTTACGGTAATGCTACTCAAATCTCAAACTTTGGAAGTGGAATTATCCAAACTCCGGGCATGGTTCAGGTTGTTGTAGCTCCGGAACCGGGCTCGATGATTGCGCTTGGATTAGGTCTGGCTGGGGTTCTTGGTCGTCGCCGCGCGATGCGGAAGTCTGCCTGACCTATTGTTCCTTTGGCGAGGTTTATTGCCTCTTCGGATAATGATTTTTCCTTGCGTTCCATGTTAAGGGTGGAGGTCCTGTTTTTTTTTGGACATTTTTCTTCCGAAGTCTTTTAAATTCTTCTGATCTTTGATATACTTTGGTTGTGATGGTATTTCGAAGTTGTTTGTTGGTGGGAGCGCTTGGTATTGCCGCGCTCTCTTCCGCGTCGTTTGAGTTAATGCTGGTTCAGGCGGCAAGTGGTGATCCTGGAACTGGGTTGAGTCGAGTGCACCGGGTTGATCCTGTTTCGGGCGTGAATCTGGGATCTTTCGTGATCGGCCCGCAGAGTCGTGGATTGGCGGCGAGCATTTCTCGCGGAGAGCTTTATACGATTGATATCAATGGTAATTTGCGTGTCTTTGATTACAGTACAGGATTGCGAAAGCGCCAAGCTTACATTGGTCTAGGCAATATTACTGACTTTGTCATTGGTCCAGGAGGGGATAGCCTGTTGATTGCTAATGGTTCCGGGTCAATTCACCGATACGACCTAAATTCGACGAATAATGCTACGACGACTGTTACGAGTAATCCCGGCATTGTCTCGCGTCTTGCATATAATGCTACCAATAACTGGATCTATGCTTTAAACACTCCATTGGGAAGAGTTGATGGCTACTCTCCTTTGGGTGATTCTTGGATTAATTTGCAATCAGAGGGGTTGGCATCGGGTTTGGGGCTGACATTTGGGCAGATGACCCATAGCCCGCCATTCGGCAATGGATATGGAACGCTCGCTTTAGGCACAGATACCTTGATGAATTTCCAATTTGTGAGCGGCAGCGGTCAACTTTCGGGCTTAGGTTCGTATGCCGTAGGAGAAACTGGGCATAGTTCCAACGATACCACCGCCGCAAGCCATAACGGCTATTACGTGATAGGGCGGGATTCTAACGATCCAAATTTGATTCGGATTACTGAGAGAGACGTGGCTGGATATACGATGAACACCGTGACACTTTCTGGAGTCAATGGCGGAGTGCGGAATGTTGCAACTGTTCTTGCTCCTGAGCCTGGTTCTATGGCAGTTTTGGGTCTCGGATTGGCTGCGCTCCTGAAGAGAAGAAAGCAGAAAGCCGTTTAGTTCTTACGGCTCTGATTGCTCTTTACTCATCCTTAGTCCTCTTGCGATTTTTTGATCGCGAGAGGATTTTTCTTTTAGTTGTCTTTTCGCGTTTCGTGAAGCAAATGTAAAGTTTTAGAACTCGCGGGCTACCGCGACGGGCTTTAGGGTCTTCGCACTTTCGATCGCTGCCCTTGCGATGCTGACCGCCATAACACCATCTAATGCGCTCACGGGAGCCGGGGTTTTGCCTTGGCACGCTTCGATGAATCCTCTTGCCTGCAAGAAATAAGGATCATCTGCGGGCGCCATGAAGGACTCGGTGCGGCTCGTGCCTCCCGCGTGAACCCGGACGACGGGATTTTTGCGCGAATCATGCTCAATCGTGCCGGCCGTGCCGACGATGTCAAACGTCGTGCGGAACCCGCTTGGATCCAGCCAAGTGCCTTCGACATGGGCAATCGCGCCGGAATCGAATCTGAGGGTTGTCAGTGAATCATCGCCTGGCTTGCCCTCGAGTCTCGAAGGATTTCCGATCCGCACGCTTCTGGAATTTACGGTGCTAACCTCGCCCATGATCCAGCGCAGAAAATCAA
>JBEIDH010000087.1:0-2430 GCA_040383535.1 Chthonomonas sp.
AGAAACAGTTTGAGGCAATGCAAGCCGAGATCGAGATCGAAGTTCGCGACGATTATGATAAGGCCGAGCTTGCTCAAGATCCAATCGCTTCGGAAGTGATGGATCACGGCTGGGGTGCTGATGTTCCGGCAGTGATTCCTCCGATTGAAAAGGGTCCGCAAACCATGGTGGACGCGATTAATCGCGTGTTTTTGAAGGGATTAGAAAGCGATCCGAACATGATTATGTTTGGGGAGGATATTGAGGATCCTAAGGGCGGGGTGTTTAAGATCACCGCCGATTGCTCGAAGAATTTCCCGAAGCAGGTGTTTAATGCCCCGCTCGCCGAAGCCACGATCCTTGGGGTTGCGGTTGGAATGGCGGCTTATGGCATGAAGCCGGTGTTCGAAATTCAGTTTATTGACTTCATTTCTCCGGGCTGGAACCAGCTTGTGAGCAATATCTCGACCCTTCGCTGGAGATCCTTTGGCGATTGGAAATGCCCGATGGTGATTTATGCTCCTTATGGCGCGTATTTGCCTGGCGGATCGCTTTGGCACTCAATGTCGGCGGAGGCTTATCTTGCCCACACGCCAGGGATTAAGGTCGCGATTCCTTCGACTCCAGAAGACGCCGCTGGCCTGATGTGGACGGCGATGCATGGCGATGATCCGGCGATTGTGTTGATTCCAAAGCACATTTTCCGAAAGCGTGTGGATGTTCAGAACGTTGTTGCGGTGCCTTTTGGTAAGGCGCGAACGGTTCGCGAGGGTTCGGATGTGACGATCGTGACTTGGGGCAATACGATTGAGATTGCTGAGGAAGTTGCGGCTTCTCATTCGGCTTCGGTGGAGATCATTGACCTTCGGACTGTTGTTCCTGCCGACTATGAAGCGATTGCTGCTTCGGTCGAAAAGACCGGCCGGTTGATCGTGCTTCAGGAAGATACCAAGACTTGCGGAATGGCGCAATCCATCGTCGCTGGTTTTGTGAACAATCCTGACTGGTTTAATCTTCTACTAGCTTCGCCGCAGGTTGTGAGTCGTGATGATGTTCACATCGGTTACAACCCGATTTATGAATATGCTGCGTTGCCGGATGTTGCTCGTCTGAGCGCGGCTGTTGATGTCGTGATGGCGTAAGGGTTAGTAAGGCCTATAGGACTTTGTAGTCCTATAGGTCTTTTAGTTTGTCTAGGAACTACGATGGAAAAGAAAGCGCAAGTCTTTAAGAATCAAGCCGAGGCGGATAAGGCAAACCGTGCCTACTATGCCTCGCTGACTCCAGAAGAACGCACCGCGATCTTGATCCAGATGATAGACGATTATTATGGCACTGAACACCGATTGGAAAGAGTTCCTGGAGCCGCCAGAATAGTGAGAATGTCATGCCAATCTTGTTTGGACTAACTCTTTGAACGGTTCTTCGTTCGAGAGACACTCACCACTATGCTTATTCAAAAGTCACGGTTGCTAATCCCTGTCGTCGCTGGCGTCAGCGTTATTCTGGCAAGCTGCGGAAGTACGGGCGGGAGTGCCGATCCGACGACAACCGGGAGCATAGAGGATACAGATGCTGAGCTATCCATCGAGATTCTCGGAACAACTGAAAGGGGGCCCGTTTGCCGAGTGAAAAATCTCACCGTGAAGGAGGCATATTTTCTGCCGCTACTCACAAGCCTATCCATCAAGAAGCAAGAGGGTAACGGCAAGTGGACCTTCGTTTCCCTCGATCCAGCAACCATAAAAATGAGAAGAATCCTGAAAACTGACTTCGTAAGGCTCACGAACAAAGGTGAATACGTACTTGAGTTTGAAATTTCAACAAAAGTCGGCCCAGGGATAGTCATCCGCGCAGAGCTTGAAGCAATATCCAGAAGATACTCAATTGACTCTGACGCAGGTGTCATCAGCCCCTGCATTCCATCACAGAAAGTTGTATCGAAACCCTATCGAGTTAGCTGGACGAAGCTTTAAGCCGGATTGCCTTTCTTAAAATTTGACGAAAAGCAAAGAACTAAGTACGACATAAAGCCTCCATCAGAATCACTGGAGGTTTTTTTGTCCATTCGAATGGAGACTCAGTACTTCTCTTCTAACACTGGGAATAGACCTTGAATGCTGAGATAGCGCTCGCCCGAGTCATAACAATAGGTAAGAACCGTGGCTCCTACCGGAAGTTCCGGTAGTTTCTTCGCAACGGCGGCGAGGCTTGCACCACTGCTGCCTCCGATCCAGATTCCTTCCTTTCGTGCTACTTGGCGGGCGAATTCAAATGACTCTTCTTCGCCAACTTGAATGACTCCGTCGAGAATGCTCATATCCATGATGCCGGGAACGAAGCCAGCACCGATGCCTTGGATCTTATGTGGGTTCGGTTCTCCACCGCTGAGGACGGGTGATTTCTCAGGTTCGACGGCATAGACCTTGAGATTCGGCATTGCTGGCTTAA
>JBEIDH010000088.1:0-2156 GCA_040383535.1 Chthonomonas sp.
GCCGTCGCCATCCTCTCTGAAATGTCCGATGCCAATATCGTCAAACTCCTCGCCACCATGAAGGCCGATATCGTCGCCAAAATCCTCGGCGAAATGGCAAAGACCAAAGACCCCGCCGCCCCGGCCGACTCCAAAACCACCCTCGCCAACCGCGCCGCCACAATCAGCGACCAACTCCGCCTCTTCAAAAGCGAAAACACCCAAGCCTCCCAATGACCTCCCCGCTTCCAGCCTCACAAACCAAGCCTGGCACTTCGCCGGAACGCAGCTTGGACGGACAGGGACTCTTTCAATTTCAGAATCCCGCAAACGGCGCGCAACTCGCTCCCTTTGAGAGCCTCATTCCAAAGGATGATCCAAGGGAGCAACGCGAAAAGGAGTTGGAGGAAGCCGAAGCGGCAAAAAAACGCAGAAAGGCCCAAGATGCTGCAATGATTGCGGCTCCAACCCAGCAACAAAACCCGCTGGATACCAAGCCTCAAGCCGATGCGGAAATCGCCAACCAGCCAACGCAGCAAACCGAGCAACCCCATTCCGAATCCCTCACTCCAGCTACCCAAAGTCTAAAGCAAAAAGAAAATCAGGACAACGCCGAGCAGGAAATCGAAGCCGAAATTTCCTCGGAAAAAAAGGAAGCCGATTCCACCTATTCGAACATTCTTGATAAAGGCAAAAATACTGCCGATGGCATGGAAAATGCTGGGATGGATGATGAGATGATCTCATTGAAAACAGTCGATGAAATGCAAGGTGGCCAGATTCCCGGCATGGGAAGAGAGTCATCCATCACCTCGGTGAGTCGACTCGCCTCCGTTGCAGCATTGGATCGCTCGGCTGTAACATCCATCTCGGGTGACAATACGGATTCCAGTTTCTCCCAACTCACATCCGGCAACCCGTCCCTGACGACTCCTTCCGAGACCCGCTCACAATCAGCCAGTCCGACGGCAAAGGCTACGTCCCTTCTCAAATCTCTTCCTATCGAATTGGAAAAATTCAAGCAATCTGGACAATCCCAAATCCAACTCGACCTCCCTGTGGGCGAAAACGAATCGGTTCGCATACGACTCAATATCCGCGCCGGAGAAATCCGCTCGACTTTCATTACCGAATCGCCCGAACTCCGCGAGGCCCTTCAGAAAGCTTGGCCTGAATTCACGGCAACCCACCGCTCCCCGACCCTACAATTTGGCGAGTCGAATTTCCAAGACGGTCTCTCCCGTCAAAATGATGCTGCATTTGATCAAGGCAGGAGACGCCAATATCAACAAGATGCGGACTTCCAAGTAACTGGCATCAAGCCTTTCACTGTCAAACCCCAACAACAAAACCCCTCAAATACCACCCGACAGGGACAGGTAAACCTCTGGGCATAATTTTTATGGCTATTTCATCCGTAACCAGTCCCGCTCCAGCAACCAAGGATCCCATCACAGGCCTTGCCATGAACAAGACCGCGGGTAAGCAAATGCTCGGCGCGGATGATTTTATGAAGCTGCTCACCACGCAGCTCACTTCCCAAGACCCCATGAATCCTATGAAGGATACGGAATTCATTTCGCAAATGGCGAATTTCACTTCTCTGGAGCAGATGCGGACTCTTTCCAAATCCTTTGAATCATTCACAACTGATCAAAAGCTCGCATCGGCTCCTTCCTATCTTGGCCGACAAGTTACAATCACCGATGCAACCGGTGACACAACAGGCATCGTGGAAGCGATCAAGCTCAAAGATGGCAAGCCGGCTATCGTTATCAATGGAAAGACTTACGAGACCAAACTGATAACAGGTATTTCGACTCCGCCACCACCAGCAGTTCCGGAATCTCCAGCTTCCAACACCCCGGCGCCAGTCGCGCCACAACTGTGATCTTCTTGCCGTAAACTAATAACCTAAATAACATTATGGCACTCCTAAACTCATTTAATAGCGGCGTATCTGCCGTCAAAACCTTTAGTAAAAGCCTCGAAGTCATCGGCGACAACATCGCCAATGTAAACACAACGGGCTTCAAAGGTTCCCGTGTGACCAATCAAGATAGTTTCAGCGAAACTCTGAACCGTTCTGCCCCTGCAAATGGCGATATTCCTGGGGCAAACACGATGCAAATCGGTCAAGGAACGAGTGTCGCAAGTGTTAGCCAACGCTTCACGCA
>JBEIDH010000089.1:0-2029 GCA_040383535.1 Chthonomonas sp.
ACCGTGATGTTTTCCAAATCCTTCAATGGCTGGAAGGCGATCTGAAACGATTCGTATTCTCCCTTGGCAGCGGAGATCTCGATGCCGGGGCTGGCTGCCCGCTCGGGAGGACGACTCCAGCCGAACACTTTCTGCGAGGGATCCTCCGTCCAGATGACCGACTCGGGAAGGGTCGCTTGAAGACGCGCGTTCGCGGTGGTGCCGTCACGCCAATCGCGCAATTTCGCAAGGAACGCGAAGGCATCCTCGCCGTTGATGGTGAGGGAGAAATCGTCGAAGCTGAGCTTTCCGGTGTTGCCAGCGGCATCAATCACGATACGCACCCAACGACCGGCTTCCGGGTGCACCTTGGCTTTGACGCTGATCGGCGTCCAGTCGAAGGTGCCGGTCGGAATCCTTTCCACACTGCTCACACGCGAACCGTGTTTCAGCTCGCTGTGCTGGGAAAATTCCAGGCCGACCCGGCTTTTGTCCGCAGCATTTGCGTCCTCGCCTTTGACCCAGCCCTTCAACTCGATCTCGATTTCTTTCCCTTTGAAATAATTCCGCAACGGGATCACCGGGAAACCGACCTCACCCATGGTGAAGATGCGCCCTTCGGGATCACCCGTGATCTGCAAGGCTTTGCTGCCATCCCGACCAGCCCCCTCGAGCAGGGCAAAAGGGGCAGAGGCGGCTTTCACTTCCTCGCGCTTCGGCAAAACAAGCGTCCGCTTGCCCTCGTTATCGGTAAGATTTCTAACCAGCCAGCCAGCGGGCCAGTCTTTCCTACCCCCAAGGAGACTGACCCACGGGAGGCGCTGATCGCGTTTGAATCCAATGACATATTGCGTCTCTGGACCCGCCGCCTGCTCAAATGAGAGGTTCGCTTGGGCTGCCATCCGGGCGGCATCCGCCGCATCATCGGCTGGAGAAGCCTGGCAAGGAACGACACTGATGCCTGCAGCACACGCAAATGCAAGCACATGGTTTGGTATGGATTGGAGTTTCATTGGGGTTGGTTTTGGGATTTTGGTGGTTAGAAGAAGATTTATTTTTTATGTTTAAGCAATTGCGCAAATTCTAATTGCCTATGGCACCAGAGTATTTCCAAAGAGATTTATTGAGGTCAGATCTATTGGTCATAATTTCGTCATAAGAGATCGGTGAAACTGAAAGATCCGTCCAGAGGACATGGATCTTGTTATTGTGGCGAAAATACTCGCCCACAGGCCTATTGGCATCAGCCCCAAAGCTGTTCTCAGCTATATAATCATTCCCGAGCATGGGCTGATCGGCCACCAAAACAAATCGTCTCCCCTCGGGAAGGGAAACAAAGCGTGTCCTCAGGTTCCCTGATGATCCTGGACTGGCGATCCGATAGTTGATGGCATAGGATGTCTTTCCACCTGTGTTGATCTGGTAGGCCTTCGCCTTAGGACATTGAACATTCTTATTACTGCGAAAGTAAGAAGTGAACTTTGCATTAACATATGGCGCCAAAGAGTCTTGCCAAACTGTTGGGTTACCGGCGGCAGAATATCCCGGAACGATATTACCTTCGTTATCATTGGCATACAATCGTATAGCGACTCCGATCTGACGCAGATTGGAGATACATTTTGTATCCTTGCTCTCATCCAGCCAGCGAGAAGCCATAGGCAAGGCGAGCGCCGCCAGAATGGCTATGATGGCGATAACGACCAATAACTCAATGAGAGTGAACCCTCCGCTTCGAGAATGCGGTGAACTCAAAGTTAATTTCATTGGTGTTGATTTTGAGATTTTTATGGGTTGAAACCTTCAGGAATTGGGATGTCGGTGCTGGATGGAGCCCAAATCACACGGTGACCGGGTCTTTGTAGAGATAGACCGTGCCAAGTTCGTCGAGCGCGCCGATGGCCAGTGTGTGACCATCGGGCGAGAGGGCGACGCAGCAGGGTTCGGTATTGCCGGTGATGCCCGGCAAACCGGGAACTCCCACCAAGGTGCGACCGATCTCGCGCAGGCCGCCTTCGTCGTCGAAGTAAAAGACATGACCGAGATCCAT
>JBEIDH010000090.1:0-2027 GCA_040383535.1 Chthonomonas sp.
CGACTCCCGCGAAAAGAAACAAACAACAAACAACTAAACAAAAATGAAACTGAATAAATCGATTGTTGCTCTCACGAGCCTCGTGGCTTTTTCCGCCACGCCGCTCTTCGCGGGAACCGGCAAAACCTTCAAAGAGACCGTCGTGGTCGAAGAGGAAGAATCCTCCTGGTATAACGCCGCTCTCAGCACTGGCTATGACAGCCTGTATATGTTCCGTGGTGTGAATGTGCTTCGCACTGGAAACTATGGTAGCGGTCTCTGGTGGACTGACGCCAACTTCACTTGGAATATCTCCGACAACGACACCCTCACCATCGGTGGATGGCAAGCCTTCGGCTTGAGCAAATCCAGCTATCGTGAATTCGACGCCTACCTCAATTATCTCCACAGCTTCGGAGATTTGGCGGTTGGTCTTGGATACACATTCTACTATGCCTATCCTCCAGGCGCTCAAGACTTCGCCAACGAGCTGAACGCGAAAGTAGCATATGCAATCGACCTCGGCTTCATGACGCTCACTCCTGCGGCGACCTACTACTTCAACCTTGGTCCTGATAACGATACCGGTGCCGACAATGGCATTGTCAACACAGCTAGTAGCTATCTCGACCTCCGTGTCAACGGAAGTGTTCCTGTGATCAAGGATGTTCTTTCCATCGATCCTTGGGTTGCATTTGGCTTGAACTTTGACTACAACTTGCAAGGTGATTTCCAACCCTTCGATGGTGCTAATAACCTTGAATTCGGTGTTGCCATGCCTTGGAAAGTCAATGAGATCATTACCATATCTGGCTATGTCGCATACAGCTATGCATTTGAAGATCTTAATGGTCTCTATGCTACTACTGAGCCCAACACCTTCTGGGGCGGCGGCAAAGTCACCTTCGCGTTCTAAGATCGCTTAAGATAAATTCAACGAAAACCCCTTCCGGTTATGCCGGAAGGGGTTTTTTATTGCGCTGCTGGGAGCAATTTGGAATTGGCCGTTTCGGCGCGTTGCTTGGCGACATCCTCCGCAGAGACTCGGGGAGAGTCCGGACTCCAGGTCGTGAGGATGTAATTCAACACCTCTGCCGTTTGTTCATCGGTCAAATCCGCGCGCCACGAAGGCATGATGCCCTTGTAGATTTTTCCATCGCGCTCCAACGGTCCACGCTGGCCAAGCAGCAGCAGCCGAATCAATTCCTCCGAAGGCCCGGCAAGACGCGGCGACCCTTGAAAAGGCGGGCAATTTCCAGGAATTCCCCCGCCATCGACCTGATGACATGCCGTGCAGCGCGTCAGGTAAATATCCCGACCGCTCAGCGGTGTCGTATCGACGCTTGAATCCGCCGCCGGACCACAAGCGGAGAGAGCCATCGCACAACAAATTCCCACGCTGGATGAGAGCCAAGATTTCCATGCACCCCCCGTATCCAAGAGAATTTGTAAAGGAATCGTTCTCTGCATTTCCTCCTCTGTGAACTCTGTGTCCTCTGTGGTCAATCCTTCCCCTGCGGCAAACCCAACACGCGGCGGATATCCCCCGCCATGGCCTCCGCATTCGCAAGTTGATCTATTTTATAAACCAGACGCAAATTTCCCTTAGGATCAATCAGATATGTGCTTGTTGAGTGATCAATCAAGTAGTCCTCCTCGCTCTGGGGCCCTTTGGGATCCTTGCGATAAAATGCACCATAGGCCCGCGCGGTGTTGCCGATCGCTTCCGGCGAGCCAGTTAGACCGGTGAATTTTTCATCAAACATCGGCATATATTTTTTTAGGTCTGATATGTCATCGCGCTTATCCACACTCACAAAAACGACGCGCACCCGATCCCTTACCTCTTCGGGCAGGGCGCGGCGGGCTGCAGCGAGATTCGCCAGCGAGGACGGGCAGATATTCGGGCAGCAGGTGAAACCAAAATTCAGCAAAGTCAGGCTCCCACGCTGATCCTCCAAACGGAAGGCGGTGCCATTCTGGTCGGTGAGTTCAAAGGGATAGGCGGCCCGCAGCGGCTCCAGGCTTTTTCCAAACCAACCGGTGTC
>JBEIDH010000091.1:0-1737 GCA_040383535.1 Chthonomonas sp.
ATCGGGAGATAACTAGTCTGAATTCGTTCCACGGCGATCGTTTAGGTTGAGGGCTTTGCTCTTCTCGGCGGTGTTGATGAACGTGTCCTGATCGCGGATAATCGCTTGCGGAGGAAGCTGATCGCTGATCGTTTTTGCGCCAGGGATTTTTTTCACGGCGGTGCCGATTGCCATGAACTCAATCACCCCGCCGCCGAGCTCGTACACATACGTTTTGATCCCGACGACGTCGTCCGCACCAACTCGTATCGCATCCTGTTGAATATGGTGCAAGGCATTTTCGCGGGCTTCGTAAATGAGCTTAGTAACCTGATCCAATTCTCCTCTTTGGAAGGATTTGAAGAACGTCGAGAGCCCGCCCACGATCCCGAGCGAATACACACTCACACCCAAAACCAGCTCAATGGGCATATATCCCAAATGAACAAGGT
The DNA here is from genome assembly GCA_040383535.1 of Chthonomonas sp. GTDB lineage: Bacteria > Armatimonadota > Fimbriimonadia > Fimbriimonadales > Fimbriimonadaceae > JAFLBD01. The sequence goes on from JBEIDH010000091.1 coordinate 432, forward strand.
TCCACATCTCTTCGTTGGTGAGATCGCTGGTCGCGGGAGAGTCATCAAACGAAACATCATAGAGTGGATGGCGGCTGGCGGTGCCAATCATCAGCATTTCTTGCATTCCGGAGAAAGGCACAATCGTGGTGTTGATACCCAGCACACAATTGGCGCGATATTTTTTGGCATCTTGCTTGATTCTTTCAATCGCCATGTGACGAGTGGTGTTAAAGATATCGCTGTATTGCTTGACTTCCCCGCGGGCAAGACTTCGGAATGCTCCGGCGATGCCGCCGCCGATCCCAATACTATAGGCGACGTTTCCGAACACAAAGTGAAGGGGTGTAAAACCAGCGTCCAATTGGCAATACAGGGCTTGACCGTCGCTGTTTGAACTAAATTCCAAGCCTTTCGCATTAAAACCTTGGCGATGAACGCAAGAGCCGATGCTCAAGAATTCAACGCCAATGCCATGTTGAATCAGCTCGCTCGTAATCCCGGTAATCCCCACTGCACCACGAAGATCGGTCCAAGCGCACATGCGTTCAAAGCTTGCTTGACGGCCGTCGTGAATAATCTGCGTAACTTCGTGAACTTCACCACCCGCTAGAGTCTTGAACCCTGCCGAAAGAGCGCCGCCAAAACCAATGCTCCACACGCTATTTCCAATGACCAGCTCCCCTGGTTCCAGGCCCTTTTTATGGAGGCAATAAATTTCGTTCCCGCTAAGACCTGTACAAACTGGCATGACTAGAATAGGTACGGTCAAGCATGGAGAGAGGATTCCCACGAACCGGTAGGGTCATGCGCGACGAATCTTTTGCGGCAGCGTAGAAAATCTCATGACACTCGCAAGCATTGTCGCAATGACCATCATGAGCCAAACCGCCGCCACTCCAGCCCCAAAGGATTCTGACTTTATCCTTTTCGAGGCTCCGACTTATTCTTTCGAAATTCCAAAGGAATGGAAGGCCGGCAAGGAAACTCCATGGGGATCCCGGGATATCAAGCCCGCTAAAGGAGAAGGCAAGATGACGGCCATGACCGCAAATGCCTCAAACTCAACATGGGACGACCTATATCAAACGAGTCTGTTCTTTATCAATCGCGAAAAGAGGGCCGAAGCAACGCCATACCGCGAAGGCAAAACGAAAAACGGTTATCCTTGTATCAGCTTTGAAATGAAGGAGCAAGATGGCTGGAAAGATCGTTACTACACCCTCATCCAAGCTCCCGATAAGTCGGCTCTTGCTCTTAGCGTGAAGATCCCTTCGAAGGCTGACGAAAAAACCTATCTTGCTAACTTCCAGCGCATGGTTGACAC
>JBEIDH010000092.1:0-1731 GCA_040383535.1 Chthonomonas sp.
CACCTGACTCATGGCTCGCCGGTCAATTTTTCGGGGCATCTTTACAATATTGCCCCCTACGGCGTGAATGCCGAAACCGAATACATTGATTACGACGAGATGTATAAGGTCGCGCAAGAAAGCAAGCCAAAGATCATTGTCAGCGGCGCGACGGCTTACCCTCGGACCTTTGATTTTGCCAAGATTCGCGAGATTGCAGACAGCGTTGGCGCGATGCACATGTGCGATATGGCGCACTATTCTGGCCTGATTGCGGGTGGGCAATATCCGACTCCGATTCCTCATTGCGATGTTGTCACGAGTACGACCCACAAATCCATTCGTGGTCCTCGCGGCGGCATGATTCTCTGGAACAACGAAGAACTCAGCAAGCCGATTAACATGAGCATCTTCCCAGGAATCCAAGGCGGACCTTTGATGCACGTGATCGCTGCCAAGGCTGTTTGTTTTGGAGAAGCTCTCCGCCCAGAGTTCAAGGAATATCAGGCGCAGATCAAGAAGAATGCCAACGCTCTCGCCAATGCGATGATCGAGCAAGGCTTCCGGATTGTTTCCGGTGGGACAGATTCGCACCTGATGCTCGTGGATTTGCGTCCTTATGGCATCACCGGAAAGGTCGCCCAAATCGCCCTCGATGAAGCGAGCATTACCACGAATAAGAATTCCATTCCAAACGATCCTGCCAAGCCTTTTATCACCTCTGGAATCCGATTAGGAACGCCAGCCGTCACGACCCGCGGAATGAAGGAACCCGAAATGGTCGAGATCGCCGCCTTGATCGCCAAGGCTCTGAAGTCCCCTGAAGATGCGGACGTTCTGGCGGCGGTGAAGGCCGAAGTTCACAAGCTCACGGCTAGATTCCCGATCCACCAGTTCTAATTTAGCGGTTCAGCCGCCGCCATGATCCAGGAAAAAGGTGAAACTGCTTTTCCCTGGATCAGTTCCTCTCTAGCCTAGTCTTAACTCTCTTGGTAGAGGACACAACCAGGTATTCTCTGACCAAGGATCGGCAAATGAGAGCAGGCTCCCAGGTTGTGGATTCAGAGGAACCATGGCATCATCATTCCAAGTCGAGCCGTTTTTGGATTCAGTGCGGAAAAAGAACCCCGCCGAACCCGAGTTTATCCAGGCAGTTGAGGAGGTCGTCCATTCGGTTTATCCGTACCTGCTCGCCCACCCTAAATACCTCAATGGGAACATCCTAGAGCGGATTGTTGAGCCCGATCGAATCGTTTCGTTCCGGGTGGTTTGGGAAAATGACCTTGGGCAAATCCAGGTGAATCGTGGCTACCGCGTGCAATTCAGCAACGCCATCGGCCCTTATAAAGGCGGCTTGCGATTCCATCCGACCGTGACTCAAGGTGTGCTGAAATTCCTGGGCTTTGAGCAAGTCTTCAAGAACAGCCTGACCACGCTTCCCATGGGCGGAGGAAAGGGCGGCTCGGATTTTGATCCTCATGGTAAGTCGGATCGGGAGATCATGCGGTTTTGTCAGGCGTTTATGACGGAGCTTTTCCGCTATATCGGGCAAGACACCGACGTTCCTGCCGGGGATATCGGCGTTGGTGGACGGGAAGTGGGTTACTTGTTTGGAGCTTATAAAAAGCTCAGCCGGGAATTTACGGGTGTGCTCACTGGAAAGGGTTTGCCCTTTGGAGGAAGCTTGATCCGCCCCGAAGCGACCGGATATGGCACCGTTTACTTCATGCAGGAGATGCTTGCCGCGAATGG
>JBEIDH010000093.1:0-1624 GCA_040383535.1 Chthonomonas sp.
AGAGCGGCGGTATTTGTAAGCAACTTTGATCCCGTAACTCCTCCAACACTGTCGATTCCACCCTCCTGGCAAATCATCCGCCTGGAGAACCATGTTCCGGCCACTACCTATCGACAGCGCCATTGGGATGGGGTGAATGCTATCGAAGCAAATGCGGATGCAAGCATGGCCCTTCTAGGTCGTCTAGTAGACGTTGATCTGCATGAAACGCCAATGCTTTGCTGGCTTTGGCGGACCGATAGTGTCGTTAAATCAGCCAATATGACAAAACGGCAGGGCGACGATTATGCGGCGCGGGTGTATTTAGCATTTTCCCTCCCAAAGGAAACGCTTACGCTGGCGGATAAAGCTGCGCTCACCATTGTGCGAGGGATTTTTGGCAGTCAGGTCCCCGATGGTGCAATCAACTATGTTTGGGACAACATGCACCCGGTCGGCACAAGGATGCCGAATGCTTATACCTCTCGGGCGAAGATGGTGGTTCTCCGAACCGGTAATGTAGATTCAGAAAAGTGGGTAGGCGAGAGAGTGAATGTCCTTGACGACCTGCAACGGTCCTTTGGAACCACGGGCGGCAAACTGAAATTACTCGCAATCGCCTCGGACTCGGACAACACGAAAGAGAAGGTCCGGGCTGGGTTTGCAGACATCGCATTTGTCAGAGCGGATGAAGCCTGCCCCACCACGGGGCCTCATAACTAAGACAACACTGTCGCCAGCTTTTGGGGTTAGCTTAGTCTGACGATCTTGGTAATAGCGTCTACTACCCCGCTCCCTCGCCCTGAATTACATCAGGCGGTTTGCGCATCCTTCAAATAATGCCGTGCGTACCTGCTATCCAATCTGAATAAGGGCAACATCATAAACAAATCTGCCGTATGAAAATCTGGATCCCAAGCAGGCTCGCTACAGATCCAAGCACCGCTCCTTAAATAACCCTTGATCAGCGGCGGAACTTGCAAGACCTCATGCGTCGGGCCATCATGCAACTCGTACTTCAATTTTGGCGACACACGATATTCTTCAGGACACAAATTTTCTTTGGCTAGCTTTCTGTAAAGCGCGTTGACTGAGCCACCACCGTCAGCGAGGCTGACGCTTGCACAACCTATCAAGAATTGTGCTCGTTCTCGCTGCATACAAGAAGCCAGTCCAGACCACAGCATCATGATGACACCGCCATGTCGGTAGTCGGGATGTATGCATGCACGGCCAGCTTCGATTATAGAGTCTCGAATCGGCGAGAGCTTGCCAAGATCAAATTCTTTTTCGGAGTAGAAGGTTTTGGTCTTTTTCAAGCCGTGACGAGTGAGGACCCGGTAGGTCCCCACGACCTCACCCGTTCGGGTATCGCGTACGATGAGGTGGTCACAGAATTCATCAAATTCGTCGCGTTCTAGCCCATCGGAATTCTGTAGCGCCTGTAAGCCGGTAGCTTCAACGAAAACTTTATATCGCAATCGCTGTACTTCCCTGATTTGCTCTTGGGTGTTCGCTATGCTCAGGTTAAGCTTCGGAAAGTTTGCCTTCCCATCGGAACTGACTGTGATCAAGCGCATAATCACTCCTCCTTATGATCGGGGTGGAATGTATCAGCGACAATTTTCAATTTCGTGACTTATTG
>JBEIDH010000094.1:0-1566 GCA_040383535.1 Chthonomonas sp.
GACGTACCGGGCTTGTGCAAAGCAGCGACGCTTGCGGAGATCGAGGCGCAAGGTTGGTCGCTCAATCCAGGCCGTTATGTGGGGGTGGCTCCGGGCGAGGAAGTCAGCGACGAGGATTTCAAAACGCAGCTAGCGGCGCTGAACGATGAACTTGAAACTCTCAATGCCCAGGCGCGGACGCTCGAGCGAACCATCGCCGCGAATGTGGCGGGGATTTTGGGACTTTAGGAGGAACGAGACTGATGGACGCAGAAGCGATCAGAAACCTAACAGCGACGTTTGAATCTCACGCTCAGCAAACCGAAGGGGGAGTCGAATACTGGTTGGCTCGGGACATCCAATATCTGCTTGGTTATTCCAAGTGGGACAATTTTTTGAAGGTTTTAGGGAAGGCCCAGACCGCGTGTGAAGTCTCTGGCCATCGAGTGGCCGACCATTTTGCTGACGTCGGGAAAATGGTCGATCTTGGCTCAGGGAGTCAGCGAGAGATCGATGATTGGATGCTCACACGGTATGCATGTTACTTGATCGCGCAGAACGGAGATCCTCGCAAACCGGAGATCGCATTCGCACAAACCTACTTAGCTGTTCAGACTCGCCGCGCTGAGTTGATCGAACAGACGGGTGGCAACGAAGATTTTGCGTTGATACGAAGCAAGGGTGATCATGCTTTATTCAATAAGACCACGCGCGCGATGAAAGCGGAGTGGAAGGTTCCGGACAATCGACGTTTAGCTGACTTTGCGCCGTCGATCATTCTCAAGGCCAAGGACTTTGCTGCCGAGATCACCATCTTCAATGCTCGTGAGCATGGGATGACCAGCGAGTCAGCGATTTCCAAAGAGCATATTACGAACAACCAAGCAGTTCGCAGGACACTGTTGGAGCGAGGTATTCGTCCGGAGTCATTGCCACCTGCGGAGGATGTAAAGAAGGTTGAAAGACTATTGGCAACTGAAGACATGAAGTCGCTTAGGAATCCGGACACATTGCCCCCGGAGGAAACACGATGACGAGAAAAACAACGGCCCAAGCGCGGACGCTTGAGCAAACCATTGCCGCAAATGTGGCAGGAATATTGGAGGGGTGAGCGATGGTTAAGTGGCGAGACTGCAAACTGGGCGAACTCCTTGAGATAAAGCACGGCTTCGCCTTTCTCGGTGAGCACTTCGGCAGTGCTGGCACACATGTCGTACTGACTCCCGGCAATTTTCTTGAGGAAGGTGGATTCAAGGAACGCGCAGACAAAGCGAAATGGTATCGCGGGCCGATTCCCGAAGATTACGTTCTGATTGAGGGAGACCTCATCTTCGAGATGACTGAGCAGGCGGAAGGATTGCTCGTCAGTAGCGAAATCATTCCTAGAAGCGGCTTCTACATTCACAACAAGCGACTCGGTTTGGTTCGGATTCGTGATCTAGAACTGGCTGACCAGCATTTCATTTTCTACCTGTTTAACACGAAACCGGTCCGTCAGCAGATTCGCGGATCGGCCAGCGGGACGAAGATTCGACACACCGCGCCCTCGCGGATTGCCGACGTAAAAGTCAGTGTTCCACCCCTCCC